>NZ_JACUZX010000001.1:0-627119 GCF_014851575.1 Rhizobium sp. RHZ02
CCACGGCCTCGCTGACGATCACCATCCACGGTGCTGACGACGCGCCTGTTCTGGCGGCCCAGACCGCCACCCAGAACGCCACGGCCGGCACTGCCTTCTCGTTCGTGCTGCCGGCCGGCACCTTCACTGATGTCGACAGCGGCGACACGCTGACCTACACGGCAACATCTGCCGACGGCACCGCTCTTCCCACCTGGCTGAGCTTCAATGCCTCGACGCGCACCTTCAGCGGTACGCCGACGACATCAGGCACGTCAGACATCAAGGTAACGGCAACCGACATCGCAGGCCTCGCCACCAGCGAGACCTTCAGCATCACCACGACAGTGCCTTCCACATACAGCCTGTTCAGTGCCACCAGCACGCCGGCGCAGACGAACCTCAATGACAACAGGCAGATCGAGCTCGGCGTCAAGTTCCAGGCGAATGTTGCCGGTACAATTACCGGCATCAAGTTCTACCGAAGCGCCAACGACAACGGCCAGAACGTCGTCGATCTGTGGACCACGGCAGGCACCAAGCTCGCCACCGCCACCTATTCCGGCACCACCGGCAGCGGCTGGCAGACGGTGAGCTTTGCAACCCCGGTCACCATCACCGCCAATACCACGTACATCGCGTCCTATCACACGACCGGTGCCTATGTGGCGACCGGAAACTATTTCACGGCAGCTGTAACGAACGGCCCGCTGACGGCGCTGTCGAGTGCTGCAGGTGGTGGCAACGGTGTCTACCGCTATGGCGGATCCGCCACGGCAGGCATTTTCCCGAATGCCACCTACCAGGCGTCGAATTACTGGGCCGATGTGGTCTTCCGGCCGGCGACTCAAAACACGGTTCCGACGGCGGTTGCCGATGCCGGCGATGCGACCGAGAAGGGCGGCGTTGCCAATGGCTCGGGCGGTTCTGTCGCCAGTGGCAACGTGCTGACCAACGACACCGATCCGGACGCCGGCGACACCAAGACCGTCACGGCAGTCAGCTTCGGCTCGACAGCAGGCACGCTCGGCACCGCACTTGCCGGTGCCTATGGCAGTCTCGTCCTCGCGGCCTCGGGCGCCTATACCTATACGATCAACGAGGCCAACTCCGCGGTGCAGGCGCTGCGGCTGTCGACCAACACGCTGAGCGAGATCTTCAACTACACCATGCGTGACGCCGCCGGCGCCACGGCCACGGCCGCGCTGACGATCACCGTCCACGGCGCCGACGACGCGCCGGTTCTGGCGGTCCAGACCGCCACCCAGAATGCCACGGTCAACACCGCCTTCTCGTTCGCGTTGCCGGCCGGCACCTTCACCGATGTCGACAGCGGCGACACGCTTACCTACACGGCAACCTCTGCCGACGGCTCGGTTCTTCCCACCTGGCTGAGCTTCAACGCCGCGACGCAGACCTTCAGCGGTACGCCGACGACGACAGGCACGTCAGGCATCAAGGTGACGGCAACCGACATTGCCGGCCTTGCCACCAGCGAGACCTTCAATATTACCACGACGATAGCGGGCAACACGACGCCGACGGCGGTTGCCGACGCTGGCGATGCGACCGAGAAGGGTGGTGTTGCCAATGGTTCAGGCGGTTCTGTCGCCAGCGGCAACGTGCTTGCCAACGACACCGATCCGGATCAAAACGACACCAAGACCGTCACGGCGGTCAGCTTCGGCGCGACAACAGGCACGCTCGGCACCGCACTTGCCGGCACCTATGGCAGCCTGCTCATCGATGCGACGGGCGCCTATAGCTACACGATCAACGAGACCAACTCCGCGGTGCAGGCGCTGCGGCAATCGACCAACACGCTGAACGAGGTCTTCAGCTACACCATGCGTGACGCCGCCGGCGCCACCGCCACGGCCTCGCTGACGATCACCATCCACGGTGCTGACGACGCGCCTGTTCTGGCGGCCCAGACCGCCACCCAGAACGCCACGGCCGGCACTGCCTTCTCGTTCGTGCTGCCGGCCGGCACCTTCACCGATGTCGACAGCGGCGACACGCTGACCTACACGGCAACATCTGCCGACGGCACCGCGCTTCCCACCTGGCTGAGCTTCAATGCCTCGACGCGCACCATCAGCGGTACGCCGACGACATCAGGCACGTCAGACATCAAGGTGACGGCAACCGACATTGCAGGCCTCGCCACCAGCGAGACCTTCAGCATCAATACGGCCGCAGCCCCCACCACCTACAGTCTGTTCAGTGCCACCAGCACACCGGCCCAGACGAACCTCAACGATGGCCAGCAACTCGAACTCGGCGTCAAGTTCCAGGCGAATGTTGCCGGTGATATCACCGGCATCAAGTTCTACCGAAGCGCCAACGACAATGGCCAGAACGTCGTCGATCTGTGGACCACGGCAGGCACCAAGCTCGCCACCGCCACCTATTCCGGCACCACCGGCAGCGGCTGGCAGACGGTGAACTTTGCAACCCCGGTTACCATCACCGCCAACACTACCTATGTGGCGTCTTACCACACGACCGGTGCCTATGTGGCGACCGACGGGTTTTTCACCAGCGGCGTCACGAACGGTCCTCTGACGGCCCTCTCAAGTGCCGCCGCGGGTGGCAACGGTGTCTATAGCTATGGTGGGTCCGCGACCGCGGGTCTCTTCCCGACCAGCACCTATGATTCTGCGAATTACTGGGCCGACGTGGTCTTCCGGCCGCAACTCGCAGCATGATGAGTCGGCCGAAGTGACAGGCCGACTTCGGATGCAATGAATGCAATGCAGGTTCTTGCCGCGGCAAGCCGTCGTCGCAAATGCCACACACAGGCGTCCCGGCGTCGATATGTATGCGCTGCCGCATTCCGCATTTTGGTCTTTTCCAGCACAGCGCACAGCCGAGGTCGAGTTGAGGATCAACTCGACGGCTTCCGGTTCGACCTCCGCCTTGAGTGGGCGCAATTCGCGCAAGGGCCATTTCTGGCTTGCCAGGCGCCCGCGCCATGTGGGTCTGCTGTCGGCTGCCGGAGCGGAATGACCGGACGGCAGGTTGTCGGAGACCATGTTCAATTCCCTGTAGGATCGCGATACGACGGGATCTCGCCGGGATCGGCGAACAGAACGTTGTCGTATTCGTATGATCCTGAATATCCGGCGGACCATACCAGAGCGATCGATCAGATCATCGACTTGCAATATATTTAAATGCTACTATATTGGCATTAACTCCCAGATAATGCGGTTAGGTGATAATATGTTCGCATTTAACATGTCGTCCCCGATGGAAGTTATTCGAGGCTTGGCGGAAAGAATGAAGCGCCGGCGGATCGAGCACGGACTGACCCAGCGGGAACTTGCGGCAAGATCGAATGTCTCGTACGGGTCGTTGAGACTATTTGAAGAAAGTGGGAAAATCTCCCTCGAGAGTCTCGTGAAAATCGCCTTCGCCCTTGAGGCCGAGGCTGAGTTCGAGCGATTGTTTCCGAGTCGGCCGCCGCAGAATATCGATGATGTCGTTGATCGTCCTCTTAAGCAGCGGGTGCGCAGGAAATGAAGTTCAAACCAGTCCAGCAGATGAGCGTCTATCTGAATCTCGAAGGGAATGAGAAGAAGCTCGGCACGCTCGCTTGGAGCGGCAAGGAACGGAGGGCCTACTTCGAGTACTCGGCAGAGTTTCTCGCAGCGCCCCTTTCGATTTCGCCATTCCATATGATGGCCGCCACTGGATTGATTGCAGCGCCTCGCGATCCGTTTGACGGGCTCCATGGGCTCTTCAACGACAGCCTGCCTGATGGTTGGGGTCGTCTATTGCTCGACCGCCGTTTCCAGCGAGCGGGCATCGACTATACGCAGCTCACTCCCATCGACCGTCTCTCGGCAGTGGGAAGAACGGGAATGGGCGCGCTGACATACGTTCCCGATTTGCCGGACGATCGGAAACAACCGACCGACGCTGACCTCGACTGGTTCGCTGATCAAGTGGAGTTGGTACAGACAGAAATGGACGTCGCTGACATCGATAGCTTGCAGGGCGCGCAAGGTGGATCAGCGGGTGCACGACCAAAGATCATGACCGGCTTCAACAAGGCCGAGAATAGCTGTGTTTTGGACTACGGCCAGCCGTTGGATTCGGGATTTGAAAGATGGATGGTCAAAGCGCCCGGTTCTAACGATCCGGGGGAGATGGGTGCCGAAGAAAAAGCCTATGCGCTCATGGCGGCAGCTGCAGGGCTGGAGATGGCCGACACCCAGCTATTCGACACCCGGAAGGGAAGGCGGCTTTTTGCGACGAAGCGTTTTGACAGGATACCCGCCGGTAGGCTTCACATGCACACGGCAAGCGGTCTGTTGAATGCCAGCCATCGCGAGGCCTCTCTCAACTATGAGCAACTTCACAAGCTTACCCATATGATGACCCGCGACGCCGCAGAAGTCCTCAAGATGTTTCGAAACATGGTGTTCAATGTATATGCCAAGAATCGCGACGACCATGCGAAGAACCACGCATTCCTTATGGACGGGAATGGTCGTTGGTCGTTAGCACCTGCATACGATCTTACCTTTTCGTCCGGACCAGGCGGAGAGCACAGCGCGGCAATAGCTGGGGAAGGTAGAAACCCTGGCATGTCTCACCTCTTGGCGGTCGCCAGAGGGGCTTCGATCTCGGATCAAGACGCTCGGTATGTTATAGAGCAGGTGCGAACGGCCGTAGACCGGTGGCCGCAGTTTGCTGACAAAGTCCGGCTATCCAAATCCCGTACTGCTGAACTCGACAAATTCTTGAACGGCAATCGGCCGGCTCAGACACTTCGCGTGCACTACGATCGGAATGACTACAGCATTTCAAGCCGACACGAGCGGCCGAAAATCGTAAGCGATGATGATACGGGTGGCTTCAGCCCCAAGCGTTGAATTCCACCTATGAGGTGTGGCGGTTGCTACCTTCTTGCGAGATTTCGTCGCAATCGTTCAGGGCGATACCGACACTGCAAGGACGCTGGAACTTGCTACTAGTCAAGCAGGCGCTGTGGTTTTTCTTTCTCCGGGTTTTCGCGCGCGACGTTTCGGTGTGAGGTCATTCAATACATGGCCGATGGCGAAGGACGAAGTGGACGTCCGCGGCGATGGTTGCCGTTGTCCTCCGGAGTGAGGGCGACCTGGAGCAATGGCGGGAACGCCCACGAAGGATGTTCGAGATAAACGAGGTTCCAACCGAGGCTGAACTGGCGGTGCTTGATAACCCGTCGGATCGTCGGCCGTAGCTCTGCGGCGGGTTTGCACCGCTCGGTGGGCAAGGACTGACACGCGCCTTCAGCGTCTGCTGTGAGGTCTGCCTTTTAAAGGTTTGTGTAAGGGTCGCTGACCTTCGCCACGACCTCTATTTCCGAGATCCGTATCTTGGGAGAATCTAGAATCCGCTCTTTAACTTCCGACTTGCCCTTGACGTTTCCGCTGCTTTTTGGAAATGCTAAGATGTCAGACCAATTTCAGGTCGACTGCCTATAAGAATTCTGGGGAACCATGAAGGCACCACGCAGCGACAGGCCGGTTATCCGGCCGCTTCCGGCCATGGATCGGGCACGTCAGGTGACCGACGCACTGGCCGAGTATGTTCAGAGCGCGCAATTGAGGGCAGGCGATCGCCTGCCGGCGGAGCGCGAGCTGATGGCGGCGCTGATGGTGGGCCGTTCGACGATCCGCGAAGCGATCCGTCATTTCCAGGCGCTCGGCGTCATCGAAACACGAAAGGGCAGCGGCACTTACTTGCTGAAACCTGTTTCGAAGGCGACAATCCACATGCCGCTGTCGCTTGATACCGGCCATCTGCGTAACGCTCTTTTGCAAACGCTCGAGGTGCGTCGCGGGATCGAGTGCGAGGCCTGCATGGTCGCCGCGCGCAAGCGGACCGACAAGGATCTCATCCTGATCGAGCAGAACCTCAACGAGATGGAACGCGTCCACATAGAGAAGGGCACGTCGGGGCCTGAAGACCTTGCCTTCCATCTTGCCATCTACGATGCCACCCACAATCCGCTTTTCCGCCAGCTTCTCGAGCAGATGCGCGAGACATTCTGGCAGTTCTGGGAGCATCCCTTCGAGCGCGAGGACTTCGCCCGCCGCTCGTTTCCCTTTCACCGCACGCTCTTCAACGCGATCGCTGCCCGGGACGCCGAGGCCGCGCGTGAAGAGACACTGAAAATCCTCGGGGTCGTCGAGGAAGATATCAAGGAAATGTCGAAATGAACAACGGCGCAGACGCGTTCGATCTTGCCTCGCTCATCACAGCACACGACGAAGGAAACTTCGCCGAAGCTGTCGTGCCACCGATCTTTCAGACGTCACTCTTCACCTTTTCCGACTATGACGACATGATCTCCTCCTATCGGGGCGAAAAGGTCCGGCCGATCTATACGCGCGGCCTCAACCCGACCGTCCGCATGTTCGAGGAAATGCTGGCAAAGCTCGAGGGCGCTGAAGATGCGCTCGGCTTTGCAAGCGGCATGGCGGCGATCTCCTCGGCGGTGCTCTCCTTCGTCGAGCCGGGCGACCGGATCGTTGCGGTCAAGCACGTCTATCCCGATGCTTTCCGCCTGTTTGGCACGATCCTGAAGCGCATGAAGGTCGAGGTGACCTATGTTGATGGTCGCGATGAAGAGGCTGTAGCCAAGGCGCTGCCCGGCGCCAAGGTCTTCTACATGGAAAGTCCGACGAGCTGGGTGATGGAAGCCCATGATGTCGGCGCGCTCGCAGCCCTTGCCAGGAAGCATGGCGTCGTCACCATGATCGACAATAGCTGGGCGAGCCCATACTTCCAGCAGCCGATTTCACTTGGCGTCGATATCGTCATCCATTCGGCCTCGAAGTATCTCGGCGGCCACAGCGACGTCGTGGCCGGTGTCGTTGCCGGCTCCAAGGAGATGATTGCCCGCATCAAGGCAGAGGCCTATCCCTATCTCGGCGGCAAGCTCTCGCCGTTTGACGCATGGCTCTTGATCCGCGGCCTGCGCACATTACCGATCCGCATGCGGGCGCATGAGGCGGCCGCGATGACGATCGCCAGGCGCCTGCAGGAACTCGACGTGGTGGAGACCGTCTGCCATCCGGGCCTTGGCAACCGGCTGCCGGCTGGCCTCAACGGCACGTCGGGCCTGTTTTCCTTCATATTCCGCGAGGGCGTCGATATCCGCGCCTTCGCCGATCACCTCAAGCTCTTCAAACTGGGAGTGAGCTGGGGTGGGCATGAAAGCCTGATCGTACCAGGCGAGGTCGTCCTTCAGCAGAAGGCGCAACCGAATTCCGCGCATACCTTCGGGATCCATGCGCGGTCAGTACGCCTTCACGTCGGCCTCGAAGGAACTGAGGCGCTGTGGAAGGACATCGAGGCGGCATTGGCGGTCGCCTCTTGAGTTGACAACCTGAAAAACCTGAAAAGGGGGAGCAAGCATGAAAAGACTGATCACCGCCACTCTACTCGCCACGATGATGGCCGGTACGGCGCTCGCCGATACCACGCTGAAACTGGTCGAGGTCATCACCAGCCCCGAACGAACCGAGACCCTGAAATCGATCGTCGGCAAGTTCGAGGCCGCAAACCCCGGCACCAAGGTCGACATCATCTCGCTGCCCTGGAACGAAGCCTTCCAGAAGTTCGCGACCATGGTCTCGGCCGGCGACACGCCAGACGTGATGGAAATGCCCGACACCTGGCTTTCGCTCTATGCCAACAACGGCATGCTCGAAAGCCTCGAGCCCTACCTTGCCAAGTGGGAGCACACCAAGGGCCTGACGCCGCGCGCCCTTGAACTCGGCCGCGACGTCAAGAACACCGCCTACATGCTGCCCTACGGCTTCTACCTGCGTGCGCTGTTCTACAACAAGAACCTCTTCAAGGAAGCGGGCGTTTCCGAGCCACCGAAGACGCTTGACGATTTCGTCGCAGCTTCCGAAAAGGTCTCCAAGCTCCCGGGCAAGTCCGGTTACTGCCTGCGCGGTGGTCCGGGCGGCCTGAACGGCTGGGTGATGTTCGGCGCGACGATGGCGGGCTCCAACAAGTTCTTCAACGAGGACGGCACCTCGACCATGAACAGCGAAGGCTGGGCAAAGGGTCTCGAATGGGTTGTCGATCTCTACAAGAAGGGCCTGACGCCGAAGGACAGCGTCAACTGGGGCTTCAATGAAACCGTCGCCGGCTTCTATTCAGGCACCTGCGCGATGCTCGACCAGGATCCGGACGCGCTAATCGCGGTTGCCCAGCGCATGAAGCCGGAAGATTTCGGCGTCACCAAGATGCCGGTCGGCCCGAGCGGCAAGGGCTTCACGACAATCGGCTTTGCCGGCTGGTCGATGTTCACCACCAGCCAGAACAAGGATCTCTCCTGGAAGCTGATCGAGACACTTGAATCGCCTGAGGGCAACATCGAGTGGAACAAGCGGACGGGCGCACTTCCGGTTCATACCTCGGCCGAGAAGGATCCCTTCTATGCGGGCGATCAGTTCAAGGGTTGGTTCGAGGAGCTGGCCGATCCGAATATCGTTCCGACCGTGATGCCGACCTACCTCGAAGAGTTCGCCTTCTTCAAGGATTCGCTCGCGATCAAGACGACCCAGCAGGCGCTTCTCGGCGACATCACGCCGAAGGAACTGGCTGACCAGTGGGCAGATTATCTGACCAAGGCACAGCAGAAGTTCCTAGCCAAGAAGTAACGGACCACCGGCGGCGGACCTGTCCGCCGCCTCCTTCCCTGTCTTGCGACGGCGCAACAAGCGCCGCAAACGGATTTTGTCTGATGACCATGACTGCCGATACGCTGGAAAGGCGCCAGGACAGACGCCCCTGGCTGAAGCGCGTCGCCGATGCCTCCGAACCCTATCTCTACAGTGCGCCATCGCTGGTCCTGATCATTGCGGTGATGCTGGTCCCACTGGTGATCGGGGTGTCCTACGCGTTTCGTGACATCCAGCTGCTCAATCCCTTTTCGGGCGGCTTCATCGGGCTCGACCATTTCCGTGCACTCTCGCAAGATGCCGCTTTTTACGGTGCCTTGAAGAATACGCTGTTGTGGACGGGCGCCTCCGTCCTGCTGCAGTTCATCTTCGGCCTCATCCTCGCGCTTCTACTCGACAAGCCGTTCTGGGGCAGGGGTGTCGTGCAGGCTCTGGTCTTTCTGCCCTGGGCTGTCCCATCCTTCCTCGCCGGTCTGAACTGGGCCTGGCTATTCAATCCCGTGATCGGGCCAATCCCGCACTGGCTGTTTGCGCTGGGGTTGATGAGCGAGCCCGCCAACATCCTTTCCGATCCGCAACATGCGATGTGGGGACCGATTATCGCCAATGTCTGGTGGGGCATCCCCTTCTTTGCGATCACCCTGCTTGCCGCACTGCAGGCGATCCCGCGCGATCTCTATGAGGCAGCCTCCATCGACGGCGCCGGCTGGTTCCAGCGGTTTCGTTCGATCACCTTGCCCTTCCTCGCGCCGACGATTGCCATCACCGTGCTGCTGCGCACCGTCTGGGTCTCCAACTTCGCCGACCTGATCGTCGTCATGACCGGCGGCGGGCCGGCCGACCGGACACAGATCGTCGCGAGCTACATCTTCACGCAGGCCTTCAAGCGCCTGGACTTCGGCTATGCCTCGGCAATCGCACTGGTGCTGCTCGTCCTGCTGCTCGCCTACTCGATGCTGATCATCCTGCTGCGGCAGACCCTGCTGAACAAGGATTGATGCCATGAAGCGATCCCTTCTCCCCACCATTGCGCATCGCCTGGCCATTCTCTGCTACATCGTCTTTGCGCTGTTTCCGCTGTTCTGGCTCTTCAAGGTGTCGGTGACGCCGAACGACCTGCTCTATACGGAAGGCGTCCGGATGTGGCCTTCGCGGACGACCTTTGAGCATTATGCCTTCGTCATCCAGCACAGTGCCTTCCCGACCTTCTTCAAGAACAGCCTGATCGTGTCGGCCTCGACCGCCGTCGTCGTGACAATCTGCGCTTCGCTTTCGGGTTATGCGCTGTCGCGCTTCAACTTCCGGGCGAAGTACTGGATCGTCGCCTTGATGCTGCTGACGCAGATGTTCCCGCTTGTCATGCTGGTTGCGCCGATCTTCAAGATCCTGACGCCACTGCACCTGACAAACAGCCTGACCGGTCTCGTCGTCGTCTACACCGCCTTCAACGTGCCCTTTGCCACCTTCCTGATGCAGTCGTTCTTCGACGGCATACCGAAGGATCTCGAGGAGGCAGCGATGATCGACGGCGCAACGCAGTTTACGGCCTTCCGGCAGATCATCCTGCCGCTGACGTTGCCCGGCATCGCCGCAACGCTCGGCTTTGTCTTCACCGCTGCGTGGAGCGAACTGCTCTTTGCCCTCATGCTGATCAACGGCAACGACGCGGCGACCTTCCCGGTCGGGCTTTTGACCTTCGTTTCCAAATTCTCCGTGGATTTCGGGCAGATGATGGCGGCGGGCGTGCTCGCGCTCATCCCGGCCGGTCTCTTTTTCCTGCTCATCCAGCGTTATCTCGTCCAGGGCCTGACGGCCGGCGCGGTCAAGGGTTAATCAAAATGGCATCGATCGATATCCAGAACGTCAAGAAGGCCTATGGCCCCGTCAAGGTGCTGCATGACGTCGACCTCAGGATCAAGGACGGCGAGTTCGTCGTGCTTGTCGGCCCGTCGGGCTGCGGCAAGTCCACCCTGCTGCGCATGATCGCTGGCCTCGAGGACGTTACCGGCGGCGAGATCCGCATTGCCGGCAATCGCGTCAACGAGTTGCATCCGAAGGACCGCGACATCGCCATGGTGTTCCAGTCCTACGCGCTCTATCCGCACATGAATGTCGCCGGCAACATGAGCTACAGCCTGAAGCTTCGCAAAACCGCCAAGGAAAAGATCGCCAGCGCCGTCGGTGCTGCCGCCTCCAAGCTCGGCCTCGACCCGCTGCTCGAACGCCGGCCGAAGGCGCTTTCGGGCGGCCAGCGCCAGCGCGTCGCCATGGGCCGTGCCATCGTGCGCCAGCCGAAAGCCTTCCTCTTCGATGAGCCGCTGTCGAACCTCGACGCGCGCCTGCGCGAACAGATGCGCGCGGAAATCAAGAAACTGCATGGCGACCTGAAGGCGACCTCGATCTATGTCACCCACGATCAGATCGAGGCGATGACGCTCGCCGACAGGATCGTTGCCATGCATGGCGGTGTCGTGCAGCAGGTCGGCAGCCCGCTCGAACTCTACGATACTCCCGCCAACCTCTTCGTCGCCGGCTTCATCGGCTCGCCAGGCATGAATTTCCTGGACGCGACCTATACAGACGGTGGGGTCCGCCTGAAGGACGGAACGGTTGTCCCGCTCGCTGCGCCGCTATCGCTGACAAACGGTGCTAAAGTCACGCTCGGCATACGTCCAGAGCATGTTGTGATTACAAGCGAAGGCGGTCTGAACGCGAACGTCGAATTGGTCGAGCCGACCGGTTTCGGCATCATCCTGCACCTGTCGCTGCACGGCCTGCCATTCAAGATCTTCACGCTCGACCGGGCCGCGTTGACATCCGGCCCGACAATCAACGTGTCGTTCCCCGCACAGCATCTGCACGTCTTCGATGCCGATGGAACCAGGGCGAAGTAGAGCGAGCAGCCTCAGCCGTGGGCGAGGCTGCCGCGCAGAACGGCGTTATCGAGGTCCGGCCTCGGCGTCGGAATGGCGACTGGTATCACCGCGTCGGTGCTGACAGGCACGACAGCTTCCGTCGGTGCCGGAGGAGCCGGTTCCGTTCCCAAGGTCGCCACGGTCCCGGGCATCGGGATCGGCACAGGGACCGTCGTCGGAACAAGCGCCTCGAACTGCGCCGGCATCCTGCTGCGGCCCGGCAGATAGTTCATTGCAACTTCATATGCGGGCAAGGGTGCTGGCGTCTGCAGCTCGCCGTCCCGGCCACGCTTCTCGTAAAACGCATTGCCGCCGGCAATCGTCACGTAGTGCATGTTGCGATATGGAAACGACAGACCGTCCGTGTGAAAGAACATCGCGTCCTTGACGCCCGGATGCCGTTCGCCACGCAAGATTGCGTCAGCGGCGTCTGCCAGTTCAATCTCGGCCACAGGCTCAACTTCGCGCGTCATCACGCCAGGTGCAAACTGTCTCTGTTGGGCAACGACACCACAGATTGAATCGGGATAGGCGCCCGACGTCAGACGGTTCATGACCACGGTTCCGACCGCCATGTAGCCGTCGCGATCAGAATGCTCGGATTCGAAGTACATTGCCCGCTTCAGGCAATCGCGATCCTTGGCCGTATAATTGAAGGTAACTTTGGTTGATTGCGCCGCGTGCGCCGCATTCCTGGGCTTGGTGGCTTCGCTCACCACCTTCGAAGCCGGTTGCTGTGCGGTCGTGCAGCCTACAGCAGCCACGCCCGCGAGCAAAATCCCGGCGAGAGATTTTCCCAACGATGTATGCGCCCTCAATGTCAGGTGCCCCCTATTTAGAGTAGTAAGCCCTTCTCGATTAAGTGATCGCTTTTTTACCTGCGTTTCAGGTAAATTTCAAACCCAATTAGTATCACAATTTGATTTGGGTGCCTTTCGCCCGGCTGCGCAGGGTGATTCGCATTGCTGCCGCCCCCCGAAAACAAAGAGATCTTCCATCGCCGGTAATGACCGCCAGGCGGATGCAACCACCGAAATCGGCCCGCGCGGCATGCTGATTCGTGCCGCTATCGCCCGCGTGGACCGTCACTATGCAGCCGGCCGGAACAACTTCCACCGTGTCGGTCTGAAGGCGATCCGCGTCCGATCGAGCGCCCCTGCCTGCGAAGGCGACAGTTCGAGTTCGATGGGCGGATGTCCCTTGCCGATGTCGACCTCGATGTGGCGCGTGCCGGCAACGCGCCGGCTTGTCGTCAGCAGACCGGCGATGCAACCGCCGCAGCCGTCCCGCAACTCGATATCGTGCGGCCGGAAGTAAAGCTGGGCGTCTCCATCCGCTTCGCTCTCGACCTTCAGCCCGAGCGGCCGGTCCTCGAACCAGATCTCGCCGCCATTGACCCGCACGTCGAGACAGTTCGACTGTCCGACAAAGCCAAAGACGAAGGGCGAGTTTGGGTTGTCGTACACCTCGTCGGGTGTTCCGATCTGCTCGATCGCGCCCTGGCTCATGACAACCACGCGGTCGGCAAGCTCCATTGCCTCGTCCTGGTCGTGCGTGACGAAGACGGTGGTGTGGCCGGTGCGATCATGGATCTCGCGCAACCATTTGCGCAGATCCTTGCGGACCTGGGCGTCGAGCGCGCCGAAGGGCTCGTCAAGCAGAAGCACGTTCGGCTCAACCGCCATGGCGCGCGCAAGCGCCACGCGCTGACGCTGGCCGCCGGAAAGCTGGGCCGGATAGCGCTTCTCCAGGCCGGAGAGCTGAACGAGGTCGAGAAGCTCCAGAGCCCGCCTGCGGATCTCAGCCTTGGGCGGACGCCGCGCACCATCGCGCACTTTCAGGCCGAAGGAGACATTGTCGAGCACGGTCATATGCCGGAAGAGGGCATAATGCTGGAACACGAAGCCGATATTGCGCTGCTGCACGGTCTTTTTCGACGCATCCTCGTCGCCGAAATAGATCGACCCTTCCGTCGGGCTCTCGAGACCGGCAATAAGACGCAGCAAGGTCGTCTTGCCGGAACCGGACGGTCCGAGCAGCGCAATGAGTTCACCGGAGTGTATGTCGAGCGAGACGTCGTGCAGCGCGGGAAAGCGTTCGAATTCCTTGCGCAGGTTTTGTACGCGAACTTCCATTCTAATTCCTTCAGTGCCGTCGGCTGGCGGCGATTTCTTCACTGTATCGCATCTCGAGCAGCGTCTTTAAAACAAGGGTCACGAGCGCAAGCAAGGCAAGCAGGGTGGCAACGGCAAACGCGCCGGTGAAATTGTACTCGTTATAGAGAATTTCCACCTGCAGCGGCATGGTGTTCGTCTGTCCCCGGATGTGACCGGAGACCACAGAAACGGCACCGAACTCGCCCATGGCGCGGGCGTTGCAGAGCAGCACGCCGTAGAGCAGACCCCATTTGATGTTCGGCAAGGTCACATGCCAGAAGGTCTGCCAGCCACTGGCACCGAGCGATATCGCCGCCTCTTCGTCACCCGTCCCCTGTTCCTGCATCAGGGGGATCAGCTCGCGCGCCACGAAGGGAAAGGTGACGAACATGGTCGCGAGAATGAGCCCCGGAACGGCAAACAGGATCTTGATGTTGTAGGCGCTCAGCCAATGACCAAGATAGGTATTGGCACCAAGCAACAGGACGAAGACCAGGCCCGAAACGACCGGCGAGACCGAAAAGGGCAGGTCGATCAACGTCGTCAGAAGAGCCTTGCCCTTGAACTCGAACTTGGCAATCGCCCAGGCGGCCGCCACTCCAAAAAACAGGTTGAGAGGCACGCTGACACCCGCGACGATGAGGGTCAGGCGAATGGCGGAAAAGGTCTCCTCGTCCTGAAGCGCCTCGAGGAACGGTCCCGCCCCCTTTCGGAAGGCTTCGACGAAAACGGCTGCCAGGGGCAGAAGCAGGATCAGCGTCAGGAACGTGAGAGAGACAAGGATCAGCGTCCACCGCGCGAACCTGTGCTCGGTAACGGCGGAGCGCACCTTTGTCGGAGCGCTGGTATCAAGTGCCATAACCATATCTCCGTCTGCTCCAGCTCTGGATGAGGTTGATGATCAGCAACATGGCAAACGAGATGACCAGCATCACGGCCGCGATGCCCGTCGCAGCTGCATAATTATATTCTTCGAGCTTGATAACGATCAGAAGCGGCGCAATCTCCGACCGGAACGGAAGATTGCCGGCAATAAAGATCACCGAGCCATACTCGCCGACGCCGCGGGCGAAGGCGAGCGCAAAACCCGTCAGGACAGGTGGGGCGAGGCCCGGCAGCAAAACGCGGAAGATCGTCTGCAGACGCGTGGCGCCAAGCGTTGCGGCAGCTTCTTCCACCTCCTTGTCGATCTCCTCCATGACGGGCTGGACCGTCCGCACGACGAAGGGAAGGCCGACGAAGACCAGGGCAATGACGATACCAAGCGGCGTGAAGGCGATCTTGATGCCGAGTGGTGTCAGGAACTGGCCGATCCAGCCATTCGGCGCATAAAGTGTTGCGAGCGCAATACCGGCCACGGCGGTCGGCAATGCAAACGGCAAATCGACCATGGCATCTATGATGCGTTTGCCAGGGAAGCGGTAGCGCACGAGCACCCAGGCCAGAACGACGCCGAAGGCGGCATTGAGGCAGGCGGCTGCGAAGGCGGTTCCAAAGCTGATGCGTAGAGCACTCAACGTTCGAGGATCGAAGGCGATGGCCAGGAATTTTGTCCAGCCGAGCTCGCTCGACCGCCAGGCAAGGCCCGAAAGCGGAATGAGGATCAGAAGGGTGAGCCAGGTCAAGGTAAGGCCGAGCGCCATTCCAAAGCCTGGAATGACGCTCGGCCGTCTGAACCGCCACCGCGTGGGGCTATATGCTTTCATGCGACGTATTATTGTGCCGGCTTGTAGATTTGGTCAAATACGCCGCCATCGCCGAAGAATTTCGGCTGAGCGTCCTTCCAGCCACCGAAATCATCGATTGTCGCCAGCTTCAGGTTCGGGAAGCGCGCAATGTCTGCCTTGTCGGCAGCTTCGGGCTTGATCGGCCGGTAGAAGTGCTTGGCAGCAATCTTCTGGCCTTCGTCCGAATAGAGATAATTCAGATAGGCTTCAGCGAGCTTGCGGGTGCCCTTCTTGTCGACGTTGCCGTCAACGACGGCGACCGGGGGGTCCGCGCGGATCGAGAATGCCGGGGTGACGATCTCGAACTGGTCAGGACCGAGTTCTTCCAGGGAGAGATAGGCCTCGTTCTCCCAGGCAAGGAGGACGTCGCCGAGGCCGCGCTGCACGAAAGTCGTTGTTGCGCCGCGCGCACCGGTGTCGAGTACCGGGACATGCTGCAGGAGCTTTGTTACATATTCCTGTGCCTTGGCGTCATCGCCGCCATTGGCCTGCTTGGCCCATGCCCAGGCGGCCAGGAAGTTCCAGCGCGCGCCACCCGACGTCTTCGGGTTGGGCGTGATGACCTGGACATCATCCTTCACCAGATCAGCCCAGTCCTTGATGCCCTTCGGATTGCCCTTGCGCACAAGGAAGACGATCGTGGAGGTGTACGGCGTCGAGTTGTTCGGGAACTTGGTCTTCCAGTCGGCAGGGATCTTTCCAGTCTTCTTGGCAATCGCGTCGATATCGCCCTCGAGGGCGAGGGTTACGACATCGGCATCAAGCCCGTCGATGACAGAACGCGCCTGTGCGCCAGACCCACCATGAGAAGCCTTGACGGTGACCGCTTCACCGGTGTCCTTCTGCCACTTCGCAGCGAAGGCAGCGTTGAAATCCTTATACAGTTCTCTCGTCGGATCGTAGGATACGTTGAGAAGCGTCTGATCCGCGAGTGCGGGAGCGACAGCCCCGATTGCGACGCTGCCTGCCAGCGCCACAGCCGCGAGAAGCCGTGTGATCCTTATGGACTGCATGGAAACCTCCTTCGTTGATGGCCGAAACTCTACCAAGTCAGTCGTATAATGAAACGAAGAATGTTTCTGTTCCTCCCTCAACTCAGGAATGGCATCCCATTTGGAAGCCACTTTGGAAATGGACTTGCTCCCTTGGGCACGCCGGACCTTCAGGTGCACCACTTGAACACGGCCCGTCTGCGGTCGCTTATCCTCATCGATACTGCCGGAATCGGATCGGATGCACCGGCTGGCGGGTCCGCCGAGCGGCGAGAAGCCGAGGCTGTCGCCGGCAACGAGGCGAACTATGGCCGAGAGGCATTCGGTGCGATCCTGTCTGCCGGGTCCGGGCGGCAGCCTGGGGCCCGCGGCGCTGGCACACCGAGCCAAATCGGAGAGATCTACCGGTTCGTCAAAGACGCGAATCCGCCAGGAAATCAGAATAGAGTTCTTCGACGGTCCTGGCCTTGCGCATGGCTGCAAGAACCCCCGGCGCCTGCAGCTGACGCGCTATAGCCGCCAGCACGTTCAGATACTCGCCGCGGTTGGCCTCGCCAAACAGAAGCGCGAAGGCAATGTCTGTCGGCACGTCGTCGACGGCCTCGAAATCGAGTGGCCGCGCAAAGCGCACGAGCAAGCCACGCGGATGTGTCAGCCCTTCGACGACAGCGTGCGGAACGGCGACACCATTGCCGATCCCCGTCGATCCAAGGCTCTCACGGCTCTCCAGAGCCTGGAGTATCTTCCTCTCCTCGACATGGAAGGCGATGGCGGCTTTCTCAGCAATATTCGCCAACGCCTTCCATTTCGTCGCCACAGACACACCGATGAAGGTGTGCTCGGGACGGATGATCATCGAAAGGTCCATGAAGTCTCTCTTGTCGTTCGTGCGGGCGGGTCCGGGGACCGGCCAGGACTGTCGCTGTCGCCAGCCGGTTTCGTGGGTCGCCTGGCTCCGCGTTCATAGGCTCAGACGGGATAAAGGTTCGAGCGTGATAAACGACTACAAATATAAGCACCGCATAAAGATCACCCAAGCTTCCAACCACTGATCGAGGAAAATTCAGGCAAGCGCCCAGTTTCTAGAAATGAATTGATCGGCGGTTCCCGGTGGACCATCGTCAGCGATAAATCTCGTCAGGTCCGGGTGATATCCGACCTCAAGCAAATGAGCATTTGAACTTTTATTGAGCAAAAGCCTTCTAGATCCGATTGAATGCGAAGGCTTCGGATCATATAGTCCGTCCAAAGCCGCCGCGCCCAGACAAGAGCGGGCGCCAACCGGGAAGGAAACACACAAATGGCCAAAGTCCGCGCGCTGGTGCTCGAGCGCCAGCATGAACTCGCGCTTCGCGACATCGATTTGCCAATGGAGACAGGCCCGGGACAGGTGAAGATCAGGATCCACACCGTCGGGGTTTGCGGTTCCGATGTGCATTACTACACCCATGGCAAGATCGGTCCCTTCATCGTCAACGAACCGATGGTGCTCGGACACGAAGCGGCCGGCACCGTCGTCGAGGTCGGCGCCGGCGTCACGCATCTGAATGTCGGCGACCGCGTCTGCATGGAGCCCGGTATCCCCGACCCCAACTCCAAGGCGAGTCGCCTTGGAATGTACAATGTCGACCCGGCCGTTACCTTCTGGGCCACTCCGCCGGTCCACGGGGTGCTGACATCAGAAGTCGTGCATCCGGCCAATTATACCTACAAGCTTCCTGATGGCGTCAGCTTCGCCGAAGGCGCGATGGTCGAGCCCTTCGCGGTCGGCATGCAGGCCGCAGCCAAGGCGAAGATCAGCCCTGGCGATACGGCCGTCGTGCTTGGTGCCGGCCCGATCGGCACGATGGTGGCGATTGCCGCTCTTGCCGGCGGCTGTGCTCGCGCTGTCGTTGCCGATCTGGCCCAACCAAAGCTCGACATTGCCGCCCAATATCAGGGTGTCATCCCGGTCAATATCCGCGAGAGGAACCTCGTCGAGGAAGTGGCACGCCTGACGGATGGCTGGGGCGCCGATGTGATCTTCGAATGCTCCGGCTCGACAAAGGCCTGGGAAACCATCATGGAGCTGCCCCGTCCAGGCGGCGTCATCGTCGCCGTCGGTCTGCCGGTCAATCCGATCGGCTTCGATGTCTCGACGGCCTCGACAAAGGAAATCCGCGTCGAGACCGTGTTCCGCTACGCACACCAATACGAGCGTTCGATTGCGCTGCTCGGCTCCGGTCGTGTCGATCTCAAGCCGCTGATCTCGGAGACATTCAGCTTCGAGGATTCCATTGCCGCCTTCGATCGCGCCGTCGAAGCGCGTCCGAGTGACGTGAAACTGCAGATCGTGATGGGGTAGGGCGACGTTTTCGCAGGCTCTGTTGCGTTCATTCGGCTCGAACGTGCGTGCGGCGCCGACATCGATATGGCGATTTACCTAGTCCGACCGAACTCCCTCGGCGTCGCTCCAGGCGCATTCGAATGCCAGCACCGGCTTCGAAAAGCCCTTGAGACGTCGGCGCGCTGCGTTGGCGAAAAGATCGGAGGCTCCGTGCTCCCTGAAGATATTCTCCGATACGAGTATCTGATCGACTCCGGCTGCCGCACAGAGCCGAGCGGCGAGCTGCACCGTCGAGCCGAAGAGATCGTGGCTGTCTTCGATCGGCTCGCCGCAATCAAGGCCGATACGAACGTGAATGGGTTCCGGCGTATCGCTGTTATAGCTGGTGAATTCGCGCTGGATGCTCATGGCACAGCCAACGGCGGCGTGCGTCGAAACGAACGAGGCCATGATCCCGTCGCCGGTATGCTTCACTTCCCGACCCTCGCATTGTGCCAGGCAACGGCGCACGATCGCATCATGCGCTCGCACCAGTTCCGCAGCCATGCGGTCGCCAAGGCGTGATGTCATCTCCGTCGAGCCCACGATATCGGTAAACATGATCGCCCTGTGCCCGGCATCCCTTTCGGCACCGGGCTGGCCGGCCTTCTGCTCGGGCTCGTGAATGCGCCCAAGGAATGCCTCGACCGCCGACAACGCCACCTCGACCACTTCACCGGCGATAAATCCATGTGCCTCGCGATGCACGCATTGCGCGGTCTCGGCGTCCGGCGCATCGATCAGGCAGAACGCCGTTCCGCGCCGCTGGTCATACCAATAGGTGAGGAACTTCACCCCATACCGATCCTCGACAGCCAGATCCCTGCGATGCGCCTCGGCTATATCTTCGGCGGATGTCCCCGCAAGATCATGCCGGTCCATGAAGATAGCCACGTGCGTGCGTCCTTCGGAGAGCCCCTCAGCATTGGCGGCATCTTACGCCGTTGGCACCGTCAGGTCCACCTGAGGGGATGGTGGCGCCTCAGCGGGCGTGCCAAGACGCCGTGCTGACAGGGGCCGGCCGCGGGATATTCACACCGCAGATCGCGGAAAACATGGACGCTGGCCGACGTCAGAAAACGCAGCCTCGTGCCTCAAGCCGCATCTTTCTTCTCAGTATGATTTCATTGCTTTTGCCTGAGTTTTTCGCTTTTGCAATCAGCTTTGCGCAGGCCTTCGGACTGAGCCTGGATTGACTGTCAGGCGCAACATATGCGCTTTGTTGTTGCGGGGCCGTGGGCGGAGCAGCAAGAACCGGATTAAAGGTGAGTGCGGCCACGGCACTGAACGCGATCCCAAATACCAGGTGCTTTTTCAACGCGACCTCCCTATCGATTGGTTTTTGAGGATAGATTGCAAGCCCGCCTTTGACCGTCAGTCGTGGTAAAACAGGGGGTTCCAGCTATCCTGCACTCATTTTTTCGACTTCGCGGAATACTGACTGGTCAAGTTTCCGCCGAGGTTCGAATTGGATAGCGGCCGGTAGCGCTCGGCGAGCCGTGTCGCTTTCTCACTTTGCCGAAACTTCAGATAGGGCTCCAGCCATGCGATCTGGAAGGGTTCGAGTTTTTCCTTGCCAGTCGAAAATGTCTGTTCAGTGCCTGCCTTGGCCGCAGCCAGCTCTGGCTTCTGGAGTGCGGACAGCGTGAAATCAACGATCCGGTCGAGCTTGCCCTGGCACACGCTGAAACTGTCGTTGAACTTCGCATTGAGGAGTGCCGCATTGACGACAAGAGGACCCACCGCATGAAGCTGGTAATGGAGCGCCTTGTCGCCCCGCTTCATCTCCAAGGGCAGTCCGCCGTCATCGTCTGCCGAGCAGATGACCATCTCATTCGTCTTTGCGCCCCAATTGGAAAGCTGGTCATTGTCTGTCGCAACGCCGATCTGGCCGACGGCGAGGCCTGCCCAGGCCCGTAAATTGTTTCGCGAAGCCATTTTCGGCGCGTCTTCATCGAAGAATGTCATGAGCTCCACGCCGAGAGACTGAAGCCAGGTTTCGATCGCCTTCTTCTGTTCGTCGTCGGGCGGCGTGACGGCCTTTGCGTCGTGGTAGGATATTGCCATTCCCGCCACTCGCGGCGAGATCGCAAGCTTGGCATTGAGCGTGCCGAGGTCGGAAAGTGCGCCGGCATCCGCCCAACTCGACAGCGCACGATACAAACAGCGGTTCGTTTCGTCCCGCGTCGAAGACTTCGGCGACTGGTCGGAAAGATTTGCCAGGCTCCTGACATAGACGTCGATCGGCTTCAACGCCTTGTCGACGGCCGCATCTGCATTCTCGTCGATGTCGGAACGAGACTTGTCATTGCTTTCATATCGGCTGCCCAACTCCAGGCTGACCACAGGCTTTCCGACGCTGGGGCATTTTACGGCCGCCAGCGCGTAGGGCGGTGCAGCAAGCAGGCCCATTGTCATGATGATAGACGGCAACTGCCACTTTCGGCGCCGATCGACGTCACCTTCGCATGGTGTCCAAAACCGAATGGTTGGCATGTCAATTGGCCTTCATTGTCATGACAACGAGCATTTCCTTGGCCTCCTTGTTGCCCAGGCTTGCTGCCTTTTCGAGCCACGTCCTGGCCAGCGAGAGGGATGGGGTGGTGCCAATACCGAACGCGTAATTTCTGGAAAGCAGCACCATCGCTTCAACGTCACCCTTGCCAGCTGCCTTCTGGAACATATCCTGGGCGACCACCGCGTCTTCGGGACCGTCCATCCTGGCAAGCTGGAGCTTGCCAAATTCCCTCATGCCCACGGGATCGCCGGCTGCGGCTGCATCGTGAAACAGTGTCGCCAGGTTCACGCGCGCCAACACCTGCTGTTGTATGGCCTTGTGTGACCTCTCAAGCCGCGACAAGCTGTCAAGAATCTGCGCAGGCGAAGCCTTGCTGATCGTGGCCACCATCAGGTCGACCGCCTTTTCCTGGGAGTAATTGGCGCCCGCGGCGTCCAGGTAGGCCTTCAGCAGATACTGCTGGGCCTTTGCGTCGCCGCCCAAGGCCGCGACTTCAAACAGCCGCATGGCATTGGTCTGCATATCGGGCTGTGGGATCCGCTGGAACGTCTCGCCGAGCAGTCTTGATCTCCACGGCTTTCCTGCAGAAAACGCCTCTGCAACCGTCATCCATTTGACGGCGTCCGCCGCCTGATTGAAGGAGAAATAGGCGCTGGCCATCGAAAGTGCCGAGTCGAAAGAGCAATCGATTCTACCCGTCGCCCGGGCAAGATAGCTCCGCTTTTGTTCGACGTCGGAAACCTGTCCGGCCGCGAAGATCATTGCCTCCGTATCACCGCGAGCTTCGATAGCGTCGCTATACTCCCGGTAGACGTCGGCAGCCGATGTTGACGGGCCCGACTTTGTTGCAAGAAGCTGCATGGCGGCTCCCGATCCGCCTGCCGCTTCGGCATGAAGGAAATCTCCCGCCGTCTTAACCAGTTTCGCGTCTTGACCAAGAGAGGTCAGGATAAGATCGGCGGCGGCTGTCTTTGCGCCCCGGCCCCCGGCTTGCGCCGCTTCCAGCAGCATTTTCAAGGCAGCCTTCTTGTTGTCTACGCCGTCGTCCGCCTGCAGCATTAAAACGGCGTAGGCGGTCTTTGCGTCGGGATTTTGCGCAACGCGTTTTTCCCATTCGCCGATCGCCTCCGGGGTAGCCTTCGAGGTCTTGAGGTACCAGAGATACCCCGCGATGAAATTGGATTGCCCGTTCAAGGCGCCCGACTGCAGGCTCGCCGTTTCGGCGGTGCTGGGATGCTCGACGAGATCTCCGATGGTCTTGACGGACCACCCGGCATTGAGTGCCTCTTTGGCATTCGCCGACCAGTATTGGGCCTTCTCGATCTGCGGACCGTCGGGGGCATGGCAAAGGTAGGCATCTCGAAGGTCGGCCATCGTGTCCGTCCGGCCATAGCTATCAAGCAATTCGAGAAGCAGATTTATGCCCTCGTCGAACTGACCGTCGGTGGCACTGTGTTGAAGACGGATCAGGGCCAAACTGCGGATTGATGTCATATCCCGGCGCTCGGCGCCCTTTTCGAAAAAGTCGGTCGCTGTTTTCTC
The DNA here is from genome assembly GCF_014851575.1 of Rhizobium sp. RHZ02. Taxonomy (NCBI): domain Bacteria; kingdom Pseudomonadati; phylum Pseudomonadota; class Alphaproteobacteria; order Hyphomicrobiales; family Rhizobiaceae; genus Rhizobium; species Rhizobium sp. RHZ02. The sequence goes on from NZ_JACUZX010000001.1 coordinate 22,894, forward strand.
TGCCCGCCAGTAGCCGCTTTCCTCGATGGCGAGATTGCCAAGCTTGGCAAAAGTCCAGCCCGGTGGGTCCGGGAGTGCAGCGAGTTCATTCAATGCGTGGCGGTATTTTTCGCGCGCGCCTTGCTGATCGGAATCTTCGTAGAGATTTGCAAGTTTGATCAGGCTGTTTCGATGGCCCGCGGCGACGGCAAGCTGATAGTAATACTCGGACTTGGCCAGATCCTTTGGAACAATCGCCCCGACCTCATAGAGGTGCCCGAGTTCAGACTGCGCGGCAACCACACCCTTGTCAGCGGCAAATTGGAGATAGTGGATCAGTAGATTGTTGTCCTTGGTAATCTCGGAGCTGTCGAGATGGTAACGGGCAACATTCCAGGCTGCGTTTCCATCTCCAAGATCGGCCGCAAACCGCAACCACGCCTCAGAAATACGGCGATCGGCGGCGACCACTTCTCCCTTTTCATACTCCCGGGCGATGCGCGTGACACGATCACATATTCCGTTGTCGAGCTTACCAACCATCGCGCCAAAGGCCATCGTTACGGCCAGCGACGGATCGACACTCCAGCCCTGGATCTGCTGACCCTCGAGATTTCTCTTGGCCAGCTCCAGAAGGGCGTTTGGGTTGCCGCCGTAGGCGGCTGCCACGAGATAGGAAAGCGCCTTCTTCTCATCCCGCTTTGCGCTTACACCATCAAGCATCAGTTCAGCAGCAAGATAGAGGCTCTTCGGGGTGTTCGCCTCTGCGCGATTGATCAACTGTTCGACCATCTTGCTCTGACGCAGCTCGTCAGTCTTTCCGGCGCGCAGGTAGAGTGTAATCTCCTCAGCGGCGACATCGTCTGCCTTCATTCCGGGGTCGATCGTGGGCAGAAGTTCGATCATCCGTTTTATGATCGGAAAATACTGTTGCGGGTCGATGTCGCGCAGGCGCTGAGCCTCCCTCAGAACAAGCCAAGGCTGTTGCTTCGGCAGCGCCTTTCTGTCCCAGGCAAGCCAGCGACCGACGACATCGCTGTCCTGTGAGCGCTGTTCGCAAATGGGTTTCAACTCAATCGCCGGAGGCAGAAACTCAACGGCGACCGGCTTTGCAGCAGCGGATGCGGCCCCCAAAACGGCAACCACGCCCGCTGCCACACTGAGATGGCTGATCCACAGAACTGAGAAACGCAAACGCCCGGTCACGATTGGATCTCCTATTGGTTCAGGTAATTTTCTAATGCGATGACGCGGTAGTTGCCGGCGCTGCCGGAAAGAACAATCGTGAAGCCCGAGCGCCTCTTGAGATCGACCTTGCTGGTTTCCGCTACAGTCTTCCCGCCTTCCTGGATGGCAAAGCTCAAGCTCAGTGGTGCTCTCAGCGATACGCTTTGAGCGTCTCCCTGCGCCACTGCCTTCAGTGCGGTGGCCTTGGCTGCCGGAACCACGAGATCCACCGCTTTCAAATCGCTTAGATTGTAGAGATAAACCTGTGCCTTCGACGGATCGTCCTTGACCGCATCCGTGTAAAGCTTCGTCTGCCCATCTGCCAGGGCGGCGTATGTGTAGTATTTTCCGGGTTCGGCCGTCACCTTGGCTGTCTTGGCCCCCAGGGACATCTCTACTTCGCCCGGCTTCACGTTGACGTAGGGTGAGACGCCATCGCTAAAATTCTCGATGGATGCCCCCGCAATGATGGCTGAAGAGGCCGTTGCGTCAAGAACCCGAATGAAGGACGAATTCGGATCCATCGGCTTGCCGTAGAGGCCAGAGTCCTGGGCTAGCCCAGCTGAGTAGGTTGAGGCAACCAGAAGAGTTCCTGCGGCGAATATTCCAAAGGCACGAGCCCTATCCATCAGATTATCCTCCTCTTGTGTTGCAGATGCCGACCGACACTTCCTTCGCCGACATGCGATCAAACTCAAGGTTCAGTTTTTGCGATGCCTGTACTCCAAAGTAGCGCACAGGAAAGTAATACCGCCCGGTGGAGATCATCCTGTCCGCACGCCGAATGCTGCTCTCGAACATGTGGCCGTCATTCAATCGGAAGCGCAGGGTTGCCTGTCGACTGCGGTCATCGCCGGAATACACGTATATTACTGCCGAATCCGGAATTTTGCCGCCATCCTGAAGGGCGATTTCGAGAGTACTGTCGCCAACGGTTGAAATCTCGTCGGGCTCGATCTCGTGGCAACTCTGGCCAGCCGCCGTCCTCAACTCGAGCAGGGGCGCATCACCAAATTTTCCGAGACTGTTGTAGATCGGGTTTTCCCAGATGAGAAAGCGCGGTCGCGACTGCGCGAAGGTCTTCGAGGTCAGATAGGATGTAATTGATCCGAACTGGTTGCCGCCCGAGATCGAATAATTCGTAACCGGGGAGGAGAGCGCTTGCGAGAGGAAGCCCGCAAAGTTTGATGCAGCCAGATCCGAGTAGCTCGTTCCCACCAGCGCAACAGCGCCCTTCGAAGTGCCGTCTCCAAAGATATCGAGCCCGGCATCTCCGGCTGCCACCTCAGTGGTCGTAAACGCATCGGTTTCCGGCAACGGCAGGGCCTGTTTGCAGTTTGCCTGCAGCAGGCGGCGCATCGTTGAGATGATTGCCTGCCGCCCTGCGGGCTTGGTCTCGAATGAAGCCTTCGCGAGATCATCAATGCCCGGAAGTTGCTGGATTGCGGCCGCAATCTCATCTGCCGCCGCACGAGCTCCTGAAGAGGTCCAGTGAAAGTCCGCTTGAAAGAACGGCGGCTCCTGGCCTCCTGCGCGCTTCATCGCACCGAGAACATCGACCGTCACCACCCCGTGGTCGCGAAGGCGCTTGATGACATCGTCATAGACGCGCTTTGCCACGTCGTAGTCAAAACCATAGTCGCCGGCCTCGCGCGGCAGATATTCGGGCATCACCAGACTTTTGGTCGGAATTGGCACATAAACGAGCGTCGTTCCTCCTGCTTCCAGAGCCTCCGAGAGTGCGGCCATTTGACTGGCCGTATGCTCGGAAAGTTGCTGCTCCATTCGCAGATCCGCGATCGTCCGATAAAAATACCCCTGCCTGCCTTCCACGACGCTCAGTTGCTTGTCGGTCTCAAGGTTCGCACAGCCGAAGTTCGATTCCGCCTTGGCGGTATGGGCCAGCACCAAAACGCCCAGTGCGCATAGGACAGCGCAGGGCCACCGCGACGATTTTGTCAGAGGATGCCTCATTGACTTACCTCGATCGGGTTGACGGGCGCAGCGTCGAGTTGCCGGAGCACCGCCGCGGCTACTGTCTTGACACTCAGTTCAGGTGACTTTTCGGCGATCGCCAGATATCTGCGGGCCTCGGATTTTTCGTCTTCGTCCAGCAGACCTTCCGAGATCATTGCGATGGCCAAATCAAGCGCGACTTTGCTGTCGCCACCCTTTGCGGCCTCGCGTCGCAGTCGTTCGGCTTCCTGCGGGTTGGTGCCGAACGGCTCCCCGGCGGCATAGAATTTGACAAGCGCGTCGATTGCGACGGGGTTCCTGCGCGCGGCGTGCTGAAGCAGTGTCGCCTCTGCCTGGTCAAGGCGGACCTTGCTGACACCATCGCTGGCGCTCTTGAGCTGTCTTGCAAGCGGCGCAACCGCACCCGCCCTGCCGGTGGTGCAGGCGATTGTATAGTAGTGGATGGTATCCGCGTTATGGGCGGGATTTGTCGAGAGCCGTTTTGCGACGTAAAGCGCTGCCAGGCCATCGCCACGATCCGCCAACAATTGAAGCTCCCTGTAGGACACTTTTCGGTGGCCTATCATGCGCTTGCGGATTCCCTGAAGCTGGGCGCTGTTGAGCTGATCGGTGCGCGTTACTCCCTGATTAAATCCGCGTCGATAACGGCGTTCGTCGGCTTTCGATTTCCTGGTCTCAACCTTGGTGTTCTTGGGTTGGGTAACCGCGCCCGACTGGGTAACCGCGCCAGCGTCGCTGCCAGCGATGCATATCGCGATGCCAAGAGCGATCAGACTCGCGGTCCTGAGCATCCTGTTACTCCTTCGTCTTGAGATCGTCCGACTTCCACAACGCCGGATCGGTCAAGTAGCGGATCGGAAATTCCCATATGACGGTCTCTGGCCAACTCGTGCCGTTTGCGTTGGACAAGAACTTGTGCATTGGAAAAACCGGTCCTCGACCGACCTCGGCGACATTGAGGACGTTCGATCCCAATGCCGCTTCAAGATAAGAAGCGAATGACCAAGCCTCGTTGGCACTGTAACTTGTCCCGACCAGAACCGTTGGAAAGCTCTCGTCTGCCAGAATGTCATTTAGCGCGTCGGACCCGGTTTGCGACGCTGTTTGCGGCGTGATGCTTTCATCAGCCAGCCCGATCGCAGCCGCAAGCGCCCTGCCGGTGACGAATTTGACCAGGTCGCCCCGCACGTCCTCGACTGGGGCATCATTCAGTGCATATTGCGCCATGGGGGAAACACCCGCCCTGGCCCCGGTAGCGTCGGCGACGGCCTTGGCACCAAGCGGCGTCCAATGCGTGTCGGTCTTCAGAAAAACGGATCCCCTCGACTTCATCTCAAGAAGCGCCGCTCTTGCGTCTGCAAACTCAATATTCGCCGAAGCCATGGCACGGGTGAAGTCCAGATAGCGATCCCGGGAAATCTCGGCGTAACGAGGATCTGCAAGGTGCTCGCGATAGACATCGTTCTTGGCTGGAAGCGGAACAACAATCAGGCGTACGCCGTGTGAGCGCAACGTCGCCGCGATCTTGGCTATTTCCCTTGTGGCGTCGCTGATACCGGCTTCAGCGCTCGCGGCACCGCGAAATTCCTCGTCCGAAAACAGCCATCCCTCCTTTCCGACGATAACGCCGCGGCGGCCTTCCCCAAGGACCATGTACCTGGCTGCACCGATCAGATCGAACGCGAGTTCCCGATGGGGAAGCTCAGTCTTGTAGAGCGCGTCGAGCCCGTCTCCGAGCATGCCGTGGCTCAGGGAGCCGCCATCGGTTGGCAGCCGTGAAAAGGCGCCGGCAATCTTATCTCGGATGTCGACATTGGCGAAGGCCGCATAGCCGAACAGCAAGGCGGGAAGCAGGAATTTTGTAATCGGTATTGCGCGTTCAAACATGGCACCACCCTCAGAATTGAAAATAGAGGAAGGGAGTCTGGCTGGATTCCGCGAGCTTCAGAATGGTGACCGTGGCGAGCAAGGAAAGCAGCAGTGGCATGACGATCGACTGGCGCATCACGGCGGCGCCGTCACCTGCCGGTGCTGCAATGTTTGTTTGCCTGAGCGATCCCATCATCGGCTCGATGGCCACCACGAAACACGCAACGGCCAGCGTCAACATTGCCTCATGCGTGACATCGAGAAGCGTGTCGGCACGAATTCCCAGCCCGTTTTGACCGAGCATGCCGCCGTAAAGGGCAAAAGCATCGGCCACGCTGTCGGCGCGAAACATCACCCAGCCCAACAACACGACCAGCAAGGTCCCTGGCAGGGCGATCCACCTGGTGTCGGCGATCCTGTTCCAGCCAGTCGCACGCTCAAGCGCAAGCCATCCGCCGTGCCATCCACCCCAAAGCACGAACGTCCAGTTTGCTCCATGCCACAGGCCGCCAAGCAGCATGACCAGAACCAGATTGATATAGGTGCGCGTCGGGCCGAGCCGACTACCGCCCAACGGAATGTAAAGGTAGTCACGAAGCCAGCTCGACAGGCTGATGTGCCAGCGACGCCAGAATTCGGTTATGCTGCGGCTGATGTAGGGGTTGTCAAAGTTTGGTCGGAACTGGAAACCGATCATCAGCCCGAGGCCGATTGCCATGTCGCTATATCCCGAAAAGTCAAAATACAGCTGCATCGCGTAGGCGATCGCGCCGAGCCAGGCCTCGGCCATGGTCGGATGCGAGCTTGCAAAAACGGTGTTGGCAATGGGCGCGATGGGATCGGCAAGCAGCACCTTCTTTGCAAGGCCTATGACGAACAGGGACGTGCCGTCCGTGAACTTCTCGAGCGTATGCTGCCTCGACTGGAACTGGCCGGCGAGATCCCTGAAGCGCAAGATGGGGCCCGCTATCAGCTGCGGAAAGAGGGCCTTGTATGCGGCGAGGTCGATGAAATTGCGGGTTGCAGGCGTGTCACGCCGATAGACGTCGACCAGATAGCTGATCGACTGGAAGATATAGAAAGAGATGCCGATCGGAAGGATGAGGCGCCAGTGAACGCCAAGGCCGTGCGCATCGGTTCCCATCAACTGGGCGAAGCTGTCGATAAAGAAATTGAGGTATTTGAAGATGCCGAGCACAGCCAGGCACCCGACAATCCCAATGGTTAGGAAGAGCTTGGCATGGCGGCTACCGAGATTGCGCTCGACCAGGATCGCAAAGGTGTAAACCCAGACGGTCGTTCCGAACAAAAGAACAAGGAAGTCCATACGCCACCACGCGTAGAAGACATAGGATCCCAAAAGGATCGTGACCGAGCGGCCCCGCATGGGCGTCAAATAATAGACCGCCAGGAAAACTGGCAGAAAGAGAAACAGGAAGACTTCGGAGGAGAATACCATTCTGATTCATCCCCCCTTTCCTGCGCAGGCAGCAAGGTCGACAGCGGAAAACGCCGCGAGAGCTGGCTGGTTGTCGATTGTTTTTCCCGCAAGACGAAATTCGCCAGGCTGCCTTGACGCGTCGAAAGCCAGCAATTGGCCGACGCTACCGGCAAATTCACCGACGCCGAGGCGCGGCATTTGCCTGTCGAAATCATTTCCCACCAGAACCACGGATCCGACCCCTGATCCAGCCAGGCCCGCTCGGTTTTCTCTGAACGCATTGCGGGATACTTCGAGCGGCATGCCGTGATACTGGTCGTCGACCGAAAGGCCTGCAAAGCCATTGCCTACGAGGTGGTTTTGACGAACGTGGCTGTGAAGCGCCGTGCGCATGGCAACGCCCTTGGAACCATTGTTGATGACGGCGTTTTGCTGCACTGTGACGCAGGCTGCTGTATCAACACCGATGCCGGTCAGTGCCGACAGGGCAACGATGTTGTTGGAGATCGCGACCGACGTCGCGCCGTCGGTCACAAAAATTCCGTTGCCCGCACCGCCCACGACGAGATTGTCATTGATCGTGACGCCGCTCGAACTGCTCATCACCTTGATGCCATGCGAGCCGCGGTCGCCGACAATAATGTTTCCAGCGATGTGCACGTCGCGCGCAGTTCTCAGGATGATTGCCGTCGTTGGGCTGTCAATGAAGCGATTACCCAGAATATTCAAGCCGTTGACGTCGATCAGGCTGAGGCCCGCGACATCCTGGAACAGACTGCCTTGCACGATCGAAGGCCTGGCGGCATTCGCAAATTGCTGTCGGGCAAATGCAATGCCTGCGGTTTCAGCTGACGCGTCGAAGCCAAGGCTGACGAGATTGCTGCGATCAATTGTTGTGGTGCCGCCGAAGGTGGTCAGGACGAAGGCCCGAAATGTCGACGCGCCCCGGCCAATGCCTTGCAATGTTGCATGATCAACCGTGAGCGAACCGGCGTTCACCATGAACGCGCCCTTGGCATTGTCCATCTTGAGAATTTCGCCGGGCGTTATCTTCAACTCTGCGCCATTCCAGATGAAGATTGGCGTGTGTGCAATGTATCCACCGGGCGTTGCTTCGAGATGTCCGGCGTGGCCAAGCGCTTCCAGTTCACGCCTGACATCGCCAAGCCGGAACGAGCCGCTCTCGATGACGACCGCACCGATCCCGTCAGGCGGCTGCGCAGCCAGAACCGTCTCCATGAAACCGGCGCCGGCTGATGGACCGATGCGGCGCACAAGAATGTCGACGGCAGATCGGCTGATCCTCTTCTGGCGACTTGAAGCAGGGACGCTGTCTGGCTGTTTGAGTGCTGGGAGCGCGTGAACCTCGCCAAAAGCCGCAGCGCGCTGGAAGACATCAGGCGCCGCGACGGAGAGGTCACGGGCGTCCTGTACCAGGGCCAGGAGCGGTTGCTGCTTCTGTGCAGGTCCGCCGTCCGTCGCCGATGACGACGTTGCCGCACCTATGGCGCTGAACATCAAGGCTACCCTCAACCAGCTAGGCATAGTCGGCCATCCTTACGCCGGTCGCGAACTGTGTCAGAGAGGGCGCGACGACACCGGCCATCACCGTTCCACAGCTGATCTCGACGATTTCCGCAGCACCATCTGCATGGTTGAAAAGCGTTACGCCCGTTGCCGAATCGATCATCGCCGACAAGCCGGCGGTGAGCTGTTCCTGAGACCGGTTGCCATTCACGCTGACGCTGCCGCGGATCACCACGAGCACCCGCGACACGCCTTCTTCCCCAATCAGGGTCACCTGCTTTCCTGGATCAATCGTCAGCAGATCCATTGCAAAACCCGCACCCGCCTGCATGGTCTTCATGCCGCCCCATTCCGTGACCTGACTGCGGTGGCTTTCTGCCTCGCGACGCTTGAGCGAAACGAGATGTTCAACGATCTTCTTGACATCCTGCGCACTGGCCCTGTTGGTGACCAGCAGGGCGTCATCGGTATCAACGACGACGACGTCATTCATGCCAACCACGGCAACCAGGCGATCACTGCCGCGAACCAGGGAGCCGCGGGTGTCCAGCAAGACAACATCGCCCGATGTGACGTTGCCGCTCTCGTTCTTCAAGCCGATCGAATGGATGGAGGTCCATCCTCCTACGTCGTCCCATTCGATTACAGTTGGGGCAAGTGCGATATCCCTGCATTTTTCGAACACAGCCATTTCCGTTGGCTGGCTGACGGCCTGCGCAAAGAAATGCTCTTCCAGAAGCAGCCCGGTTTCAGCGGCCAACGGCGAAGCCGCCGTCAATGCGCGGGTGACTGCATCAAGTGTGGCTGGGTCGTACCGTCGATATTCATCGACAAGTTTATCGGCCCGGAACATGCTGATACCGGAAGCCCAGTACGCAAAGCCGGTGTCAATCAGCGACTGGGCAACATTGACGCTCGGCTTTTCGATAAAGCGTTCAACCCTGTGAAGGCCGGGATAATCGTCAAACTCGCCGCCATCCATGATGTAGCCGTATCCCTTTTCCGCATAGGTCGGATGGATACCGAAGGTCACGATCATTCCATCGAAAGCCGCACGGTGCATCCGCGCGATGACACGATTCAGGTCGCCCTGAATCACGTGATCGGAAGGGAGGACAATGAGAACGGCATCAGGCTCGGCGGCCATAAGGTAAAGCGACGCGGCAAGAACGGCCGGCCCGGTATTTCGAGTTACCGGCTCAGTGAGGATGCTGGCTTTGCATTGTATTTCGCGAAGCTGACGGCCCACTGTTTCCACGTGTCGCGCATTCACACACACGATCGGATCAGAAAACATTTGCGTACGATGGCGCTGAACGGTGCTTTGGAAGAACGTCAGCGTGCCGTCGCCGTTAATGGGCTGAAACTGCTTCGGCTGATGAGCCCTGGACAGCGGCCAGAGACGCGTCCCGGAGCCGCCGCAGAGAATAAGGGGATGTATGTGTTTCATTGTGCACCTCCTACGGTTTGCTCGGCCGCAAACGAGATGCCGCTGCGAATGGTTCGCAGCCATTGCGGGGTAGCGTCTAGACGGACGGCAACAGGTGATCCTGGCTGCAGTCCGGACACGGGTTGCAGTGGAACCAGAACTACCGATGCTGATTGGCCATCGCCAATGGCTTCGCGATCAACTTCGACCTTCGCAGGAACAGAGCCGCCATCGGCGGTTTCAATCGTCACTTTCGCGCCGTCCGCAACATGGCGGAAGTCGGAGCCCGTGAAGGACGTGCGAACGACCATCGGCGCTCCCGGCTCGCTGACGAAGAGAACCGGCTGACCGGCAATCACGGTCCCACCCTTCGCAAGACCGGCTGTCTCAACATCGCAGTCGCAAGGCATCGTAGCCGTTACCGCAACGCCGGTTGACGCAAGGATCGAATATGCGGGCTTGCCGACTGCGGCATGAGTGTCGATAAAATCAAGCTGACCGCCCGTTGTTGCGGTCATCGTCGAACCCTGCCTGTAAGCGATGGCCGGTGCCTCGACGTCCGTCACGAAAAGGCGGTCACTGAGCACCGATGCTGCAAAGACAAATAGCGCGGCCGACGCGGCTGCGACGACGCATGTGCCGAGCAGCTTCGAAAGGCGCGATGAGCCAGACTGGGCGACTTTGTGTGCGGTATTTTTGCCTTTCGGCAGACTGCTTTCGGCCACCAGCATCCCGTTAACGTCGACGTGGTCGCCAGCAAGCCAGGAATTCAGGATGTAACGCAGTTGCGGCATATGCTGGCCGGTCGGATCGCGATAGCGAAGAGTAACTGCTCCGGTCTTGCTGTCAGCAGCAGAAACCGTCACGTCGATCGGAAGAGACATCCAGAAGCTCCCAAAATTGAAGCGAAAGATCGCCAATTTGTGGGCGCCCGGCCAATTTGCTCCGACGATTCCCGTCACGCGGGCCGCGACCATGGACAGTGCTGAGCCCTCATATGATCGCCCGTCGATGGTCACCGAGAAGGGCAGTTTGACGCGCGGATGTTCGTTGCCATCCGCAAAATCGAGCAAACTGTCGCGTTCCGCGTCCGCTGGCGGCGGGCTATCATTGTGTTCACGTTGATCAAATGTCGTCATGAGAAACTCCAAATCAGATCTTGGCGTTTGAAATCATAAAGGCAGCGAACAACAGCCACCCGCTTGCGAGGATGTGTACGTAGGTCGATGAGAGCCCGCGAAGGCGCTCGGAGGCGGATGGAATGCGGTGTGAGGCTTCGGCTGTTTGACGTGTCCATCTCTGTCGATCGAGACGAAAGAACACGAAGCTTTTGACGAGCGCCCCACAAATCTGGCTGAAATAAAGAAGGAATGGATAGGATATCGGGAAGGACGGTCGGAATGTCGCCAGCAGGCAGCAGTTTATGTACCGCGTGAACATGACCCACGCGACATAGATCGGCAGGACGAGCGGACTGACGAAGAGTGTCGACATGAGTACCGCTACCGGGCCGAAGAGGGTAGTCCACATGGAGATGCGCTGGTCGAGAAGCGACCACCAGGTGAACAAGCCAATGCGTCTTGGCCCAAGAGCCAATGCTCGGCCATTGGTTCGCAGCATGTTGCCAAACCAGCGCAGCATCAATGCCACAGCGGAACCCACAAACCCCGGCTTCGGCTGGCTTTCCATCGAAACAGAGCGCACGTCGGGCAGGTAGGCCATTTCATAGCCGTTCTTCAACAGCCAGAACCACGTCGACTTGTCGTCACCAGTGACAAAGGGGACTTTGCCAAGACGCCAGTGCTCAAGCGAATCGTACTGAATGCTCTCGATAAAATCGGCATTGCAGGCGAGAGACGCACGGAATATCGACAGGCGTCCGGTCAAGGTCAGAACGCGCCTAGATAGGCCCATCGAAGACATCATCATGTGGCGCTGCGTGAAGCGCAGATTGAACCAGTCGCGAAAGAGCTTTGAATCGTTGATTTCGCAATCTTCGTCGGTCGTAACCGCGCCCAGGCTGTCATCAACGAAGAAGGGCGCGCATGCCTCCACAACATCTTCCGGTGGGCAGCTGTCACCGTCGACGAAGACCACAATGTCATCGTCTGTGGGGCATTGCCTCGAAAGGATCCGCAAGGAAGCGGCCAAGGCATCGCGCTTGCCGGTCGCCGGTATTCGGTCAACGATCAGATGAATGGCTCTAGCGTTTTGCGGCATCAACGAAAATATTCGCCGAACCAAACGCTCGTCAGCAACGTCCACGACAGAGGCAACGACGGTGGCGCCGCCCCGGGATGCGGCTGCAGCCCGAAAAATCGCGCGGTAGACACGCACTGTTACCGCGACATCAACCTTGTAGGTCGTGACGACAAAGAAAGCGTGAGCCGGTCTGTTTCTTGCCCCGTATTCCTTGACTGCAGCTGCTCGTCGGGCTGGATGCGCGAAGTGAATGAAGAGCTTCGCCCTTGCGAAATTCACCGCACCCCAGCCATAACGCCAGATACCCAGTGTGCCGATTGTCAGCGCCAGGCCGGCATTCTCCGCAAGCCGGTGGGTTGGTACGGCAATCGCGATACTCACGAAAACTAGCATGTAGAGGATGTGACCAAGCACAAGCATACGGGTCTCTCCTACCAGCAAATGCCTTCGTAGAAGCCGCCTGACCGCAAATCCGGCCTGAGGCGCGTGAGGTCGACAAGACTTTTGGCCACGGCAGCTCTTGCCAATGGCTCGATCGTCTCTTCGTAGCGATTGCCGACCAAAAGGACGTCGGCTTCGTCGATCAGTTCTTCGATCCCGGCAACCAGTCGTTCCTTAAGGTCGGGAACCTTGCCGTCGCCGCGCCCGGATCCACCAAGCTCGCTCTGATAGGCAACACGGACGCTCGGGTCGTAGACCTTCAGGCCGAAGCCCTTGGAAATCAGTCGTGATGCGAGCTCGGCAAGCGGGCTCTCCCGCAGATCGTCCGTCCCTGCCTTGAAGCTTATTCCGACCATTCCGACGGATCTGCCACCGCTGTTGTGGACGAGATTCTCGGCTCTCTCGATTTGGCGAGTGTTTGCCTCAAGGACCGAATCCAGCATTGGCGTCGCAACACCGCCTTTATGCGCGACATGACGCAGCGCGCGCACATCCTTTGGCAGGCAGGAACCGCCAAAAGCAAACCCCGGTCGCATGAAATAGGGCGACATGCTCACCTTGCTGTCGGAGCAGAGAACCTTCATGACCAACTGGCCGTCGATCCCACAGCTCTTGGCAATGTTGCCGATTTCGTTTGCGAAGGTGATCTTGGCCGCGCGCCACGAATTGCTGGTATATTTGATCATTTCCGCGGTCGACAGCGGCACGACGCTGCACACGCAGGCAAGCCTAGCGTTCAGCTCGCGCAGGATGTTTTCAGTCGTGGTGTCGAGGGCGGCAAAAACGATAAGGCCCGGATTGTAGTTGTCATCGATGGCTGTGCCTTCACGAAGGAATTCAGGATAATAGCCAACCCCGAAATCCCTCCCTGCCGTCAGGCCCGAAACCATCTCGAGGATCGGTATGCAGGTCTCTTCCATTGTCCCTGGTACAATCGTGGAACGCAGGACAACGGAGTGGAATGAGTTCTTTTTGCGCAAGGCACCGGCAACATCGCTGCACGCCTGCTTGACATAGTTGAGCTCAACTGAGCCCTCGGCGGCGCTGGGTGTTCCCACACAGATGAATGTTATGTCAGTATTGGCCACTGCCGCGCAAACATCTGTCGTGGCCGAGAGCCGTCCACGGTTGACGTTTCGGGCCAGCAGCGTCGCCAGTCCAGCTTCGACAATTGGCGGCTCACCCACATTGAGTTTGGCCACTTTCGAGGGATCGGTGTCAACCGCGACAACAGTGTGACCGTCCTCCGCGAGACAGGCAGCCGAAACGGCACCGACATATCCGATGCCAATAATGCTTATTCTCGACATGTCATGTCCCCGTTTTACGATCACTAAAAACTCTCGCTGCGGAATCCGGCAGCGTCTGCTTTTTAGGCAAGTCTCGAGTCTCGTCAGGCGCAAGAGAATGTTATGCCCGCGACAAAAGAAATGAAGTCGGGAAAAACAGAATAAATGTAGGGAAAATGCGAAAATCCGATTTTATATTTAGGCGCAATTGTATTGATCCGTAGAATAGACGGCAGCATCTATAGTACGTTCTATTTACGCGCGCGATTTAAGTATTGTATATGTCGAACCAGCCTCTCGATGCGCCATATTTTACTATGGATGCCCGGCTGGAAAGGCTGAGCTTGTCGGCTCCACGTGCCTTGTATGTCTCGACCGTTTTGGTGCTCACATGGATTTCGGCGGCAATTTCCTTCGTGCTGAATCCATATGCAAAAAGCTTCAGCACGATTTCCTCTCTGGCGCTGAGATTGCCCTCGGAAAGACGCTCGATCCTCTCGGGTCCGCTATTGATCAGGGAATGAAAACTGCGAATATCGAGCGCCGACAAGCTGTTGAAGACAGCCGCGCTGATGTAGTGGCCACCCTGCGCAACAAGCGATATCGCCTTATAGATCTGCTGATCGTCGTCGTTGGTGAAGACGATGTTTAGCATGCCATCGACGTAGATTTCGTCGATCCGGCGCGCGATCAGGGGATCCACCGCGTAGATGACCTTGAACGAGCTATCCCGCTCGGCATTTGACAGCCGACGCACGGCCCTGCCGACTGCAAGGTCAGCGTCATTTGCCACTTCGCAAATGACAACAGTGGGGAGGGTTCGACCGATGAAATCTACCAATGATTCCTCCTTGCGTTTCGTGTCAACGAAACACATCGAGGAATCTCCCAACAAACTTGAACCTATGACGTCGGGCAGTCCCGGAGATGCGCAAATAGCCGAAACCCGGCTCTTATTCGGTGCCATGAAAGTTCCTCGATTAAGATGAAACTTCCTCCCAGGCTTAGTTCGGAGTTACTGCATGTGTCCCGATGTAATACGACATCGCCTCCGGACATCAGTGAAGTAAGCTAGAACCGTGCTTATAGTTTGGAATTTAAATTACTAAGTCAAGGGATAAATAAACATCTTTTGTTGCGCGATTTATCGAAAGCAAGGCCGATAAATACAGTTTTATGCTGCATAAACATGTAGGCGATATTGAAAGTTGCTGATTCGGCGAACCTGTGATGATGCCATCTGATCGACCGCAACGGTGAGTAGCGTCAACCATGTGGGTGCTTTTCCCCACACGATACTCCTGCGATGCGGCGCCAGGCAGCCCTACTTGTGGGACCGAACTGCGGGACAACCAGATCAAGGTGAGCCGAAGGATATGGATGCAGGTCAAGGCTCAGACCGCGGCGAGCGGGCTGCTGAAGAAAACCTTTCATGACGGGGCGCCCAGTCGTCTGCTGAGAATTTTTCACGACCGACGGAACCTTTTCGCGATTGGGAGGTTTGAGCCATGGCCACGCACGGAGCCCTTCCTCCGGGCCACGCCTTTGGTGAAGGGCTTGCTGTCTCCCAGGCCAGGCTCTTCACCGTCCTTCCACACGCATTCGAGACAGGGACCGGCCCGATTGAGGCTTCCTGATGCCGCCAGCAAAAGCCGGATCACAGCACTTTCTGCTTTGGTTCAGTGAAGGATACCTCGCACGGCTTTCTGCCTGCGTGCAGGAACCCGCGTGCCGGGGCCTGGCTTCAGGCGCTTGTCATCTCCTGTTCGCGATCATCCTGTCCTGTGCGCTGATCCGCACCTTTGGCCCCAACGGCGCCTTCTCTGCTGCTGAATGCCGTTGGATTGCCGAAGCTGCCGTCGCCCTTGGCCCATGGCCGCTTATCGGTCCAGTCGGGATGCGTGAAGGGCTTGTTGTCGACGACATCGTCGTCAGGTCGCCATCAGCGTTCCAAGCCTGGATGTCCCGGGACTTGCCGATTTCAGCGACTAACGGTAGCATTTGTGAATTGCGGTCGATCTGATACCTACTTTTAAGTGCCTGGAGTTGAAGAAGCCATCTCGGTTCTGCTGGAGACTGGTCGATGAAACTGTCATGTCGTGTTCCGCCAGCCTGCCTGTTGATCGTGCTTGCAGCCTGGATGGCCGCGCCTGAGGGTGCATTGGCACAGGCTGCCCCATCGGTTGGCGTTATCAGCGTTCCGGTGGAAGATGTTTCGCCCAAGCACGAATTCGTCGCGCGCGTGGAAGCGGTTAATGCCGTCGATATTCGATCGCGGATCGAAGGTTTCCTGGACAAGCGCCTTTTCGACGAAGGCCAGGTCGTCCAAAAGGATCAGGACCTTTTCCTTATCGATCCTCGATCCATGGAAATATCCCTGTCAGATGCCAAGGCTGCCCTTGCGAGTGCGCAGGCGACCCTCGCTGACGCCCAGCGTCGACTTGCGCGAAATCAGTCACTGACCACACAGACCGTATCGCGTGCAACGCTGGAAGAAAGCCAGGCCGCGGTCGAAACCTCTCAGGCTTCCGTGATGTCGGCGCAGGCGCGCGTGGGCCAAGCCGAACTTAATCTCAGCTACACCCGGATAACCGCACCGATCAAGGGGCGCATAGGGGCGGCCGAGTTGTCGGTCGGCAGCTTCGTCAGCGGCAGTTCGGTGACACTGGCTCGCATTGTCGAGCTGGATCCGATCCGCGTTGTATTCTCTGTCAGCGACCGATCGATCCTTGAACTGCGTGCGGCTGCCGGAGGTGCCAGCAAGGACGATCTTGCAAAGCGGTACGAGCCTACCCTGCGACTATCCAACGGTCAGCAGTACAAGGAACCCGGCAAGATCGAGTTTTTCGGAAACGAAATCGACGAATCAACGGGAACACTGGCAATTCGAGCGCTGTTTCCCAATCCGGAGCTCCTGCTCACCCCGGGCCAGTTCGTAACGGTGATAATTTCGGAAAGGGAAAAGACGCGGCGCCCGGTTGTGCCGCTCGGAGCAGTCCAGCAGGATCGCGAGGGCAAGTTTGTGTTGCTCGTCGATGAAAAGAACGAGGTCGCGCTTCGACGCATAAAAGTCTCCCAACAAGTGGGAGCAAACTGGGAGGTGGACGACGGCTTGAAAGGCGGCGAGAAGCTGATCGTCGAGGGCCTGCAGAATGTCTCCGAGGGCTTGGCCGTGACCGTCACTCAGATATCCCCTGATGACAACAACCTGACCTCTGCCACTCCCGTCCTGTCACCATCCGGTACGCCGCAATGAATATATCCGCGCCGTTCATTGCCCGGCCAAGGTTCGCGATGGTTATTGCGATCGTCATGATCATCGCAGGACTCGTCTCCCTCCTTCAGATACCCGTCGCGCAGTTTCCGCAGATCACCCCGCCCGAAGTCCAGGTGACGGCAAGTTATCCGGGTGCGAGTGCCAGTGTCATGACTGACAGTGTGGGGGCACTGATCGAAGATCAGGTGAATGGTGTCGAAGACATGCTCTACATGTCGTCGTCGAGCACCAACAACGGCAGCTATAGTCTGACGGTCACATTTGCGGCAGGGACAGACCCGGCGATTGCCCAAGTCAACGTACAAAATCGCGTCGCAATGGCGACACCACGCCTTCCTGCTGCGGTCTCCCAAACAGGCGTCTCGGTGAGAAGTCGCTCCTCGAGCATGCTTCTCGGTTTTGCGGTCTATTCCCCAAAGGGGACCAAGGACGACGTCTTCATCAGCAACTACGCGACGGTCAGTATCCGAGATGCGATCGCACGCCTGCCGGGCGTCGGGGAAGCCAGCGTATTTGGTCCCGTCTACAGCATGCGCGTCTGGATGAACCCCGATCGGATGCAGGCGCTTGGGGTGACGGCATCCGACTTGACCGCGGCCATCCAGGGCCAGAACGCGCAGGCATCCGCCGGCCAGCTAGGATCTCCTCCATCGCCGACTGGCCAGCAATTGCAATTGACGGTCCAGGCCCAGGGACGGCTTGCGGACGCAACAGAGTTCGGCAACATCATCGTCCGCACCAACAGAGACGGAGCGATCGTCCGTCTTCGCGACGTCGCCCGGGTGGAGCTCGGAGCGCAATCATACGACACGGCCTCAACCCTGAACGGGCAGCCGAGTGCCACGGTTGTCGTTTATCAATCTCCGGATGCAAATGCGCTCGCCGTGTCAGCCGCCGTCCTTGCGGAACTGCAAACATTGTCGAAGCAGTTTCCTGACGACGTCGCATATACGGTCGTTTTCGACACGACCACTTTCGTTCGCCAAACCATCGAGGAAATTTTCATTACGCTGGCAATCACCTTTGTGCTTGTCGTGGCGGTCGTCTTCCTTTTTCTGCAGGACTGGCGTGCGACGGTCATTCCCACGTTGACGATTCCCGTTTCGCTGATAGGCGGCTTTGCCGTGCTTTACGTGATGGGCTATTCAGCGAATACAATCACGCTGTTCGCCATGATCCTTGCCGTCACTCTGGTCGTCGACGACGCGATTATCGTCGTGGAAAACGTCCAGCGCGTCATGAGCGAAACCGGCGTCGACGTGCGCGAGGCGACACTCCGCACCATGGACCAGGTCACGGGCCCGATTGTCGCCACCACACTGGTGCTGGCCGCTCTCTTCGTGCCGGTCGCCTTTCTCGCCGGAATAACCGGTGAGCTCTATCGGCAATTTGCGGTCACCATCCTGGTCACGATCACTTTCTCAACGATCAACGCGCTGACGTTCAGTCCGGCAATTTGCGTTCTGATGCTGCGCCCCACTCCCGAGAGCCGCTCGCGGTTTTTTGTCAAGGTGAACCAGGGACTGGATGCTTCACGGCGGTTTTATCTGCGGTTGCTCGATCTCTTTGCCCGCAAGCTTGCCCTCAGCGCGCTGGTTTTTGCTGTCATCGTGGGCGGTACATACGGTTTCTATCGCATCCTTCCGACCGGCTTTGTTCCTTCGGAAGACCAGGGCTATCTCTTCATGAATGTGCAATTGCCGAACGCCGCTTCGCTCGAACGCACGCAGCAGACAATTGCGGTCGTCAGTTCCGTGCTTCAACGCACGCCGGGCGTTGCAAATACGATCGGAATTGCCGGCGCAAGCATGGTTGGGGGCGGCGGCTCCAATTCGGGAATGATCATTTCCGCGCTGAAGCCCTGGAATGAACGGGGGGCCGATCAAAGCGTCTTTGCTCTCATGAACCGATTGCGCGCGGAGTTCGCCGCGATTTCGACCGCCTCGGTCGTGCCGTTTAATCCGCCTGCAATTCCGGGTCTCGGGACGACTGGGGGTTTTGACTTCCGACTTCAGGCGCGGGCCGGGCAAAGCCAGGCGGAGCTCGCCGAAGTCATGAGGGGCCTGATTATCGCAGCAAACCAGACGAAGACATTGACCAGTGTCTTCAGCACTTTTTCCGCCGACGTTCCCGAGGTCTATCTCGATATCGACAGGAAGCGCACGGAGCTTTACGGGGTTTCGCCCGCCACGATCTTCAACACGCTGCAAGCCCACCTGGGATCGTCTTATGTCGACGACTTCAACATTTTTTCGCGCGTATACCAGGTTCGCCTTCAGGACGAACCGAGTTTTCGAACCCGCATCGAGGACATTCAACGGCTCAGAGTGCGAAGCCAGTCGGGGAGCCTTATTCCGCTACAGGGACTGCTTTCCATTTCTACCGTCTACGGACCCAACTCCATCAGCCGCTACAATCTTTTCCCGTCCGCGGCGATCAACGGACAGGCTGCCGCGGGAACGAGTACAGGCGCCGCCCTGGACGCCATGGAGACACTCGCTGCGCAAAAGCTGCCACCCGGCTTCGGATACGAATGGACGGGCATGGCGCTTCAGGAGAAGCAGGCCGGTAACCAAACAACAATCATCCTGATTGCAGGGATCCTTTTCACCTACCTCTTCCTCGTTGCCCAATATGAAAGCTGGAGCGTCCCGCTTGCAGTGATGCTGTCCGTGACAGTGGCCGTTCTGGGGGCGTTGGGCAGCCTTCTGATTGGTGGTATCGACCTCAACATCTATGCCCAAATTGGCCTGCTGCTGCTGGTCGGACTGGCCGCCAAAAATGCGATTCTCATCGTGGAGTTCGCCAAGAAGCGCCGGGAGGAAGGGCTGAGCATCATGGAAGCGGCGACCGATGGCACGTCACAGCGCTTCAGGCCAGTGCTGATGACTGCGATGGCATCTGTGCTTGGCGTGGTGCCGCTGGTCGTGGCTACAGGTGCGGGAGCAGGCAGCAGGCAGGCAATCGGCACGACGGTTCTCGGCGGCCTGGTGGTCGGATCGGTCCTCGGCCTCCTGATAATTCCACTCCTCTATATATACGTTCAAACGGTCAGGGAGGCGGTCAAGCGTCAGCTTTTTGGTGTCGATCGGGTCGACCCAGACAGCAAACCTCCGGCTGCGGCGGCCGCGGATTGAAAATCCCAACTCTTTAGGAAAGCTGAACTTTGGGATTCTCTGCCGAGAGATGCAAAGCGCACTATAGTTCTTGAAAGCGGAACATCTGGAAGATCGCGTCCTCTCACCGAGGCGGAGGAGCAATCACGCCATCGGTCGGTGCAGCAGGCGTCGAGCTGCTACAACGTTGCAACCCGGCGCAGCGGACGCGCGCGCCCCGCGGATATGACTCGCTCTGGCGCCACTTCACGACTTGAGATCGTTAGCGTGCTGTCGCTTGCCTAGGGATCTGAATCGCATGTCTCCCTTCCCATCTCGATATTTAACCTTGCATTTCTGGATCTGAACTCCATAATTGCAAGGATGATCCGCAGGCGAAAAACATTAGAACTCATTGAGCTCATCGATTCCAATCCGGCCGTCGCTTTGCTGGGACCTCGACAGGTAGGAAAGACAACGCTCGCATTGGAAATAGGCGAACAGCGGCCGTCGATCTATCTCGATCTGGAGTCGGACGCCGATCGAGCCAAGCTCTCCGAACCGGAGCTCTACCTTTCCGGTCA
Source organism: Rhizobium sp. RHZ02 (assembly GCF_014851575.1). Lineage (NCBI taxonomy): Bacteria > Pseudomonadati > Pseudomonadota > Alphaproteobacteria > Hyphomicrobiales > Rhizobiaceae > Rhizobium > Rhizobium sp. RHZ02. Next base: position 43,231 of record NZ_JACUZX010000001.1, read on the forward strand.
CGAGGATAAACTGGTTATTCTCGACGAGGTCCACCGCCTTCCGGACCTCTTCCAGGCTCTTCGTGGACTAATCGACAAGGGGCGGCGAAAGGGATTGCGCAGCGGCCGTTTCCTTTTGCTCGGCTCGGCCTCAATCGATCTCCTGAAACAGTCCGGCGAGAGCCTGGCTGGACGGATAGCATATTTGGAGCTTGCCCCAATTGACGGCCTCGAGGTCCACACGACTGAGCTCAATACGCTGTGGAACCGGGGTGGGTTTCCTGAAAGTCTTCTGGCCAGGACAGATGCTGTTAGCCGGCGGTGGCGCCTTGATTTCATTCGAACGTACCTAGAACGGGACATTCCGCTTCTTGGACCAAGGATCCCTGCCGAAACGCTACGCCGATTCTGGACAATGCTCGCGCACCATCAATCCGGCCTTCTCAATGCGGCAGACTTCGCCCGCGCACTTGGCGTCGACGGAAAGACTGTTGCTTCCTATCTCGATCTCATGGTGGATCTGCTTCTGGTGCGTCGGCTCGAACCCTGGCACAACAATGCGGGCAAACGCCTGGTAAAGTCGCCGCGTGTGTACGTTCGCGACTCCGGGCTGCTCCACAGTCTACTTGGATTGACAACGCTCGAGGATATTCTCGGGCACCCGATCGCCGGCGCCAGTTGGGAAGGATTCGTGATCGAAACGCTTCATGCCGCTATGCCAGTGGGCGCACATGCGAACTTCTATCGTACCGCTGCCGGCGCCGAGGTCGACCTCGTTGTCACTCTGCCCGGCGGGCGCCGTTGGGCAATCGAGATCAAGCGAAGTCTCACTCCGAAAGTGGAACGCGGCTTTCATAACGCCTGTCTGGAACTGAAGCCCGATCGCCGCATCGTCGTTTACCCAGGGTCCGAGGCCTATCCTCTCAACAACGAAATCGAGGTGCTGCCGTTGCGACAGCTTGGTGAGGAACTCACGCATCTTCAGCCTTGATAGCGAGTCGCGTCCGGCTATTTTAGTGTGATTTCACCAGACCGGAGAAACCAGCGACAGCCAGAAGGCTGAGGGCCCAGCCGATGACGGACTGGAAGAAAAAATATCTCAAGGAGAACGCGCCGTTTGGTTTCATCGAATCCGGTCGCCAGTATTCCCTTTGACCGATGGACGCTACCGGCAGGAGTACATCCAGCGAGTACATTGGCGCATTGAACTCCGGGTAGCTGGCCGCTTCCGGCTGATTGCGGAAGCAAGTGAGCTGGTCTTCCCCGACCGCGGCACGTCCAGCCAGGTCCTGTCCGGTTGATGGCATATAGCGGATTTCGGTTCGCGGGAGATCACACATCGTCCATTCGGGGGAACGCAGAACGATGGGATTGTTCGGTTTCATCGCACCGTCGCGATAGGCGAATGCGAAGACACCCGTGCCGATCGCCCAAAAGAGCATCAGCCAGACCAGCACCAGCAGAGGCTGCCGCCCGTAACGAAGGGTGACGGCAAGCACACCGTCGACAATCGCCAGGCTTGCCCGCAAGATTGGATTTTTGGCACGCGCTCGGCGCGCACGCCGCTGCAGTCGCTCCTTGGCGATCAAGACCGCACGGGCATCCTCGTCATGGCCCATTTCCCGCAATACCATCGACAGATGCTCGTAGGGCTGCGGCCAGAAGTCCGCGTTCCACCGTTCTGGCGTCTGACGCGATAGCCAGTCGAGCCGGCTTGCCGCATCGGCTGGTCCTCCAATGAAAGCACCGTACCGGCAGCGGTTCAAAAGCAGGTCGCCAGTCTTGGGCCAGCTGCTCTGATCGTCATCGATCGCGCCGATCGTCGTCGCAGTGAGGTCGAGCGCACCCTCGACGGATGCACCTTGTCGCAGGAAGAATGCGCCGTCGATGATGGCGCGATTGAGCCGCAGCGCATTGCCGTCCGGCTGCGAAAATGATGCGGAGGTGCAATTGACGTCACCTCCGAAGCGGGCACCGAGCAGGCGCGTTTCGCCGACGATGGTCGCCCCACGCAAGGCAAGGTCGCCCCCTGCCACGATCGCGTCTGCGTTCAATGCGACTTCGCCCGGGCGTTCAATCTGTGCGCCGACCGCATTGACGTCGCCCCCCAGGCGCGCCGCCGAAAGATTGATGCCGCCACGCACATTGGCGCCACGCAACAGGATACCACCGCGTGTTTCCAATGCCTCGGCGTCGAACGCCATATCGCCGGGCGAAGCGATCGAAACGCCATCAGCCTCAATGCTACCGCCAATCCGCGCGCCGGGAAGGCGGATTTCACCGGTAACAATCGCGCCGCGAAGCGAAATGACCCCCCGTGCCTCCAACCTGTCGGCCTGCAAGCCGGGCAGGGCCGAACCGTCCAGGAACAGATTGTCGATAACCGCCGAGCGCAGCACCGGCGAGGCGTCGAAGTGACAATCCTTGAGACCGATGTCGCGCGGTATCCGGCACCCCTCCAGGTCGAGAATGCCAATGATCCAGGCTCCGCTCAGCCTCAACCCCTTCTCATGCAAGCGATAGGCACCGTCGCCAAGGATGAGATAGCGCAACAGGTCCGCCCGCACCGTCCGCTCGGGATCTTCCTGTTCCGGCCGCAGACCGTCGCCCAATCGGTCGAAGTCTCCGAGCTGCAGATGTGCCACGACCTTCGTTTCTGCGGCGCTCAGCGGATGAAAATCGGCAAGGCTGGGCAGGACGGGAACATGAGATCCCGGCTGGGGCGCTTTCTGGTTCATGAAGCCGGCATCCGTCTGACACCGCGTGAAGATCTTGCTCGAACGCGGCTTTGCCGGAGTGGACATCTTCCGGGGCTGCAAATCGGTCGATCGACAGGCGAGGCATGGCAATTCATGACGATCGTTCTCCTCCACCATGGCGTTCGCGCCGTGAGCGACTATGCGCCTTGGCCGCAGGGTAAACGTGACCCAAGACATCGATCAAACTGTGGAGCTCCCGCAGGACCTCGGTCCCAACGATATCGGATCGTCGCTCGCTTGGAAACGCGCCGGGGCGGCTCTTTTCCAGCCCGGTTTCATGATTGATTTCGTCGTTTGGGCGGCGGGTCAAGAGATGACGCCGAAATGCGCTGAGGCTATCATCGGCATATAGGACCGGGAGCACAGTTTCTGGCCCTCAGAATGGTTGTCGTCACTTCAATCCTTGCTTCGCCTATACTTGACGGCCCTATATAAAGGGCGCTATCAATTCCGAACATCGAAAAAAATCAGGCGGTTCGGCCTCACCGGGATGACATCCCGCGTGGGGTTTTTTCGTTCATAGGTGCTTTTTGGACACTCGGACGGTTGTTCAGGTCGGCGTATTGTTTTCCCGCTCCGGTCCCTACGCGGATCTGGGTGAGCAGGGCTACGCTGGCACAATGGCCGGGATCGCCGCAGTCAATGCACGCACCGGCCTGCCGTTCCGGCTTGAGGCCAGCGCTGCCGATCCGAAGGGAAATACCGATCGCTATGCTGCGCTTGCCGCCGAGCTGGTGAGCGGTGGCGAGGTCCGACATATTGTCGGCTGCACGACATCCTGGAGCCGCAAAGAGGTCATCCCGGTCCTGGAAAAGACGCAGGCACTCCTCTGGTACCCCTGCGTCTACGAGGGGTTCGAGGCGAACGAGAATGTTGTCTATGTCGGTGCCTGCGCCAACCAGCACATTCTACCGCTTCTGGAATTCGCCCTTCCTGCCTTCGGCCGCCGGGGTTTCCTCCTCGGCTCAAACTACATTTGGGGCTGGGAGACCTGCCGTATTGCTCGTGATGTGATCCTGCGTTCCGGTGGCGAGGTCCTCGGCGAAAGGCACGTTCCGCTCGGCGACGCCGATATCGACCGTATCATCGATGAAATTCACCGCAAAAAGCCGGATTTCATCCTCAATTCGCTGATTGGACCGTCATCCTACGCTTTCCTGCGCGCCTATCGCGCGCTCGGCGAGCGCGACGGCGATTTCGCGCCGGGCCGTCGCCCGGTGCTGAGCTGCAATCTCGGTGAGAACGAGATCGTCAAGATCATGCCCGCGGCCGAAGGGCACTACACCACAGCCACCTATTTCGAAACGCTGGAGACGCAGGAGAACGCGCGCTTTCTCGCGGGACTTCCAGAAGACGCTCGCGCCGCCGGCATATCGGCCTTCTTCGCGCAGGCCTATTCGGCGGTTCTGCTGATCGCTGCCGGGATCGAGGTCGCAGGCGAGGCGGCGGCACTCGATGTGCTCGAAGCGGTCAAGGCACGCGCGGTCGAAACGCCCTTCGGCCCGTTGCGGATCGACCCGGCCAACAACCACATTCACGTGGTCGCGCATGTCGCTCGGGCGACTGCCGGCGGCCGTTATGATATCGTCCGGCAAGGACGCGACGCGATCGCACCGGATCCCTTCCTCATCCGCTCGGCGCTTGCCGTTCCCGCAATCGAAACCGCGACGACTCCGTCCCGACCACAGCTGAGACTCGTCTAATGAACAATGGCTTCATGACGCCTTCCTTCGAAGGCCTAAGAGCGCTGATCCTGCACCGCCAACACGCCAATACCGAGGCGCTGGAACGCCAGTTCGCGCGTATCGGCGTCAGCGCCGTGACCGTCTGGCCGGAGCTTGCGGCCGAACAGTCGTTTCAGGATTTCGACGTGCTGATGTTCGACGCCGACATGGGCTATGATGAGCAGTTTCCCTGGAGCGCCGGCGAGGCGCCCATTCCGACGATCGCCCTGATCGGCAGCGAAGCACCGGGACGGATCACCTGGGCCGTCAGCCACGGCGCCGACGCGCAGCTGCTGAAGCCGATCGGCAGCTCGGGCGTCTATAGCGCGCTGGTCATTGCCACGCATGCGTTTAAACGCCGCAAGTCGCTCGCAAGCGAGGTCGCAACGCTCTCCGAACGTCTGGCGAACCGGGAAAACCTTGCCGCGGCCACCGCGATCCTGATGGTGCGGGAGCGGCTGCCGGCCGACGCCGCCTATGCGCTGCTTCGCCGCCGCGCGATGGACGAACGCCGAACGATCGACGAGGTCGCTCAAATCATTCTGGAGAAAACCGGGTTGAACGAGGGCAAGCGCCGTGGCTGAGGTCGCCATCTCCGTCCCTGTTGCCCCGACACCTGGCGTCTTTCGCCGCCTCCTGAAGCGCAAACTTGCCGTTTTCGGGCTGATCGTCATTGCGCTGATCGTTTTCGCCGCAGTGTTTGCGCCATGGATCGTTCCTTACAATCCGGATGAACAGTTCTTCGAAGGACTGACGCTCGAGGGCGCGCCGCTCGCGCCGACCGCGCAGTTCTGGTTCGGCACCGATCTGGTCGGCCGCGATCTCTTGAGCCGCATCATCTACGGCGCGCGCACCTCGCTGATCATTGGCGTCATCGCCAACGGCGTCTCCGTCCTCATCGGCTCGGCGGTCGGTATCACTGCCGGCTATTTCAAGGGCTGGGTGAGTACTGTGCTGATGCGCTTCACCGATCTGATGATGGCATTTCCGGCGCTGTTGCTTGCCATCGTGCTTGCGGCGATCTTCCGCCCGAGCCTCCTGATCGTTGCCATGGTGATCGCCATGGTCAACTGGGTGCAGATCGCCCGCGTGCTCTACACGGAAACGCGTTCGCTTGCCGAGCGGGATTTCGTAGAGGCTGAACGGGCGCTCGGAGCAGGGACTTTCCGCATCCTCACCCGCCACATTTTCCCGCATCTGCTATCGACCATCGTCGTCTATGCGACGCTCGGCATTGCAACGACGGTGCTGCTCGAGGCGACGCTCAGCTACCTCGGCATCGGCGTCCAGCCGCCGACGGCCTCCTGGGGCAACATCATCTTCGAGAACCAGACCTATTTCACCAGCGCGCCCTGGCTCGTCTTCATTCCGGGTTTTGCGATCATCTTGCTCGCGCTCGCGTTCAATCTCGTCGGCGATGCCCTGCGCGACATCCTCGACCCGACTCAGCAGGGGCACCACTGATGATCTCCTACATCGCCCGCCGCCTGCTGCAATCGGCGCTCATTCTGGTCGGCATCAGTCTGGTCACCTTCGTGCTGCTTTACCTTTTGCCGGCCGATCCGGCCCGCCAGATCGCCGGGCGCAGCGCGACGGCCGAGACAGTGGAAAGCATCCGTCAGCAACTCGGGCTCAACCTGCCATTCTACCAGCAGTATCTGCGCTATGCGACCGGACTGCTGCACGGCGATTTCGGCCGCTCCTACCTGCAGAAAACCGAGGTGGTAGAGCTGATCGCCTCGCGCCTGCCGGCAAGCCTGCTTCTGATGGCAGGGGCGATCACCTGCGAACTCATTCTCGGCATCGCCATGGGTCTCGTCTCGGCGCTGCGCCGTGGCTCGGGGCTCGACAACGGGCTGATGCTCCTTTCCTTCGTCGGCGTTTCGGCGCCGCAATTCGTTATCGGCATCCTGATGCTCTACGTTTTTTCCGTGCAGCTCGGCTGGTTTCCGATCGGCGGCTACGGCACCTTTTCGCATCTGGTGCTTCCGTCGCTCACTCTCGGAGTGCTGGGAGCGGGCTGGTATGCGCGCATGATGCGTTCCTCGATGATCGAGGTGCTGCGCCAGGACTTCATCCGCACGGCTCATTCCAAGGGGCTTGGCCGCGCCACGGTGATTTTCCGCCACGCGCTGCCCAATGCCATTCTGCCGGTAATCGCGATGATCGGAATCGACATCGGGATGTTCATGTCGGGCATCGTCGTCGTCGAAAGCGTATTCGGGTGGCCCGGTATCGGCCAGCTTGCCTGGCAGGCGATCCAGCGGGTGGACATTCCGATCATCATGGGAGTCACGCTGGTCTCGGCCCTGGCCATCGTCGTCGGCAATCTCATGGCGGACCTCATCGCCCCGATGATCGATCCGCGCATCAAGCTTCGCTGACGATCGTCGGCGGATAACGTGAACAGGTACAAAAAAACCAGAGGAGAATTGCAAATGCGTAAGACACTTCTTGCAGGCGTGGCGTTCTTTGCCATTGCCGCAGCGGGCATGACGGCGGTACACGCCGATGACATCAAACAGGGCGGCCAGATGGTCGTGACCTACAAGGACGACGTGTCGACGCTCGATCCGGCCATCGGCTATGACTGGCAGAACTGGTCGATGATCAAGAGCCTGTTCGACGGTCTCATGGACTACGAACCCGGCACTTCCACACTTCGGAAAGATCTCGCCGAGGACTACACCATCTCCGACGACGGCAAGACCTTCACCTTCAAGCTGCGCAAGGGCGTGAAGTTCCACAACGGCCGCGAAATGACTGCCGAGGACGTGAAATATTCGCTGGACCGCGTCACCAACCCGGCGACCCAGAGCCCCGGCGCTGGCTTCTTTGGCTCGATCAAGGGCTTCGACAAGATGGCCGACGGTTCGGCCAAGTCGCTGGAGGGCGTCACTGTCGTTGATCCCTACACGATCAAGTTCGAACTGACCCGTCCGGACGCCACCTTCCTGCACGTCATGGCGATCAACTTCTCCTTTGTCGTCCCGAAGGAAGAAGTCGAAAAATGGGGCGCCGATTTCGGCAAGCATCCGGTCGGTACGGGCGCGTTCAAGCTTGGCGAGTGGACGCTCGGCCAGAAGCTCGTGTTCGAGCGCAACAAGGATTACTGGAACGCTGGCCTTCCGAAGCTCGACCAGATCACTTTTGAGGTTGGCCAGGAGCCGGTTGTGGCACTTCTGCGCCTGCAGAAAGGCGAGGTCGACGTCGCCGGCGACGGCATTCCGCCGGCGAAGTTCCTCGAGGTGAAGAACGACCCGACCTATGCCAAGCTGATTGTCGAGGGCGGTCAGCTGCACACCGGCTACGTCACCATGAAGACGACGATGAAGCCCTTCGACAACGTCAAGGTGCGTCAGGCCGTCAACATGGCGATCAACAAGGATCGCATCATCCGCATCATCAACGGCCGCGGCGTTCCGGCGAACCAGCCTCTGCCGCCGACCATGCCGGGCTTCGCCAAGGACTTCGAAGGCTACAAGTACGACGTGGAGGGCGCCAAGAAGCTTTTGGCGGAAGCCGGTCTGGCGGACGGATTCGAAACCGAACTCTACGTCTACAACACCGACCCGCAGCCTCGCATCGCCCAGGCGATCCAACAGGATCTCGCCGCCATCGGCATCAAGGCTGAAATCAAGTCGCTGGCCCAGGCCAATGTCATTGCCGCCGGCGGTGAGCCGGACCAGGCGCCGATGGTCTGGTCGGGCGGCATGGCCTGGATCGCCGACTTCCCGGATCCGTCCAACTTCTACGGCCCGATCCTCGGCTGCTCGGGCGCGGTCAAGGGTGGTTGGAACTGGTCCTACTACTGCAACAAGGCACTGGAAGAGCGCGCAACCGCGGCCGATTCGATCACCGATCCGGCCAAGAAGGCTGAACGCGAGGAAGCCTGGCGGTCGATCTTCCTCGACATCATGAAGGATGCCCCGTGGGCACCAGTCTTCAACGAGCAGCGATTCACCATCCGCTCCGAGCGGCTCGGTGGTCCGGACGCGATTTTCGTCGATCCGGTCCACATCCCCATCAACTACGAGCAGGTTTACGCCAAAGATGTGCAATAACTGTAACTACACCATCCACGGCGCGCATCATCACTTCGGGTGGGATCGTTCGATCCCGCCTGTCGAGAAAGTCGCGCCGGGCTCGACAATCCGCTTCGAATGCATGGATAGCGGCAGCGGGCACTTCAATGCCAACAGCACCGCGGCCGATGTCGCGACGCTGGATTTCTCGAAGGTCAATCCGGTCACCGGTCCCGTCTATATCGACGGGGCCGAGCCCGGGGACGCGGTCAAGATCACCATCCACGAGTTCGAGCCTTCCGGCTTCGGCTGGACGGGGATCATTCCGGGTTTCGGACTTCTGGCGGATCAGTTCACCAGCCCGGCACTGACGGTGTGGAAATACGATCCCGTCAGCATGGAGCCGGCTATGTTCGGCAAGAACGGCCGCGTGCCGTTGAAACCGTTCGCCGGCACGATCGGGCTGGCGCTGGCGGAAGAAGGGCGTCATTCGGTTGTTCCGCCGCGGCGGGTGGGGGGCAACCTCGACATTCGGGACCTGTCCTCCGGCTCTGTGCTTTACCTGCCGGTTGAAGTCGCTGGCGGCCTGTTCTCGATCGGCGACACGCACGCTGCACAGGGCGATGGCGAGGTTTGCGGCACGGCGATCGAAAGCCAGATGAACCTCACGGTGACGCTGGATCTCGTCAAGGGCGCCAAGCTGTCCATGCCGCGCTTCACCACGCCCGGCCCGGTGACCCGTCATCTCGACGCCAAGGGCTACGAGGTGACGACCGGGATCGGAGCGGACCTGATGGATGGGGCCAAGGCCGCCGTTTCCAACATGGTCGATCTGCTCGGCAAGCTTTACAACCTCTCCGCCGACGACGCCTATATGCTCTGCTCGGTCTGCGGCGACCTGCGCATCAGCGAAATCGTCGACATGCCGAACTGGGTCGTGTCGTTCTACTTCCCGCGGATCGTGTTCGAATAAGCCATGCGGAGCCGCGTTTCAAACGCGGCTCCGCTTCTTTCACCCTTATTGATCGCAAGCCATGACGACGACGCACAAGACATCCTCAGAACCGCTACTTTCTGTTCGCGATCTCGTGACACAGGTGGCGACCCCCATGGGCGCGAAGACCGTCGTCGACGGCCTGAGTTTCGATCTCATGCGCGGCGAAACGCTGTGCATCGCCGGCGAAAGCGGTTCCGGCAAGTCGATGACGGCACTGTCGCTGATCCAGCTGCTGCCGAAGCCGATGGCACGGGTCGCTTCCGGCCTGGCGCTGTTCAAGGGCCGTGATGTCCTCGCGCTCGACGACGAGGGACTGCGCAAGCTACGCGGCAAGGAAATCGGAATGATCTTCCAGGAGCCGATGACCTCGCTCAATCCGGTCCTGACGATCGGGCGCCAGCTCGTCGAAGCGATCACGGCGCAACGGCCGATGAGCCATGCCGAAGCCATGGCCGAGGCCCTGCGGCTTCTGGAACAAGTGCAGATATCAGACGCGGCACGGCGGTTAAGCCAATACCCGCATGAACTTTCAGGCGGCATGCGTCAACGTGTGATGATCGCGATCGCGCTGTCGCAAGGCCCCGATATCCTGATCGCCGACGAACCGACCACGGCGCTTGACGTAACGGTGCAGGCGCAAATCCTGAGCCTGATCCGCCACCTGCAGAAGGAGAATGGAACGGCGGTGATCATGATCACCCACGACATGGGCGTCGTCGCGGAAATGGCCGACCATGTCCTGGTGATGAAGAATGGCAAAGCCGTGGAATACGGCACCGTGCACGACATCTTCGAAAAACCGGGCGCGCCCTACACGCAGATGCTGCTCGAGGCGGTTCCAACGCTCGGGGAAATGCACGGCATCGACACGCCGAAGCGAGCAAAACCGATCCCCGCCGTTCCTGTCTCCGCGACCACGGAGGCTGCGGCACGGACCGACGGGGCGCTGGTGGAGGTGAGGGATCTCACCGTGCGTTTCGACATCAAGGGCGGCATTCTCCAGCGTCCGGTGAGCCGCGTCCATGCGGTCGAGGGCCTGAGCTTCGAGATCGCGAAGGGCGAGACACTCTCGCTGGTCGGTGAAAGCGGCTGCGGCAAGTCGACGACCGGCAAGGCGCTGATGAACCTGATCCCGTGGACAGGCTCGATCCGGGTTGCGGGACAGGAGACGAGCGGGCTCGGTCGCCGGGCGATGAAGCCGATCCTCCGCGACGTGCAGATGGTGTTCCAGGATCCCTATGCCTCGCTCGATCCGCGCTATCGCGTTGGCGATCTCGTGGCCGAGCCGTTGGTAATCCATGGCCTTGCCAAGGGCTCCGAGCTCAAGGACCGGGTGGAGTACTTGTTCCGCCGGGTTGGCCTGTCTTCGGATCAGATCAATCGCTATCCGCACGAATTTTCCGGCGGCCAGCGCCAGCGCATCTCGATTGCGCGCGCCTTGTCGCTGTCACCGAAGGTCATCATCGCGGACGAAAGCGTCTCGGCGCTCGACGTATCGATCCAGGCGCAGGTTCTTGATCTACTGCAGGATATCCAGAACGAGACCGGCATTGCCTATCTGTTCATCTCCCACGACATGGCCGTGGTCGAACAGATCAGTCACCGCGTGGCGGTGATGTATATGGGCCAGTTCGTGGAAGTGGGAACCCGCCGGCAGATCTTCGAAAACCCGCGGCACAACTATACGCGCCAGCTGCTCAGCGCGGTGCCGGTTCCGGATCCACGCCGAGAGCGCCGGCTTTATGACGCAGCGGCGCGCGAGATCAAAAGCCCGATCCGGCCGCTCGGATACCAGCCGGTCTACAATCAGCTGACGGACATCGGCGATCGGCATCTGGTCGCGGCGGCCTGAGGCGATCACGGGCAGGGGACGGTGTTGCCCGGATTGCTGGGCGTGCGCCCACCGTGGTCATAAGGGATATCGAGTGGCGCACCTCACTCCAATAACCCTCCGCGACGACGTAACCGAAGATTTCGAGTGGGCGAGAGATCATGGATTGCGGCTCTCACCCCAGACCGGCCGCCGCGGCGATTTGCTAGACCGCCTTCAAATCCCCGAGCAATGTCGGAATGAGTTCTGACACGGTTGGATGGATCGGCACCGCCCATTTCAGCACCGGATAGGGCGCCTTGGCATTCATCGCGTCGATGAAACCGTGGATCGCCTCGTCGCCTTCGATCCCGAGGATTGCAGCACCCAGGATCTGCTGCGTTTCGGCATCGGCGATCACCTTCATGAAGCCCTTGGTCTCGGCGCGCTCGTTGGCGCGGCCGACACGGCTCATCGGCCGTGTGGAGATCATGATGGTGCGGCCCGACGCCCGTGCTTCCTTCTCGGTCATCCCGACGCGGCCGAGCGGCGGGTCGATATAGAGCGCATAAGCAGGAATGCGATCGCTGACCTTGCGATCCTCGCCGTCGAGAAGGTTCGCGGCAGCGATCTCGAAGTCATTGTAGGATGTGTGGGTGAAGGCGCCTCGGCCATTGCAATCGCCGAGCGCGAAGATCCCCTCGACATTGGTGGCAAGCTTGTCGTCAACGGTGATGTAACCGCGCCGGTCGGTGGCGACGCCTGCCTTGTCAAGACCGAGGTCGTCGGTGTTCGGCGTGCGCCCGGTGGCAACCAGCACGTGGCTCGCCTCAATGGCCGGCTGACCATTGCCGATGCTGACGCTGATGCCGTTGGCCGTATTGGCAAATCCGATCCCGTCGGCATCCGTATGTACGGCAATGTCTTCCGAGCGCAGGATGTCAGCGATCGCGTCTGAAATGTCGGCATCCTCACGCGAAGCAAGCTTCGGCCCGCGCTCGATCACCGTCACCTCAGCGCCGAACCGGCGATACATCTGCGCGAACTCAAGCCCGATATAGCTGCCGCCGATGACAGCAAGGTGCCTCGGAAGACGGTCGAGATGGATGATCGAGGTGCTTGTCAGGTAGTCTATGCCGCCAATCCCGGGCATATCGGGAATGGTCGGCCGCGCGCCGACATTCAGGAAGATCTTTGGGGCCGTCAGGATCTCGCCGTTGACGGTCACGCTATGGGCGTCCTCGAAGCGGGCATGCCCATAGATGACGGTCATGCCGTCCATTCCGGCGAACCAGTTGATCAGGCCGTTGCGGGCGTTCATCGTCACGGTTTCGGCACGCTTGCGCACGACAGTCATGTCGATACCCACGCCACCTGGAAGCACCACGCCGAAGTCCGCGCCGCGCCGCGCCATGTGGGCGGCACGGGCACTTGCCACCAGCGTCTTGGTGGGCATGCAGCCGGCATTGACACAGGTGCCGCCGAGGAACTTGCGTTCGATCAACGCCACCTTCATGCCCTTCGCGACCATGCGCGCGGCGAGGAAGGGACCGGATTGGCCGGCCCCGATGACGATGGCGTCGAAACTAGGCATCACACTGCTCCCACGATGATGAGCGCGCCGATGATCGCAACCGCATCCTCGATCAGCGCTGCCGGTGTATCCTTGCCGAAGGCGGCGGCGAGTTTACCACGAGCCGCCGCTCCACCGAACGTGCCAATCGCTGCGCCAACGACGCCCGCGATCAGTCCGCCAATGAGTGAGACGCCGGTAACACCGATCGTGGCGCCCGCCAGCCCGCCCATGATCAAGCGAGCGGCAAATTGCATCGGAACCTTGCGGGACGGGGTCGAGGGCAGCTGGTCGGTGATCAGCTCGACCACAGCGAGCAGGGTGAACACCCATGGGGCCCAACGGTATCCCATGAAGGCAAGCGGCGTCTGCGAAACGTCAAGCCAGCCGAGAGCAGCGGCCCAGGCAACGGCGGCAGGCGCCGTCATGGCCCTGAGACCCGCGATAATTCCAATCAGAAATGCAAGAAGCAAAAGCATGTGCAATCCCCCATGCCGCGCACAATCTAAACGCGGTCATGGGAAGCTTGCACATTGTCGCGCAGGTTTCAATTTGCGCGATGGTTTACTTGTTTCAATTGGCGAAGGCGGCTATGCCCGTGACGGCGCGGCCGAGGATAAGGGCGTGGACGTCGTGGGTTCCCTCATAGGTGTTGACCACCTCGAGGTTGACGAGATGGCGGGCAATGCCGAACTCGTCGGAAATGCCATTGCCGCCGAGCATGTCGCGCGCCAGCCTTGCGATGTCGAGGGCCTTGCCACAGGAATTGCGCTTGACGATGGAGGTCAGTTCCACGGGCGGGTGCCCGTCCTCCTTCATGCGGCCGAGCCGGATGCAGCCCTGCAGGCCGAGCGCGATTTCGGTCACCATGTCGGCGAGCTTCTTCTGGATGAGCTGGTTGGCAGCCAGCGGCCGGCCGAACTGCTTGCGGTCGAGCACATATTGACGTGCCCTGGCATAGCAGTCCTCGGCAGCGCCGAGCGCCCCCCAGGCAATGCCGAAGCGGGCCGAGTTCAGGCAGGTGAACGGGCCCTTGAGGCCCGAGACGTTGGGCAGCAGGTTCTCCTCCGGTACGAACACCTCATCCATCACCACCTCACCGGTGATCGAGGCGCGCAGGCCGACCTTGCCGTGGATCGCCGGCGCCGACAGGCCCTTCCAGCCCTTCTCGAGGATGAAGCCACGTATGACGCCGTCTTCGGTCTTGGCCCAGACGACAAATACGTCGGCGATCGGGGCATTGGAAATCCAGGTCTTGGCGCCGGTCAGGCTGTAGCCGCCATCAACCTTTTTCGCCCGCGTCACCATCGAGCCCGGATCTGAGCCGTGGTTGGGTTCGGTGAGGCCAAAGCAGCCGATCCACTCGCCGGTCGCAAGCTTCGGCAGGTACTTCTGCTTCTGCGCCTCGGAGCCGAAGGCGTCGATCGGCACCATGACGAGGGACGACTGCACGCTCATCATCGAGCGGTAGCCGCTGTCGACGCGCTCAACCTCGCGGGCAATCAGACCGTAAGCGACGTAGCCCAGGCCGGCGCCACCATATTCCGGCGCGATCGTCGGCCCGAGCAGTCCGAGTTCGCCCATTTCGCGAAAGATCTCCGGATCGGTCTTCTCGTGACGGAAGGCTTCGAGCACGCGCGGCGCCAGCTTGTCCTGTGCATAAGCCTGCGCCGTCTCCTGCACCATGCGCTCCTCGTCGGTCAGCTGCTCGACAAGGCGAAACGGATCGGCCCAATCAAAGATCTCGCGGGTATGCTGCATGGTCACTTCTCCTCATTCACCTGCTGGCACCAACATCCTTCGGGCATAGACCCGGCCGTCGAATGGGTCAACTCGCCAAGAACACTGCTCGGTGGCGCCTTATCGCTTCACCCAGGGCGGAATGAACCTGACGTCCTCGCCGGTCACCGCCTCGCGCAGGAAATCGATGACCGCACGCACCCGCGGCGACTGGCGAAGATCGCGATGGCAGGTGATCCAGTAGTGCCGCCTGAGATCGACCTCTTCAGGCAGAACCCGCTCGAGTTCGGGGTAGCGACTTGCGAAGAAATAGGGAAGCACGCAAAGCCCAAGACCATTTCTGGTCGCCGTCAGCTGCGCAAAGATGCTCGAGCTCTGGAACTGCGGCTTGATGCGCGGATGCACGTCGCCAAGATAGTCGAGGCCAGGGGCGAAGATCATTTCCTCTATGTAGCTGATGAACGGGTGCCCCAGGAGGTCGTCGCGGCAGGTGATGGGCGCGCTTCGGTGCAGATAGTCCCGCGAGCCATAGACCTGAAGGTGGTAGTCGGTGAGCTTGTCGGAGAAATACGGTCCGCCCTTCGGCTCATCGAGAACGACGGTGATATCGGCCTCCTTGCGCGACAGCGACATGATCTGCTGGATCGTCACAAGTTCGAGCGACAAATTCGGATGCCGGGCGACGAACTGCGGCAACACACGCGCGAAGAAGAAATTGGAGAAGCCCTCGGGCGCACTGAGGCGTACCACACCGCGTTGGGTCGTTGCGCCGTCGGTGAGGTCGGCGCGCAACCGTTCGGTCTCCTGCTCCATCTTCTCGGCGGTTTCGACGAAGCGGGCGCCCATCGCCGTCATCACATAGCCGCGAGGGTTGCGTTCGAAGAGCTTGACCTTGAGCGCGAACTCCAGCCGGTCGATGCGGCGCGACACGGTGGCGTGGCTGGTGCGCAATTGCCGCGCCGCAGTCGACAGCTGTCCGGTGCGGGCAACCGCGAGAAAGAACTGCAGGTCATCCCATGTAAATTGCGGCGGATTGTTCATTCGGATCCCCCAAATCGGCGCTTGCATCATCCAGCCGTTCGATATTGGTCTTTCGTCTAATGCGCCCCAGCCTGCACGTCGTCGTCGTCCGCCCTAGGTTCCAACGAAAGCGCCCTAACGATCTGCATTCATTGGGGAACCGCGACAGACCAATAGTTCTGTTCAAAAACGAACAGATACTGTTTGGAATTAGTTGTAAAGCGGCCTTGCCTGATTGGTGCAATTCCATGATCGTGGGGCATGCGCTGGCGGCCTTGAGGAGGGCGGCTGGCCAAATTTGAACAGATCCGCATTCTGGCCAATCTCTGGGAGGAGAGACATATGCGAAAGAATCTCATTGCGTCGCTGGCATTCCTGCTTGCAAGCAGCACTGCCGTGCTTGCCGATGGTGCATCCGACGGCAAGGTGAAGATCGGCATCCTGAACGACCAGTCCGGCGTCTACGCTGATTTCGGCGGCAAGTCCTCCGTCGAGGCGGCCAAGATGGCGGTCGAGGATTTCGGCGGCAAGGTGCTTGGCGTGCCGGTGGAGATTGTCGACGCCGACCACCAGAACAAGCCTGACATCGCCTCCAACATTGCCCGCCAGTGGTACGACACGGAGCAAGTGGACGCGATCATGGAATTGACCACCTCGTCAGTGGCGCTCGCGGTTCAGGCGATCGCGAAGGAAAAGAAGAAGATCAACATCGTCACCGGGGCCGCGACCACGGATCTCACCGGCAAGGCCTGTTCGCCCTACGGCTTCCACTGGGCCTATGACACGCATGCGCTTGCCGTCGGCACCGGCGGAGCGCTCGTCAAGCAAGGCGGCGACAGCTGGTTCTTCCTGACGGCCGACTACGCATTCGGCTACTCCCTGGAGCAGCAGACGAGCGATTTCGTCAAGTCCGCCGGCGGCAAGGTCGTCGGTTCTGTCCGCCATCCCCTGTCGAACCAGGATTTCTCGTCCTTCCTTCTGCAGGCACAATCCTCCGGCGCCAAGGTGATCGGCCTTGCCAATGCCGGTCTTGATACGTCCAACGCCATCAAGCAGGCTGCCGAGTTCGGCATCACTCAGGGTGGCCAGCATCTGGCGGCACTGCTCTTCACGCTGGCCGAAGTTCACGGCTTGGGGCTCGAGGCAGCGCAAGGCCTGACGCTGACGGAAGGCTATTACTGGAACCTCGACGACAAGAGCCGCGAATTCGGCAAGAAGTTCTTCGCCCGCACCGGCAAGATGCCGAACATGATCCACGCCGGTACCTATTCGGCCGTGCTCCAGTATCTCAAGGCGATCGACAAGGCCGGCACCGACGACACCGAGGCCGTTGCCAAGCAGCTGCACGAACTGCCCGTCGACGACGTCTTCGCTCGCGGTGGCACCGTCGGCCCGAATGGCCGCATGATCCACGACATGTACCTGCTGCAGGTCAAGAAGCCGGCCGACAGCAAGGAACCGTGGGACTACTTCAACGTTCTCGCGACCATCCCGGGCAAGGAAGCCTATATCGATCCCGCCAAGAGCGGCTGCGCTCTGGTGAACTAGGCGATGGCGGTTTCCGCGACCCAATCGAACGCTATGCCGCGGGTGGTCCTTTCCGCTCGCGGCCTGCGTCGTGACTTCGGCGGCTTCACTGCCGTCAAGAATGTTGATCTCGACGTCCATGACGCGAGCGTGCATGCCCTGATCGGCCCCAACGGCGCGGGAAAGACGACGGTGTTCAACCTGCTGACGAAGTTCCTGCAGCCGACATCGGGCACCATCACGCTGATGGGTACTGATATCACGAGAACGGCACCCGACAAGGTGGCGCGCATGGGGTTGGTGCGATCATTCCAGATCTCGGCCGTGTTTCCACATCTCAGCGTTCTCGACAATGTGCGGGTGGCGCTGCAACGGCCCAACAAGCTGTCAACGCAATTCTGGCGCCCACTATCAGCACTCGACGCATTGAACGATCGCGCCGAACAGCTGCTTGCGAAGGTCGGCCTCTTCAAGGAGCGCGACGCCATCGCCGCCGATCTTTCCTATGGCCGCAAGCGCGTCCTTGAGATCGCAACGACCTTGGCACTTGATCCAAGAGTGCTCCTTCTCGACGAACCGATGGCCGGCATGGGGCACGAGGATGTCGGCGTCGTCTCCGCTCTGATCCGCGAGGTGGCGCGCGACCGCGCCGTCCTGATGGTCGAGCACAATCTGTCCGTCGTCGCCAACATCTGCCAGCATGTGACCGTGCTGCAGCGTGGCGAAATCCTTGCCGAAGGCGACTATGCGACCGTCAGCGCCGATGAGCGGGTTCGCCAGGCCTACATGGGCTCGGAGGAGGGCTGATGGCGACACTTCTGGACGTCCAGGGGCTCAACGCCTGGTACGGCGAAAGCCACATCCTGCACGGTGTCGACATGCGGGTCGGCGAGGGTGAGACAGTCACCATTCTTGGCCGCAACGGCGTCGGAAAGACGACGACGCTGCGCACCATCACCGGCATCGTCCGCACCCGCAAGGGCAAGCTGACATTCGCAGGTAAGGACATGATGCAGGTGCCGTTACACAAGACGGCGCATCGCGGTATCGGCTTCGTGCCGGAGGAGCGCGGCATATTCTCGACGTTGACGGTGTCCGAGAATCTGATGCTGCCGCCAGTCGTTGCCTCGGGCGGCATGACGGTCGAGGAGATCTACGAGCTGTTTCCAAACCTTTACGAGCGCCGCAACAGTGCGGGCACGAAGCTGTCGGGCGGTGAGCAGCAAATGCTGGCAATCGCCCGCATTTTGCGCACCGGTGTTCGCATGCTCCTGCTCGACGAACCCACGGAGGGGCTGGCGCCCGTCATCGTCCAGCGCATCGGCGAAGTGCTGAGGCAATTGAAGGAGCGGGGCATGACGATCCTGCTTGTCGAGCAGAATTTCCGTTTCGCTAGCCGGATCGCCGATCGCTTCTATCTTATGGATCACGGGCAGATGGTTTCGGAGTTCCCGGTGGGCGAGTTGCCCCAGCGGATGGATACGCTGCACAAGGTTCTGGGAGTGTGATCTGAATGACAATGATCTTCGGCATTCCCCTGCAGGCGTTCATGGGCCAGTTGCTGATCGGTCTGATCAACGGCTCATTCTACGCGCTCTTGAGCCTCGGGCTCGCCATCATCTTCGGCCTGTTGCGCGTCATCAATTTCGCGCACGGCGCGCAATACATGCTCGGCGCCTTCGCCGCCTACCTTCTGCTTGCCTATGCCGGCATAGGTTACTGGCCATCGCTGATCCTTGCCCCCGTGATCGTCGGATTGGCCGGCGCGGTGATCGAACGCTTGTTCCTCCGTCGGCTCTATGATCTGGACCCACTCTACGGGCTGCTCTTCACATTCGGTCTTGCCCTGACGGTCGAAGGCACCTTCCGTTACCTCTACGGCTCATCCGGCCAACCCTACGCGCAACCCGCTGCCCTGGCCGGCGCCGTCAACCTCGGCTTCATGTTCCTGCCGATCTATCGCGGCTGGGTGGTCGTCGTGTCGCTTGTGGTCTGCCTCGGCACCTGGCTCCTGATCGAGAAGACAAAGCTCGGCGCCTATCTCAGGGCCGCCACCGAGAATGCAACGCTCGTCCAGGCATTCGGCGTCAACGTGCCGGTTCTCCTGACATTGACCTACGCACTTGGAGCCGGTCTTGCAGCCTTTGCGGGTGTACTGGCCGCGCCGATCTATCAGGTGTCGCCGTTGATGGGCTCCAGCATGATCATCGTCGTGTTCGCCGTCGTCGTGGTCGGTGGCATGGGCTCGATCATGGGCGCGATCATCACCGGTTATGTACTCGGCATCGCGGAAGGCCTGACCAAGGTCTTCTATCCGGAGGCGTCCAACATCGTGATCTTCGTCATCATGGCAATTGTTCTTCTCATCAGGCCCGCGGGCCTCTTCGGCCGGGATGCCTGACGATGACAGAGATCACCGAAACAATCCGTCCGGAAAAAAGCCGCACCGCGCTATCGGTACAGGCGGCATTCCTGATCATCGGCCTGCTGCTCCTGCTATTGGCGCCGTTCTTCTTCTACCCGATTTTCCTGATGAAGCTCTTGTGCTTTGCGCTGTTTGCCTGCGCCTTCAACCTGCTGCTCGGCTATACCGGCCTGCTGTCGTTCGGTCATGCGACCTTCTTCGGCGGGGCTGCCTATTTTACCGCCCATGCCGTGAAGGAATGGGGGTTTTCGCCGGAACTCGGCATCCTGGTCGGCGTCGCAGGTGCTGCCATCCTCGGCCTCGTCATGGGTTTCTTCGCGATCCGCCGTCAGGGTATCTATTTCGCGATGATTACGCTTGCCCTCTCGCAAATGTTCTTCTTCTTCTGCCTGCAAGCGGCGTTCACGCATGGCGAGGACGGTATCCAGTCCGTGCCGCGCGGTCATCTGTTCGGCGTCCTCGATCTCAGTAGTTCGACCAACATGTATTATTTCGTGCTGGCCGTCTTCGTCGTCGGCATCCTGATTATCTGGCGCTTCATCAATTCGCCGTTCGGCATGATCCTGAAATCGATCCGCGAGAACGAGCAGCGGGCGATATCGCTCGGTTATTCCGTCGCGCGCTACAAGCTGGGCGCCTTCGTTATGTCGGCGGCACTCGCGGGCCTGGCCGGGGCAGTAAAATCCCTCGTCTTCCAGTTCGCGACCTTGACCGATGTCGCCTGGCAGATGTCCGGCGAGGTGATCCTGATGACCCTGCTTGGCGGTATTGGTACCCTGATCGGTCCGCTGTTTGGCGCGGGCCTTGTCGTCACGCTGGAAAACTACCTTGCAACATCGGAATTCCCGGTGACGATCATCACAGGTGTGGTGTTCATGGTTTGCGTGCTGATCTTCCGCCGCGGCATCATCGGCGAGTTTTATGCGTCGCGTCTCGGTCGGAAGCTTGGCTTCGTCTACCGCCGCTAACCTGCGGGGTGGCATTTGCATGGATCGCTTCGACTACATCATCATTGGTGCCGGCAGCGCCGGCTGCGTTCTCGCCAACCGGCTGTCCGAGGATCACAACACGCGCGTTCTGCTGCTGGAGGCCGGTGGCAGCGACAATTACCACTGGATCCATATTCCTGTCGGCTATCTCTATTGCATCAACAACCCGCGCACCGATTGGTGCTTCACGACGGTTCCGCAGCAGGGATTGAACGGGCGCGCCCTCAATTATCCGCGCGGCAAGGTGCTCGGCGGCTCATCCTCGATAAACGGCATGATCTACATGCGCGGCCAGGCACGCGACTATGATCTCTGGCGGCAGATGGGATGCTCGGGCTGGGGCTGGGACGACGTGCTTCCGTTCTTCCGCAAATCGGAGGACTACTATCGCGGCGAGACCGAGATGCATGGAACAGGCGGCGAGTGGCGGGTGGAAAAAGCCCGCGTTCGCTGGGCGGTACTCGATGCGTTCCAGGCCGCCGCCAGGGAAGCCGGCATTCCGGAAACGCCCGACTTCAACACCGGCGACAACGAGGGATCAGGCTACTTCGACGTCAACCAGCGGTCCGGCATCCGCTGGAATACGACCAAGGCCTTCCTGCGCCCGGCCATGCGGCGAGGCAATCTGACAGTTCTGACGAAGGCGCAGGCGCGCCGGCTGCTGATCGAGGATGGCGCTGTCACGGGCGTCGATTATCAGCATGCGGGCACCACGAAGCGCGCCTACGCGACGAGGGAAACGATCCTCGCGGCGGGCGCGATCGGTTCGCCACACATCCTGGAGCTGTCCGGTCTGGGCCAAGGAGAGGTGCTGAAAAGCGCGGGCGTGGAGGTCATTGCCGAGGTAAAAGGCATCGGCGAGAACCTCCAGGACCACCTGCAGCTTCGTATGGTCTACAAGGTCACCGGCGTTGCGACGCTGAACGAGAAGGCAACAAGGTTCATCGGCAAGGCTCAGATCGGCCTGGAATATCTGATCAGACGTTCAGGGCCGATGGCAATGGCGCCAAGCCAGCTTGGCATCTTCACCCGCTCCGGCCCCGACAAGGAGACACCGGACCTTCAATACCATGTGCAGCCGGTGTCGCTCGACAAGTTCGGCGATCCAGTTCACCCTTTTCCTGCCATCACCGCGAGCGTCTGTAACCTCAGACCCGAAAGTCGCGGTTCGGTCCATGTGGCGAGCCCGGATTTTGCTCTCCAGCCGACGATCAGTCCGAACTATCTCTCGACCGAACGAGATCGCGACATAGCTATTCGCGCGATACGCATGACACGGAAGATCGTCGCGCAGCCGTCCTTTGCGCGGTTCCGGCCCGAGGAGTTCAGGCCTGGCCCGAATTACCAAAGGGACGCGGAACTGGCGCAGGCAGCCGGGGATATTGGCACGACGATTTTCCACCCTGTCGGAACATGCCGGATGGGTTCCGATCGCGAAAGTGTCGTCGATCCTCGCCTCAGGTTCCGGGCGTTGGCGAAGCTCCGGATTGCAGACGCCTCCGTGATGCCGGCCATCACGTCGGGCAATACCAATTCGCCGACGATCATGATCGCCGAAAAGGCAGCTGCGATGATCCTGGCGGACAACAGATAGGAGAACGGCATGGCACGGATTGCATTCATCGGGCTTGGCAACATGGGCGGACCGATGGCCGCCAACCTCGTCAAGGCTGGCCATGAAGTCACCGGTTTTGACCTCGCCGCCCCCGTCCTGCAGGCTGCGGAAGAGCACGGGGTGAAGGCGGCAGGCCATATCAGCCAGGCTGTTTCGGACGCCGAGATCGTCGTGACGATGCTGCCGCAGGGCAAGCATGTGCTCAGCGCCTGGACTGACATCCTTCGCTCCATCCCCGCCGGGACGCTTGTCATCGATAGTTCGACGATTGATGTCGACAGCGCCCGCAAGGCGCACGCAATGGCAAGCAATGCCGGTTGCCTTTCCCTCGATGCACCTGTGTCCGGCGGCACCGGCGGGGCGGCCGCAGGTACACTGACCTTCATGGCCGGCGGATCGGACGAGGCGTTTGCGAAGGCAAAGCCGGTCCTCGAAGCCATGGGCAGGAAAATCGTCCATTGCGGGGACGCGGGCGCAGGGCAAGCAGCGAAGATCTGCAACAACATGATCCTTGGCATCTCGATGATCGGCGTCTGCGAAGCTTTCGCCCTTGGCGAAAAGCTCGGTCTTTCGCATCAGGCGCTGTTCGACGTCGCCTCGACCTCGTCGGGACAATGCTGGTCGATCAGCACCTATTGCCCTGTCCCGGGACCGGTTCCGACATCGCCCGCGAACAATGACTACAAGCCTGGTTTTGCGGCCGCGCTGATGCTGAAGGACCTGCGCCTGTCGCAGGAGGCGGCACTGTCGACCGGCGCCTCGACGCCGCTCGGCGCCGAAGCTTCTCAGCTCTATGCGCTCTTTGAGAAGCAGGGGAATGGCGCACGCGATTTTTCTGCAATCATCGAAATGCTGCGCGGCAAGACCGAATAGCCCTCTGCCGTGGCTTGACACTCCCGCTGATATGCGCGACGCCCCCGGCTGCCGCGATGCGGCGACCGGCAACAGGAATTCCGACATGCAACCGCAGCCTACCGCGACGGGCCTCAAGAACTTCGTGCTACTGGGCGTTGTTCTGATGCTTCTCGGGGACTTTCTCTTCGCGCTCAATGACGCGATGGGCAAGTGGCTCGTGACAAGCTTCTCTGTCGGCCAGGTGTTGCTGATCCGCTCGCTCGGATGCTTCATCGTCCTGGGACCCCTGATTGCCAGGCAGGGCCCAGCCCAACTGTTCAGGGTAGAGCAGAAGGGGCTGCAGCTTCTTCGCGTGCTCCTTGCAACAGTCGATGTCGGCCTGTTTTACGCCGCCGTCGCCTACCTGCCGCTCGCTGACGTCATGACCTTCTACATGGCCGGACCGATCTATGTCGCCGCGCTCTCGCATTTCTTCCTCAACGAACGGATTGGCTGGCGTCGTTGGCTGGCAGTCTTCGTCGGCTTCTGCGGCGTGGTGATCGCGCTGCGTCCGTCCTCGGCGATGCTGTCGCTGCCCTCACTTTTCGGCATTGTCGGCAGCCTGTCCTTTTCGATGGCCCTGGTGCTCAACCGATACCTCCGCAACACCAGTGACACGACCCTTGTTACCTGGCAGATGGTCGCCGCACTCGTCGTCGGGGCGGTGCTTTCCATCGGCGCCTGGCAGCCAACAAGCCCGGTCGAGCTCACCGGCATGCTCGCCCTCGGCGTCGTTGCATCCTGTGCGCACCTCCTGATCACGCGTTCGCTGAAGCTCGCCCCGGCATCCCTGCTGGCGCTCCTTCAATACAGCCTTCTGATCTGGGCGATTGCGCTCGGATATCTGTTCTTCGGCGACGTTCCGGATCTCTATGTGATCTCAGGCGGCACGATCATCGTCGTCGCCGGCCTGTTCATCTTCCATCGCAAGAACCTGCTGGAAACAGTGCCGCCGGAGGCTGTTGCCCCAGACGGCCACTAATTCACAAGTTCATTTCCGCTAGGCGGCAGCGGGCTTGATGACACCGCGGCGTATCTGGTCGGCTTCGATCGATTCGAAAAGCGCCCGGAAGTTGCCTTCGCCGAAACCTTCGTCGCCCTTGCGCTGGATAAACTCGAAAAAGATCGGACCAATCACCGTCTTCGAGAAGATCTGCAGCAGGATCTTCGTCGTGCCGCCGTCGAGCACGCCTTCGCCGTCGATCAGAATGCCATGCCTGGCCATTCTTTCGATCGGCTCGTCATGTCCATGAACGCGCTCGCGTGACATATCGTAGTAGGTCTCCGGAGGACCCGGCATGAAGCGCAGGCCGTTTTCGGCAAGCTTGTCGGTCGCCTCGTAGATGGCGTCGGTACCGACGGCAATGTGCTGGATGCCTTCGCCTCTGTACTTCTTCAGATACTCCTCGATCTGGCTGGTCTCGTCCTTCGATTCATTCAGCGGAATACGGATCTTGCCACAGGGAGAGGTGATTGCACGGCTCATCAACCCCGTGATCCGGCCGTCAATATTGAAGAAGTGGATCTGCTTGAAGTTGAAGAGTTCGCGATAGAAGTCCCACCACTTGTCCATGTTGCCGCGATAGACGTTGTGGGTCAGGTGGTCGAGATAGAAGAAGCCGACACCCTTGGGCCGCGGATCACGCTCGGCCAGCCAGTCGAACTCGAGATCATAAGCCGAGCCCTTCGCGCCGTAGCGCTCCACGAAGTAGAGAAGCGAGCCGCCAATACCGACGATCGCTGGCACGTCGAGGGTCTTGTCCTTGCCCTCGTAGGGTGTCGCGCCCCTGGCAACGGCATGGTCGAAGGCATGCTTGGCATCGACGACACGCCACGCCATCGACGGCGCGCAGGGCCCATGATCCTCGACGAAGCGCATGGCATGGCTGCCCGGCTCGGCATTGACGATGTAGTTGATGTCGCCCTGACGCCAGACCGTGATGTTCCTGCTCTTGTGCCTGGCGACGGCGCGATATCCCATACGGTCGAACAGTTCCGCCAGCTTCTCGGGCGCTGGATGTGCGAATTCGACAAACTCGAACCCGTCCGTGCCGGCAGGATTGTCAACGGTGATCTGAGACGGCGGTGCGTCGTGCGGATAGGGGCCCATTTGCTCCTCCTGAGGCTGTAGCCAGTTGGATGCAAATTATGGACCTGTCCTTGTGCAATGTGCTTGCATTGTGGTGGCTTATGGCCAAATATCCGCACGGAATGTGCATAGGACGAGATAATCGTACAATGTCTGAGCAGCTGGATGGTTTCGACCTGAAGATCCTCGCCGAACTTCAAAGAGACGGACGGTTGACCAATATCGAACTGTCCGAACGCATCAGCCTCTCGGCCTCCCAATGCTCGCGACGGCGAACGCGGCTGGAGGCAGAGGGCTTCATTCGCGGCTATCAGGCAAATCTCGATCCGGACAGGCTGGGGCTCAATCTGCTGGTCGTCATCTCGGTCACGCTGGCAACCCATAATCGCGACAATGCCCGCCGCTTTCAGCAATTGGTCAACGGCCTGCCAGAGGTCCTGGAGGCCTATGCGCTGACGGGCGAGATGGACTATCACCTGAAGGTGGCGACGCGCGGCCTGTCGGGCCTTTCGCGGTTCGTCAACGACGTTCTGTTGCCGCACGAATCCGTCCAGCACGTGAAAACCTCGATCGTGCTCAACACGTTGAAGCACTTCGAAGGCTACCCGCTCAGCGGCTCATAGATTCATTTCGATTTGCGCCGCAGTCCTGCGGAAGCCTCGATCGCCGAAAGCGCGAGGTCGAGGTGGCGGATCGCCTCTTCGCCAAGCTTCAGGCATACCGTCTCCTGGTACTTGTGCGCAAGGACTGTGATCCTGCGGTAGTATTCGCGCCCGAGCGCCGTGAGTTCGATCTCTTCGAAACGTCTGTCTGTATAGCTCGGAATTCTCTTCAGCCAATGGCGCTGCTCAAGCGCATGGACGGCCCGGCTCACCTTGGTCTTGTGCATGTGTGAATGGGCGCCGATGTCCTTTGCCGTCATTGCGCCGACACTGCCGAGTGCGGCAAGCGTGCGCCATTCGGGCCGGGTCAGATCGAACTCCTGCTTGTACTGGCGCGCGAATGACAGGCTGATGAGTTCCGACGCCCGATTGAGCCGGTAGGGAATGAAGCCGTCGAGCTCAAATCCACTCTCCATGGCTGCTCCTTGATAGTTACAAAATCGACGGTTACGTTTGTAACTATATAGACGGAGGAGACGCAAGCATGGACACCACCGAAGCACCAGGTTCCCGTGCGCGGGCGGAGACCAGCATGCTGGCCTACATGCCGGGGTTCGGCAACGACTTCGAGACGGAGGCGCTGCCAGGGGCATTGCCGCAGGGCCAGAACAGCCCGCAAAAATGCAGCTATGGCCTTTATGCCGAGCAGCTGTCCGGCTCGCCATTCACGGCTCCGAGAGGAACAAACGAGCGTTCCTGGCTCTATCGCATCAGGCCAAGCGTTCGCCACACGCGCCGCTTCGCCAATGCGAGCTACCCCTTCTGGAAATCGGCGCCATGTCTCGACGATCACTCCCTGCCACTTGGTCAACTGCGCTGGGATCCGATCCCGGCTCCAGTGGTAAGCGCCGACTTTCTTGCCGGAATCCGAACGATGACGGCAGCCGGCGACGTCATGACCCAGGTCGGGATGGCCGCGCATGCCTATGCCTTCAATGCGGACATGGTGGATGACTATTTCTTCAATGCCGACGGGGAACTGCTCATTGTTCCGCAACTTGGCGCCATCAGCGTCTTCACCGAGATGGGCGTCATGGAGCTCGAACCGGCGGAAATCTGCCTCATCCCCCGTGGGATGATGTTCAAGGTTTCACGTCTCGGCGACGGGCCCGAGTGGCGCGGCTACATCTGCGAAAACTACGGAGCGAAGTTCACCATGCCGGATCGTGGACCGATCGGCGCCAACTGCCTGGCGAACGCCCGCGACTTCAAGACGCCGGTCGCCGCCTTCGAGGACAAGGAGACGGCGTGCCGCGTGCATGTGAAATGGTGCGGCAAGTTCTATGTGACCGAGATCGACCACTCGCCGCTCGACGTCGTCGCCTGGCACGGAAACTACATCCCCTTCAAATATGACCTAAGGACTTTCTCCCCGGTCGGGGCCATTCTCTTCGATCACCCGGACCCGTCGATTTTCACGGTCCTGACGGCGCCGAGTGGCGAAGAAGGGACGGCAAATGTCGACTTCGTGATCTTTCCGCCCCGCTGGCTCGTTGCCGAGCACACGTTCCGGCCGCCCTGGTATCACCGCAACATCATGAGCGAGTTCATGGGGCTGATCCATGGACAATACGACGCCAAGGAAAAGGGCTTCGTCCCAGGAGGAATGAGCCTGCACAACATGATGCTGCCACATGGGCCGGATGCCTCCGGCTTCGAAAAAGCGTCCAACTCCGAGCTGAAGCCGGTCAAGCTCGATCACACGATGGCGTTCATGTTCGAGACGCGCTTCCCGCAGCAGCTGACAAGATACGCCGCGGAACTGGAGACGCTGCAGGATGACTATATTGATTGCTGGGATGGTCTGGAGCGCCGTTTCGATGGGACGCCTGGCATCAAGTAGGCGCGAACGCGGAGGATCACATGAAACTTGCCACGCTCAAAGACGGTTCGCGCGACGGCCGGCTGATCGTCGTCACCCGTGACCTGACACAGTTTGCCGATGCGGGCGAGGTCGCCCGCACCCTGCAGGCAGCGCTGGACGACTGGCCGGCAACCGCGCCAAAACTTACCCGCCTCGCCGAAAGCCTCGAGGCCGGCTCAGTGCCATCCGAGCCCTTTGATCCGCGCCATGTGCATTCCCCACTGCCACGCGCCTACCAGTGGGCGGACGGATCGGCCTACGTCAACCATGTCGAGCTGGTGCGAAAGGCCCGGAATGCCGACTTGCCGACGACATTCTGGACCGATCCCCTGATGTACCAAGGCGGCTCCGACAACTTTCTCGCCCCTTGCGACCCGATCCTTGCCGCCGATGAGCGCTTCGGCATCGATATGGAAGGCGAGGTTGCCGTTATCGTCGACGATGTTGCGATGGGCGCAACGTCTCGGCAGGCACATGAAGCAATCCGGCTCGTGATGCTCGTGAACGACGTGTCGCTGCGCGGTCTCATTCCCGATGAGCTCGCCAAGGGATTCGGCTTCTTCCAGTCGAAACCCTCGTCGTCTTTCTCGCCCGTCGCCGTGACAGTGGACGAACTCGGCGACGCCTGGAAGGACGGCAGGGTCCATCTTCCATTGCTCATCAGCTTGAACGGCATTCCGTTTGGCCGCGCCAACGCCGGCAGAGACATGACGTTCGACTTCGGACAGCTCGTTTCGCACGCGGCGAAAACACGCCCGCTGGCGGCAGGCTCGATCATCGGTTCAGGCACGGTTTCCAACAAGCGTGACGGCGGCCCCGGCAAGCCGATCGTTGAAGGCGGAGACGGCTATTCCTGCATCGCCGAGATCAGAATGATCGAGACCATTGAGCACGGAGGCCCCAAAACGCCTTACCTGCACTTCGGCGACAGGGTTCGCATCGAGATGAAGGACAAGCACGGTGCATCGATTTTCGGCGCGATCGAGCAGACCGTACGACGCTACGCCGGGGACGAGCGGCAATGACCGGGATCGTGCTCTACGACTACTGGCGCTCTTCGGCCAGCTACCGGGTCCGCATCGCGCTTCATGTGCTGGGGCTTGCCTTCGAGACCGTCCCGATCGACCTGCTTGCCTTGGCGCACAAGGATCCTGACTACCTGAAAATCAATCCCCAGGGTCTGGTCCCCACCTTGCGCATCGGCGGACACACGCTCACCCAATCCCTGGCCATCATCGAATACCTTGCCGAGACCTATCCCGAAAGCGGGTTCCTGCCCGACACCGCCGTGGGGCGGCAGCGGGTGAGGGCGCTGTCTTATGCCGTTGCGATGGATATTCATCCGATCTGCAACCTTAATGTCGTCTCGCACGTCGCTCACCTGACTGGCGAGGAGGGCGCCCGAGCCGAGTGGATGACCAGGTTCATCGGCAGCGGACTGCACGCGGTGGAACAGATGCTCGATGAGCCGACGACCGGTCGCTACACATTTGGAGACGCACTGACGATGGCCGATTTCTGCCTGGTGCCGCAGGTCTACAACGCCCGTCGCTGGGGTATCGAAATGTCGGCGTTTCCTCGCGTCGTTCGCATTGTCGACGCGTGCAACGCACTGCCGGCGTTCAAGGCTGCCCATCCGGACGCGGCAAAGCCGGTCTAACCGACATCACGATATCACACGCCGCAAGTTGTATCTCACCACTTGCAGCGGGTGACGGTCCCTTCGTGGCGCCTGGCACACGGGCCGTTGCCGGGCCCGCAATAATTCCTTCTGCCGATTGACGATCGCCAACGCAAGCTGATTAAATCAAATTGATTGATCAAATCGGAACAACATAGTCCCTAACCCTATCAAGAGATGATGATGTCGATACAGCGCCAACCCGCCCTGCGGCTCGAAACCTCATGGCTGCCCGCTTCGGACGAACGAGACCAGGCCTACACGCTCAACCTCAAGAACCTTTCATCGAATTCCCTTGCCAACTTCACCCTCTGCATCAGCGGTCCGGGACGGGTGGATCCGGCTGTTCACATCGAGGGGGGCACGATCGGCCGCCGGCTATCAAATTTCACCGAATTTCTTCCGCCCGAGAATTTCGAGCTTGAGGCGGGCAAGACCTGGACGCTGACCATCTCCGCTCTCAGCTGGCCGTTCCAGCATTGGACGGATGGGGCAACCGGTGCCTATGTGGCGTTCGCCGACGGCGGCACGCTTGCACTATCTGTCGAGCCGACCCGCTCGCTTGCCAACAATGCCCCATTGAAGCGTGGCGCAGAAATCTATCCCGTGCCGGTCAATCCGCCTGTGCCTGTCGCGATCGTCCCGTGGCCTGACGTGGTGTCGGTATCAGGCAAGCGCTCGGTTCCTCCCGGCTTTGCGCTCAATGCCGGCAATCCCCCGGCCATTGCGGCGGCAGCTGCCTTTACCGGCCTCGTCGAACAGCTCTTTGCGGTCGAAGGGATCGTTCGTCCTGCCTCGGAAGGCGGAATGCCCGTGATGCTTGACGTCGTCGAGGGCCTGGCGCCAGAAGCCTATCGCGTGTCCTTCTCGAGCGAGACCGTACACATTTCCGCCGGCACACAGACCGGCCTGCTCTATGGCCTGATCACGCTTGGCCAGGTCTGGCGTGGTGCGCTCCTTTATCCGCACGCCTTCCGTTTTCCGGTCGAAGGCGAGATCCGCGACGAGCCATCCATGGGATGGCGCGGCCTTCATCTCGATGTTGCCCGTCAGTTCTACGGCAAGGCTGAAATCAAGAAGCTGCTCAGCATTCTCGCCTGGAACAAGGTCAACCGCTTCCATTGGCACCTCTCGGACGACGAGGCGTGGCGGATCGAGATCGACGCCTATCCTGCCCTGACCGAAGTCGGCGCCTGGCGGGGACACGGCCTTCCCATTCCGCCGCTTCTCGGCTCTGGCGCGGCCCGCACCGGTGGTTACTACACCAAGGCGGCCGTACGCGAGATCGTCGCGCACGCCAAGGAGCTCGGCATCGAGGTCGTGCCGGAGATCGATGTCCCTGGACATTGCTATGCCATGCAACAGGCAATCCCGGAACTTCGCGACCCGCAAGAAGCCGGGAGCTACCATTCGGTTCAGGGCTTCCCCGACAACTGCCTGAACCCGGCACGCGAGAAGACCTACGAGGTTCTGGAAACGATCTTCCGCGAATTGATCGAGCTCTTTCCCTTCAAGACGATCCATATCGGCGCCGATGAAGTGCCCCTCGGCGCCTGGTCGGGTTCGCCGGAGGCCTTGGCGCGTCTGCGCGAGATTGGCGGAGATGCAGTGGCCAAAGCACATGCCAAGCGGCTCAACGTCATCACCAATACTCACGGCGCCGACGACATAGACGGATCGGGAGCCGCGGTTCTGCAATCGATTTTCCTCGCCCGGATCCAGAAGTTCCTCGCCGAGCAGGGCTGCATCACCGGCGGCTGGGAAGAGGCAGCGCATGGCAATGTCATCGACAAGGCAAAGAGCTATCTCTGCGGCTGGCGCAGTGTCGAAGTTTCGGCGGCGCTCGCCGGTCAGGGCTACGAAATGGTCGTCTGCCCTGGGCAGGTCTACTATCTCGACATGGCAAACAGCCCCGATTGGGACGAGCCGGGCGCCAGCTGGGCCGGGTGGTCGGAGCCGGAGAAGCTCTACAATTTCGACCCGGTCGAAGGCTGGAGCGAGGAGCAGAAAAAGAAGCTGCGTGGCATCCAGGCCTGCATCTGGTCGGAGCCGATGACCGATCGCGCGGTCTTTGACCGCCTGGTGTTTCCGCGGATCTCGGCACTTGCCGAGAGCGCCTGGACAAAGCCCGCGGACAAGTCCTGGGAGCGCTTCAAGGCAGTCGCGGGATTGATGCCGGTCCTGTACGCCTATCCGTGAGGTTGTCAGCCCAGAGGTTTTTGAAGGACATCGAACTGCGGGTTCGTTTCCGAGAAGATCGGCAGTGCCGCGGCGCCCAGAAGCGCCGTGTCCCTGCCGGTCGCACCGATCATGATGCGCGGCAGGTTTCGTTCCTCCCCGGGATTGACCGGGGTATGCAACGGATCCAGCTGACGAGCGAGGCGCTGCAGCAGTGACGGGGGCATCGAACCGCCAAGCACGATCGTCTGCGGGTCGAAGGCCAATTCCAGAACATCGATTGTCTGACGCATGGGCTTCGCGGCAGCTTCTGCCCAGGCATCAATCCGACTGTCCCCTTGCGCGATCAAGGCGGCAAGAGTTTCAGGATCGTGCTGTCTGGGGTCGCCAATGTCGAGATATTCGTAGGCCGCGCCGAGCGAGACATAGCGGTCGAGGCAACCACGCTTGCCACACACGCAGGCCAGCCCATCCGGCACCACGATCATATGGCCGATTTCGCCAGCATTGTTGCGGCTTCCCTTGTAGAGATGGCCGTCGAGAAACATGCCGGCCCCTATACCACCGCCGAGAAACAGATAGACAAAGCTGCTCAAGCCCCGAGCGACGCCGTGGAGCCGCTCGCCGATCGCAGCAGAGGTGGCATCGTTCTCGACGAGAACCGGGACACCAACAAGTCGGGCAAGTTCCGGGGCCACGGGGAAACCCTGCCAGCCGGGAAGCGTCACCGGGCTCAGCGATGTCACACCTTCGGCCGCATACCGCCCCGGCATTGCGATGCCGACACCCAGCAGGCGGGCGCGATCGAAGCGAAAGTTCCGTTGCAGTTCGTCAGCGATACCGCCGAGGATCGGCATCGCCTCGGTCGGCGTCGGCCTGTCGACGGGCTTGTCGATCCTGGCACGGACACGTCCGGAAAGATCGGTCAGCACGCCAACCGCACGATCCCGCTCCAGCTCCAGGCCAATGGAGTAGGCACCGTCCGGATTGATCGAGTAGGGCGTGATCGGCTGTCCCCGCGCCGCCTTCTTCGGGGCTTCGGCCTTCAGCAACTCGGACCGTTCGAGTTCTTCGACAATGTTCGATACCGTCTGCGTGCTGAGCGCCGTCAACCGGGAGAGGGCCGCCCGCGACAACGGTCCATTCGTCCGGACCGCTTCGATCACGACGCGTCGGTTGTGCGATTTTGCCTGTTCGAGATTGGTGCCTGAAATTGCCTTCATTGGCCTGACTTGCGAGCGTTCCAAACAATCACCTTGCTTACCGCATAAGCGGTTCCGTCATTTATATCCAGCAGATTGCATCCCGGCGGTCGGGCCCATCCGCGTGATTGTGCGCAGGCGTTGCAACGAGCAAGAGCGAGCTTCAGGAACTTTGTGGGGGCTGGCGCCTGCGCCATTTCTTGGTCGCCAGCAACGGGCCGGGTTGACAGCATGGGGAGCACATGGCACTTATGTAACTAAATAGTTATTTACGGGAGGAAGACGCAGATGGCGACGATTTCGCTTGGCATTATCATGCATGGGATCACCGGCCGCATGGGCTATAACCAGCATCTGGTGCGCTCCATTCTCGCGATCCGCGAGCAGGGGGGCCTTGAGCTTTCCAACGGCGACCGCCTGATGCCCGATCCGATCCTCGTCGGACGCAACGCCGACAAGATCGAGGCCATTGCCCACAAGCACGGTCTGACGCGCACGACCACTGATCTCGACAGCGCCCTTGCGGATCCGAACAACAGGATCTTTTTTGACGCAGGCTCGACGCAAATGCGCGTCTCGCTCTTGAAAAAGGCAATCGAGGCCGGCAAGCATGTCTATTGCGAAAAGCCGATCTCGGAGACGCTCGAGGAGGCGCTTTCCGTTGCGACGCTTGCCGAACAGCGCGGCGTCAAAAATGGTGTCGTGCAGGACAAGCTCTACCTGCCGGGACTGCGCAAGATCGCGCTGCTCAAGGACAGCGGCTTCTTCGGCAAGATACTCTCGGTACGCGGCGAGTTCGGCTACTGGGTATTCGAGGGTGACTGGGGCGTGAAGGCTCAGCGTCCATCCTGGAACTATCGCGCGGCCGATGGTGGCGGCATGATCCTCGACATGCTGCCGCACTGGCGCTACGTGCTGGACAACCTCTTTGGCGAGGTCAAGGCCGTCAGCTGCTACGCGTCCACCCATATCCCGAGCCGCGTCGACGAGAACGGCAAGACCTACAGGGCAGATGCCGACGACGCAGCCTATTCGACTTTTGAACTCGAGGGCGGCATCGTCGCCCACATCAACTCCTCCTGGGCGGTTCGCGTGCGTCGTGACGACCTCGTGACCTTCCAGGTCGACGGAACACATGGTTCGGCCGTCTGCGGTCTGACCAAATGCTGGACGCAGCATCGGGTCAACACACCGAAGCCTGTCTGGAATCCCGATCAGCCGCAGACGATCGACTTCTACAGGACATGGGACGAGGTTCCGGAAACCCAGGTTTTCGACAACGGCTTCAAGGCGCAGTGGGAAGACTACCTGCGCTACGTCGTCGAAGACGCGCCGTGGAGGTTCACGCTGCGCGAGGGCGCCAAGGGTGTTCAGCTTGCGGAACTGGCGCACCAGAGCTGGAAGGAACGCCGCTGGGTGGATGTTCCCTCGCTCGCCGACACCTCCGTGCGCAAGGTTGCCTGACGGCCATGGCAAAGTCACTTCGCCTTCCCGTCTCCGGCGGCACGCTGGAGGATTATGCCATCGCCAACGCACCGCTTGCCGCGCCGGAACGCCCGGCCGGCGGCCATGCCTTCAACCGTGTCGCCTACGCGGCCGCTCATGTGGTCGTCGATCCATTGGCAGACAACGATCCATGGCTCGACCGCAACATCGACTGGGAACGCACCGTTGCATTCCGGGAGTATCTTTGGGATCTCGGCCTCGGCGTTGCCGAGGCGATGGACACCGCCCAACGCGGCATGGGGCTCGACTGGGCTGGCGCCAAGGAACTCATCGCCAATGTCCAATCGGCAGCGCGCAGGCGCCCGGATGCCCTCATCGCCTATGGCGCCGGCACCGACCATCTGCCACCAGGCCCTGGCGTTAGCATCGATGATGTCATCCAGGCTTATGAGGAGCAGGTCGCCTACGTCGAAGGACAGGGCGGGCGGATCATCCTCATGGCAAGCCGCGCGCTTGCGGCCGCCGCCAAGAGCCCCGAGGATTACGTGCGTGTCTATGATCGCATCTTGCGGCAGGTCCGGCAGCCGGTGATCATCCATTGGCTTGGCGATATGTTTGATCCTGCGCTCGCCGGCTATTGGGGTTCGCGTGATGATATGCAGGCCATGGAAACGGCCGTCGCCATCATCAATGACCACGCAACCAAGGTGGACGGCGTGAAGATCTCCCTCCTCTCCGCGGAGAAAGAGATCGTCATGCGTCGAAAGCTTGATCCGGCGGTCAAGATGTATACGGGCGATGACTTCAACTACGCGGAGCTTATCGCCGGCGACGAGAAAGGATACTCACACGCCCTGCTCGGCATTTTTGATGCCATCGCACCCGCGGCAAGCGCTGCCCTTCAGAAGCTTGGCGCAGACGATCTCGCCGGATTCCACGAGATCCTGGCGCCGACCGTGCCCCTGTCACGGCACATCTTCAAGGCACCGACGCGGTTCTACAAGACGGGCGTTGTCTTCCTGGCCTACCTCAATGGTTTCCAGAATCACTTCCAGATGCTGGGTGGCCAGCAAAGCACGCGCTCGATGGTGCATCTGGCGGAACTGTTCCGACTTGCCGACGAGGCCCGCGTCCTGCGGGATCCGGATCTCGCCGTCAGCCGGATGAAGACGATCCTGGCGACTGCAGGCATCTGAAAATCACGGCATGCACTTCGCATCGCGAGGTGAGGGAGGAATATCAAAAATGGCAGTCAATGGCCTTTCCATCAACCTCGCGACGGTGCGAGAGCAGTACGACATGAAGCAGGCGGTCGAGGCCTGCCTCAAGCAGGATATTGTTGCGATCGCTCCCTGGCGTGATCAGGTGCATAAGATCGGCTTGTCGGAAGCTGCCCGGATCGTCGCCGACAACCAACTGCAGGTGACCGGGCTTTGCCGCGGGGGCATGTTCCCCGCCGCGGATGCTGCGGGGCGAGCTGCAGCAATCGACGACAACAAGAGGGCGATCGATGAGGCAGCTGCTCTCAACGCCGACTGCCTGGTTCTCGTCGTCGGAGGCCTGCCTGCGGGGTCCAGGGATATCGCCCACGCGCGCGATATGGTTGCAGACGGGATCGGCGCGATCCTTCCGCACGCACGCGCATCCGGCATACCACTTGCGATCGAACCGCTGCATCCGATGTATGCCGCCGACCGCGCCTGCGTGAACACACTTGAGCAGGCACTCGATATCTGTGACCTTCTCGGCAACGGCGTCGGTGTGGCCATCGACGTCTATCACGTCTGGTGGGACCCGAAACTCGAGCAGCAAATCACCCGAGCCGGGGCGTCGGGCCGGATCCTGGCACACCACATCTGCGACTGGCTGGTTCCGACCACGGACCTGTTGCTGGACCGCGGCATGATGGGAGACGGCGTGATCGATCTCAAGGGGATCCGACGCTCCATCGAGGCTGCCGGTTATCATGGAGCGCAGGAAGTCGAAATCTTTTCGGCAGCGAACTGGTGGAAACGACCGGGGGAAGAAGTGCTCTCCACATGCGTTGATCGCTTTCGCAGCGTCTGCTGACACAGTCGTTGCGCCGCCGCTAAATCATTGACCAACCGTACATATTTTCACTTACGGCAGCCAATGACCAGTTTGGTTCCGCTACATGCTATTTGCAGGGCGGGAAGCCAATGCCGAAGGATGCTGCTGAAATTGCCTCAATGACGGCTGCGGCATCCAGAAAATGTCCTTGCGCCGCTTCCTGCGAGCGGCGCAAATGCTGAAACCTGCCCACAGAATCTCGGACAAGACCGTGCTTTGTCAACAACAATCGCCCGATCATCGGCGAATTGTCACCAAGGCACACCAATCACGCCGCAGTTATTTTGAGATGATTCTGCGCCTCATGCCGGTGGATCAGCGGCGCGACAAATGATCTGACCCTACTGTTCCCCGCGGGGAACTCCGCATGGTCGGGACCCTGCGAGGCTGGCAGCAACCCGATGGTCAGGGCACCTCCTGATGCTGCGTCCTGACGATCTTCCGGCCAATGCGAGCGCGAGACAGGCAGGCAACGCCGAGGGACTTGGCAACTCCGGTCGCAGATCCCTTCATGTCCGAGCCAAGCCCTGCGACGACGCCCAACGATTCCTGTCGAACCGATACTTCCCCTCGCGCCGGTGGATAGCCGACCGATCAGTCATCTGGCCCATTGTTCCCCGCGGGGAACTTCGCTTGATCGGGACCTTGCGAGGCTGGCAGCAACCGATGGTCAGGGTATCTCCTCATGCTGCACCCCGACGGTCTTCCGGCCAATGCGAGCGCGAGACAGGCAGACAGCTCCCAGCGCCTTGGCAAGGCCATTCGCAGATCCCTTCATGTCCGAGCAAAGGCCTGCGACAACGCCAAGGATGCCTTTCAAACTGATACTACCCCTCGCGCCGGTGGATAGCGGCACGACACGTCATCTGGCCCATTGTTCCCCGCGGGGAACTCCGCTCGAACCCGGACACTGCGAGGCTGGCAGCAACCGATGGTCAGGGCATCTCCTGATGCTGCCCCCCCCCCCCCCGACGGTCTTCCGGCCAATGCGAGCGCCAGACAGGCAGGCAGCGCCGAGAGACTTGGCAAGTCCAGTCGCTGATCCCTTCATGTCCGAGCCAAGCCCTGCGACAAGGCCCAATCATCCTGCATGCACCAACCATCGTCCCCGAAGGCGCCGACCGCATTGTCGCTCACCACCTCGGCTCTTCGCGAAAAGCCCTCTCATGCTTGCCCGGCGCGCGAAGGCCTGTAGGTAACGCCGCCGCCTTCACGCCTGGCCCGCGCAGCCGCCAAGTGCGACGCCCGCACACAAGCGGCAGCAGGTGCAACACCAACCACGCGCAAACCACAGTGCCGACGTGACCACAGGAGGTCAGCCCGCCATGGCGCCACGTTTCAGATGACGCAGGCCCGCGCGCCGCTCATCGGCAAGAGAATCTCCGCAAACGCAACGGTGAAGCCACCATCATACGCACGAGCGCGCCATCTGGCGTGCCCAAGTGTTTATTTCCAGGACGAAATGTTATCGCCGCCCGGCACGGCCCGCCGTCGGAGCGTGGAGTTCGCCGACTACAGGCAAACGCCGCAAAGCTTGCGCCCGCGGCTGTTACCGCCAACGACGAGGAAGCCTTCACCGCGCTGTGCGGAACGGATCCTGACGACAACGCCCGAGCGTGACCCCGATATCCGACAAGGAACCCTTCGGTCGTCCCGCGCTTCCCTGCATCCAACACAATCATTGCAAGAAGGCGTTGGACGAACAAGAGATTGTCCCGCGTCATGGCCAGACAACTTCCGCAGCGATGACCCCACCTTTGGTGTCGAATGGACAAACAATCAGGGCCTGGCATTGCCGATCTTCGTGCCGGAACTTTGCAACCATTGCCGCATGGCGTCAAAACCGCCAGGAACCGCTGCAGGGCCAACCTACCAATCCACAGCAGTCGGTGATACGCATCTCGACAGCATCGAGCGCAGGAACTATCTCTAAAATATGACTATTCATAACGACGACACGATAGCCGGCCGCATAAGTCGCGCGCTCGCGGAGCGCATCGTGACGGGCGCCTTGCCGCCCGGCTCGAAACTGAAGCAGGACCACATAGCCGAGGAATTCGGATCCTCGCACGTTCCCGTGCGCGAGGCCCTGCGCCGTCTGGAGGCACAAGGCCTTGCCGTCAGCGAACCCCGCCGCGGCGTTCGTGTTGCCTCCTTCGATCTAAAGGAGGTGCAGGAGGTC
Organism: Rhizobium sp. RHZ02; assembly: GCF_014851575.1. Taxonomy (NCBI): domain Bacteria; kingdom Pseudomonadati; phylum Pseudomonadota; class Alphaproteobacteria; order Hyphomicrobiales; family Rhizobiaceae; genus Rhizobium; species Rhizobium sp. RHZ02. The sequence continues at coordinate 81,703 of NZ_JACUZX010000001.1, forward strand.
GCGAAGATGCGCGCCGCCCTCGAGGGCCTTGCACTGCGCCACTCGGCAGAGCACCTGACGCCTTCGCGTCTCGACCAGGCCGAGCAGGCAACGATCGACGGTGACAATGCGCGCGACGTTCGCACCTGGGAAGAGGCCAATCGCAGGTTTCACAAGCTCATCCTCGAACCCTGCGAAATGCCGCGTCTGCTTTCTGCCATTGACGACCTGCATGCGGCGAGCGCCCGATTCTTGTTCGCCACCTGGCTCACCGACTGGGAACCGCGAATCGATACGGACCACCGCAGCATTCTCGCATTTCTTCGCGCCGGCAAGGTCGAGAATGCCGTGACCGCGCTGGAGCGGCATGTGCAATGGATCGGCGGCCCGTCGCGGCGAATGCAGCATGCCGCTCGCGAGCGATTTGCAATCGTCGGCTAGCCTCCGTTCTCACTTGCTCCCCGCGCGTTTCCTGCTCAGCGGTAGCCTGCGCTCCGAGCTCGGACAATAGCGACGCGCATCGGCCGAGCGATCGCAATCCCTGTTGCGCGCTGGAATGCAGCCTGATTTGTGAGAGTGGCATCGAAAACGCGAAGCTTGTCAGCCAATCAGGCGCTAGCCGACACTGGAGCACCAGAGCCGGATCCCCAATTTACCTCCCGCGGACTGAAAAACGCACTTGCCTAACGTCGCAGGAAATTATTATAGATAATTTTTATTTCTATCTACGACTCGACATCCCGCAGCGCAAAGGTTTTAGTCAAATGCAGCCACATACCGACTGTCCAAACGCGGCGAACGGCAATAGGGAGCATATAACCGCATCCGACGCCACAATTATCTATAATTTGCCTTTCAACGACCTTCTCTTTCGCGCCCACGGCATCCATCGAGCCAATTTTGATCCCAATGCCGTACAGATGAGCCGTCTCCTGTCCGTCAAGACCGGCGGATGCGCCGAAGACTGCGGCTATTGCAGCCAGTCGGCCCATTATCCGACCGGCCTCAAGGCTTCAAAACTGATGGAGGTCGACCGCGTACTTTCCGAAGCGCGAAAGGCGAGGGAAGGGGGTGCAACGCGCTATTGCATGGGCGCCGCCTGGCGCAGCCCCAAGGACCGGGACATGGATTCGATCGTCGCTATGGTCGAGGGTGTGCGGGCGCTCGGGATGGAGACCTGCATGACGCTCGGCATGCTGACGCCGCAGCAATCGGCAAGGCTCGCGGATGCCGGCCTCGACTATTACAATCACAACATCGATACCTCGGAGCGCTTCTATAGCGAGATCATCACAAGCCGGACCTTCGCAGATCGCCTTGATACCCTTGCCAATGTCCGCCAGGCGGGCATCAAGGTCTGCGCCGGCGGCATTCTCGGAATGGGCGAGACGGCGGAAGATCGGATCTCGATGCTTGTCACGCTTGCCAATCTTCCGGCGCCGCCAGAGAGCGTTCCGATCAATATGCTGATCCCGATCCCGGGTTCAAAGCTCGCCAATGCAAAGCCGATCGATCCAATCGAATTCGTTCGGACGGTTGCACTGGCACGCATCCTGATGCCTGCTTCCCACGTTCGACTGTCTGCGGGACGAACGGATATGTCGGACGAGATGCAGGCGCTCTGTTTCTTTGCGGGCGCCAATTCCATCTTTGTGGGCGAAACCCTCCTGACAGCGGACAATCCCGGTGAGGATCACGACGCGGCTCTCTTTCGCCGCCTGGGGTTGAAGGCCGAACAGCTGGAACGGGTAGAGTGAGTGCCGGGGGCCTTGCAGTCTATGAGCGCAAGCTCGCTGGCCTTGATCGCAAGGGAAGGAGCCGCAGCCTTGTCGCCGCTTCCGGCGCGGATTTCGCCTCGAACGACTATCTTGGTCTTGCGCAATCGCAGCGGCTAGGAGATGCGCTTCGGTCTGCATTGGACCGCGGCGTGGCAGTGGGGGCCGGGGGTTCGCGCCTGCTACGTGGCAATCATCCGGAGCATGACGCGCTGGAGCGGGAGGCTGCCGCGTATTTCGGGGCAGAACGGGCGCTCTACTTCGCCAACGGTTATGCTGCCAATGTGGCGTTGTTCTCAACCTTGCCACAGCGCCAGGACATCATCCTTCATGATGCGCTCATCCATGCCAGCGCTCATGAAGGGATTTCTGCCAGCCGAGCGCCATCGATCGCGACCTCACACAACGATGTCGACGCCGTCGCCGACGCCATCCGATCATGGCGCAAAGCCGGCGGCACCGGCCGACCCTGGATCGCTGTCGAAAGTCTCTACTCGATGGACGGGGATCGCGCGCCGCTTCGCGAGTTGGCCGAACTTGCGAGGCTCCATGATGGTTTCCTCGTCATCGATGAGGCACATGCGACGGGGGTCTTCGGAAAGGGAGGACGCGGCCTGGCGGAGCAGATCGGGCATCCAGAAAACTGCATAACGCTGCACACCTGTGGCAAGGCGCTTGGTGCGTCGGGCGCGCTTGTCCTTGCACCGGCAGTCCTCTGCGATTTCCTCGTCAATCGCGCCCGCAACTTCATCTATTCAACGGCACCATCCCCGCTGATGGCTGCGACAGTTCGGGAGGCATTGAGGATCCTCGACGATGAACCGGAGCGACGCGACAAGCTCGCCGGACTTGTCTCTCTTGCCAATTGCGAGATGGAAAGGACGATCGGGATGCGATCCAGCGGCTCACAGATCCTCCCCATTCTTGTCGGCGACAATCGTCGCGCGGTGCGGATCGCCGAAGGCTTGCGGACCGAGGGTTTCGACGTCAGACCCATCCGCCCACCAACCGTGGCAGAGGGCACGGCGCGTTTGCGCATCTCCATCACCCTCAACGTCGAACCGGAGACAATTTCGCGGCTGTTCGAGAGGCTGGCCGTTGTCATGCGAAAGGAGCAGCAATGACGTCGCGCTTCGTCGTCACCGGCACTGACACCGGCATCGGCAAGACTGTTTTCGCTGCCGCATTGACCTGCGCACTCAAAGGGCATTACTGGAAACCTGTCCAGTCGGGACTGGACGAGGAGACCGACGCAGAAACAGTCGCCCGACTGGGCAACGTTCCGCCCGAACGGATTCTCCCCGAGGCCTACCGGCTAAAGACACCAGCATCCCCCCACCACGCAGCAGCGCTTGATGACGTAACGATCGAACCCGGCGCGCTTGAACTCCCGGCGCTCCCACATCCGCTTGTCATTGAGGGCGCTGGTGGCGTTCTCGTTCCACTGACATCAGGAATCCTGTTTGCCGATATCTTCGCTCGCTGGCAGGCACCCGTCATCCTGTGCGCCAGAACCTCGCTCGGCACCATCAACCATACGCTGTTATCCGTAGAAGCGCTGCAGCGCCGATGTGTGCCCATCTTCGGCATTGCCTTTATGGGCAAGGAAAACGCCGAAACCCAGAGGATCATCATCCACATGAGTGGTGCTCGGGAATTGGGACGGCTGGAGCCGACCGACCCACTTACCCACGACGGCCTGATGGCAGCCTTTCATCGCGGCTTCGACGTGTCGGTCTTTCGGAGTTCAACGTCATGACGCGTTCCCCTGTATGGCATCCATTTACACAGCACGGCCTCGAGCCGCCGATGAAAAAGGTCATAGAGACGGAAGGCGCCTATCTGATCGACGAAGCCGGCAGTCGCATTCTTGATGCGATCTCCTCATGGTGGGTCATCACCCACGGGCATCGGCATCCGACGATCATGGAGGCGATCCGCCGTGCGACCGACAGTTATGACCAGGTCATCTTCGCCGAATACACGCATGCCCCTGCCGAAGAACTCGCCCGTGGTCTGATCAAGGTAAGTCCGGCCGGGCTTGAGCACGTCTTCTATTCGGACAGCGGGTCGACGGCGGTCGAGGTTGCGTTGAAGATGGCGCTTGGCTTCTTCCACAACACCGGCAGGCGCCGCGATCGGATCGTCGTCATGGAGCACGGTTATCATGGCGACACGATCGGAACGATGTCCGTCGGCGAAAGGGGCGTCTTCAATGCCGCCTACGAGCCTCTGCTGTTCGGCGTCGATCGACTTGCCTTTCCGGAGCCCGGTTCGGAGCAACGGACGCTTGATGCCTTTCACCTCCTTTGTTGCTCCGGCCAGGTCGCGGCTTTGTTGATTGAGCCACTGGTACTTGGCTCCGGAGGCATGAAGATGTTTGAGCCATCCTTGCTCGGCAAGCTCAGGGAGATCGCCGGCTCCCACGATGTGCTTTTCATCGCAGACGAAGTGATGACCGGCTGGGGCAGGACAGGCACCCTGTTTGCCTGCGATCAGGCAGGCATTTGTCCGGATATCCTCTGCACATCAAAAGGACTGACCGGGGGCGCCATGCCGCTCGCTGCCACACTTTGCACAAGCGAGATCTTTGACGCGCATGTTTCCACCGACCGCCGCAAGACCTTCTTCCATTCGAGTTCCTACACTGCCAACCCGATTGCATGCGCGGCAGCGGTCGCCAACCTGGAGATCTGGGCGAAAGAGCCGGTTCAGGCGCGCATAGATCACCTCGCTGCCCTGCAGGAGAAGGCGCTGCGACGCTTTGCCAATGATCGGCGGTTCATGAACGTCCGCCAGACCGGCACCATTGCGGCGCTGGACATGGCTGTCCGCTCGGAAGGATATTTAGCCGACATAGGACCGCGCTTGCGCAGCTTCTTCCGCGACCGCCACCTGCTCATCCGGCCACTTGGAAACGTCATCTACCTCATGCCGCCTTATTGCGTGTCGGAAACCGAAATTGATCGCCTTTATGACGCCATAGACGAGGCAGCGGACGAACTGATCGGAACGGCAGCATGATGAAGGTCCGCTCCGCGCGCATCGCAGGCTTTGGGCACGCTGTTCCGGGTCGCTGTGTCGAAAACGCCGAAATCGAGCAATCCCTCGGGCTCGAAACCGGTTGGATCGAGCGTCGCACCGGGATCCGCACCCGATACTGGGCAGAAGAGGGCGACACCCTCAGCGGCCTCGCCACCGAAGCCGGAGCCATGGCCCTCGACAATGCCGGGATCAATCGATCCGAGGTCGGCCTGATGCTCCTGGCAACCTCCACGCCGGATCAGCTGCTGCCACCGACGGCGCCACTCGTGGCACACAGGCTTGGACTAGAGCACTGTGGCGCGATCGACCTGGCCGGCGCCTGCTCCGGCTTTCTCTATGCCCTGACACTCGCCGACGCTTTCGTTCGCACCCAGGGGAGGCCGGTTCTTGTTGTTGCCGCCAATATTCTCAGTCGCCGCATCAATCCGGCCGAGCGTGCCAGTTGCGTATTGTTTGCCGACGCGGCGGGCGCAGTCGTGCTGACGCCCTCGAGCGATCCTACCGTCGGAATTCTCGGCACTGAACTCTGCTCCGAGGGCAGCAACTATGACCTGATCTCGATTGCCGCCGGCGGCAGCAACAAGCCCTTCGCGCCGGGGCGCGCCGCCACGGACTATCTGATGACGATGCGAGACGGGCGTGAGGTGTTTTCCCGGGCGGTCGAGATGATGAGCACCGCCTCGCAGCGGACGCTCGACATGGCTGGCGTGGAAGCTGCAGCGATCACCCGATTTGTACCGCACCAGGCCAATGTCCGGATATTTCAGGCTGTTGCAACCAATCTCGGGATCGGGCCCGAACGGACCGTCTGCTCGCTGGACCGGTTCGGAAACTCTTCCGCCGCGACGATCCCGCTCACCTTGTCGCTGGATGCAGCCGCCCGGCCTCTCAGGGAGGGTGAAACCCTTCTTCTTGCAGCAGCCGGTGCTGGTCTCACCGGAGCGGCCGTCACCTACCGCGTCTAGTGTTTTGGGCAATCCAGGCTGACCGCGAGATGCAGGTGCCCTTTAGCGGTTGATGCGCGTCGACAGGATGATCGAAGAGAGGGTTTTCTCGACGCCGTCGATATCACCAATCTTGTCGATGGCGGTATCGAGCTCGCTGATCGAGCCGGCGGCAACGATTGCGATCATGTCGAAGCTACCGCTGACCGAATGGACCGAGCGGACGTCCGCAATGGCCTGCAGCTCTTGGGTGACGCGTCCGAGCGCCTTGGCAGCAAGGGTGATCAGCACGTGGGCCTTTATCTGACCGCTCTCGAAGTTATCCGATAGCCGCACGCCATAGCCTGCTATGACACCGTCGCGCTCCAGGCGCTCGATCTTGGCCTGCACTGTTGTGCGCGACAGGCCGAGTTTGCGGGCCAGCATGGCGGTCGGCATCCGGGCGTTTTCGCTGAGAATCGACAGAAGCTGCCGATCCTTGTCACTCATCGTCATATTGATCAATCCAGCCGGCGATATGCCAAAGAATTCCAGTCGATTTTATCATTCTCGCGCTGTGAATCAACCAAACCGACAGGAATAAAGGGGGCATAAAGATTTCTCGAACCAATATGAGGGAACGCATATGAAAAACATTGTCGTCATCGGCGCTGGCAAGATCGGCTCGACGATCGCCCGTCTTCTCATCCATTCCGGCGACTACCACGTCACGCTTGCCGACCGCAGCAAGCAACAGCTGGATCACATGGAGACCAACGCCGCGCTCAGCCTGGCGGAAGTGGACATTGCCGACCACGCAGCCTTGGTCAAACTCCTTTCCGGCAAGTTTGCCGTGCTGAGTGCCGCCCCGTTCCATCTGACCATTGCCATCGCCGAGGCTGCGGCCGAGGCCGGCGTGCACTACCTCGATCTGACCGAAGACGTCGAATCCACCCGCCGCGTCAAGGCAATTGCCGCCGGTGCATCCACCGCGTTCATACCGCAATGCGGCCTGGCGCCGGGCTTCATCTCGATCGTCGCCAACGATCTTGCGAGCCGCTTCGACAAGCTCGACAGTGTTCGCATGCGCGTCGGCGCCTTGCCGCAGTATCCCTCGAATGCCTTGAACTACAACCTGACCTGGAGCACCGACGGCGTCATCAACGAGTACATCGAGCCCTGCGAGGCGATCGTCGACGGCCAGCTCATCGAAGTGCCGGCTCTGGAAGAGCGGGAAGAGTTCTCCCTCGACGGCGTGACCTACGAGGCCTTCAATACCTCCGGCGGTCTCGGCACGCTGTGTGAGACGCTGAAGGGCAAGGTTCGCACGCTGAACTATCGTACGATCCGCTATCCCGGCCACGCCGCGATCATGAAGGCATTGCTGAGCGACCTCGGCCTTCGTCATCGCCGCGAAGTTCTCAAGGACATCCTCGAGCACGCCTTGCCGTCGACGATGCAGGACGTCGTCATCGTCTTCGTCACTGTGTCCGGTTGGACGAACGGCCGTCTCGTGCAGGAAACCTATGCCAACAAGGTCTACAGCGCTGTTGTCGCCGGCCGCATGATGAGTGCGATCCAGATCACCACCGCCTGCAGCATCTGCGCCGTGCTCGACATGCTGGCCAAGGGTGAGTTGCCTGGCAAGGGTTTCATCCGCCAGGAAGATATTGGTCTCGACGCATTCCTCGACAGCCGCTTCGGCCACCACTATGCGCAGAAGGCGTACGGCGAAAAGATCGCCGGCTGATCGTCCGATCAAAGCGGACAGGAAAAAGCGCCCGGAAATGATCCGGGCGCTTTTGCGTTGTCTGCCTGGCAACGAAAGCCAAACTCAATTCACTTTGCCTTGTGGCGGGAAAATGGCGCCCCTGTCTCGCTCAGACGATCAGCCGAGCCGCCTGCAAGCCGCTGCGATTCGCTCCAGGGCTTCCTTCAGGTCCGCTTCCGCTGAAGCGTAGGAGATCCTGAAGTACGGCGACAGGCCGAAGGCCGAGCCCGGAACGACAGCGACATTCGCCTCCTCGAGCAGATAGGCGCAAAACTCGCTGTCCGACGTGATCTTGCGGCCGCCTGGGGCAGTCCGGCCGAGAATGCCGCCACATCCGGAGAAGGTATAAAAGGCGCCCTCGGGAACGCGGCAATCGAGCCCATCAATTGCATTCAGACCGGAAACGACGAGATCGCGGCGCCGCTTGAAGCTCTGCGTTCGCTCGGCAAGAAAATCCTGCGGCCCGTTGAGTGCGGCAACGGCGGCAGCCTGGCTGATCGAAGATGGGCAGGACGTTGCCTGGCTCTGCACCACGGCCATAGCCTTGATAAGCGCCTTCGGGCCACCTGCATAGCCGATACGCCACCCGGTCATGGCATAGGCCTTGGAGACGCCGTTGATCGTCAGCGTGCGCTCACGCAGGCGCGGCTCCAGCTGCAACGGCGTGACGAACCGAAAATCGTCATAGACGATGTGCTCATACATATCGTCGACCATCAACCAGACATGCGGATGCCTGAGCAGTACATCCAGCAACGGGCGATAGTCCTTTGCGCTATAGGCCGCACCGGACGGATTGGACGGCGAATTCAGCAGCAGCCAACGCGTCCGCGGCGTGATCGCCGCTTCGAGTTTTTCGGCGGTCAGCCGGAAGCCGCTCTGCGCATCGCATGGGACAAGCACCGGCTTGCCTTCGCAGATCTGAACGATATCGGAATAGGACGTCCAGTAGGGCGTGGGAATGATAATCTCGTCGCCGGGATCGACGGTTGCCATCATCGCGTTGAAGAGGATCTGCTTGGCGCCGGTGGCAACGGTTATCTCGCCAACCTCGAAGGAAACTTCGTTCTCGCGCAAAAACTTGGTGCGGATTGCTTCCTTCAACGCCGGCGTGCCGTCGAGCGCCGTGTATTTTGTGTCGCCGCGCTGCATTGCGTCCCATGCAGCCTGCTTGACATGGTCTGGCGTTTCAAAATCAGGCTCACCGGCTCCAAGGATGATGACCGGCTTGCCGTCCCGTTTCATGGCAGCGGCGCGCGCCCCGATCTGCAGGATCTCCGAGACGCCTATGGCAGATATCCTCGAGGCGGGACGAAAGCCCGCCTCTTCAATCTTCACATCGATCGTCATGGCAACACCTATTCGATCTCGAAGGAAACGCCCTGCGCCAGCGGCAGAGCCTTCGAATAGTTGATCGTGTTGGTTGCACGGCGCATGTAGGCCTTCCACGCATCCGAACCGGACTCGCGGCCACCACCGGTCTCCTTCTCGCCACCGAATGCGCCACCGATTTCAGCGCCTGATGTTCCGATGTTGACGTTTGCAATACCGCAATCGGATCCATCGGCTGACAGGAAGCGCTCCGCTTCACGCAGGTCCAGCGTGAAGATCGACGAGGAAAGCCCCGCGCCGACGGCATTGTGGTCTTCGATAACGCTGTCGAAGTCGGAGTATTTCATCACGTAGAGGATCGGCGCGAAGGTCTCTTCCAGCACCGGCCCGACCTGCGACGGCATTTCCACCAGCGCCGGCTTGACGTAATAGGCCTTGTCGTGGGGCATCGCGACGCGCTCACCGCCGTTGACCGTGCCACCATGGGCTTTCGCCTCGCCGATCGCCTTTTGCATATTGTCGAAGGCAAGCTTGTCGATCAGGGGACCGACCAGAGCCGTGCTTTCAAGCGGATTGCCGACAGAGACATTGGCATAGGCCTTTTTCAGGCGCGGTACGAGTTGATCATAAACACTCTCGTGGACGAACAGGCGGCGAAGTGTCGTGCAGCGCTGGCCGGCCGTGCCCATTGCCCCGAAGGCAATTGCGCGCAGCGCCATGTCGAGATCGGCAGACGGGCAGACAATGCCGGCATTGTTGCCGCCGAGTTCCAGGATCGAACGGGCAAAGCGGCGAGCAAGTCGAGGACCGACTTCCCGTCCCATACGTGTGGAACCCGTCGCCGAAACCACCGGCACCTTCGGATGGTCGACCAGGACCTCGCCGATCGCACGGTCGCCGATCAGCACTTCGCTCAGACCCTCTGGCGCATCACCGAAGCGGGCAATGGCGCGCTGCAGGATGGCCTGCGATGCAAGTGCGGTCAGCGGCGTCTTTTCGGAAGGCTTCCAGACGACCGCGTTGCCGCAGACCAGCGCCAGAGCAGCGTTCCAGGCCCAGACTGCGACAGGAAAGTTGAAGGCAGAGATGACACCGACAACACCGAGGGGATGCCAGGTTTCCATCATTCGATGCCCCGGCCGTTCGGTTGCGATGGTCAGACCATAGAGCTGGCGGGAAAGACCGACCGCGAAATCGCAGATGTCGATCATCTCCTGTACTTCCCCCAGGCCTTCGGACGGAATCTTGCCGGCTTCGATCGATACCAGTCGACCAAGCTCCGTCTTGACGGCACGCAACTCTTCGCCCAGGAGGCGGACAAGCTCACCGCGCTTCGGCGCCGGGACAAGGCGCCAGGTCTGGAATGCGCGCGCAGCCTTGTCGATCTTGGCGCCCGCCGCGTCCTGGCTGTCTGTCTTCAAAGCCGCGAGCTGCTCGCCCGTGACCGGGCTGTAGGAGGCCAGGTCGCCGCCTGTGTAGAGCGCCTTGTCGACGCCGATCTTGTCGAGGAGCCCGACGGCTTCTTGGGCCACATTCACTGTTCTTGCTGCGATGGTCATTTGTGCACTCTTTGACGTTTTGAATGGTTGCTGGTTCGGTCTGTTGGCCTACTCGGCCGCCTGCGCCGCGGTCAGAAGGGCCCGGCATTCGGCGATTGATTGCGCCTCGATATCAGCATAGTGATCGAATTCGTTGAGAACCGAGGCGCCGAGGTCCCGCTCGAAGCGCTGCTGATTGGGGCTTGCAGTGAACTCCTGCGCAGCCTCGTCCCCGAGGTTGGACTGGAAGATGCCCGCCGCACTGACGGGCAGGAAGTCTTCGTAGACAATCGGGTCGAAGCAGATGAGGCCTTCCGCCACAAGTTGATCGACACTGGCATCAGCCGAGGCAATCGCGCTCCGGCCTTTCGGCGTGAGTGAGTAGCTGAAGTAGCCAAGACCCTGGTCGCGAATTTCGGCCCAGCTGTCCGGGAAAGGCGCGAAAGCCTCGGCGAGTGCTTTTTCGTAAGCCGCAGCGTTCGAGCCATCGGCCGCGGGGCGCACGACCTTGCGCGAATCCGCCAAGAGCTTGTCGTAGAGGGCGCGGCCCTTCGGTGTCAGGGCGATGCCGCGGCTCTCAATCTCCCCAAAACGCGCGGTATGCGTGCCCTGCTGCCAGTTCCCGCCCGCATCCTTGAAAGAGACGGCTTCCTCGAGGGCCTTGAACGACGTCTGCCGCAGCAGAATCGCGCAACGACGGCTCGGCGGACCTTCGACAACTGCCTTCGGCGCAATGCCATATTCCGGCATCAACCGCTGCACGTCGTCGATATCAAGCGTGCGGGGTGTCAGGTGATTGATGTGCGGTCCCTTGAAGGAGACAACGTCGGCTATAAGCCGGTGCGCATCATGCAAGCGCCTATACATGGCGAGATCAACGTTCGCCTGATGATGCCAGCGGAAAGTCTCCAGCACTTCTGCGACGAAGCGCTTGGCATCGTCCTCGCCTAGACCGCCCTCGCGCTCGGCCCTTTCAGTCAGTTCGATGGCGCCAGCGGTAAAGATATGACGCTTCTGCAGGACCGTCTCGGCTTCGGCGCGCAGTTCATCGTCGGCAATCAGGTCGAGGCGCAGCAGCGAGGTGAAAACACGGAAAGGGTTGCGCTTCAGCGCTACATCGCCGACCGGGCGGAAAGCGGTGGAATGGACTGGTACGCCTGCCTCGCTGAGATCGTAATAGCCGACCGGGAACATGCCCATGACGGCAAAGACGCGTCTCATCATCGCAAGTTCGTCGGCAGTTCCGAGACGGATGGCGCCGTGGCGCTCTTCGGAAACACGCTCGAGGGAATCCGTTTCTTCCAACCTGCGCCTGAGGGCTGGATCGGCTGCAAGCGTGGCCTCATTCACTTTTGCAACAATGTCCATCAGGGTGCCGTAAGCGGGCACCTCGGTGCGATACATGGCCGACATTGCCGCCGAGAATGCAGAGCGGATGCTGCAGGAGGAAACGAAACTTCTGGTCAACATTTATTGCCTCACGCGCCATAGTTGGAAGAGTTCATTCTGGATTGCGATCATATCGCGCGTGGAGTACATGAATAACAATAAATCAAGCTTAGATGATGCGGTTTTGGAATGACTTTGCCCCGAAAGCTGACGCCCGACCTGACAACGCTGCAGTCTTTTGAATCTGCCGCCCGACACGGCAATTTCACGCGCGCCGCTCTTGAACTTCATCTGACGCAAAGCGCCATCAGCCGCCAGATCAAGGACCTGGAAACCCAGTTGGGGGTCCTTCTCTTCGAACGCGTCCGCCAGCGGGCAATCCTGTCGGAAGCCGGACGAAGGCTGCTGCCTGAGGCAAGACGGCTCCTCCATCAGACAGAAGAGATGATGATCCGTGCAGCATCGGGCGCCGATGCGACTGCGACGCTTTCGATTGCGACCTTGCCGACGTTCGGCAGTCGTTGGCTGACGCCTCGGCTGCCGAACTTCCTGGCTGCCCATCCCGGCTCCCTCGTTGACATAACATCGCGCTCCGAGCCTTTCGATTTCGAGCAGGAAAACGTCGATCTCGCCATCCATTACGGCCAGCCAATCTGGGCAGGGGCGACCTGCACCTTCCTTTGCGACGAGAAGATCGTTCCCGTTGCCAGCCCAACCCTTTTACAAGCGGATCCGGTTGCAACCCCGGCCGAGCTCATGCTCAGGCCCCTGCTGCATCTGGCTACACGCCCGCGACTCTGGCGCCAATGGTTCGAATTTTGCGACGTCGACGCAGATCCTTCCTATCGCGGCAATCGGTTCGACCAGTTTTCGATGATCATCGAGGCGGCTACGATGGCGATGGGGTTCGCGCTTCTACCGCTCTATCTCATCGAACAAGAGTTGAGTGCTGGAAAGCTGCAAATCGTCTTTGACCGGCCGATGGCGACGGAAAACAGCTATTATGTCGTGATGCCAGACGGTAAGCGCGAACATGCCCTCGGCGTGGCGTTCACGACCTGGCTTCTCTCACAGGTAAGCACCAGGGGTGCGACTGAATCGTGAGCAATGATGAAGCACCATCAGACGTTCCCAGTGCACGGATGCTGAGTTGGGCCCGAAACTCCACCATCTATCGGCTCGAGCGGCGAATGATGACCGAAAGACAGCTGTACGATGCCATCATCCGGAAGGCGAAGCACAAATTCGAGAACATCACCGAAATGCAGCTCAGAGCGGTTGCAGAATCGGCCGTGACCTTCGCCTATGACAATGGCGGCCTGAACGACATCAGCTATGCCGAGATCAGCACGCGCTCTGGTGTTCGCAGTGGCCGGTCGAAACGGCGCATCGCTCAGACCCTTACACAAAAGGGCGTCGATCAAGAGGTCATTACTGCCGCACTTGATGAGGCGGATGAATTGCTCGCAGCCGTGCATTTTGCGCGCAAGCGTGGCTTCGGACCGTTTCGTCGTGGCGACGTCGATCGGGAGCGCAGCGCAAAGGAAATGGCGGCCTTCGGGCGCAATGGCTTCAGCTTCGAAACTGGCAAGACCGTGCTCAATATGAGCCAAGAAGAAGCCGAAGATCTGGTGATCACGCGATCTCGCCAGGCTTAAATTTCATCTCTGAAACAATGTCGCGGGAGAGGTTTCACGATGTCGAGCCCCAGCGGTCCGTGAAGGTGAGGGTGATGCAACGGGCCTTGCAGCTGAGCATCGTGGCACTCGACAAGCTCCCATGACTGCATCGATGAAGGCGACGTGGTCTTTACTTAGCGTCGTCGGGTTATTGCAGCCTTGCGCCGCCATGGCGATGCCGTCCTGTCCGACGATGGCGATATCATCCGGTGTGCTTCTGCCGAGCAAACGGTCCTTGCGATCCTGTTGTCATCCCGGGTGCCCTGCGTGGGCTTCCGCCTCCGGCAGCGCGAGCAGGCGGCGCAATGGTACGGCTGGTCGGGTCAGGTCGGCAAGCGTGTAGCCATCGAGCACATCGAGAAATGCCGCAGCCGCCGAAGCGAGCGCCCTCTTCAATACGCACGCAGGCTGCACGACACAGACAATCTCCGTACCATTTTCCATGCACGGCACGATCGCAAAGTCGGGTTCGCAGGCCCGCACGATCTCACCGACGCCGATCTGTTCGACTGCACGTGCAAGCCGCATGCCGCCGTGACGACCTCGTACAGTGTCGATCAGGCCCTTTTGCCCGAGTTCGTGGGTGATCTTCATCAGATGCGCCTTTGAAATATCATAAGCTTCGGCGATTTCCGCAATCGTCGACAGCCGCTCTCCCTTGAGCGCAAGATACATCATGAGCCGCAACGCGTAGTCGGAGTAAACGGTCAAACGCATCACCAGATCCTCCCGGAAAAATCGGCGCAATCGCATAAAAGATATCGGCAACGTATATCAAATAGCAAGGCGGCCGTCGCCGGTCGCCTTGCATTTCCGAAAACCTATGCAGCAGCGAATTCGTCGGCCGGACCGAAGAACTCGTAGTGAATACGATCCTGCGGGACACCGGCCTTTGCGAGCCCGTTCACAAAGACGGCGAGAAAGGGCCGCGGGCCGCAGAGATAGAAGTCGGCCTCTGCGATCGGCGTGTTCCTTGCCAGCCATTCAACCGTGATGAGGCCATCGTGGTCGAAGTGAACGCCCCTCTGATCCTGCGCATGCGGGCTTCCGTAGAAAATTGTCGTCTTGAGATGCTCCCGGTCCTTGGCAATATCGCGGACATGCGATCCCATCGCATGGACACGACCGTTCTCGGCACCATGGACGTAATGCACGGGAACCTCGCGTCCATCGTTTGCAATGGTCTCCAGCATGCTCACCATCGGCGTCAGACCGACACCGCCGCTCAGCAACACGACGGGCCTTTCCTGCCCAGTCGGCAAATGGAAATCTCCCGTAGGAGGGGCAACCTCGATGACCGCGCCTTCCTCAACCTGATCATGAAGGAACCTTGATACCAGCCCATGCGTCTCTCGCTTGACCGAGATGCGGTAGCTCTCGGCATTGGGCGCAGAAGAAATGCTGTAGTTTCGATGCTGCGGAGGAAGACCCGGAATATCGAACCGAAATGTCAGATACTGACCAGGCCGATGACTGATCACCGCCCCGCCATCAACCGGTCGCAGCACGAACGATGTGATGATGTCGCTCTCCCGGCGCTTCGACACGACGGCAAACTGCCTCCATCCATTCCAGCCGCCTTCGGACGCTTGAAGACTATTATAAATCTGTCCTTCACGTTCGATCAGAATATTGGCCAGAAACCAGAAGGCCTCGCCCCATCCGTTGAGGATTTCATCCGTCGCCGCCTCGCCGAGGACATCCTTGATCGCATTCAGGAGGGCCGTCGCGACATGGGGATAATGCTCGGGCCGGATGTGCAGGCCGACGTGTTTTTGGGCGATCCGTTCAACAGCTGAGGTGAGTACGGCGAGATTGTCAATGTTCTGGGCGTAAGCGAGGATCGCCTGCGCCAACGCCTTCGTCTGGCGCCCGCCTTCTCCCTGGTTCGACTGGTTGAACAGGTTGCGGACCTCGGCATTCTCAAACAGCCGCTTATACATGGCCGCCGTGATTTCGGTCCCGTGACTTGCGAGGGCAGGCGCTGTTGCGCGGACAATTGCCTTCGTGGCCTCGGTCAATGTTTGCGTCATCATGGTCTCCAAAATTTGTTCCGTCGACAAAGGTGACGTAACCATCATAAGATATATTGGCAATATATGTTTATCCGCCTGTGCCGTTCGGTCGCAGTCGCGCTGCAAAGCTCGGACCCCGCCGAGGCCCGCCTCATGCAGTGCCATGGGCCGAAACGGGGAGCGCGGAACCGATGACGACACGGCTCGGTCATCCAGAGGACAAAGGAACTTGCCACTTTCGCCCCAACGCATGCCCGAGACCACGGGCAGGGCCGGGTGGCAACTGCCTCGCCCATGAAGCGGTTGCTCAATTTTTTTCCGGATCCAGACGAGTGCCCGTATCTCCTCCCAATCTCGCCTGACAGGGACGCGTTCCTCTGCTCGCCTCAAGCAGAACCTCGCGATTTGCACCGCATGTCGCCCTTTTCCTCTCAAGGGCACTTGCCGTCGACGCCGCCCAGGTCTTCGCACATTCGATGCGCGGCAGTCTGCGGATGAAGGACGATCGCGAACCATGCCAATTTGATCACGCCGTAAGGCGCTCGATCGCATAAAGCGCAAGACGCCGCCGGTGAAATAGGACGGGCGTCGAAAGAACCTCCTATGGGTCCAGCCGACGCTAATTGCCGAGATCGAGTATCGCGCCAGGACGCATGACGGCAAGCTGAGACACGCGTCCTACAAGGGGCTACGCGAGGTGTCGGATAATGCAGCGGTTTATGTGGTCGGCGATCAACTTGCAGGCAGTTTGTAAATTAGGGTGAGACGTCCACCAACCTCACCTAGGTAGTTTCCACTGCCGGGAAACGCCACAACAGATTCCAATCACCTAGAAATATTGTAATCTTCGTGCTACATATCCCGCTAATCTGTAGCGCGAAGGTTTCAAATGCCTACTCCCCATAACCCTCCAGCGGCCGTGCGCCGCGCCCTGCGGAAGCTCGGCGCGGATATCCACGACGCCCGCCGCCGTCGCAAACTGCCTATGGCGGTCGTGGCGCAGCGTGCTTTCACATCCCGCTCAACCCTGCAAAGGGTCGAAGCCGGCGACACCAATGTCAGCATCGGCATCTATGCTGGCGTCCTTCAGGCCCTCGGTCTGCTCGAAGGTCTGGGGCAAATCGCCGACATCAGCAACGACAGTGTCGGACAGGCATTGGCCAGTGCCGATCTGCCCAAGCACGTTCATCTTAGGCGGCCAACCCGATCGCCCCACGATGGCTGACTTCGAGGTGCACATCGATCTGCATGGTCGCACGCGCCCGATCGGATTGGCGAGGAGCAATCGCGTCCGCGGCGCGGAAACTATTCTTTTCGAGTACGAAGATACATGGCTTGAGGATCCGCACCGCTTCTCGCTGGAGCCAGCACTTGCATTGACGCGCGGCGCCTTCGCTCCTCCTGCCGGACTAGCAACCTTCGGCTCGATCGGCGACTCCGCGCCAGATACGTGGGGCCGCCGCCTCATGCAGCGCGCCGAGCGTCGCTTTGCCGATCGCGAGGGCCGCGCCGTGCGCACGCTCGCGGAAAGCGACTACCTGCTCGGGGTCGCAGATGAGACGCGGCTCGGCGCGCTGCGGTTTCGCTGGGTCGGCGAGGATATCTTCCAGGCGCCTGTCAGAGCCGGCGTGCCGGCCCTAATAGAGCTTGGCCGCCTACTTCAGATCACCGAGCGGATTCTGCGGGACGAGGAAACGGACGAAGACCTTCAACTCATCTTCGCGCCCGGCTCCTCCCTCGGAGGTGCGCGGCCGAAGGCGTCGGTCGTCGACCAACACGGCCATCTCTCCATCGCCAAGTTTCCGAAGGAGACGGACGAGTACAGCATGGAAACCTGGGAGGAGATTGCGCTGCGGCTGGCCGGCCAAGCCCGCATTGCCACTCCACGACACGAACTTGTCAAAGTGGCCGGCAAGTCAGTGATGCTATCGCGACGCTTCGATCGCGATGGCGTGATCCGCATCCCATTCCTGTCCGCAATGGCGATGATGGGCGCCAAGGACGGCGACCGTAGCAGTTACCCCGAAATTGTCGACGCCCTGGCCCGGCATGGCTCCCAGGGAAAGAGGGACACTCACGCGCTCTATCGGCGGGTCGTCTTCAATGTGCTGATTTCCAATGTCGACGATCATCTGCGTAACCACGGCTTCCTCTGGCTTGGCAAGGCCGGATGGTCGCTCTCGCCCGCCTATGATCTCAATCCGGTGCCTACGGATCTTAAAGCGCGGGTGCTGACTACGAACATTGACCTCGACGAGGGCACCTGCTCCCTTGATCTTCTCGAACAGGCTTCCGAATATTTCGCGCTCACGCTGGCGCAGGCACGTGTAGTCATCAAAGACGTCGCGACCGTGACTTCAACATGGCGCGAGACAGCCATGGCCGTTGGTGCCCGGTCGGCCGAGATCAACCGCATGGCCAGCGCCTTCGAACACGACGACCTCACGCGAGCGCTGGCGTTATGACGCGTTGCGACTGTTGTCACGTGCTCTTTTATGAAAACGGAAACGGGAGACTTGCCGGCGCGACTGATACGATAGGGGCCTGCGACATCCCACTTTTCGATCTGATCGGCAACCTTAGCCGGCCGGTTGCTCACGGTTCGATGATTATGAGGCCGCGTGGCCGGCACAAAGATATCAAGTGCACGGGCTGCTTCTCGAAATGACAACCGGGACCCCAGTTCGGCTTGGATGCGCTCCAACTCGGGGGTAGCTCGGCCATTCAACAGGGTCTCGACGCTTCCCATGCACAGCGGCACCACCGCGGCACACGCACTTGGCAAGAGCCAAAGAGCGAATGGATCGTAGGGTACCTACTATCATGGACTGACCGACGGCGGTTACAGTCTTGGCACTTCCGATCTCGCTGGCCGGCTTGATCCGCCTGAAACTGCGTCAGTTCCTGTTGTAGGCGCCGCTGTATCTCCTTGGCTTCTTCGAGGGAGAGGCCAAAATCGTTGAGACGGGCCCCATCGAGAGACCGGTCGACCTTGGCAATTTCGCAACGCTTCGACACGCCGTCGATGCCAACAAGCCCGACCGAGATGATCATCTTTAATTGCGGAGCCAAGTAATGCCCCTTCAGCAAAGGCACGTGCTTACCCAAAATTTCTTACCCCCACCTTTTCCCCGCTCCCACGCCGCTGTTTCCGACCGGCCCAATCCGCTGCCTCGAACGGATTTCTGTCCCCGCGAACCGCTTCGCTTTCCGAAACAGCACGTCCCGCGAAACAATGTCAGGCTTGCATGAACGTGCTATCCCGCCCGCCGTGTTCCGCCGCCGCGTGCTCGCACCAGCGACATCAACATCGGACCGATCGAGAATTCACCTCGTTCGGCGCGACGGGTCAGGTCTCGCAGATAACCACCCGCGGAGTTGATATGCCCGCCACGTTCGAGGATGCACGCCATGACCGTGGCGGCGTTCTCCGGTCCCATCGTGGCAGCAGCCTCCTCGTAGGCCGACTCGCTTACACCGAGCATTCCCCGCACAACGACCGCAGCCGCCATCAAGTCTCGCCAATTTGCAATCGAACCACCCGGGCCGTAGCTCACCATGTCGGGGCAAGCCTGGAGGACCAGCCCGAGGGGGAAGGATTTAAGGTCCGGGCGATCGTTGGCCGCCTGGCTCTGAACCCTGGCTATGCGTCCAGCGTCACTTTTCTGTTTCCGCGTCGACGCCACGGTTTTCGGCTCAATCATGAATTCCGAGTTTGCCCCCTGCTTCGTTTCGAAAGCTGGTTCAAGATCAAAAGTAGAGTCGGGGTTTGAATTATGTATGTGACGCTCATTTTGATCGTGATTGCCGCTCGTTTTCTTTGCTTTTAGTAATGTTTCCAGTCTGCTAGTGATGTCGTCTCTCAGCGTTTCCATCGTTTCGAGTGCAGCGGAAAGCTGCTCGGCCGTCGCCGTGCGTGGTATGGAACCTACCAGCTCCCTGAAATAGGCGAACGCGGTTTCCCAATCTCCTGCCAGCTGTTCCTCCATCGCGGTCTCAATGAGCTTGGCCACATCGCGGCGGCAAAGGCTGAGTTGCTCACGCAGTCGCTGCATATGTAGCCGCTCGGCCGTCACTTCCGATGCGAGGCGTTCGATCTCCTCGGCACGCACGATCAGCGGCGCCAATGAAAAGCCGAATGCCTCTGAGACCTCACCCTCTTTCGCCCTGCGGGCATAGCGTTTCCCATTTGGGCTATCCTTGCGGATGATCAACCCCGCTTCGACCAGGACCGCCAGGTGGCGGCGGATCGTCTGCTCCGCCATGCCGTGTGCGCGCAGCGAAAGCTGTTCGTTTGACGGAAAGACCACCAGGCCGTTTTCCTCCGACAGGACGTTCTTCGGATAAAAGCTGAGCAGTGCATTGAGGACGGCAAGCGCGCGATCTGTCACTCCAAGCAAGGGCTTGGCTGCACACAGTGACCTGTAGATTTTCCACTTGTCGACCGATTGATCAGCCTGAAGCTCGCTTGCTGCCTTCTGGCTCGCGAGCATGCCAAGCGTCATCGGACGCTGCCCAAAGGGCGTCGTCACACTTCCTGTTTCCATCACCTTCACCTTGTTGAAGGCAAAAGAAATCCACTCACCAGATTGGTGCCCACACTTGACAGGGATTCCCGGAAATGCGATTCTCTAGCTGCTAACCTATGAGAAGGGCTTCCGTTACGGCAACGTTCGGGAGCTTTTTTCTTTTGCGGCGTTATCCTTTGCTTTTGCGTTGTGTTGACTGCACGAATTCGCTGTGAAGCGCCTCCATACGATCGTTCAAAAAGTCTACGAAACTATCCGGAACAGCCTTGGTGAAGCTCATCTTCGGGCCGGTCTTCGCGTAGCTTACGGTCGCCAGAAGAAAGCCATTTGCACGTATCTCGGTGACGGAAGGCCGCGCGGCAGCCGGCGCTTGCTCAGCCTTCAGCGCACCTAATGCGACAGCGAAGCGATCTTTCCCGGCGACGAGCTTGTCCTCGCTAAGCGATTGCTTGACGCGCGCCACTCCGTCCTGGCGCTTGGCGAAGGCATCCGCAAACTCGATCCATCTACGACGGCCGATCTCGGGCGACGAGCCGATCGCGAGCAGAACATCCCGGGGGATAGCCGTTGCAATCCGCAGCATCTCCGACACGTGCGACTTTCCGGTCGCCAGCGACGCGCAGATTACGTCGCGCCGATATCCCGCCTGCTCCTGTGACAGTGCGAATGCACACTTCTCGATAAAGGAAAGGTCATTCCTATTGGCGTTTTCTTCACCCTGGAAGACGATTGCCTCTTCGTCGCTGAGTTCGCGGACAATAGCGCGGAACTTCAGTCCAAGCATCTTGACGGCAGCCAAACGCCGTCTTCCGAACACGATCTGGTATGGCAGCCCATCACCTTTGTGCGGCCTGATCAAGCCAGGGACAATCTGCCCACGCTCCTTGATGGACGTCGCAATCTCATCAATGGCCGCATCGTCATAAGCGCCATCGAAGCGGTCGGGAATCGAGGAGGGAGCAACGTCATCGGGGTCGACCTCGACAATATGGTCGCCGTCCTTGAGGAGCCTGTCGAGAACCTCGCCCTTTTCCTGTATCTGCCTGACGCCTGCGGCGACCTTGAGAAGGTGTGGAGATGTTGTCGGCTTTGCGGCCGGCGCTGCGCTCGGTTGCTCAAGCTGACCGAGCACATTGGCAAACATGCCACGCGAATCCTTGCGGCTCATTCGCGCCCCCATGCTGCCCAAAGCAACTTCTCGATCTCGGCATTGGCCGCGTTGATCGATTCCATTGCGCGGTCATAGGTTTTCGGTGCCGAGAAGCGCGAACGCTGCACCTCATAGAGGCTCTGCTTCCACGTCAATGCATCAGCAACAGCCGTTGACTTCGTCACCATGTTCAACAGCAGGTCTTCGCCAAAGACCTGTCGCATCAACGCGGTCATGTTGGCCTGCGGGTGATCGTTGGCTTCGAATTTCGTCACGAGGAACTTCGCGAAATCCCACTGGGCCGAACTCCCCATCTCGCTCAATATCTGCATGTAGGACGAGGCAAGCTCGAGGAATTTCCCCGTCGAATCGACGTCCAGCATGTGTGCCGGGACCGGTATGATGACGCCGGTGGCAGCGGTCAGCGACGACAGAGTAAGGAAGTTCAGGGAAGGCGCGGAATCCATCAGGATTACGTCATAGTCATCCGCAACCTGCTCGAGGGCCTGAGATACCCGCAGAAGGAAGCTCGTGCCGCCATTCTTGCGCATCTCGAGAGCAACAGCCGTTTCAAACTCTGTCAGGTCGAGCCCGGCGCAGATCACGTCGAAGCCGGCAATATGCGTGGTGTGGACCAGCGATTTCGTCGGCTTGGGATCCGAGAAGCGAATGGCCGCATAGAGCGTTTCGTCCTCGCGCGGATCGAAATCCGGAAGCGCGCCGTGCAGGCTTGTAAGCGACGCCTGCGGGTCGAGATCGACCGCCAATACCCGGTAGCCCTTGAGCGCCAGGTAGTGACCAAGATGAATGGTCGTGGATGTCTTGCTGGAGCCGCCCTTGAAATTGGTGACCGCAATGATCTGGCATTCCTCGCCCTCGACACGGCGCGGGTTCATCCACTTCTTGCGACCCTTTCCGGCCAGCATCAGTCGCAGCTCGAGGATCTGCTCGAGCGTGTACATGCGGCGGCCGTTTGACGTCGTCTCGGGCGAGGGACCCTTGTCCTTCAGAACGATCTGCCTGATATAGGCTTCCGAGACATCCAGGAGCGCTGCGACTTCCGACGAGGAAAATTTCCGCATCTCGCGGCGCGCATCCGGTGGATACTGTGCCATCGAAAGATTTTGCAGGGCGAGCTCCAATTTGGTGGAAAAGCTCTGCATGAAGTCGAGGCTGCTTAAGTGGCGATTCACGATTCTTTCCTCAGTTCGTTCCAATAGCCTAAGCGCCGATACGGTTGATGAACAGTTAATTCAATAATTGTTTCGCTCTATAGCGATAATTCGCTCTTTTTGCGTAGTTACAGAACTAGCTCGATTCGCGAGATTCGGCAAACCCGTCACTGGCTCCCTTATGTGGTCGGCTGACGGAGGCTGCACATATGAGGACGAGGTTGACCCAGCCGTGCCGCGGCCGGCCGCCGTCGAGTTACATGAGAAGGTGAAAAGGACCGATTCCGCCTGTAGCTGTTCACAAACGGCGAAAGGAACTGCCTTGAGAGACACGCCTTTAGCGCGACAGAAGCAATCCCGGATCAAGAAGGTGAAGGTTCAGAAGGCACCGATGCGCCTTGGAACAGGCGGCGAAGAGCGGCGGCGCTGCCCCGTCCGAGCCATCCCTGGCTCGATCTAAGTAGTGGTTGCCGAGCCCGTGGCTGGTGCAACCTGCATTTTTGGGCCACCGCACGGCGCGTTGTGTCCGTGCGGTGGCCAAGTTTTGAAAGCGTCAGGGCTGCTCGACGATGACCGTCACCGGCGGTGGCGGCGCCTCATCCTCCACAGGCGCGCTTTCGACGGGCTCCGGCGCAGGCTCCTCCACTGGAAGAGTGTCACGAACCTGATCAATCTTGCCAACGGCGGGCCCTACGCCCAAGATGTCCTTTGCTCGCTCGAGAGCCCCGTCACTCACTTCGCCGCCCTTGGTAAAGCTCGAGAGTGCTTCGCGAAGGGCTTCGTCGCTAAGAGCAGGGTCCGTAGGGATGGCATCCGGCCCATTCTCGGCCTCGAATTCTGCATAGGCCATCACATAGGCCGAAACCGCCGCCATTCGCGGATCGTTCGAATGCAAGTAGGCGTGGTAATTCCTGTTCAGCGAGTTCAGCCCGGCAAACTCGGATTTGGCGGCCTTCGTTCTTGTCGTTGTGGCGGTTCTGGTCCTGGTCGTCGTTGCCGCCTTCTTCTCGTGTGTGAAGAACGACTTCAACGTCGGGTGATCTCTCCGGGTGTCGTCCTTACTCTTTGCATGCGAGCCGTGTGAGCCAACGGTATCGGATTTCTTCCCGTGTTCGGAATTGCCGCCCGCGTGGCTCCCCCCGCCGCCGTTGCCCCTGTTGCCGCCCCCGTTGCCGTTGCCGCCCCCGTTGCCGCCTCCGTTGCCGTTGCCGCCTCCGTTGCCGCCTCCGTTGCCGTTACCACCCTTTGCGTAGGCGATGCCCTCTAATCCCAGGAAAGCGCCACCGGCGGGTACAACCGCAATTGTGAGCGCTATAACGCTGCGTCCAAGAATACTTGAAATGCTCATATCAACCTCCCGGTCTAAAACCGTTTTGCCGTCTTTTGTTCCTATGTCCGGAAAGGCAAGCTGCTCGCGGCAGGCAAGACGCCAGCCTTCCGGCCGGACGCGGACATGCCGCGTTCCAGATCACAACGACGATAGCCTGCGTCCCGCGCAGGCTCCATGGCGGTCAGACCTTTGCTTAACCGGATAGGACCTAGGTCCTAGCCAAAAGGAGACCAAAGGTCGGAAACCTGGGGGCTGCGAGGCGATATCGTTTGACCCGCCGCTGGATGAAGCTAGGTTACGATCGAAACAACTGAAGTGCCGCCACGCAATTTTGGCGGCCGATCCCGAGACATCTCGTGCGGCCCCGTGAACTCATAAAACGATGGAATTCGCAATCATTGGCCAGGCAGTTCCTGTTCACCGGAGGCGCCGTGTCGCTGGTGGCGATGGTGTTGGTCGGCGCATTCGTGAGCAGTCTGATCGAAGACGCGGTGACCCGCAACTCGGCGGCATCCACCGCCCTCTACGTCGACAGTGTGATTGCCCCCCTCCTGCCTGACATGCTGACGGCCCAAGAGCTCGACGATAGTGTTTCCCGCGCGCTAGACGAGACGCTGGAGCAGGGGGCGCTTGGAAACCGCCTGATCTCCTTCCGGCTTTGGCGCGCGGACGGCACGGTTCTCTATTCAAACGACAAAACCATGCAAGGAAAGCGCTTCGCGTTGAGCGACGACCTCAAGGCGGCCTTTTCCGGCCAGATGGTCGCCCAGTTCAATCGTCTGGAAGATGCGGAAGACGAGGTCGAGCGGGCGAGCGGCAAACCCCTGCTCGAAATCTACAACCCCGTTCTGCAGCCATGGTCCGGACAGGTTGTCGCCGTGTCCGAATTCTATGAAATAGCCAATGATTTCGAGCGCAGCCTCAATGAGGCGCGATTGCACAGCTGGATGGCCGTCGCCGCCTTCACGCTTGCATTCTTTATCGTGTTGTCGGCGATCGCGTTGAGAGGCAGCCGAACCATCGATGATCAGCGGCATGCTCTAAGGCGGCGCGTGGATGACCTTTCAGCGTTGCTATCCCAGAACCAGGCCTTGCGCAGGCGCGTCCAGCGTGCGTCCCAACGCGCCACAGCCCTCAACGAAAGCCACCTGCGGCGCATTGGTGCAGATCTCCATGACGGACCAGCGCAGCTTGTTGCATTTGCCTCATTGCGCCTGGACAGCAATGCGCTGGTCGATCCCTCAACACCGGCATCCAGGCGCGAGGGTGAAATTGCAGCCATCAAGGAAAGCCTGGACGAGGCAATGCATGAGATCAGGACCATCTGCAATGGGCTGGTGTTGCCGCAGATCGAAGCCGCAACCCTAACGGAGATACTGGAGCGCAGTGTGCGCGCGCATGAGCAGCGAACCGGCTCAAGCGTTGAACTATCGGTAGCGGAGACGCCCGAAAATCTTTCGCCCTCCGCCAAGATCTGCGTATATCGCTTTGTGCAGGAAGGGTTGAACAACGGTTACCGTCACGGCGGCGGCAAAGAACAACGGGTCGTGCAACGCATGGAAGGTGACCGCATCAGCATCGAGGTTTCCGACGGCGGCCCCGGCTTTGATCCCGACGATGTCGGCCCTGCCAGCCTTGGCCTTGCAGGACTGCGAGAGCGGATTGAAAGCCTGGGCGGCACCTTCCAGCTCCGAACATCCGCACAAGGTACCATAGTCAGCATGTCGCTCAGCAGCGAGGAGATTGCCCAGTCATGACAGCAGGAATTCGCGTCGCCGTCATAGATGACCATCCATTGTTCAGGGAAGGGGTATCCCGGAGCCTGTCCGAGATAGATGGATTTCAGATTGTCGCGGAAGGAAGCACGAAGGACGATGCAATCAGGGTCGCCGAAACCCTCCAGCCCGATGTCCTGCTCATGGACATTTCCATGCCTGGCGGTGGGTTGAACGCGATCCTTCCCATTCTGACAACCGTACCATCACAAAAGATTGTCATGCTTACGGTTTCCGAATCCAGCGATGATGTCACGGCGGCATTGAATAGCGGCGCAAAGGGCTATGTGTTGAAGGGGGTCGGTTCAAGGGCGCTTGCAGAGATTATCCGCAGCGTGGCAGCTGGTGAAAGCTATGTCGCGCCGGCGCTGTCTGCGCGGCTACTTTCCAGTCGCTCTTCACCCGCACCGAAAACACCATCGGCCCTGGAGGCGTTGACCGCCCGTGAGCTGCAGGTCCTGCAGCTGGTCGCTTCCGGCTTGAGCAACAAGCACGTGGCAAGGCAGCTCGATCTGCACGAAAAGACCGTCAAACATCACATGACGCAGATCATGGCCAAGCTCGGGGTCGCCAACCGAACGGAAGCGGCTATAGCGCTGCGCGATGCCACCGACGGGCGGGGCAATCAGTGAATGAAGGATTCAAGGCGCGCCTCATCTGCTGAGGTTGCCCGCCGATTGACGATCGTGCGTCCACGGGCGTCCTTCATGATGTAACGGCCGTTCCGGATGAATTCGCTCATGCCGTCGCGGTGGCGAACCTCTATTGACGAGTTGTCCGTATCAACATCAACCGACGAGCCTGTTCCGGTCGTGGCGCTGCCATTGGACCTACCGCCGCTGTTCCCGTTACCATTCCCCCCGCCGTTGCCGTTTCCCCCGCCATTCCCATTGCCATTGCCACCGCCATTTCCGCCCCCGTTTCCATTTCCGCCACCGTTGCCGCCACCGCCGCCATTGCCTCCGCCGTTTCCATTGCCGTTACCGCCATTGCCGCCGCTGTTTCCATTGCCGTTGCCGCCTTTGGCGGCCTCGGCAGTCTGGAGGCTGAGCTTGAACGAGCCGCCCGAAACCGCGACCTTGAACGGCATTGCCGCGAGCGACAGGCCGATTGACATCGAGCATAGAGCCACAACAAAGCTACGTCGTGAGAGCATCACCATTCCCTTGCATTCCATGGTTTTCCTGGTCGCGATCCAGCCAGCCGGCGCTGTCAGCCATCTTGGGCTGGGGCCCAGATAAACCGCGCGGCATTGCAAATGCTAGCCGCTCAACCCTTACCAATTTTGCCCACGGGTCGACCCGACCGTCAATTCGCAATCGTTGACATCAGACCTTTCCTTGACCACCACCGGACGTTAGTCCGGCCCTCCTAGGACCAAGGTCCGAACATTGCTGAGGGGAACAACAGGCCTCGCCGGAGTAACCAGAGAAAAGCGACCGGCTCAGACTGGAACCGAAGTGGAGTACTTCACCCGCTTCAAGGCGAAATGCGACGACGATGTCGCCACTGCGTGGTGCGTCAGAATACCCTGCATGAGGAGACGCTCGTAGTCCTGGACATCGGCGACGGCTACGCGCAACAGATAGTCCCAATCACCAGACATCGAATAGCATTCAAGCACTTCCTCATGGCTCTCTGCGAAGCGCTCGAAATCATCTCTTGCAGCCGGATCATGCGTCTTCATTCGCACCTGGCAGAACACGGTCAGCCCACGGCCAACGGCTTCGGGGCTCACGAGCCTGACAGTCCGCCCCAGCATGCCCGCCGCCTCCAGCGCCCTGATGCGGCGCCAGCACGACGCGCTCGATGCCCCGACCCGCTCGGCCAGCGCGGCGTGGCTGAGATCACCCTCGCTCTGGAGCAATCGGAGAATCTTTCGATCGATATTGTCAATTACGGGCAATTTCATTGGAATCTCTCGCTTCCGCGATCTGTGCGGTTCTCATGACAAGGCACTTCGGGCGAAACTATGCGGCCTGCACGAGTTTTGCGCACCACTCCATTTAAAAGAGTAGCGCGCCTTGCCTCAGATCAAATGCCTGGATGAGAGAGTTTTGCCGAACGATGCGGCCTGCACATCAGGCCATGTTCTTGTGCTGCCAGCGTCAAACGCCAACCCGCACCAGCGCGACGCGATGTCAGACCGGCGGGCTGAACAGGGTGAAATACCCCCACGCCGCAACGAACAGCGCAAGAATTGCTGCGGCGATCGCGAGCTTGCGAAGGCCTGGCCGGGGTGGCCGGGGCGGCTTTCGTCGACGGAATTGAATGACATTATCGTTCATCTGCGGTTTCTCCTCGCGCCACAACATACGCTGTTTCGGGCGAGCAACAGCAAATGTCAAAAGGAAAAAGGCGCTCAGTCTTTCACGAAGCGCCCTTTCTTTGCCGGGCAGGACCCGGCACAAAGCATTGGCTTGCAGGTCGCCCTGGGGTTCGCGCAAAACGCGTGTCACGATGAAGTCACAACACGGGTCGTTTGGCCTATGCTTTAACGCTCTGGGGTGGAGTGAACAGGAAGGCGCCATCAAGCGTGTCGTGCGCGGTGATGGCGACAGTGTATGAATGCCGATAATTTATAGACGCGTGACCCGGGATGAAGCACTCCTCAATGCTGACATCATCGTCGAAGCCTACGCGAGGCCGCCCTGGCACGAGGAGTGGTGCCTTCAGAACGCAATCTCACGCATAGACGAACTGACAACGACGCCGATGTGCCTGGCGGTGGCCGCGTTCGATGCCGAACGACCCGTCGGCTTCGCCTTCGGCCTGCCGCACACCTCTGTCATGGGACGGGGGATCCACGTCGCGGAAATAGCGATAAGACCACGCTACCAGCGCTCCGGGATCGGCTCCCGCCTCCTGCACACATTGGAGGAGGACGCGCGCGCAATGGGCTATGTCCACGTTTGGCTCGTCTCGCGCAGCACGGGCGGCGTTGCGGAGTACTACAAGAGCAACGACTATGAACACTCCGAAAAGCTCTGCGTCTATTCCAAGAAATTGAAATAGGGCCGACGCAACGCGCCGGCCCCATCCCCACCGTCCCCTCAATTCATGTCAATTCAGGCATGTCGCCGCTTTGGACGCCATCACGTCCGCCAGGCCCTCATGCGGACCGTCCCCAATTTCACGCAGAACCTCATTCAGCGCCATGCCAAGGTAGTCCATAGCCCCCACCAGATCGGCATCTCCAGCGGCATATTTCGCATAGGCGATCATACGCGCCAGTGCGACGAGCTCATCCAAGTCCTCAGAAGATCGCTCACTGCCGTCTAGTACCACCGATCCGTTTGCCGATGCTGCACTCATATCTATTCTCCCTCGAACCATCGGAGAATATTCAGTGTGCGCGCAAATGGCCCGTGAAAACCCCGTGACACACTTTATTGTTGCATTACAGCAGACAGTTTCCAAATTATCGCTCTTCCGAGCGGACAAAGGTCTCGTTGAATTGCCACGCCAACTCAGCCGGGGTCGAGCAGTCATTGTCCGCCACTCGGACAGCATCCAGCAGAGCGAGAGCGTCCGCCCGTTTCTGATCGACCTCGTTCGATCGCAGCAACGACAGGAGTTCCTGCCGATCGGCGGAAACGTCCGCATTTGCCACAATCGCCCTCCAGGTCCGCTTTTTAAAGAACAAATCGACAGCAGCGACTTCGAGCGCTACGCGAAGTTCATGCGTCAGCATCTGCCGGCCCTCCAGCTTATCGAGTGTCGACCTGACATTCACCAGCGGCACGGTCAACGCCCGATATGCAAGTTCCATGGGTCCATGCAGCAGCGCTACATCGGCGTCGTCCACCGTCGCTCCCGAGGCATATTCGCCGTAGATCCGGCCAACGCCAACCATTCCGAAGACTTTACATTCCGCCGCGCGAAGCGCCCCCATGCTTGCACCACCGAACACACGGACCTGCCGTGACAGTGCAAAAAGGATCTCTTTGTGCCAGACAGGCGCGGTGTATTCGAAACCGCCATCGACGATGCCGATGACTCGCGCGCCTCTCCGCACTGCGGCCAACACGTCACCTTGAACGGCGGGCGGATATACGGTGACCCCATCTCCTGCCAGCGTCGCTGCGTCCGGGAGACTTGGCCCAACAAAGATGACTTTCATGAAAACAGCGCCTTTGCGATCGCGCGGGCGCCAAAGCGACGCGCCCGCGCGCCCTCGGGGTTTTCGAGGCTTGGAACGAAGACTTTGACGACATGGAAGGGCAAGGCGGGGTCGCTGAGTGGTAGCGCTATCACTGGCGCGATCTGTCGCTCCCGCAAGGCATCGAGGATCCTGTCGAGGTGCGGTTTGTCATCGTAGCGCGCAGCAGCGATCCAGGCGACTGGGATGGCATCGAGGGCATACAAGGTCTCCGCAGGCACAGGCCTTTGAAACTCGTCCGGCGACAGGTCGTCGCGGGCGCCGCTGATGAATGTTATCCTCGACTGAACGGCTTCTGTTATTGCCCGAATGGCCGCGCGGACAGGGGAGGGATGCGCACCGCTTCCTCCCGTCACCTCGACAAAGCGAATATTGTCGCCCCGTCGCTCCGCGGGCCCGAGGACGGTCGTGAAGCAGGGCACAGCTATATCGCTGGTCATATCGAACAGGCGAACGACAAGACCGGCCGCCTCAATCTTTCGAACGAGGTCATCGAGCCATGGATCTTCGAAGCTTGCCGGATCAATGCAGCGCGAAAGCCGATCCTCAACGGCGCCAACCTGCCAGAGGCAAAATGCGTCGCGTTCGACACGCTCAAGGAGTCCGTGCAGGGTGGCCTCTTCCATCGTATTGCCGGAGGCAAGACCATCGGAAGACATCCAGAAGCGATTGCGGCGGGTGCGGTCCAGAAGTGCCGCCTCAAAGGGAACATACACGTCCCGATCGGTCAGGAGATCCTTGCCAAGCGCCCAGTCAATCTGTTCATCGAGCCGAATGTCGTCCTCATGCCGACCGATCAGGCAAGCAAGCGTGTCAAAAGAGAATCCCTCCTCCTGCAGATCGTTCGCCGAGGCGCAAAGCGTCGCAATGGCCGGCCTGTTGGCAACGACGCGCTCAAGCGCTTCCATAACGGCCGAAGCCTTGGCATCGTCGTCGGTCAGACCCTTGCCTTGGGCGATCGCGATCGACCGCCCATTGGGGACATAAGCGCACCACACCGGGATGCCGATGTTGTCCAAGCCGGTGTGGCGCGCCACGCGTGTTATACCAAAGTTCGCGAGTAGTGGCGCGGTTCGGGCCAGCGTCTCAGAGGGTGGAACCGTGCGGTCGGAATAGGCGGCCAGCTTGATGCTCGTCAGGGGTTCGGCTCGACGTGACCGGAGAACGCCGCTTTCGCCGAAGAAACCGCAATTGCGAAATCCACCTTCTTGACGACGGAGGCACCTGACTTGCGCAGATCCGCGACCTTCGCCAGATCACCGGTTGCCCCATCGAGTGGCTTGACGGTCCCCGCATCGAGGTCGGCAATCCAAAGTTTCGCATCCCCTGCAATGCCGAATACTACTGCCCTTGACATGACGTTTCCTTTCGTTGGTGTCAAAATCCAGCTTTCAAAAGCCCTTCTCTGTAGAGATCCTTCTGCCATTGCTCCTTGAACGGAATGACAGAAAGCCA
This sequence comes from Rhizobium sp. RHZ02, assembly GCF_014851575.1. Classification (NCBI taxonomy): domain Bacteria; kingdom Pseudomonadati; phylum Pseudomonadota; class Alphaproteobacteria; order Hyphomicrobiales; family Rhizobiaceae; genus Rhizobium; species Rhizobium sp. RHZ02. The sequence goes on from NZ_JACUZX010000001.1 coordinate 112,722, forward strand.
TTTTTCCAGGTCGAAGACCGGGTTCAGCGCTTGCGCACGCTGCCGATAAAACTGGGCCCGCCTGCGATCGCCAATCATTGCACAACTCGCAGCAGCAATGCGGTAAGCCGGCTCCTTGTCCTTCATGGCTTCCACATAGGCAATGGCGTCGTTGTACCGCTCGAGGAAGTAGCTCGCGCCTGCGGCACACCAAAGATAGCTGTCAGGCGAAATTGGATTCAGCGAGATCGCCTTCTCGATCTTGGCCAATGCCTCCTTGGGACGCGAGGCATGAACAAGTGTGTCGGCGTGGCTATAGATCACGTCGGCGAAATGAGGGCTCAATTCTTCCGCGTGGCGGAGCGCCGCCACGCTCTGATCGACGTCGCCGAGATAAAGCTTTGTCACGCCGAGTTCGCGGTAGCCGCCGGCGAAAGCTTCGTCCCGCTCGATGGCCTTCAACGCACTCTGTTCAGCAAGGCCCAAGAGCTCCTCGTTACCCTGCGCCGTCACCAGCCACTCGCTGGTGTAAGTCCGCGCCAGGCCGGTAAACGCTGGTGAAAAATCCTTATTATATTTCAGCGCCTCCTTGAAGGCCGCTCTCGCCCTGCGAATGTGCGGCAAGGTCAGCTTGCCCATCAGGCTCGCGCCGACAAGGTAGGAGTGATATGCCTGCGGGTTCGCCTCCAGGCTAAGCCGGGCTTCCTCATTCCTGGCAAGCTCATCCACGACGGATAATGACAAGTGCTGGGCCATGAGCCGTCGCTGGGTTGGCAGCGTTGCCGCGGTCATGGGAAATCTCACGGCCCAGATGATTTCGTCCGTCGGGAAATAGACCAGTTGCGCATAGAGGCCTTCGCCCGAAAATCTTGTATCGAGAAGATAGGAGATCGAGTGGCGGGCAATCATGGCCGCCTTGTCAGAGTCACGACGGATTTGCTCCGCAGTGTGAGGCGCAACGATGGAAATGTTTCGGAGGCCGCATAGCTCGATCGTGACATCTTCGATCAGCGCGGCGGCAAGCGACAGACCGACGACGTTACCCTGGGACGTTGGTGGAAGCAGAACCAGCCGCGGCAGGCTCGAAGCGGCTCGAGGTTCCACCTCACGAGTGGTCGCATTCTGCGCCTCCGCTGACACGAAATAGCTTCTCGCTTGGCGTTCGCCCCGAGGCAGTAGGTCCGGGTCGGCTACTCCCGGCAGCCCGCGGAGGATCGCCCGGATCTGCTCGTCGGACGGGTCGTGTTCCAGGAGCTGTAAAGCAGCGCCCGACACGGCGCGATAATCGTCGGCACACTGAGCAGCCGAGCCCGCATCGAGGAGCGTCTGGCGCAACTTGGCCCTGTGGCTCCGCTGCTCCCGCGCGATCCAGTGGTCGACCGCTTTGCTGGCTGAGCGAACATTGCCGACGAATTCACGCTGAAGCAGATCGCTACTTGCTTTCAGCCGGTCCATCGGCGATTTTGCCTCATCGAGTATTCCAATATCAACGGTCAGGAGTTCCGCCCGCAGTTCGACGGAGGCCGAGGTGATCCGAAGTGGCGCGGCAACGCTGTCATCGATTTGTCGAATACGGGAAATCAGCTTTCGCAGATTGAGACCGGCCTGATCGGCTTCGGCATCCGACCACAGAAACGAAGCCACCTCTTGGCGTGTGAGCGCATGACCCTTGCACGTGAAGAGATACGCCATCGTCAACAGTGCCTTGGCGGGATAGCCGACTGCATTGCCCGCTTCATCTGTCAGCCGCAGTTCGCCAAATGTCTGGAGGTGCAGCACCGCCTATCCTCGTGTTTCGTCCGCGCGTTCCCAGCCCTCATGCGAATCCGTGCCCGATTGCGAGGAGCCAAGGCTCCTTGCAAGCGCCAACAGCTTTCGACGAATGTTCGGATCTTCGATCGCGATAAAGGCGCGCGTTAGCGCCAACCCCTCCTTCGAGGCGATGAAATGCGCAACTTCATCGGTCTCAGCGCTCAACTGCAGACCTGCCGTATGCGCCCCCTCTTCATTGAAAAAGAAGCCAATAGGCACGCCAAGGACCTCCGCAATCCGCTGCAGCCGGCTCGCACCTATGCGATTGACACCTTTTTCGTATTTCTGGAGCTGTTGAAACGTAATCCCAAGCGATTCTGAAAGGCTAACCTGACTCATGCCAAGTAGCTTCCGCCTCAACCTGACACGCTCGCCCACATAGGCATCAATGGCGTTTGGAGTCTTGGCCTTCATGGCGCTCACCGTTTCCTCGTGTCAGACTGGCAATATCTTTGAACTCTGAAAAAATACAACCAAGAGTAAATTATTTCAAGAAGCTAATTGCTGATCGCCCAAATTTTTCCCCCGCCGTTGCGAATTTATCCCTGTCGCGCAAATGAGATCAAGGTCAAAGCGGTCAAGCAACAGTATTGATGCAGCACAACACTGACCGTGGGCGGTACATATTTTTGGCGATACAATTTATGGTCGTGTCACGTCGATTTCACGAGCCGCTTTGAACTTTTGCGACTATGGTCGAGGCACGGTTAAGTTGAAGCTTCGATCGCCGATCGCTCCAGCGGAGATGATTGGTGGCAAAGCCATTTCGCTGAACTGAGCGATGGGTGGGCGTCTGCGACAGCGTCTCGGTTGTCAACAGGTGCACCGCTTAACCAATGTCAGCATTCAACACAGATCAAGAACGACCGGAGAGGGCAATGGAACTACGTCCTATAGTAATCAGTCACGCCGACAGGCTTTCCGCCTGCAGGGAGAAGATCGAGCAAGCCGTCTATCTGATCATCCAGGGCGACAAACTCGACGGCTTTTCGTCGACGGAAATCGCAATGGCAATCGCCGATATTGCTGACGACTACATCCTCGCCGCCTCCAGAAAGCGCGCAGCGACACACTGATGGTGCGTGGACCTGGCTCCGGGGAGCCGGACAACACGCCCTCTCGGTCGCGACCCAAGACGTGGCCAGGAGAGCCGCGGCCGGCTGAAACCGACCAGAGTGCGATCAGAAAAGGGAAGCCTACGAGGAACGGTAAGGCTCCCGATTCCGGTCATGGTTATTGCGGTGTCGTGCCGCCGGTCGAAGGATTGGCCGGGGCTGGTGTTGCCGGCTCACTTGACGGCGCGGCGGGCGCTACCGGCGGCTTCACCGGCTGAGTTTCAGTCGTCGAAGCCGTCGGGTTCATGTCGGTACCCGGCCGGTCGAACCATTCCGTGATAGCAAACGCCGCAACGAGGATCACAGCGATCGCCGCAACCCATCCGATCCAGGCACTCGAGCTGCGACGCACCGGTGGCGTGCGCAGATCATGATCTGTGTCGGGATTGCGGTTGGGATCATTGGGGTCGTACGTCATGTCGTTTCTCCTCTCTGCAAGAAGAGAAATGAGCCGTGCCCAAGTTTGTTCCCGATGCGGGAGATGCGGCGTGCCGGACGATCCGCCGTTTCACCCCCGCAACAAGCGCTTAAAAGATCCTCAATGCGATGCGGCCACCGTCACGACGGCGCCGCCCCCAGCGCATGGAGAATGCCGCGGAGCTCGGCCAGACCGCGCAGACGCCCGATTGCCGGGTAGCCTGGCGTCACGTTCTTGTTGAGATCGTCGAGCATGCGATGACCATGGTCGGAACGGAAAACGATCGTTTCGTCTGCCTGACGCCGCCGGTCCTCCGCAACAAGCTCCTTCAGGACGGCGACCATATCAACGTCACCCTCCAGATGGGCGCTCTCATGGAAGGTACGGCCGTCGCCCTCGCGCCTGGTTGCCCGCAGATGCGCGAAATGGATCCGGGCGGCAAAGCGCCGGGCAATTGCGGCCAGGTCGTTGTCTGCACGAACGCCGAGGCTGCCGGTGCAATAGCACATGCCATTTGCCTCAGAGGGCACGGCATCGAAGAGTGCGGCATAGTCATCCGCGGTAGATGCAATACGCGGCAGGCCAAACAGCGAGCGCGGCGGATCGTCGGGGTGCAGCGTCAGCTTCACGCCACGCGCTTCGGCAGCCGGTGTCACTGCTTGAAGGAATTCAATGAGGTGCTGGCGCAGCCTGGAGGCATCGATCCCGGCATAGGCGGCGAGCTTTTCGCGGAACTGCGGGATCGTCAATGGCTCGGTCGTAGAGCCGGGCAGGGCAGATGTGATGATCCGGGTGATCTCCGCAATTTCGCTTTCGCTCATCGTGTCGAACACTTCGCGCGCCCGCGCCGCATCCTCGGCGCTGTACTGTTCCTTGGCACCTGCGCGCTGTAGTACAAACAGATCGAAGGCAGCAAACTTCTCGTGATCGAAGCGCATGGCGGTGGCACCGGTATCGATCACATGGTCGAGTTCGGTGCGCGTCCAGTCGACGACGGGCATGAAGTTGTAGCAAACAATTGCAATACCGCAGGCGGCAACAGCTTCCAGGCTGGCAATCCAGGCCTCGATTTCCGCCTTTGCCCGCCCGCCATTGCGCTTGACCGCATCGGGAATGGGGATGCTCTCGACGACGGACCATGTCAGGCTCGAGCGCCCAGCCGGCGTGGTTTCGATCATCGCCTGCCGCTCACGCACTTCAGCCTCAGTCCACGCGCGCCCGATCGGAACCTGATGCAGGGACGAAACAATATTCGTCGCTCCGGTCTGGCGCACCTCATCAAGTGTCACCGGAGCCTCAGGCCCAAACCATCTCCAACCCTGGCGCATGCACTTCCTCCTTGGGATCGTCTTGTCGTTGTCCGCTGATCGGCTCAGCAGAAGTAATCTGGATACTGCGTTCGAAGCTCGGCGACATCGGGTATGACGGCGCTGAGGTGATGCATCATTGCCGCGCGCGCTGCTTGAAGATCATGGGCCGCAATAGCATCGCGAATGAGTTCGTGTTCGTGCACGACATTGTCCATCCGGCCAAGAACCGGCAGCGTCAGCCGACGCGCCCTGTCGATCTGCACCTTGACCGTCTTGAGGATCGTCCAGATCCCAGGATATCCAGCGATGCTGGCAATCGCCTCGTGGAACGCCTCATCCTCTTCGTGAAACGCCGAGGGGTCGCCGAGTGCGGCCAGTGATCTCTGTCGTGAGATGATGCCATCCAGGCGACTGATATCGGCAGCTGTAGCGATCTCGGCCGCACGTTCCACCGTGGTACCCTCAAGCGACTTGCGAACGACGACTGCCTCCGGGATGGCCGCGACGGGCACGCGCGACACGACGGTGCCCGATTGCGGATAGATATCGACAAGCCCGCCTTCCGACAGTCGAAGCAGCGCCTCACGCACGGGTGTGCGGCTGACGTTGAACTCTTCGGCAATGCGCTTTTCCTGCAGTTGCATTCCAGGTCGCATACGCAGAGCAAGAATGTCGGCGTACAGCCTGTCGTAGATGGCATCTGCGGTCGTCACGCGACGAAGCTTCGCCGGCCTCTCAGCCCCGGAAGGCAGGGTCGCGGGAGTGGAAACAACTGTTGCCTGCATTACGTGCGGCCCTGACATTGACTCGTTCGTGAATACTAGTATATCAATTTATCGCGACTGCCAAGCTGCACCGGGAGGAATGGTGTTTTCGGCAATCATTTCAGATGTTTCAGACATCTAAGAGAAGGTGCCGATCCCTGCAACGATCGGTTCGGGGACGCGCAGCACCACGTTTTGCGGTGCCCGGCAACAAGAGGAGGAGAAACAATATGAAAGTCACCCGCAGAACATTTGTCGGCACCGCCGCAGGCGCCGCCGTCGCGAGCATGCTGCCGTTGAAGGTCTTTGCACAGGCCAAGAAACCGGCAAGTCCGGTCACCATCACGATCGCGGATGTCGCCGGCAACCTCGCGCTCACGCAGGGCATGTTCGAGGCCTATGCCGCGGAGAAGCCGGAATGGGTCTCGAGCTTCGCCTTCACAAAGGCACCGGCGCCGGAACTCCCTGGCAAGATCAAGGCGCAGCAGGCAGCCGGCAAGGTCGATATCGATCTCGTCCTGACAGGCACGGATGCACTTTCGGCCGGACTCGACCAGGGACTTTGGATCGATCTCGGGGCGCACAAGTCCGAGCTTCCCAATCTCGAGCAAATCCTGCAGCCGCAGGCCTTCAAGATGCAGGCCCTTGCCAAGGATCAGGGCGTCGTCGTCACCTATTACCCGTCCGGTCCCCTCATCGAATACATGCCTGACAAGGTGCCCACGCCGCCAAAGTCGGCGCAGGAGCTGCTTGACTGGGCAAAGGCCAACAAGAACCGCTTCATCTACGCTCGCCCGGCCAATTCCGGCCCCGGCCGCACCTTCCTCATGGGCTTGCCCTATCTGCTCGGCGACAGCGACCCGCGTGATCCCGCCAAGGGCTGGTCAAAGACGTGGGACTATCTCGCAGCACTCGGCGAACACATCGAATACTATCCGACCGGCACTGGCCAGGTGATGAAGGAGCTTGGCGAGGGAACCCGCGACATCGTCGTCTCGACGACCGGGTGGGACATTAATCCGCGCGCGCTCGGCATCGTTCCGGCTGAAGCGAAGGTGCAGAAGCTCGATGGCTTCCACTGGGTCACCGACGCCCACTACGCGGTGATCCCGAAGGGCGTGTCCGACGAGAAGATCGGCGTGCTGATCGACGTCCTCAACTACGTCCTGCAGCCCAAGCAGCAGGCAATCGCCTACGACGCCGGCTACTTCTATCCGGGTCCGGCCGTCAAGGACGTCACAATTGACATGGCGCCGCAGGAAAGCCAGGACACCCTCAAGGAATTCGGTCGACCGGAATATGCCGACTGGATCGCCAACAATCCCCTGGAGGTTCCGCTGGAGCCGAAGCAGTTGGTCGAAGCCTTCCGCATCTGGGACGAGAAGATCGGCGCCAAGAAGGGCTGATCGAACAGCATCAGCCGGCCGGGATTTCGTCCCTGGCCGGCCACCTCATTCTGCAGATGGAGATTGGTTTGACCTCGGTATCGAATGCCGCAGCATCGACGCGCAAGAACGCGCGCCTGGAACTCGACGGAATGCGTCGCGCCTTCGGGGCGTTCAACGCCTTGAATGGCATCGATCTTGCGATCGAGCCCGGCGAGTTCGTGGCGCTGCTTGGTCCATCCGGCTGCGGCAAGTCGACCGCGCTGAACTGCATTGCCGGCTTGCTTGCACTGACGGGTGGCGAAATCCGCCTTGGTGGCACGCGCATCGACCAGCTCGAACCGGAGCGCCGCGGCTTTGGGATGGTTTTCCAGAGCTACGCCCTGTTTCCACACATGACTGTCCGAAAGAACGTCGGCTTCGGGCTTGCCATGCAGGGCATAAAGGGTCCCGAGGCCGACCAGCGCGTCCGCGATGCCTTGGCTCTGGTTCGCCTCGAAAGCCAAGCCGACAAATTGCCGGGCCAGCTCTCTGGCGGGCAGCAGCAGCGTGTCGCAATCGCGCGCGCCATTGTCATTCGCCCGCCAATCGTCCTGATGGACGAGCCGCTATCCAATCTTGATGCGAAGCTCCGGCTTGAAATGCGCGCCGAAATTCGCGGTATCCACGACCAGATCGGGTCCACCACCATCTATGTCACGCATGACCAGGACGAGGCGCTGTCGCTTGCCGACCGCATCGTGGTCATGAGCCAGGGTCATATCGAGCAGATCGGTTCGCCCCAGGATCTTTACCAGCGGCCTGTCAACGTTGATGTCGCCGACTTCATGGGCTTCAGAACCCGTGTTCCCGGCCGTATTACGCGCGTGTCCGGCGATGAGGCTGAGATCGAGGTCGCCGGCGCTCGCCTCGTCGGCACGATGCGTTCGCCCCTCAAGGCAGGTGACGCAGCCATCCTGTCCGTCCGTCCGGAGGATCTTGTCGCGTCCAGCGGCGAGGGGATCGCCGCCACCGTCAGCAGCATGGAGTATCGCGGACGCGCATTTTTCGGCATGGCGCGGGCAGGCGACGGTTCGGAACTCTATTTCCGGGCGGACGAGCCGCTGGGCCGCGGCGCATCGACGAGGCTGCAGCCGGTTGCCGGTCGGGCCCTGGTCTTTTCGGGGGCGGCGGGATGAACCAGCCCTCGCTGCAAACTCGACTTGCCGCTCGTGGGCTTGACGGCACGACGCTGCTGCTTCTGCCAGGCCTGATCTTCATGATCGCGCTGTTCGTCTACCCCTTCCTCTATGGCCTGGCCGATTCACTCATGCCGAAAGAGGGCGCCTGGTATGCCAACTACACAAAATTCTTCAGCGATCCGTTCCAGTACCAAACGATCGCTGCGACCATGTGGCTGGCCCTGCCGGTAACCATAATCAACCTCGCATTCGCGGTGCCGGTTGCCCTGCGCGTGCGTCTGATGCGCCGACAGCGCCTGCTGACGACCATTCTCGTCTTGCCAATCACCCTTGGCACGGTCTTCGTGGCCGACGGACTGCTGACCTTTCTCGGACCGCGTGGCTGGTTCAATCATACGCTCCTGCTGCTCGGCATCCTCGACAGCCCCGTGAAGCTGACGAACAATTACTGGGGCGTCTTTGCCTCGCTACTGATCACCGGCTTTCCGTTTGCCTTCCTGCTCACGCTGTCCTACGTCACCGGTATCGATCCCGCGATTGAACAGGCAGCCGCAACATTGGGCGCAGGGCCACGGCAGCGCTTCTTCCGCGTCTTCCTGCCGCTTCTGGTTCCGGGCCTAGCCGTCACCTTTTGCCTTGCCTTCGTCCAGGCCTTCGCTGTCTTTCCCTCCGCCGTGCTTCTGGGTGCGCCGGCAGGGCCGACGCGTGTCATCTCCATTGCCGCCTATCAGGCCGCCTTCGAGCAATATGATCATTCGCTCGGTTCGGCGATCGCGCTCATCATGGGTGCCGTGGAGCTCGCTGTCGTGCTGACGGTTCTCGCCATACGCTCACTCTTCTACCGCGGCCCCGCCGGCGGCACGAAAGGCTAATCATGATCCGAGATCAGGGCCTCACCTCGAAGATCTGGCGTTTCGCCATTTGGGCGCTTGCCATCCTTTTTGTGCTAAACCTGCTTGCCGTCATCGCAGCCGTCATTGTCAATTCGTTTGCGACGCGCTGGCTTGGCACATGGCTACCGGCCGGCTGGACGACACGCTGGTACTTCAGTGCCTGGAAGGAATTTCAGCTTTCCAGTGTCGTTCTCGTCACCTTCGAGATCGTTTTCACCGTCGTCATCATTTCTGGAATTCTGGGCGTCACGACCGCCTATGCGCTCGCGAGGCGCAACTTTCCCGGAAAGGGCCTTGTCGTCCTGCTATTCCTGTTGCCGTTGCTGATCCCGCCGCTGACCTACGGTATTCCGCTTGCAACCGTCCTCTATCGGCTCGGCCTCGGCGGCACATTCTGGGGTGTCGTGCTGATCAACATCGTGCCTTCGCTGCCCTTTGTGGTCCTGGTGATGATCCCCTTCATCGAGCAGATAGACCCGCGTATCGAAGCGGCAGCCCGCGTGTTCGGTGCAGGAACGACGAGCCTCTTCCTGCGGATCTTGCTACCGCTGCTCCTGCCGGGAATGCTGGCCGCCTTACTTTTGGTTCTGGTTCGAACCATCGCGATGTTCGAACTCACCTTCCTGATTGCCGGCCCCACGACCCAAACACTCGTCGTCTCCCTCTACTACGCCGTCTTCGCGTCAGGCGTCCGGGCAGCCCAGTCCATCGATGCGATGGCGGTGGTCTACATGGTCACGACACTGTTCTGGCTGGTCCTCGCGCTGCAGTTCGTCAACCCGACGCAGATCGTCGCGCGGGCAAAACAACAAAGTGCCCACTAGCGGGGTCATGATGGAAATGACCGCCTCTTGAGGAGGAGGCGGTCATCGGGCATGCGCCTAGCAGCGCGCCTCATACCTGCGGCCATACCGGTCACGATAGACACAGTAGCCGCGATGTTCGGTAGAGCGTCCAATCAGGGCACCCGCCACGCCGCCGGCCACGGCACCAATGGCCGCACCTTCCCAGCTATTGCTGACTGCACCGCCGATGATGGCTCCCGAACCGGCGCCGATCGCCGTTCCCTTCTCGGTCGCGGTGCACGAGGCCAACGCGCCCATAAATGCACCAATCAGGATAATTTTTCTCATCTTCCACTCCAACCATAATTGATTTTTGCGTTACGGCTTAGGAACTAAGTCGGACGTCTCAAGGTTCCATCGGACTTAGGTCTGACACTGGCATTCGCTGGACGGCAGGACCCCCGGTTTCGCCAACGTGCGGTCGAACATGGGCGTCGAAGACCACTATTCAAGACCTCTCCTGGAAGGCTATACCCGTGCGTCGCCAAACACAAACCGGAGCCGCCATGACCGACACTGTCCTCGATCGTTTCCTCCGCTACGTCGTTATTGACACTCAATCGGATGCGGGATCACCAACACAGCCGTCGACAGCCAAGCAGAAGGACCTGGGTCGATTGCTCGTGGACGAGTTGCTGGGGATTGGCGTGTCCGATGCTCACCTCGACCAGCATGGCTATGTCTATGCGACCATTCCATCGAATACCGACAAGACAGTCCCGGTCATTTGCTTCTGCTCGCACATGGACACGGCACCAGATTTCACGGGAACGAATGTGAGGCCAAAAGTCCTGCACAACTATGGCGGTGGCGATATCAAGCTCTCCGGCGACCAGAAGCAGGTCATTCGCGTTACTGAGAATCCGGCGCTCAATGACCAGATCGGCAACGATATCGTTACAACCGACGGGACGACGCTGCTCGGTGCCGACGACAAGGCCGGCATCGCCGAAATCATGACGGCGGCGCAAATCCTGATGGACAATCCCGACATCAGGCACGGAACGATCAAGCTGCTTTTCACGCCCGATGAGGAGATCGGTCGCGGCGTTGACAAGGTCGACCTGACCAAGCTTGGTGCGCAGTTTGCCTATACGATGGATGGGGAGACAGCCGGACACATAGAAGACGAAACGTTCTCGGCCGACGGTGTGGAAATTGCCATCGAAGGCGTCGCCATCCATCCAGGCTTTGCCAAGGGAAGGATGGAGAACGCCATCAAGATCGCCGGTGCGATCATAGATCGGTTGCCCAGGAATATCGCACCGGAAACGACCGACGGACGGGAAGGCTTCATCCATCCGACCGGTCTGAGCGGATCGATGGAAAAGGCGGCTATCAGCCTCATTGTCCGGGACTTCGAAGAAAGCGGCCTCGCCGACAAGGAGAAGCGTCTGGAAGCGATCGTGCGGGAGGTGATGAAGGACTATCCGGGCTCGTCTTACACGTTCGCCGTCAAGCAGCAGTATCGCAACATGAAGGTGGTTCTCGATCGCCACCCGCAGATCGTGGAAAACGCCATCGAAGCGATCCGCCGCGCCGGAATGTCGCCGGTCCGCGGCAGTATTCGAGGCGGAACTGACGGTTCGCGTCTCTCCTTCATGGGGCTGCCATGTCCGAACATATTTGCAGGCGGACACGCCTTCCACTCACCACGCGAATGGATCAGCAGGCAGGACATGGAAAGGGCCGTCGCCACTCTGGTTGAGCTTGCAAGGGTTTGGGAAGAGCGAGCATAAGTTGCCCGACCGCCCGAACAACGCACGGGATGACAGGCGGAATTGCATCTTGCCGGCCGGCCCTACATCACATGAGCCTGATTGCTCAGGCGAAGGTTTCGCCGTGTTTTCCTCGCTCACCTGATACGTCACGCCCTTCCTGCGCCTGCGCCATGGCCTTGACTAAGGCGACGATTTTTTCGCGCAGCTGCGCATCGGTGATCTTCAGGAACGCGCGGTTAAGTGCGAGCCCCTCCTTCGAATGCAGGAATTCGGCAACGGGGTCAGCCGCGACATTCGTCTCAACCAGGCTCACTGGCTCGGATTCATTCTGTTGGAAGAAGAAACTCGGCGACGTACTCAGGACCTCGGCAATCCGTTGCAGCCGGCTGGCACCGATCCGGTTCAGACCCTTCTCGTATTTCTGCACCTGCTGGAACGTAACACCGATCTGGTCGGCAAGCCTTTCCTGACTGAGACCTAGGAGTTGCCTGCGCATCCTCACGCGAGAACCGACATAGGTATCGATGGCATTTGGTGTCTTTGCATTCATCATACGCGTTTCCATGACCGGGCCGGCGTGGCGATCATCGCTCGATCTCCGGTATAGCACTCCCATAAATGTGTATTAGGCATGGGCCAAATTCAATTGGTAGTTCTTCCTACTTGGGTAATATCATCTGACAAGAATGTGACTCCAGTCCGAACATGCGGCCAGGGCTCGCTCACAAGTATCGCCAGGCTACGGCCTTCGCTAAGGCCCCGTGTCAACATTGCTCACCGGTGGAAGCGAATTGGCCGGAACTCCCTGTGGACGATCTTCAAAGACCTGTCGGGCTGTATCATGTAGGTTTCATCGACCTGTTGACCCCACTGATCTATGAAGTTGTGGGGGAACGTCGATCCGGGCGGGGATTTCGTCAGCTTGGTGCGTGGCTGGCCGCCATAGGTGACACTGCCGGGAATCGGCTCGAGGCCGGGCGATGAAAAATCCTTTGCAGCCGTGCATGCAGCAAGAAGGAATGCTCCAACCAGTACAAGAGCTCTCTTCTTCATGGCATCCTCAACGCTTCGACCCTGTTTTAGAAGCATATATGTGATCAGTTCCGCCGGAACAGGTAGCCCGCCCGTCCGGCGCAAGATTTCAGCGGCGCCTGCCCGCACCGCGTCTTCAAAACCTACAGCAGATCGCGCCTTGCAAGGCTTGCCATCAGGGCCGTAATCCCGAAGCTCCAGGGCGGGCACTCGGTCGAAAGCCTCACCGTGTTGACGAGCGAGCCGAGACCCGCCGAAGAGATTTCGACGACGTCGCCAACCTTGTGGGTGAAGCCCTGATTCGGCGCATCGCGATCCTGCGTCGGGGCAAACAGCGTTCCCAGAAACAGCATGAAGCCGTCCGGATACTGATGATGGGCGCCGCAGGTCTGCTTGACGAGGTCAGTCGGGTCGCGGCTGATCTTCGACATCGAGCTCTTGCCGTGCAGGACGAAACCGTCAGTCCCGGTAACCTTGAGGTCGAGCTCTGCGCTGCGCACGTCATCGAAGCCAAAGGTCTCGTCGAACAGCCGGATGAACGGGCCGATCGAGCAGGAAGCATTGTTATCCTTCGCCTTGCCGAGCAGGAGCGCCGAGCGGCCCTCGACGTCGCGCAGATTGACGTCGTTGCCAAGCGTTGCACCCTTGATGTCCCCGCGACTATTCACGGCAAGCACGATCTCGGGTTCGGGATTGTTCCAGGTCGAGATCGGATGCAGGCCAACATCGGCCCCCCAGCCGACGGAAGAAAGCACCGGCGACTTCGTGAACACCTCGGCGTCGGGCCCGATGCCGACCTCGAGATATTGTGACCACATGCCTTCCTCGATCAACGCCTGCTTGACCTTGGCAGCTTCCGGCGACCCGGCCTTCAGGTTGTTGAGGCTACCGCCGATGAGCGTGCTGACGCGCTCCCGGATGGCTGCTGCACGATCCGGGTTTCCGGCGGCCTTCTCCTCGATGACCCGCTCGATCATCGACTGGGCAAACGTCACGCCGCAGGCCTTGATAGCTTGAAGGTCAGCCGGAGCAAGCAGATGGACGCGCGACAGGTCGGGCGTGCCGATGCCCGAGGCAGCGATCTCCTCCAGCGTGCCGAGCACAGGGCCTTGTGCACTACGGGCAACTGCTGCGGCGTCGGCCTGCTCCAGAAGTGCGCTCAGCGTCGGCACGGCCTTGGAGGTGATATCGACCACTTGGCCATCCCGAACCGCCACGACGCTCGGCCCTTGGACACCAGGGTTCCAGGCACGACCTACAAACAAGCCACCGGCGGCAGCAGAGTCCAGAAGAGTATAAGACATCGTCATGTTCCGTCACGCGAGCGATGGACGCGCTCAAAATGAAAAACGAACCGGCCGCCCTCCAACCCAGCGGCCGCGAAAATCGATCACAATCGGTGCCTGACGACAAGGTCAAAACCAAGGATTCTCGACCGGAAACACAAATGGACGCGATGCCGGAGACAGCGTCGCGCCCATTGTACTCGATCAGACTGTCTTCGGCGCCACGCGCTCTCGCCCGCGCGCCAACGACTTAGTGGTTGTCGCGCGGAATGCCCTTCGTCTGAGCGATACGCTGATACTTGACGGCAGGCTCGAGCACGGCACCGGTTTCCATCTGACCAACACAGGCACGCTGCATTTCCTGCCAGGGCGTCTGGCTCTCCGGATAGACGTAGCCCCCGGCCGCCTCGAGCGCCTTGCGGCGTTCGGCGAGCTCCTCGTCGCTGATGAGGATGTTGGCGCTACCCTTCTTGAGATCGATACGAACCTGGTCGCCGGTCTTGAGGAGAGCAAGCCCACCGCCTGCTGCCGCTTCTGGCGAAGCGTTGAGGATGGAGGGCGATCCGGACGTTCCGGACTGGCGACCATCGCCGATGCAGGGCAGGGAACTGATCCCCTGCTTCAGGAGGTAGTCCGGAGCGCGCATGTTGACGACTTCGGCCGCACCCGGATAGCCGATCGGGCCGGCGCCGCGCATGAAGAGGACCGTCGAAGCGTCGATCGCCAGTGACGGATCGTCGATGCGGTGATGGTAATCTTCCGGTCCGTCAAAGACGACAGCGCGGCCAACAAAGGCTTCCGGATCATTCGGGTTGGAGAGATAACGCTGACGGAACTCGGGCGAGATCACGCTCGTCTTCATGATTGCCGACGAGAAGAGGTTGCCGCGCAGGACGCGGAAGCCGGCGCGCTCCTTAAGCGGACGCTCGAACGGGCGAATCACCTTGTCGTCTTCGATCGTCGCCGTGGTGTAATTCTCGCCAACAGTCTTGCCGTTGACGGTCATTGCGCCGGTGTTGAGGAGGTTATGCTTGATCAGTTCGCCCATGACAGCGGGAACGCCACCGGCGTGATAGTAGTCCTCGCCGAGATATTCGCCAGCCGGCTGCAGGTTGACGAGCAGCGGGATTTCCTCGCCGTAGGTCTGCCAATCGTCGACCGTGAGCTCGACGCCGATGTGGCGGGCAAGTGCGTTGAGATGGATCGGAGCATTGGTGGAGCCGCCGATCGCGGAGTTGACCTTGATCGCGTTGATGAAGGCTTCCTTGGTCAGGATGTCGGAAGGCTTCAGATCTTCCCGAACCATTTCAACGATTCGCAGGCCGGTTTCATAGGAAACTTCCTGACGGTCACGATAGGGGGCCGGAATGGCGGCGCCGCCCGGCAACTGCATGCCGAGTGCTTCGGCAAGCGAGTTCATCGTGGTTGCCGTGCCCATCGTGTTGCAATATCCGGTCGAGGGCGCGGAGGATGCGACGAGCTTGACGAAGCCCTGATAGTCGATTTCGCCACGCGCCATCATTTCGCGTGCCTTCCAGACAATCGTACCCGAGCCCGTGCGTTCGCCGCGGAACCAGCCGTTCAACATCGGGCCGACCGACAGCGCGATCGCCGGAATGTTGACGGTTGCCGCGGCCATTAGACAGGCCGGCGTCGTCTTATCGCAGCCGATGGTCAGAACGACGCCGTCAAGCGGGTAGCCGTAGAGAACCTCGACGAGACCGAGATAGGAAAGGTTGCGGTCGAGGCCCGCCGTCGGGCGCTTACCGGTTTCCTGGATCGGGTGGACCGGGAACTCGATGGCGATACCGCCAGCGTCACGGATGCCTTCGCGAACGCGCTTGGCGAGTTCGATGTGGTGACGATTGCACGGCGACAGGTCAGAGCCCGTCTGCGCGATACCGATGATCGGGCGACCCGACTGCAGCTCTTCCTGGCTGAGACCGAAGTTCATGTAGCGCTCGAGGTAGAGCGCGGTCATGTCAGGGTTTGCGAGATTGTCGAACCAGGCCTTCGAGCGAAGCTGGCGCGATCCGTCCTGCTCTTGAATTGCGTTCTGATTCGGGGAAGGTGTCTTCTCAACCACGATGAATTTCCTTGCTTTGACGCCGTTGTTGTCATGCACTTAGCTGATCGATACAGGAATGTATAATCAGTCTTTCGCATTTTGATATGCAAATTCCTTATATCAAGTGAGGCAAGCATGGGATTGGATGGTTTCAGGCTACGCCACCTGAAGATGCTCGTGGCGCTCAGCGAGCACGGAAAGCTCGGTGTCGTTGCAGAAATGTTCGGCGTTTCGCAGCCGGCACTGTCGAGGACATTGAACGAGCTGGAGCAAATGTCCGGACACCAGCTCTTCGAGAGACACAACCGTGGACTTATCCCCACCCCTCAAGGAGAGGTAATCGTTCGCCACGCCAAGATGTTGATCTCCGAGGCGCAGCGCGCCGAATACGAAATGGTGGTCGCCGCAGCCGGGCAGGGCGGCAGCGTCGCGTTCGGAACGATCATGACGCCAGCCGCCGACTATGTCGCCCCCGCGCTCAAACGTATCTTCCAGACCCATCCGACAATCGACATCAGCATCGCTGTAGGAAGCAGCGACGTGCTGCTCGAGGACGTGCTGAGCAGGAGGCTCGACTTTGCCGTTTGCCGAATTCCGAGCGGCATGAACCCACTCTGGTTTGATTATCTGCCTGTTGGCCAGGAGACGCTGCGCGTCATCGTGGCGGTGGATCATCCGCTCTCGGCAAAACCTGTCGTCACCGAGGACGACCTCCGGCACCAGAGCTGGGTGCTGCAGCCGCATGGCTCGTTCCTCAGGCAGGTCATTGATGATTTCATCCGGCGCCATGGCATCGTACCGGCCAGCGTCGTTTCGACCTCTGATGCGCTCCTGACCATGCTGTTGATCCTGCAGAGCCAGCGGCTTGGCATCTTCGCCGAGCCTGTTGCCGCGCTCCTCGAGAGGCATGGTCTCGTCAAGGCGCTGCAGATCGAGGGAGACATCTCCGTTCCGGGTTTCGGCCTCATCAAGCTCAAGGAACGTGAACTGTCGGCCTCCGCCGAGCTTGTCTACAATGTGTTTGCCACGACACGAAATCTGTGAGGCCATGGACTAGGGCGCATACTGCGTGACCATGCGCGCATCGCGACGAAAATCGGAAGGCGACATCCCGGCGATATGGCGGAACGACTTGTTGAAGGCGCTGATCGACCCGAAACCGCTGTCCATCGCGACCTGCAAGACATTCGCCTCATCGTTCATCAGCATTGCCTGCGCCCGTGACAGACGCAGCAGATTGACATATTTGCTGAGCGTCATGCC
Source organism: Rhizobium sp. RHZ02 (assembly GCF_014851575.1). NCBI lineage: Bacteria > Pseudomonadati > Pseudomonadota > Alphaproteobacteria > Hyphomicrobiales > Rhizobiaceae > Rhizobium > Rhizobium sp. RHZ02. The sequence goes on from NZ_JACUZX010000001.1 coordinate 129,794, forward strand.
TGTGGTCTTCTTGAACAGGTTCATCGCATATTTCGGATGAAGATCGGCGGCGCGAGCGATATCGACCGAATCGATTTCCTGCAGGAAGTTGACAGCGATGAAGTCGCACATACGCGCCACGCTTCGCGACGATTGCGGGTAGCATTGCTCGATATCGTCGGCATCCGTCGGCCCGAGGGTCGGGATCATGGAATAGGGTTCGAGTGCGATTCGCTCCACCCGCAACAGCATCTCGTCGACGGCGTGCTGAGCCTTGGCGGGATCGCCGGATTTGGTATAGCGCACCCAGCGCGGAAAGTTCTCGAGGTCGGCCGCATCAGTTGCCGAGGTGAACAGGATCTCACCCTTCATCAGTCGGCTGGAGATGTTGATCGGCAGGCGCATACGGAAGAAATAGACCAGTGGCAGGTGGCCGCCGGCATAGATTGCGTCCTCGGAACAATCGTCCATCTGGTGCGGTTGCCCACCCCAAAACAGGCACATATCGCCCGCCTTCATCGAGATTTTCTGGCCGTTCATGCGGTAGTGCACGCTACCCTGCATGATATAATTCACTTCGACCTGCACATGCCAATGAGGCATGAGCATCACTGGTGGATGGTTGTGAAACATCTGAAGGGCGGTCGGCAAACCCTCGATGCTGCTCGCTCCCGGCTGATAGACTGCCCGCCTTACGATCTTACTTTCCGCCAAGTCCATGTTCCCTTTTTAGGAGACAGCGGCTCCCTTGTAGATAGTCTAGCCGCGTTCGCTAAGGGACGGCAATTGAAAAGGGAGGATTTTCAATGCGCTTCAAACTCATCGGTGCGACCGCTGCAGTCGCACTTCTTGCTTCCGGTTCTGCCTTCGCACAGCAGTCGGGCAATCTGACCATCTGGAGCTGGAACATCGCCGCATCGGCGCTGAAGTCCACGCTCGAAGGCTTCAACAAGCAGCATCCTGACATCAAGGTCACGGTCGAGGATCTCGGCAACCAGCAGGTCTTCGACAAGATGCTGGCCGCCTGCGCCGCCGGTGGCGAAGGACTGCCCGACATCGTCAGCGTGGAAAACTTCGAGGCGGAAATCTTCTGGAGCCGCTTCCCAGACTGCTTCGCCAATCTGAAAGAGCTGGGCTACACTCCCGAAATCCAGGCGAAATTCCCGGATTTCAAGCGCACGGAGCTTGAAGTCGGTGATGTCGCTTACGCCATGCCGTGGGATTCCGGTCCGGTCGCCGTTTTCTATCGCCGTGATTTCTATGAAAAGGCCGGCGTTGATCCGTCGACGATCAAGTCCTGGGACGATTTCATTGCGGCTGGCAAGAAGATCTCCGCGGCCAATCCGGGCGTCGTCATGGCGCAAGCCGACTTCAACGGCGACAGCGAATGGTTCCGGATGATTTCCAACGAGCAGGGCTGCGGCTATTTCTCGACGGACGGCCAGACGATTACCATCAATCAGCCCGCCTGCGTTGCGACACTCGAAAAAGTCAAGCAGATGAAGGACGCCGGAACGCTGACGGCAGCCATCTGGGACGAGAAGATCCAGGCCAATACCGCTGGCAAGGTGGCAAGCCAGATGTATGGCGGCTGGTATGAAGGCACCATTCGCTCCGGCTCGCCCGACCTTTCCGGCAAGTGGGGCGTCTACATGATGCCAAGCCTGACGCCCGATGGACCGCATGCTGCGAATCTCGGCGGCTCGTCGCTTGCGATCGCTGCCAATTCCCAGAACAAGGAAGCAGCCTGGACCTACATCAACTACGCACTTGGCACCAATGAGGGCCAGGTGACGATGCTGAAATCCTTCGGCCTCGTCCCGTCGCTGTTGACCGCAGTCCAGGATCCGTTCGTCAACGAACCACAGGCCTACTGGCACGACCAGAAGGTATGGGCCGATATCCTTTCGACCCTGCCGAAGATCGTTCCAAGCCGCGGGACGCCGTTCCAGACGGATGCGGACTCGATCTACAGGGCAGCGCAGACCAAGTACTTCGCCGGCGGCTATCCTGATGCGAAGGCCGCGCTTGACGACGCCGCAAAACAGATCGCGACGGCGACCGGTCTTCCCCTTGCGAAATGAGTAACGGTGCCGGGCGTCGCTTGGCGCCCGGCCTCCATCCTCAGGGATGGCTCGTCTCGTCTGTGAGGAGAATAGAATGCCGATCCGGAACCGGAACGCCTACGCTTTTCTTGCGCCCTATCTCTTGGTATTTGCCACCTTCTGGATATGGCCGATCATCAGTTCGTTTCTGACCTCGTTTCAGAATACCCGTGTCAACCCCTGGAAATTCAGTCCCGGCGTTAACTGGGGTCGTCTCATTGGTGACCCTGCCTTTTACAACGCGCTCTACAACACGCTGATCATCCTGGTCATCCAGGTGCCGGTCATGATCACGATTGCGACCGTCATGGCTGTCCTGCTGAACTCCCCGCTTCTAAAGGCGCGGCCCCTGTTTCGCTTTGCGTTTTTCGCACCCGTCGTCGTCGGCGAAGTGGCCTATTCCGCAGTCTTCCGCCTGATGTTCAGCTTCGATTTCGGGATCATCAACAAGATCATCACCTTGGTTGGCCTCCCGGCGGTCTCCTGGTTCGACAATGCCAACGCCGCCATGGCCTTGATCATCATCGCGGTGACCTGGCGCTGGGCAGGCTATAACGCGATCATCATACTTGCCGGCCTGCAATCCATTCCAGACGACGTCTACGAGGCAGCAACGCTCGATCGCGTCAGCAAGACACAGCAGTTCTTCCACATCACCCTGCCGCTCCTGAAACCGATCATCCTGTTTTGCGTCATCCTGTCGGTCATCGGCACGATGCAGCTCTTTACCGAGCCATTCTTGATCACCAACCGCGGCGGCCCGGGCGGTGGAACCGAAACGCTTGGCCTGCTGCTTTATCGTGAAGGTTTCCGCTCTCTCAATTTCGGATACGCCTCCGCTGTCGCCTACACGATGGCAGCTCTGGCGGTGGCGATTTCGCTGCTCAACCTCTGGATCGGAAGGGAACCCAAATGAGATCGAAGTCTCAATCCCTGCTGCTGCGACAGATCGCTCTTCATGCCGTCCTGACGCCGCTCGCCCTCATCTGGCTGTTTCCGCTATGGATGATGTTCGTCTTCTCCACGATGTCGGATTTCGGCATCTTCAGCCCCGAGATTGTTCTCTGGCCGTCGACCAACTTCGTCGAGAACTTTAAAAACCTGCAGGCGGACACCGACTTCCTCCGCGCAATGTTCATCTCCATCGGCGTCGCGGCGATCTATACGTTCCTGTCGGTGCTTCTCACTTCGATGGCCGGCTGGGCGCTGGCGCGCTACCGCTTCGTCGGGCGGTCAATCGTGATTGGCATCATTCTTGGGACCATCACGCTACCCTTTGCCGTCGTCGTCATCCCGCAGTTCATCATGGTGGCCCGCGAATTCAGGCTGGCGAACACGTGGATCGCGCTGATCGTCCCGCCGCTCTTCAATTCCCTCGGCGTTCTTTTCATGCGTCAGGCGTTTTCGATGATGCCCGGCGAGCTCTTCGATGCCGCACGTGTCGAGGGCGTCAAGGAGTGGCAAATCTTCCTTCGCATCGCCCTGCCACTTGCAAGGCCGACGATGGCCGCGCTGGCCATCATCCTCTTCCTGCACTCCTGGAACAACTACCTCTGGCCGCTCCTCATCAACTCCAAGCCCGGAATGATGACGGCGCCTGTGGCCCTTGGAACGCTGATCGGCCTGACCAAGGTGTCCTGGGGAGGCATCATGGCGGGTGCGATCATGCTGACAGCCCCGATCCTGGTCGTCTTTGTGTTCCTGCAACGCCACTTCATCGCCGGCATCGCGGCCGGCGCAGTCAAATAATCGGGGAACGCCTGATGTCGGAACTTTCGTTGAAAAATGTCGTCAAGCGCTTCGGCGCGCTGGAAATCATCCATGGCGCCAATCTTGAAGTGAAGGACGGCGAATTTGTCGTCTTCGTCGGCCCTTCCGGTTGCGGCAAGTCGACATTGCTTCGCATGATCGCGGGCCTTGAGGATATCACGGGCGGCGAGATCAATATCGGCGGCAAGGTCGTCAATGACGTCGAACCTGCCGAGCGCGGCATCGCCATGGTCTTCCAATCCTACGCGCTCTACCCGCACATGACTGTCGAGGAAAATCTGAGCTTCGGCCTGCGCATGAACGGCAACCCGAAGCAGGATACGGAAAAGCGCGTCAAGCACGCGGCCAACATCCTGCAGATCAACGAGTTGATGCAGCGACGGCCGAAGCAACTGTCCGGCGGCCAGCGCCAGCGCGTCGCCATCGGCCGTGCCATCGTGCGCGAACCGCAGGTCTTCCTGTTCGATGAACCGCTGTCGAACCTGGATGCCGAACTGCGGGTGCAGATGCGTGTCGAGATATCACGACTGCACAAGCAGCTCGGTACGACGATGATCTACGTTACCCACGACCAGACCGAAGCGATGACGCTCGCCGACAAGATCGTCGTCCTGCGGGCCGGCAAGATCGAGCAGGTGGGCGCGCCGCTCGACCTTTATGATGATCCCGCCAACCAGTTCGTTGCCGGTTTCGTCGGTTCGCCGAAAATGAACTTCCTCAAGGCCGAAATCCTGGAACGGAATGCTGCAGGCGTCACCGTTGCGGTCACCGGTGACAAGAATGTTCGTCTGACCATGTCGGTAACAGGCCCGCTCGAGGCTGGTCAGTCGGTAACGCTTGGGTTGCGCCCGGAGCACTTCGTCGACGCGGGGCAGGGCGATGCGGATCTTACCGTTACGATCGATGTCGCTGAACACCTCGGCAACACCAGTTACATCTATGCGACCACGGCGGCAGGCGAACAGCTGATCATCGAGCGTCCCGAATCGCGGGCGGCCGGCAATCGCAACACGCTGACTGTCGGTCTGAGCGCCAACCGCAGCTTCCTGTTCGACAGCGCCGGCAACCGCCTCCGGTGACTGCCACCTCATCCCAAGACCTATTCAATGAAAGAGGAATTCCCATGAGCACAGACCAACCGATCCGTTGGGGCATCATCGGCCCGGGTACGATCGCCCGCACCTTCGCGGACGGTATCGCCCATTCGCGCACCGGAAAGCTCGTTGCCATCGCCACCCGCAATCCGGAAAAGCCGGGGCTTGCCGAAAACTTCCCAGGCGCCCGGATTGTCAAAGGCTATGACGCGCTTCTGACGGATGCAGAGATCGACGCGATCTATATCGCGACCCCTCATACCGGCCATGCTGAATGGGCGATCAAGGCGATCCGGGCAGGCAAGCACGTTCTCGTCGAGAAGCCAATTGCGCTTTCCGCATTCGATGCCGATGCGATCTATCATGAAGCCAAAAAGGCTGGCGTCTTCGCCGGGGAAGCCTTCATGTATCGGGTTCACCCGCAGACCGCCAAGATCGTCGAACTGGTCAAGAGCGGCGTCATTGGCACTGTACGGATCATCCGTTCGAGCTTTGGTTTCAACATGGGCTCGTTCAAACCCGAACATCGTCTCTTTTCCAATGATACCGCAGGTGGCGGCATCCTCGACGTTGGCGGCTATCCTGTCTCCATGGCGCGGTTGATTGCGGGTGCTGCCGAGGGCAAACCGTTCCTCGAACCGGACAAGGTCTCCGGTGTCGGTCATCTCGGTCAGTCGGGTGTCGATGAATGGGCCTCCGCGGTCCTGAAATTTCCGAACGGCGTTATCGCCGAAGTGTCCTGCTCCATCATGGCGCAACAGGACAACACGCTTCGCATCATCGGTTCGGAGGGTCGCATCGAGGTCAAGGACTTCTGGTTTGCCTCCGGTCACAAGGGCGGCGTCGGCCGGATCGAGATCTTCAAGGGCAGCGAGCAGCAGACCGTCGAGGTCAAGGAAGACCGCTGGCTCTATTCCTTTGAAGTAGACGCAGCCGGCGATGCAATCCGCGCCGGCGAAAAGGAATTCCGAGCACCCGGCATGGGCTGGAGCGATTCCATCGGAAACCTGCGCGTTCTCGATCAATGGCGCGCCTCGATTGGCCTGGAATATGGGGTCGAGAAGTCAGACAGGCGGACCACGAACCTTGCAGGCGGTGTCGTTCGGCGCGGCAGCAGTATTCCGCAGCGGCAGATCCCCGGCATTTCCAAGCCTGCTTCGGTCGTCACTCTCGGCTTCGAGTTCTTCCCGAATTTCGCTGCCGCGTCGCTGACCCTCGACGCCTTCTACGAGGCAGGCGGCAACGTCTTCGACACGGCCTTCGTCTATGGCGGCGGCAAGACGGAGGCCATCTTTGGTGACTGGCATACGAGCCGGAAAGTTCCGCGCGACGAGATCGTGCTGATCGGGAAGGGCGTTCATTCCCCACTCTGCTATCCCGATGTGATCGGCAAGCAGCTCGATCAGTCATTGAACCGACTGAAGACCGATTACGTCGACATCTACTTCATGCATCGCGACAACACCGATATTCCGGTCGGCGAGTTTGTCGATGCCATGGACGCGGAAGTCAGGCGCGGTCGGATCCGCGGCATCTTCGGCGGGTCGAACTGGACCCGGGAACGCATGGACGAAGCTGCAGCATATGCGGCCAAGAACGGCAAGACGGCGCCGGCTGCCCTATCCAACAACTTCTCGCTTGCCGAAATGCTTGATCCGATCTGGGCTGGATGCGTGGCGGCCTCCGACGACGACTGGAAGAAATGGCTGAACGCAAAGCAGATCCCGAACTTCGCCTGGTCGAGCCAGGGCCGCGGCTTCTTTACCGACCGTGCGGGCCGCGGCAAGCACGACGATGAAGAAATCGTCCGTTGCTGGTATTCGGATCGCAATTTCGACCGCCGGGACAAGGCCATCGAGCTGGCAGCCAAGCTCGGCCGCAGCCCGATCCATATCGCGCTCGCCTATGTGATCGCCCAGCCTTTCCCGGTCATTCCCCTGATCGGGCCGCGCACTATCGCCGAACTGGAAGACAGCCTCTCGGCGCTCGACATCAAGCTCACACCGGAACAGGTGAGGTGGCTGGAAGGCTGAGCCGACAGCAACAATCGCCCGGGTCTGCCTAACACCAGTCCCGGGCGCATGACCTGCCGAGACAGCATGGGGAGCACGCAGCGCTGGAGCGGGGCGCCATCGGGGCGTATAGTGGAACGCTTTAGGCCTCCCACGGCCTCACCCTGATTTCCAAAGAAGGGGAGCAAACCATGCTAAGGCTGGCACTGATCACCGCGCCAATGGCGCTCGTGGCCTTCACCGCTCTGGCTCAAGAGCCTGTTGTGGGTAACTGGAAGACACAAGTCGGCACCACCGCGACCATCGACGAATGCGCCCAAGGCTACTGCATTACCATGAAAACCGGCAATAATGCGGGAAGGCGCATAGGATCATTCAAAGGCAGCAACGGCAATTTCACCGGCAGCATCGTCGAGCCCGAGAGCAAGAAGACATTCACTGGCGTACTGACCCTGAGCGGCGACACCGTGCGTATGCGCGGCTGCACGATGAAGGTGATCTGCGTCTCGCTTATCTGGACGCGATTGTGATAGGCAATCCGAACTGATGCCGGCTCTCGTGAGCCGTCAGTTGTTTCGCCTCACCTCATCGATAACCTGCCGGTATTCCTCCGCGATCGAGATTGCCGCTTTTGCGACCAACGGATTGACCGATTTGCGATCAACAGCATCAGAGCAGGCCTCGAATACGCCGCGCAGCTCGCTCTCGATCCAGAAGAGTTCCGGGTAGTGCTCCACCAAAACCTGCGGGAGAAATTTTGCTTTCTCTCTCAAGGACTTGGAGCAGACCAGAATGTCCGGATCTGCAGTGGTCGCATCGAGAATCGCTGCTTCAAGCTGACCAGTGGCGCTGACGATATCGCTAACCAAAGCCGTCATTTTTCCCTCCTGACAAAGGAACCCCGGCAAGGGTCATGCATACGCCGTGCCAAACTGGTGAAGGGGGGCCTTGCGGCTGCAGAAAGACGCCTTGGCAGCGTTCGATGCCGAAGTGTTGATCTGACGTGCCGTTTCCCCGATCCCGCCGCGAACTAGTTTCTGTCACAACTGGTGGCAGGCTACGTAGGGGTGGATGCAATGAAAACGCTTCGAAAAATGATGTGCCTGGGAATAGTGCTTGCCGTCGCGGGCGTCGCGACGGCGTGTTCGACGAGCTCGGAGGCTCCCAGAACGACGGGGTCGGTCGGGTATGGCGCTCACAATGCCGACTTTGCGCTGCGGCCAGCGTGCAGGGGCGGATTCGGCAACGATCGGCCCTGCAGTTACTGAAGCAAGCGAACCTGGGGCAAAGCGTATCGCGCCGGCAATCCGGCACGATGGCTATTGGCTGGCGGCTGCCTGTGTGATCCCGCCGAGAATGCGGCTTGGCAGAAAAACGATCAGCGATGCAGCGCCTTCGATCACCGATGCGCCGTCGGCAAGCATTGTCTGCCCGGCCGGGGGCTCGTCATCTCTGATAAGACCACGCATCAAAGTATCGTTGTTGACCATGTCCATCAGCGTCGGTGAACTCGCAAAGACGCTGTGTGTGCCGCCATCAACAGCAGAGGCATCGATGACCGCGATCTCTCTCGCCTGAAGGACGGCGAGCTCGGAGCCACTGCCGACGCGCGGACGGCCGCCTGCCAATCGCCGGGAAAACCCGAGCGCGCGATCACGGCGCGAGACAATGATTGTAAACGGTCTCGGTATGTCCCCAATGTCGTCAAGCTGGCTCAGGAACACGTCGACATCGATATCGGGCGCAGCAAGAACCACGCCACCCAGCCGCTTCAATGCACTGGTGCGCCCCCTGAGGGCGAGATCGCGCAGGGCCTCGGTGACGACATAGGCGCCCATGGAATGACCAACCAGGATTATTCTCTTCGCATTGGTTTCGGCTGCGATCTCGATTGTTTCGGCAAGGCCACGCCGGCCAACAAGGGCGCTGTCACGATCAAAGACGTAGAGCGGTATCGACGCGCCTGACGGCCAGGCGTAATGCAAAGAGACCGATTTGACATCGAAGTCGTAGCTGATCTGGGCGTTTCGAAAGACGCTGTCGGCGAAGTTGTTGTTGTAACCGTGGACGAAGATGAAGATCTCACGGTTTTCGGGCGCCTTCTGCGCCAGCGCCGCATTCAGCCGTCGGATGAAGTCCTCTCGCCCGGCAATTGGCTGATAGGTCCTTGCCGAAAAGTGTCTTCTCGGATCGGGGGTCCTGCCACTTTTCTCGACGCGGCCGGCGACATGGTTTTGCGGAATCCCAACGTCGATTTCTGCAAAATTCAATGTTTTCGACCGCTCAGCCGAGTATGGCAGGGAGAGATTATTGGATCGGGCGCGGTTGGTCGCGACATAGATCGGAACGATGGCTCGCGGTTCTGCGCCTGATGATGATGCGACGGGGAGGCCAAGGACCGCACGCGGTCCGCCACAACCGACGAGAGCCAACAGGATGACAACAATGACCGACAAACGGATTGAGGACACGGGCTCGACCTAATCTTCTGCCAAGCTTATCAAAAGGGTCAACAACAAAGACAAGCGGTCCGGTCGCTCCTGTGGCAACATGCATGAGCCGAAGCACGTCATTGTTCTAAGCTATCCGCAGCAGTTGCGGTAGATAAATTCCAGTTCTGCGCGAAGTATTCAATTTGCCGTCGAGCTCCGCTATCATCGGCCGGCATCCGGAAACTCTATCACTATTCAAGGGGCGAGCATGCAGGAAGCGGGCGGTGGTCGCATGATCGGTTCGATAGCAACCGGTATTTTGGTGCTCGCTTTGCTTTATGTCGCCCAATCGATCTTTGCGCCCCTGATCTTTTCGCTCTTTGTAATAGCCCTGGTCTGGCCATGCCAGGCCGCCCTGCAGCGCTGGCTTCCCAAGCTCGTCGCCCTCCTGATAACGCTGATCGTCACAATGACCGTTATCATCGCGATCGGGTCTGCGGTAGCGTGGGGGTTTGGCAAGCTCGCGCAATGGCTGTTCGTCAATGCTGACCGTTTCCAGGCGGTCTATGTCGACTGGACAAATTGGCTGGAGGAGCGGGGCCTTGCGGTCGCTGGTCCCTTGGCCGACCGTTTCGATGTTGCCTGGCTCGTTGGTTTCGTGCAGGGAATGGCCGGCCGCTTGAACAGCTTCGCCGGCTTTGCGCTGCTGGTCTTCATCTTCGTCATGCTCGGCCTCCTCGAGGTCGAGGACCTTAACAAACGCCTTGTCTCTCCCGCAGCGCAACCTCACGGAATGCGTATCCTGACTGCCAATCGCGTGATTGGTGCCAAGCTGCGTCGCTTCATGACCGTGCGGACGTTTGCCAGTATCCTGACCGGACTGGTGGTCTGGCTGTTTGCGCTGGGTGCGGGGCTTGAACTTGCGACCGCTTGGGGCGCGATCGCATTCGCGCTCAACTACATCCCCTTCCTCGGACCGTTTGTCGCAACCGCGCTCCCAACGCTGTTTGCCATTGCCCAATTCGAGAAATGGCAATCCGTGGTCTTGATTTTCGCAAGTCTGAACGTGATCCAGTTCATCATCGGGAGCTATCTGGAGCCGCGTCTTACCGGTGCGTCGCTGGCAATATCTCCGTTCGCCGTCATTTTCGCAGTCTTCTTCTGGAGCTTCATGTGGGGCATCTCCGGTGCCTTCATCGGCGTGCCTATTCTGATCGCCTTCATCGTCTATTGCGCAGGCACGCCATCTGGAAAGTGGATCGCGACGCTGCTGTCGGGCGGTGCAAACGCCCACCCAGATCACGGCGTGATGAAGCAGGATCTGTAGCACATCGAGTGCCTTCCAGAGGCTCGCTGAGGTGCAACCAATATCGCGTTCGTCAAGCCTCAGATATGGGTTGCGTGAACCTCACCCCGCGATTGACCAGCTCCGATGATGTGCTTCGGTTTTGAGCCAGCGGCAAGACAAAGTTTTCTGGCGCGTCGCAGCGACGCAGAGCGCGCCGGTGACGGAACCGGTGGCTCCCCGGCCAGTGGTTCTCTTGAGCATTGTTCGCCCTACGCGGGTTGGGCCCGGGTTTTCTGCCACCATGACAATAATCTTGTGAAAGATCCGAGACTAGGGCACAATTTATAAATGCACCTGAGGTGCGCAACTATCTCAAATCCGGCCATCTCGCGCTGGGTGACAGTTTGCGTGGGAGGGTCGCGTCGATGGGTCAGGGGTTTTTTCTTCTGTTCGCGACGGTGTGCGTGATTGCGGCCCTCATTGTGGTCGTGGCGCGCAATCCCGTTCATAGCGCATTGGCGTTGATGGCCTGCTTCCTGCAGATCTCGGCAATATTCATCCTGCTTGACGCACCGTTGCCCGCCGTCATCCAGATATTCGTCTATGTCGGCGCGATCATGGTCCTCTTCCTGTTCGTGATCATGATGATCGATGTACGCGAAGCCGTGTTGCAGCGGTTCTTGCCGGGCCCCAACCTGCCCGCTCTTGTGCTGCTGGTCCTGCTTGGGATCGAGATGCTTGCGTTGGTGCTCTGGAGCAGCCGCTTTTCGGTTGCGTTGCCCCCCGCAATATCAAGCGACGACACGGTCAGGCAACTTAGCACAGCACTTTTCGCCGACTACCTGCTGCCGTTTGAAACAGCCTCCGTCATCCTGCTGGCCGCCCTGGTCGGGGCGATCGTGCTGGCGAGAAAGGACGAGCGATAATGGTTCCGCTCTCCTGGTTCATCCTGCTCGGAGTGGTCGTCTTCGTGATTGGGGCGGCCGGCGTCTTGCTGAGACGCAACATCCTGGTCGTGCTGATGTCGCTGGAGCTGCTGCTCAACTCGGTCAACATCAACTTCATCGCATTTGGGCGCCAGCATGGCGATTTCCGCGGCCAGGTTTTCGCGATTTTCGTCATCGCGATCACCGCGGCGGAAGTTGCAGTCGCCCTTGGCATCCTGGTCGCCTTTGTGAGGAACAAATCCACTCTCAAGGTCGACGATGTGACGATGATGAAAGGATAGCGGTTTGGACCCGGTGACATCGATCCGGCCGCTGCTTGCCATCGCCATACCAGGTCTGGCGGCCCTTGCGATTCTCCTTTTGAACAACCGCGAGAAATTCCGCGACGCCGTCTCGCCGATCGCGGCGGTCGCCATGTTTACGATTGTCGCCTCGATGGCGCCAACAGTGCTTTCCGGCGGGACAATCGACTTGCGCCTGTTCGAGATCCTGCCGGGGATTGACTTTGCCTTCCGGGTCGACGCGCTCGGCATGGTGTTTGCCACCGTCTCATCGCTGTTATGGATCGCGGCGGCGATCTATTCCATCGGCTACATGCGACATTTGAAGGAGCACGCGCAGACCCGGTTCTTCGCCTGCTTCGCCAGCAGCCTTGCGGCCGCCGCCGGCGGCGCCTTCGCGGCCAATCTGTTCACACTGGTGATCTTCTACGAGGTGCTCAGCCTCGTTACCTACCCGCTCGTCTATCACCACGAGGACGAAGCGGCATGGACGGGCAGCCGCAAATACCTCGTCTATCTGATGGGCGCCTCGAAGAGCGCACTTCTGGCCGCTCTGGCGCTGACCTACTCGATTGCGGGATCGCTCGACTTTGTGGCGGGTGGTCTGCTGGCGGGGGTTAATGCTACTGCAGCGCTGCTGACGGTGGTCTACTTCTGCTATCTCTTCGGCTTCGCCAAGGCTGCGGTTATGCCGATGCACGCCTGGCTGCCAGCCGCAATGGTAGCGCCGACACCGGTCAGCGCGCTCCTGCATGCCGTGGCCGTCGTCAAGATGGGCGTCTTTTGCGTATTGCGGGTGGTTTTTCACGTCTTCGGCACCGGGCTGATGGGCAGTCTGCATCTCGGCATCGCCACGGCGTATCTGGTCTCGTTCACGATCCTGATGGCGTCTGTCTACGCGCTCACGCGGGACGACCTGAAGGCGAGGCTCGCCTATTCGACGGTCAGCCAGCTCTCCTATATCGTGCTCGGCGCGGTTCTGCTGTCGCCGGTCGCCATGGTCGGCGGCATCATCCACATTGCGGCGCACGCCTTCTCCAAGATCACCCTGTTTTTCTGCGCCGGGTCGATCTATTGCGCGTCGGGGAAGCGCAACATCAGCGACATGGCCGGGATCGGCCGCCAGCTGCCCTGGACGATGGGAGCGTTCTTCGTCGGGTCGCTGAGCATGATCGGGGTGCCCCCGACCGCGGGTTTCGTCAGCAAATGGTATCTGACGCTGGGCTCTATGCAGGCGGGGGATGTTGCCTTCCTGATCGTGCTTTTGGTGAGTTCGGTTCTGAACGCCGCCTATTTCCTGCCAGTGACCTATCTCGCCTTCTTCAGGACGGAGGCGGAGGGGAGCCCGGAAACGGTCCGGGAAATTCCGATGATGACGATCCCGTTGGTCGCAACCGCGATCCTGTCTGTCTCGATGGGCGTCTTTCCCAACTATTTCCTCGCTCTGGCGGAAGGAGTTGTCAAATGATCAAGCGCGTGATCGATTTCTTTGGCGAGGAGAGATATGCCAGCCAGCGACGCCGGCTGTTCTACATTGCGCTTGTTCTGATCGTCATCGCGGACTTTCTGGTCCCGCGCGAACACGCAGAATACCTCTGGGACCGCCTGCCGGGCTGGTCGGCCGTCTACGGATTCGTATCCTGTGTACTGCTGATCTTCGTTTCCAAGTTCCTCGGCCATCAGGGTGGGCTCATGCGGCGCGAGGACTATTATGATTGACTTCGCCCATCCCGCCCTGCTGTTCGTTCTTGGTGCCGCCCCGATCCCTTTCCTTAAGGATCCGATCCGCAGGATCTATCTGGTGCTGGTCCCGCTGCTGGGCCTGCTTGCAGTAGTCACAATGCAGCCGGGCAGCTATGGGGCGACGCAGTTCCTGGGGCAGGACATCCTGATTGCCAGGGTCGACAAGCTCAGCATCGTCTTCGCCACCGTTTTTGCGATCATGGCTCTGATCGGAACGGTCTACGCCCTGCACCTGTCTCACCCCGGCCAGCACGTCGCGGCGTTCGTCTACGTCGGAAGCTCGCTTGGCGTGGTGTTTGCCGGCGACTACCTGACCCTCTACCTGTTCTGGGAAATCATGGCGTTTGCTTCGGCCTATCTGGTCTTCGCACAGGGCGGTCAGCGAGCCATCGGCGCCGGTTTCCGGTACCTCATGGTCCATGTCACGGGGGGCGTCGTCCTGCTTGGCGGTATCATTCTCCATGGACATTCAACAGGATCGCTCCTCTTCGGACCGATCGGGGAAATGAGCACCGGGACTTACCTGATCCTTGCAGGGTTTCTGCTCAACGCTGCCGTACCGCCGCTCAACGCCTGGCTGACAGACGCCTATCCCGAGGCGACCGTGACGGGAGCGGTGTTCATGAGCGCCTTTACCACGAAGACCGCGGTCTATGTGCTCGCCCGTGCCTTTCCAGGAACCGAGCTTCTTGTCTGGCTTGGCACCGCGATGGCGCTTTACGGCGTCGTCTATGCGGTCCTGGAAAACGACTGCCGGCGCCTGCTGGCCTATCACATCGTCAGTCAAGTGGGCTACATGGTAGCCGGCATCGGGATCGGAACCGAGATGGCGGTTAACGGGGCCACAAGTCATGCCTTCGCGCACATCCTCTACAAGTCCCTACTGTTCATGGGCGCCGGGGCGGTGATCTATGTTACGGGCAGGCGCAAGCTGACCGAACTCGGCGGGCTCTACAAGAGCATGCCGGTAACCGTTGCACTCTACATGATCGGTGCTTTCGCGATCTCGGCATTTCCATTCTTCTCGGGCTTCGTGACCAAGTCGATGGTGATTGCCGCTGCGGGCAAGGATCATCGGGCGCTCGTGGTGCTGGCCCTGACCATGGCGTCCTCCGGCACTTTCCTGCACACCGGGCTCAAGCTTCCCTATTACATGTTTTTCGGTACGGACCGGAAGCTTCAGGCGCGGGAACCGCCAGCAAACATGCTGGTCGCGATGGCCATGGCGGCGGTGCTCTGCATCGCGATCGGGGTTTTTCCGCAGCCGCTCTATGCGCTCCTGCCATATCCGGTCGACTTCGAACCCTATACGGGCTCCCATGTCACCGAGAGCCTCGGCATACTGATGTTTACCGCCCTGGGTTTTATACTGTTCCTCAGGGCGCTCGACCCCGAGAATACGATCAGCCTCGACACCGACTGGTTCTATCGCAAGGGCGCGCGGGCATTCATGTGGTTCGCCGAAAAGCCGCTCGCGCGCTACGAGCAGGCGGTGAGCAACGCGTCGGAGACAGCAGCGCTGCCTCTTCTCAATCGCGCGGCACGGGCAGGACTGCGGATCGATGTCGTCGCCGTGGACGGCGTCGTGAACGGCGTCGCCCACTCGATCCTGCGCGGTGGCGGGGCGCTGCGGCGGCTCCAGACGGGCGTCGTGACCCATTACGCACTGGCGATGATTGTCGGTGTGATCGCAGCCACCGTCATTCTCGCCGTGGCGTGGCGGTAGGGGGCGTCCATGGGGTTGCCGCTGCTCAGCCTCATCGTATTCACGCCCGCCATCGGGGCAGGGGTGCTGACGCTTCTGCGCAGTGAAGATGCCATCAGATGGACAGCACTGGGCATCGCCATCCTCGACCTCGTCCTCTGCATCATCATGCTTGCGAGTTTTGACACCACGACGCACGCGATGCAGTTCACCGAAAGACACCTCTGGGTGCCCGCGCTTGGGATCAGCTATGCGCTGGGCGTGGACGGGATCAGCGCGCTTTTCGTATTCCTGAGCGCGCTCCTTGGCGCGATCTGCGTGATCGCCTCATGGGTCGCGATTGACCGGAGGGTGAAAGCGTTCATGGTCAGCCTGCTAGCCATGCAGGCGCTGATGCTCGGAGTGTTCTGCGCGCTTGACCTGTTCCTGTTCTATGTCTTTTGGGAAGCGATGCTGATCCCGATGTACCTCATCATCGGCGTCTGGGGTGGCGAGGGCCGGGTCTATGCGGCATTCAAGTTCTTCCTCTACACCTTGGCCGGCAGCGTCCTCTTCCTGATCGGCGTCATCGTGCTCTATTTCAATGGCGGCGAGACCTTCGACATCCTCGCGCTGACAGCGCAGGATTTGCCGTTCCGGATCCAGTCGTGGCTGTTCTTCGCCTTCCTGGTCGCCTTTGCAGTCAAGGTACCCATGGTTCCGCTCCACACCTGGTTGCCGGACGCCCATGTCCAGGCCCCGACGGCAGGCAGCATCATCCTTGCCGGCGTGCTCCTGAAGATGGGTGCCTACGGTTTCCTCAGGTTCTCTCTGCCGATGCTACCGGAAGCGTCGGCGTATTATTCCACGCTGATGCTGGCGCTTTCGGCCCTTGCGATCGTCTACGGCGGGCTGCTTGCGCTGGCGCAGGATGATCTCAAGAAACTGGTCGCCTATTCAAGCATCAGTCACATGGGCTTCGTGACACTGGGGATCTTTACGCTGAACCTGCGCGGGCTAGAGGGCGCCATCCTCCAGATGTTCAATCACGGCGTAACGACGGGCGCGCTGTTCCTGTTCGTCGGCCTGATCTACGAGCGGACACATACGCGCAGCATCGCGGATTATGGGGGGTTGATGAAGGCAGCGCCTGTCTATACCGCGTTTTTCCTGCTGTTCACGCTGTCGTCTATGGCGCTCCCGGGAACTAATTCATTCGTGGGCGAACTGCTCGTGCTGTCAGGTGGCTTTGCGGCCAACCTTGTCGTCGGTGCGGCCGCCGTCTTTGGCGCCTTGCTGGGCGCGGCCTACCTGCTCGGCATGTATGGGAAAGTTGCGCTTGGTCCGGCAAACGTCGGTGCGAAGGTCAAGATACGCGATGTCAACGCCCGCGAGATGGCGGCGATCCTGCCGCTGGCGCTCTTCGTGCTCTGGGTCGGCTTTTATCCAAAGCCCTTTCTCGGCATCATCGACGCTTCGGTGAAGCAGCTCATGCTATATGTGCACGGTGAGGGGAGTGTCCAATGACTGCTGCCGCGCTCTTGCAGTCGATTGTAGCAAGCCTGCCCGAAATCGTGGTCGTCACAGGGGCCTGCATCCTCCTCATCCTCGGACAGCTTGTCCGGAAAGGGCAGGAGCAATTCCTTCTTTCGGCATCCGTCACGGTGGTACTGACAGCCGCTGTCCTGACGATCATGCTCGCCGGCGAGGTGCGCCCCGCTTACACGGGCATGTTCATCGCCGACCGTTTTTCGGTCTTTTTCAAGATGGTCTTTTATCTGGCCACCGTTCTGACACTCCTCCTTTCCAGAAAATATGCGGAGATCGAAGGCATCGCGAACAGCGAGTATCATGTCCTGTTGCTCCTTGCGCTTTCAGGAATGATGATCATGGCCTCGGCGATCGATCTCCTGTCGATCTATGTTGGCCTCGAACTGATGGCGCTTTGCACCTATGTTCTGACCGGCTTCCTGCGCAAAGAGCGGCGGTCGAACGAAGCAGCGCTGAAATATGTGATCCTTGGCTCGGCCTCGACCGGGATTTTCCTTTATGGCGTCTCGCTGGTCTACGGGCTGACCGGCACGACGCAACTGGATGGGGTCGCTGCGGCTGTGACCGGTGCCCGGCCCGATCCCGGATTGTTGCTTGCTGTCGTCTTCATTGTTGCGGGGCTGGTCTTCAAGGTCGGCGCGGTTCCGTTCCACATGTGGTTGCCGGACGCCTATGAAGGGGCGCCGACAACCATCACCGCCTTCATGTCTGTCGGACCAAAAGCGGCGGGTTTTGCGGTGATCCTGCGTGTGTTTCTCAACCCGCTGGTCGCAGCCTCAAATGCCTGGATCATCGTCGCTGTCATCGCGGTCGCGACGATGGCGCTCGGCAGTTTCTCAGCGCTGGTGCAGGATAATTTCAAGCGCCTGCTCGCCTATTCCAGCATTGCCCATGCCGGCTTCGCCCTATTCGGCGTGGTCGCCGGCGGCGCAGATGGGATCGCCAGCGTGATGCTCTACCTGCTGATCTACTCGTTCATGAATCTCGGCATTTTCGGCACTATCATCATGATGCGCAACGGCGATTTCTCGGGCGAGACTATCGATGACTATGCCGGTCTTTCCAAGTCGCATCCCGGTCTGGCGCTTTTGATGCTACTCTATCTGTTCTCACTGGCGGGCATTCCACCGACGGCCGGATTCTTTGCCAAGTTCTACGTGCTTGTCGCGCTGGTCGAGCAAGGGTTCGTCATACTGGCGGTGAGCGCAGTACTGCTCAGTGTTGTGGCGGCCTATTTCTATATCCGCATCGCCATGCTGATCTACATGCGCGAACCCAAAAGGGCGTTTTCCCCCGCACTGTCTCCCTTGTTGCGCGCCACGCTTGCCTTTACCGCCGCCGGCACCATAGGAATTGGCCTGTTTCCGGCATGGTTTCTGAGGCTTGCCCAGCACTCGGTATTTGGCGGCTGATCTATTGAATTTGCAATGATCCACCCGACGGAATACACTGACAATTCTAGAAAGGATTGCCAAAGTCGCTTCCTTTGCGACCGCACCTCCGGTTCCGAACTGGCGCCGGCGGCGGCCTGAAAAGAACCCTCGGTGGGCGACCGCAGCAATGCGATATGGCTATGACTGCAATGGAATTCCTGCCAGTCCTCGTCATGGTCGCCGGAGTTGCTCTGGTGACGGGAGCAACGCTTTTTGTCTCGTCACTGCTGCGGCCATCCAATCCCTATCCTGCAAAGAACGTAGCCTATGAATGCGGCATGGACCCGGCCGGCGAGGCCGCCGGCGGCCGTTTCAGGGTGCAGTTCTTCATGCTGGCGATCCTGCTGGTGGTCTTCGACGTCGAGACGATGTTTCTCTTTCCCTGGGCCGTCGTCCTGAAGGACATCGGTCTGGTCGGCTATGTCGAGATGTTCGTGTTCATGTTGCTGCTGATCGTGGGTTTCGCCTACGCCTGGCTGAAGGGAGCGCTGGAATGGGAGGCGTAGGCGATGCGATCCGCGACAGCGTGCTGTTCACGACTGCCGACAGCATCATCGGCTGGAGCCGACGCTCGGCGCTGTGGCCAGAAACCTTCGGCATTGCCTGCTGCGCCATCGAGATGATCTCGGCAGGATGCGCGCGTTACGACCTCGACCGGTTCGGCGTGGTGTTCCGGCCTTCGCCGCGCCAATCCGACGTGATGATCATCGCCGGGACCGTGACCCGGAAATTTGCTCCCGTCGTGCGCCGGCTTTATGACCAGATGCCGGAGCCGCGCTGGGTGATCGCGATGGGCACCTGCGCGATCTCGGGCGGGGTCTACAATACCTATGCGGTGGTGCAGGGATCGGAAACCTTCGTGCCGGTGGACGTGCATGTCCCCGGCTGCCCGCCTCGACCCGAGGCGCTGATGCACGGTTTCCTGCTGCTTCAGGAGAAGATCAAGAAATCCCGCGCGCTGGCCGGGACGCCTCTCGATCGGATTGCAGCCTCATGAGCGTCAAGTCGTCTTTCAATCCCGCTCTGGTCATCGAACATTTCAACGCCGCAATCGAGGATCTCGGCGCCAGGCACGGCATTCATGCCTTTGCCGTTCCACCGGAAATGATTGTTGAGTTCTGCCGATTTCTGAAACAGCACCCGGCGCTGCAGTTCAATTTCCTGTCCGATATCTGCGGCGTCGATCATTACCCCGAGCTGCCACGCTATGAGGCCGTGTACCACCTCTATTCGCTGGAGAACAAATGGCGCGTGCGCATCAAATGCCGCCTTGGTGATCCGCCCAGCGTTCCGTCGGTGACGGGCATCTGGCGGACGGCCAATTGGCATGAGCGCGAAGCCTGGGACATGTACGGCATCAAGTTCGAGGGCCATCCCGATCTGCGCCGGATCTACATGTGGGAAGGCTTCGAGGGCTTTCCCCAGCGCAAGGATTTCCCCTTGAGGGGCTACAAGGACAAACTGAATCCCTTCGGTGCCGAAGGTCCGCCGCCGACGCAGCCGGACATCGCCACCAGGGACATCCCATAAGGAGGCCGTTCTACGCCGGAGGGTTGAGATGACCGAAGTCACCGAGCTCAGCAGGCCGCAAGGCGAAGCGCTCCACACCAAGGAAGTGCTTCTCAATCTCGGCCCGCAGCACCCCAGCACTCACGGGGTGCTCCGGCTCGTTCTCGAACTGGACGGCGAGTATGTCGAGCGCGTGGACCCGCACATCGGCTACCTCCATCGCGGCACCGAAAAGCTCGCCGAGAGCTTCACCTACACCCAGATTTTCCCGCTGACGGACCGGCTCGACTATCTCTGTCCGCCGTCGAACAACCTGGCCTTCGCGCTGGCGGTGGAGAAGCTCCTCGGCATCGAAGCGCCGATCCGCGCTCAGTATATCCGCGTGATGATGGCAGAACTGGCAAGGATTTCCGGTCATCTCCTGATCACGGGTGCGCTGCCAATGGATCTCGGTGCAATGACTGCGCTGCTCTACGTCATGCGTGAGCGCGAAATGATCATGGACTTGCTGGAGATGATTACCGGTGCGCGCATGCACACGTCCTTTTGCAGGGTTGGCGGAGTGCGTGAGGATCTGCCCGACGGCTTCCTGCCCAAGATCAGGGAGTTCTGCGACATCTTCCCGAACCGGATCCGCGACTATGAGCGATTGCTCGAAGATAACAGGGTCTTTCTCAAGCGCACGAAGGGGATCGGCGTGATCTCCGGCGAGGATGCGATCGATCTTGGTCTGAGTGGCCCGAACCTGCGGGCCTCAGGTGTCGACTGGGATATCCGCCGCGACGAGCCCTACGAGATTTATGAAAGGCTCGCCTTCAACGTCATCACCCGCAACGAGGGCGATTGCTATGCGCGCTGGCGGTGCCGCGTTGACGAGATGCGCGAAAGCATCGCGATCATCGAACAATGCCTCGACCAGATGCCGGACGGCCCGTTCCAGATCGACATGCCGACGATCGCGTTCCCCGTGGACAAGGAACGCGTGCATTGTTCGATGGAGGCCCTGATCCAGCATTTCGACCTGTCGGCCTACGGCTTTGACGTACCCAAGGGCGAGGTCTATTCGGCGATCGAGGCGCCAAAGGGTGAATTGGGCTTCTACATTATCAGCGATGGGTCGCCGAAACCGTTCCGCATGAAAGTCCGCGCCCCGTCCTTCGTCAATCTGCAGGGGCTCTTCGGGGTGACCAACGCACACTACCTGGCCGACATGATAGCCGTGCTGGGTAGCCTCGACCCGGTGATGGCGGAGGTAGACAAGTAGCTGGAGACCTGGATGCAATGAGCATGCGCGAAAAAATAGAAGCAGCGGCAGCGCGGTATCCGAACCAGCGCTCAGCGATCATGCCCGCGCTTCTGATCGCGCAGAAAGAACATGGTTATCTGCCAGGCCCCGTGCTCGAGGAGATCGCCGACATCCTCGGCGTCGAGCGGATCTGGGTTTACGAGCTGGCAACTTTTTACACGCTCTTCCATACCGAACCGGTTGGCCTGTTCCACCTGCAGCTCTGTGACAATGTTTCCTGCATGCTGTGCGGCTCGGAGAACCTGCTGAAACATCTCGAAACGGTGCTGCAGATCAGGAAGGGAGAAACGACCCCGGACGGGCTGTTCACGCTTTCGACCGTTGAATGCCTCGGGGCCTGCGAGATGGCTCCAGTAATGCAGGTTGGCGACGACTACCATGGCAAGCTGGATGACGCGCGGGTGAATCAACTGCTCGACAGTCTTCGGGCAGGAGTGTCGCGAGCGGCAGCCATTGAGCCCGCTTCGGCGCGGCCGCCGGGAGAGTAAAGCCATGTTCGAGCCGGTTCTCCTCAAGAATGTCAACGTGCAGGATGGTCATTTGTTGTCGACCTATGAAGCCGGCGGCGGCTACCAGGCGCTGAAGAAGGCGCTGCGCGAGCACGCCCCCGACGAGGTCATCGACCTCGTCAAGGAGGCAAACCTGCGAGGTCGCGGCGGTGCCGGTTTCCCGACGGGGATGAAATGGAGCTTCGTCCCGAAGCAAACAGGCAAGCCGAAATATCTCTGCTGCAACGCCGACGAGGGCGAGCCCGGTACCTTCAAGGACCGCATCATCATGGAGCGCGACCCACACCAGCTCGTGGAGGGGTTGGCGGTGAGCGCATACGCGATTGGCGCCAAGACCGCTTATGTCTACGTTCGCGGAGAGTATGTGACAGCGATCCGTCGCCTGGAGCAGGCGATCGCCGAGGCCCACGATAAAGGCTACCTCGGGCGGAAAATCCTGGGCGCCGATTTCGATTTCACCGTGCATATCCATTGCGGTGCTGGCGCCTATATTTGCGGCGAGGAGACCGCGATGCTCGACTCGCTCGAGGGTAAACGCGCCCAGCCTCGCCTGAAACCGCCGTTTCCGGCAGTCGAGGGGCTATATGCCAGCCCCACGGTGATCAACAATGTCGAGACGCTTGCCTGCGTGCCGCATATCGTGATGCGTGGCTCGAGGTGGTTTCGGGAGATCGGACCGGACAAGAGCCCCGGCCCGAAGCTCTATTGCGTCAGCGGACAGGTGTTGAAACCCGGTCTCTATGAGTTGCCGATGGGCATACCGCTGCGGGAACTCGTCGAGAGCCACGCCGGCGGCCCGTTGCCGGGACGCAGGATCAAGGCGGTGATCCCGGGCGGGGTCTCGGCGCCGGTCATACCGGAGAGCGGGCTTGATGTGGGGATGGATTTTGACTCGCTTGCTGCCGCCGGCTCGATGCTCGGCTCGGCCGGAGTGATCGTGATCGATGATGCGACCTGCATGGTCAAGGTCGCCACACGGATCGTCGAGTTCTTCCATCACGAATCCTGCGGCAAATGCACTCCATGCCGTGAAGGGCTGGACTGGGCGGTGAAAGTACTGCGCCGGGTCGAGGCGGGGCAGGGTGAGCCCGGTGATCTGGAGCAGTTGGACGCCCTGTGCAAAGGAATTTTCGGAAATACGTTCTGCGCGCTGGGTGACGGGGCGGCGATGGGACTGCGGGCTGCGCTCAAGCATTTCCGCGACGAGTTCGACGTCCATATCAAGGAGCACAGGTGCCCGTACCACTAGGGTGCATCGGGAGAAGACCGCGAGGAAGCCATGGTTCGCGTCACGATCAATGACCAGACACTGGACGTGGAGGCCGGGTCTACGGTGCTGCAGGCGGCTCAGCGTCTGGGTATCGACATCCCGACTTTCTGCTATATGAAGCGGCTGCCGCCGCTGGCCTCGTGCCGGATGTGCCTGATCGAAATCGAAGGACAGCGCAAGCTGCAGCCGTCCTGCGCCACCGCGGTCACAGACGGCATGGTCGTGCGAACGAACACGCCGCTGATTGACGAAACACGTTCGTCCATGCTCGACATGCTGCTCGCCAATCACCCCCTCGACTGCCCCATCTGCGACAAGGGCGGCGAGTGTGAACTGCAGAACCAGGTGATGGCCTATGGGCCACGCGAAAGCCGTTTTCGCGATGCCAAACGCGTGTTCCATTCCGAAGATATCCGTCTGAGCCCCGTCGTCATCATGAATGTCAATCGCTGTATCCAGTGCCAGCGGTGCGTGCGGATGTGCGAGGAGGTGGTCGGCGCGGTCGCCTTGGGCACGGTCGAGAAAGGCATGGATACTGCCGTAACCGGGTTTGAGGGCAGTCTCGCGAGCTGCGACCAATGCGGCAATTGCATCGAAGTCTGCCCGGTCGGTGCGCTGATGAGCTTCCCCTATCGTTACAAGGCGCGGCCCTGGGATCTGGCCGAAACCGACACCATCTGCCCGCATTGCGGTACCGGCTGCCAGCTGACAGTTGGCACGCGCAAGGGCGAGTTCATGCGCGTGCGCTCAAAATGGGACCAGGGGGTCAACCGCGAAACGCTCTGCGTGCGCGGGCGCTTTGGCCTCGATTTCGTCACAAGCCCGGAGAGGCTCAGGCGACCGATGGTCCGCCGTGATGGCGCCCTTGTCGCAGTTTCCTGGGAAGAGGCCGGGGACCACCTGAAACGGCGCCTTTCGGCAGTCGAAGGAAAGGCCGCAGGCGGGCTTGCCTCGCCACGCCTTCCAAACGAGACGCTTTATCAATTCCAGAAAATGATGCGCACGGTCTTCCGGACCAACAACATGGACTGTTCCTCGCGCTGGTCGACACCCTACGATCCGCTCGCTGCGTTGGTCACCGGCCACTACAGCCGCGCGCCGCTGGCCGACGTGATCGGCAACGATTGCGTGCTTGTCATCGGTGGCAACCCGACCGAGGAAAACCCGGTCACCGAATACCTCCTGCGGGACGCTGCGCGGCGGCGACAGACCGGATTGTTCATGCTTTCTGCCCGGCCATCCCGACTGGACGCCGACGCCAGGGCGGTCGTGCGTGTGTCACCGGGCGGTGAGGGGCCAGGTCTCGCTGGGGTGGTGGCTGGGCTCATGGCAGCGGCTGATGCGAACCTGCTGGGCGCCGTTCCCGCGAACCTCGGCGGACCGCCGGCGGCCATTGGCGATGAGGTATTTCGTCTGGTGCGGGCATTGCTCAACGCGCAGAGCGTCACACTGCTTGTCAGCGCCGAGCTCCTGAGGTCGTCGACAGCACGTGACACACTGCAGCAACTCTCAAACCTTATGCAGCTTGTCCGCCTGCTTGGCAAAAGACTGGCGATGCAGTTTCTCTTCGACCGCGCCAACCAGCTTGGAGCCTGGGATATGGGCGTGCTGCCGGCAACTCTGCCGGGGCTGCGCCCGGTCGCTGACGATCAGACACACACAACACTCGAACGGAGCTGGGGCACTGAGATACCGTCCGAGCCCGGCTCGGATTTCGACGGGATTCTCGGCCTCTGCGACAAGGGGCAGATGGGCGCGCTCTATATTGCCGGAAGCGACCCACTTGGGTCCTATCCCGACCGTGCGTACGTACAGCAGGCCCTTCGTGCCGCCGAGCTCCTGATCGTGCAGGATGCGTTTCTCACCGAGACTGTCGGCATGGCCGAGGTGGTGCTGCCGGCCGCGAGTTACGGCGAGGAGACCGGGACCTTCACCAACAATGAGGGCCGGCTCCAGAAGGTCTGCAAGTTCCATGAACCCGTCGGCGAGGCACGCGGCAATCTGGCGATCTTCGACTTCGTCGCGGCACTTCGTGGCCACTCACTGCGACCATCGATCCAACGCGAGATTTTCGACGAGATTGCCAGGCTGGTTCCTGCTTACGAGGGCTTGAACTGGGACGGCCTTGGCGCAGACGGAGCGTTCACCAAAGGGGGACTTGCGCCACCACCGGCTGGCGGGTTCTTCGCCCCGGCGCCTGCTTCCGCTCAATCCGACCGTCTCATGCTGGTCACCGGCAACTGCCTGTTCCACAATGGATATCTTTCCGAACGATCGGAAATCCTGAATACGGTCGCAGATGACCCCTATGTCGAGATGGGCGCACAGGATGCCGAGGAGTTGGACCTTTCCGATGGCGATCAGCTTGTCGTGCGCTCAGCCCAAGGCGAGCTGACTGCAAAGCTCAAGGTCAACAGGCGCTTCCCAAAGAACCTTGTGTTCGTTCCTGAAAACTACAGCGCGTTGCGCCTCAACAGCCTGATGCAGCGGGGCGAATACCCGTGTCCGGTGGAGGTTCGAAAGGCGCGGGTGGCCAATGGAACCGCAGCCGCCGTCCTCGCACCTGACCCCGAAGACAACGCAAAGGGCAGGACCGGTGGCCGCCTCTAGCCCTGGCGCGCCTTGTCAATGATAGCTGACCCCGCAGATGTAATCCTGCAGATCCTGCTCCGTGCGCATCGCTTCCTCGAGCCTGTACTTGACCACGTCGCCGATGCTGACGATGCCGGCGATGTTGTCGCCTTCCATGACGAGAACGTGGCGCGTCCGCCGCTCGGTCATGATCGCCATCACGAGAGGCAGTAAATCGTCTGTGGAGCAGGTCGCCACACGCTGGCTCATGATCTCGCTGACGCGCATGGCGGGTGCTTGGGTGCCATATTTGGCGACGGCATTGCAGCAGTCCCGCTCCGACACCGTTCCCAGGCATTCCCCCGGGTAACGGGCGACGATTACGAAGCCGATGTTGTTTTCTCGAAACAACCTCAGGACCTCCACCATCGTGTGGTTGGGTGTAACCGAGACGATCTCGGGAGACTTGCTGTTCAAGATCTGGCGCACATGCATGTGGGCCTCCTCTCTGCGCGCTTTGCCTTGACGGCTGGCGCATTTTCACGTTCGTCGGATATTACGCCACCAATTGTACCCCTGCCGCCCGCCGGTCTCGACCAGGACCTTCGGTTCGACACTGAGGCGCGCAGCCACCACGCTGCCGCCAGTCGCTGCCTTGCCCGGCTTGGCAAGCAGATCGTCACGCCCGATCACAAGCTCGCGCGAAGAGAAGCTGGAGAATTCGTATTGCTGGCCAAGCGCGATCGCGTCTGCTGGACAGGCATCCTCGCACAGGCCGCAGAAGAGGCACCGTGCCGTATCGATCTCGAATTTCGCCGGATGACGCTTGCCCTTCTCATCCTCGTAGGGGACGACTTCGATGCAGTCGCATGGACAAATGCGCGCGCAGAGTTCGCAGGCCACGCACTTGATCTCACCCTCTTCGTCACGCTTCAGGAAGTGATGCCCACGGTAGCGTGAATAGGGAAGCCATTTCTCCTTGTCCGGGTACTGCATGGTTACCGGTTTGGAAAACATGTAACCGAAGGTCAGAGCCAAAGCCTTCGCCAGGTCGGCGAAGAACGCCCAGCCGATCCATGTGCCAATTCTGTCCTGCGCGTGCGACATCGCTGCCTCACTACCGAGCCGCTATGGCCCCTAAAGGAAGACAAGACCCGTGATAATTATGTTCGCCATCGAGAGAGGAAGCAAGACTTTCCATCCGATCGCCATCAGCTGGTCGTAGCGGTAGCGTGGGAAGGTGAAACGGAACCAGATGAACATATAGACGAAGAATGCGACCTTGAGCGCGAACCACAGGAGCGGTGGCAAGGGGATGAGCGCGCCGTTCCAGCCGCCAAAGAAAAGGATCACCGCCAGGACCGACACCAAAAGGACGATGGCATATTCGCTCACCATGAACAACGCAAACCGGATACCGCTGTATTCGGTATGGAACCCGGCACCGAGATCGCCTTCCGCTTCCGCCAGGTCGAAAGGAATGCGCTGGGCTTCGGCCAGGCCGGCGACAAAAAACACGAAGAAGCCGATCGGCTGGTAAACGATGTTCCACACATCGGCCTGCGCACGCACGATTTCCAACAGGCTCATGGATTGCGCCAGCATGACCACGCCGATCACCGCGAACCCCATCGGGATCTCGTAGCTGATCATCTGCGCGCAAGTCCTGAGGCTGCCGAGGACGGCGTATTTGCTGTTGGCCGCCCAGCCACCGAAGATAACGCCATAGACCTCGATCCCCAGCACCGCGAAGACGAAGAGAAGCGCGACATTCATGTCGGAGACATAGAGGGAAATCTCGTTGCCGAGCACCGAGACGGATTCGCCGAAGGGGATCGCGACGAAGACGACAAAGGGCGGAGCGAGCGCCAGGATGGGAGCCATTTTGAACAGCAAGCGATCGGCCTCGGCGGGAATGTGGTCCTCCTTGGTCAGAAGCTTGATTCCGTCCGCCATAGGCTGCAGCAGCCCATGCCACCCAACCCGCATCGGCCCCATCCGCTGCTGCATGTGTCCGGCGATCTTGCGTTCCAGCCAGGTGAGAGGCAGAGGCAGCAGCAGCAGCATCGCAATAAGCAACGCGACCTTGAAGACGATCAATCCGGTGGCGAGTACGAGTTCCATAGTCCGCGGCTGCTTGTTCACGGGTTGAAACACATGGCCGGTTTTTATCTCCGGCTATTCATTGCGTACTCTGCACCTGTCAGGTCGCAGATACAACTGCGACGCAGTCCATGCGGTTGCGCCCATGATCTTGTCGCTGCCTCACAGCTGCTGTCGCAGGCATTCGATGCTTCGGCGACAGCCCGTCGGGGACCCGCGCTCGCGCTTGAAATTCGTCGATGCTTTCAAACGTCCAGGATCGCCTTGATGACGCCCGCCTCGGGACGGGCCCATTCCACCAGCAGGGCCGCGCCATCTTCCAGGCGTCCCCGATGCGTATTGAGGGCACGGGTCGGCACCTTGCCGGCCTCGATCTGGCGCACGACCTCGGCAAAGTCGTCCGGCTGGGCATTGCGGCTGGCCAGAAGCGTCGCCTCACGCTTGTGGAATTCGGGGTCGGAGAATGTGATGTCTTGCCGTACGACGGAGAGCAGCACATAGCGCGCGCCGTGGGCGAGGAAGCCGAAACCCCGCTCGATGGGGCCGGCACTCCCGGTCGCGTCGACCACCACATCGAAACCGTCGCCGCCGGTCAGGCGGTTCGCTTCCGCCTCGGCGGAGGCATCGGCGAGCATTGCAGCGTCAGCGCCGAGCCGGTCTGTGGCAAAGGCGAGCCGGTCGGCGCGCGTGTCCATGACAGTCACATGCGCTCCGCGCGTCTTGGCGAAAATGATCGCCGACATGCCGATCGGACCGGATCCGGTAACGAGCACGCGGTCGGCGGCGTTAATCGCGCCGCGCTTGACGCCGTGCGCGCCAATCGCCAGGAATTCGATCATCGCCGCATCTTCAAGCGCGATACCGCCCGTCGGCACCACGTTGGCCTCGGGCACCGAAACATATTCGGCCATGCCGCCGTCGCAGTGCACGCCCAGCACGCGGATCGACTGGCAGGCATTCGTCAGCCCCTTCCGGCAGGCATGACATGTACCGCAGGAGAGATAGGGCACGATATAGACGTGTTCGCCCGTCTTGAGACGGCTGCCCTCAGGGGCTTCCTCGACCGTACCGGAAAGTTCGTGGCCCATGACGCGCGGGTATTCGAGAAAGGGGTGCTTGCCGGCGAAGATGTGAAAATCGGTCCCGCAGATGCCGACATGGCGGATGCGCACGAGAACCTCGCCAGCGCCGCGTGCCGGTGCCGGACGGGAGACAAGCGAAAGACGGCCGGGTTCTTCGCAGAGAAGCGCTTTCATGAAGTTCATCCTGATTGTCTGAAGGTTTGGACGGCACCACAGAGCCGCCGGGCATATCGACAAGGTCCTTCCGCCTCATCATCAGTCGGCAGCCCGACCGGACGCGGGAGGTGCATGGGCGACCGTGGGTCGGCCGCCCCGCTGTCCGCTTACGGTTTCGGCATTTCCGCCGGCAGGTCGACGTTGTTGTACTTCTTGTAGATCTCGTTCAGCTTTCCGTTGGCGAGATCGGTCTTGACCCAGTCGTTGACCGCCGCCTTCAGCGCATCGTCGCCCTTGCGCAGGCCAACGGCATAGGGATTGACCTTGAGCACGAACTTGACCTCGAGCGGGTCGTTCGTCCGGCGCTCGTTGACGGCATTCATGATCTGCGGAGCGGAGATCATGATATTGTTCTGGTCGGAGACGAGTGCGGTGACGAGGGTCGCGTCGTCGTCATAACGCACGATGTTGGCTCCCGTTGCCTGGCTTGTGGCTACCTTGTCGTTGGTCGTACCGCGGGTTGTTGCGACATCCTTGCCCACCAGTTCTTCCAAGCCCTTGATCTCAAGGCCCTTCGGAGCAGCTGCGATGACCTGGATGACGCCGTGCGGATCGGCGAAATCGATCACCTTCTTGCGTTCCTCACTGATGGAGAGCGAAGCGACGACCACGTCGGCCTTGTTTGTGAGCAGGAAGGGAATGCGGTTCGGGCTGGTCACCTCGATGATTTCGAGCTTCACGCCGAGGTGATCGGCGAGCAGCTTTGCGCTTTCCACCTCGGAGCCCGTCGGCTGCATGTTGGCGTCCTGCATGCCGAAGGGCGGTGAGCCGAGGTCGATGGCCGCGCGCAGCGTGCCGCGTGCCTTGATGTCGGCAAGCGTATCGGCGATGGCGATTGCCGGGACGGCACCAAAGAGAGCGAGCGCCAAAGCGCTGGTCATCAGGGTTCTGCGTTTCATCATTTAATCTCCTCCTTGAGACATTTCGATCGAATTAGAGGCCGTTGCTCAGGAACTCGTTTAGTTCCTTGGTCTGCGGATTATCCAGCATCGCGCCGGGGCCTGTTTCCCAGACCTTGCCCTGGTGCATGAAGATCACCTTGCTCGCCACCTTGCGGGCGAAGGCCATTTCGTGGGTGACGAGGATCATGCTCATGCCCGCGCGGGCGAGATCCTCCATGACGCGAAGCACCTCGCCGGTGAGCTGCGGGTCGAGTGCCGAGGTCACCTCATCGAAGAGCATCAGCTTCGGTTGCATGGCGAGCGAACGGGCGATGGCGACGCGCTGTTGCTGGCCGCCGGAAAGTTGCTCGGGGTAATTGTCGGCCTTCTCCAGGAGGCCAACCTTCGCCAGCACCTGCTCGGCAAGCGCGCGCGCTTCAGCCTTGCCCATGTTCTTGACGCAGGCGGGCGCGAGCATGATGTTTTGCGCCACCGTCAGATGCGGGAAGAGGTTATAGCTCTGAAAGACGATGCCGACATCGCGACGCAGCGCCCGCCGGTCGAGTGCAGCGTCGTGGACCTTGTGGCCGCAAACGAGGATCTCACCGCTGTCGATGGTCTCGAGTGCGTTGATACAGCGTAGCGCAGTCGACTTGCCTGAGCCCGAAGCACCGATCACCGCGATCACTTCGCTGGCGCCGATATCGAAACTGACACCCTTCAGGACCTTCACGGCCCCGAAGCTTTTGTGCACGTTGCTGAGGCTAACGACGGCCGACATTGAGTTTCCTTTCAAGGCTGCGGCTCCAGGCCGAGAGCGGGTAGCAGATGGCGAAGTAGAAGGCGGCGACGACGATGAACACCGTGAAAGGCTCAAAGATCGTGTTGTTGACAAGCTTGCCGGCCTGGGCGAGCTCGACGAAGCCGACAACCGAGGCCAGCGAGGTGTTCTTGACGATCTGCACGAGGAAGCCGACGGTCGGCGCCGTGGCGATGCGCATGGCCTGCGGAAGGATCACCCGGGTCATGCGTTGCCAGCGGCTGAGCGCCAGGCATTCGGCCGCCTCCCACTGGGTCTTCGGCACAGATTCAAGGCAGCCGCGCCAGATTTCCGCAAGGAAGGCAGAAGAGTAGATGACAAGGCCAAGGCCGGCGGCGACAATGGCCGGCAGGCTATCGAGGCCGATGACGGCAAGGCCGAAATAGAAGAGGAAGAGCGTGACGAGCAGCGGTGTGCCCTGCACGATCTGGATATAGCCGCTGGCAAGTCGCCGCAGCAGCGGGCTTGGCGAAATCCGGGCGAGCGCCATGGAAAAGCCCAGGACGGAACCCCCGATGAAGCCGATTGCTGAAAGACCGATGGTCCAGAGCGCCCCGACGGCGATGAATTCGATGTGGACGGGCGTGAGCGACATGTCCTGTTCCTTCCTCAGATGGCCGTGCCCAGCTTGCGCCGACGGGGGAAAATAACGAGGCCGAACAGGATGAAGGCTACCCGCACCACGAAGGACAAGGCGATGTAGAGAGCCCCCGTGACGATATAGGTCTCGAAGGAGCGGAACGTGTCCGACTGGATGCGGTTTGCCACAGCCGTCAGTTCCTCGGCGGAAATTTGCGATGTGATCGACGAGGCGAGCATCAGCAGTACGTACTGGCTGGTCAGTGCCGGATAGACACGCTCGATCGCAGGACGCACGATGACGTGCCAATAGGTCTGGGTGCGCGTCAGCCCAAGACATTCGGCGGCTTCCAACTGGGACTTGTGAATGGACTCGAGGCCCGCCCGCACGATCTCGCAGGTATAGGCACCAACATTGACCACAAGGGCTGCGACGGCTGCCGTGTTCGCCGATACCTTCAAGCCCATCGAGGCGAAGCCAAAATAGACCAGGAAGATCTGCACCAGCAGCGGTGTGTTGCGTATCGTCTCGACGTAGACCGCTACCAGAAATTTCAGCCAGGAAGGACCGTCCGCCCGCGCGATGGCGCAGAGCGTGCCGACAACGAAACCCAGGACTGTTGCGAGCGCAGAAAGCTTCAGCGTAAGCCAGACCCCCTGCAGGAACACCGGCCAGTACGGCAGGAGGGCGGAAAAGTCGAATGTATAGCTCATGCCGTCGCCTTCTGCCGGGAAACGATCGAGGAAAGAACCGGCGCTGGCGTACCGGCCCAGTCGAGGAAGGCCGCGATACGCCGTTCGACCTTCAGCGCGTGATTCCCAGCGATGTCGGCGATGCGGTGGTCGAGATAGGGATTGCGGAAGCGGTCCATGGTGGTGGCGACATAGGCGCGCGCCGCATCCTCCATCCCGCGTGCGGAGAATCCGGGCAAGACCTCGTCGCGATAGATCGCGTCGAGGCGGGTGTTGACGGCAGGCACTGCCAGGATGGCACGAACGGTCTCATGCTCCGGCCGGCCGTCGCGCTGCCAGATATCGGCAAGGACGCTGTGGCCGAGATTGAGAATATGCAGCTTGAGCCGCTCGTAGGGTTCGAGGTCGTCCGTCAGCACGATGGACGGATGCGTGCAGGGCAGGCGCAGGCCCGGCGTCCGCTCGATCGCCCAGAGCGCATAAGGCTCCGCCACCGCGCCCGCCGGCTGCAGCGGCTCGGAGACGATGCGATCGACGAGGGTGTTGGCGAAAACCACCTCCTGGTCGAGGAACCTCAGGAAATCCGCAGGGGCGCTGGCCGTCGCCGCAAGGTCGCGGACAATGGCCCTTAGCGCCGGTCCGTTGCGGTTGACGAGTTCGCAGGGCAGCACCGTCAGCGGACGCCCGCCGCGCTGCCAGCGGGCATGGAGAAGCTGAAGGAGCTTGCCGGGAAACGAGACAAGCGGCGTGTCAGCAGAAAGGCCGGTGGACGCCTCGCCGGGAGTGACCGCATAGCCTGAGTCACCGGTGTTGGAGACCACAAAATCGGCTTCGTGAGCGAAGAGATCGACGATCTCGGCCCAGTCGCCGGCGGTCGAAAGGCCGCGCGATACGCTTTTCACCGCCACGCGACGCTCGGTGGCCATGCCGTTTTCAAGGCCGCGAAGAACGACAGGAAAGCCCGCCGGATCGGAAAAGGCCGCAAGCCGACCGGCCCGCTCGGCAGAGCCCGAGGTCTGCACGATGACGACCGATGGCACCTCCTGACCCGCGTCCCGTGCCTCGTGCAGGAAAAGATCCACATGCGCCTGAAGGAAGCGGCTCGTGCCGAATTGAAGGATGAGCCCCGTCATAGGCCGAACACCGGGAGGCGGCCGGTGCCCAGAAGAAGACAGCAACAGAAAAGGGTGTGAGGATGCGCTTCGCATCCATTGTCCGCGTGCATGAACTCCTCCTTCCACACAGCTGGTCTGTTTTTTTTGTATAAAAGACATTATTTGGACGGGCAATCTGTTTTTTTTATAAAAAAATCATTGTAAAAGACAAAGCGTCGGGGGGCGGCATGAAGACGAACACGCTTTACAAACGGACGCTCAATCAATGTCTTGACGTACTCGCACGCAAGTCGCCGGGATCAAAGCTTGCGTCTGAGCCGGTCCTGGCGGCCGAACTCGGCGTCAGCCGGACGACGCTGCGCGCCGTGCTGGCGGAGCTTTCGAGCAGCGGTATCGTCGCGCTCGACGGGCGCTCCAAAGTGCTCCTGCGCCTGCCGTGCGCCAAGGACTATCAGGCAGGGACTGATCTCGGGCCGCTCGCGGAGATCGTGGAACGCAAGTTCATGACCTGGATGGTGGGGCCAGATTGCAGTCCTGGCCAGAGCATCAATGCGCTCGATCTCGCCCGCCAGTTTGGGGTCTCCACGTCTGCCATCCGCGAATGCCTCAACACGTTCAGCCATTTCGGCCTGCTGGAGCGGCAGAGCAGCGGACGCTGGAAGGCCCTCGGTTTGACGGTGGACTTCGTGGCCGAGCTTTTCGACATGCGCGAATTCATGGAAATCCGGGCAGTGGAGCGCTTCATGGCGCTACCGCCCGACCATGCCGCATGGCGCACGCTTGCGTTCCTCGAACAGGAGCATCGGGAGATGCTGGCCGAAATCAGCTGGCGCTACCGCGATTTCTCCGATCTCGACCACCGGTTCCATAAGCTGGTCCACGGCATCGCCCCCAACCGGTTCTTCATCAATATCCAGGGCGTGATGTCGGTCATTTTCCACTATCACTATCAATGGAGCAAGAAAGACGAGCGACAGCGCAATCACGTCGCGGTCGAGGAACATCTGGCCTATATCGCTGCCCTTCAGAGTGGCGACCTCAAACAGGCGCGGCATGCCTGTGCCGAGCATCTGAAGACCGCCCGCTCAACGCTTCTCTCCTCGATCGAGATCGCCTCGGACTGACCACGTCGCGTCCTTTCTCGGACAGACATCGCCCGCATGTCGCCCCGGGTTCGAAATCCGCCTCGAAACCCTGCCGTCGGCAAGGCCCTTCAGTTTCCTTCGTCGGGGATATTCAGGACCTCCCCACAGGCCTTGCAATGCACGGCATCGGTATCGTGCCGCTGCAGGCCGCATCTGGGGCACGGGAACGTGACTTTGTGCGGACGCACGACCGCCTGCGCCAGCCGTACAAAAAGCGAGATGCCGACGATCATGGTGACCACCGACGTGAGCTTTCCGAGGGTTCCGGGCAGCGTGATGTCGCCGAAGCCGGTCGTTGTGACAGTTGCGACCGTGAAATAGAGGGCGTCGACGAAGCCTTCCTCACCGTTTCTGTCGTAGAAGAACGACGTGTAGACGAATCCCGTGATCAGGAAGAGGAAGACCAGGAAGTTCAGGATCGCGCGCAGAACCTCAACGAATTCGCTGCAACCAATCCGACGCAATCCTGCCAGAAGAAGGGGGCTACGGCCGAGCGCCCAGAGGCGCATGACCCGGAGGAAGGCGAAATTGAAGAGAAGGGACGGGAAGAGCAGGGTCGCCAGAATGATCAGGTCGACCCATGTCATCGGTCGAACGAGCCATGCGCCGACTGAGGGGGCTGCGACGGCGCGGGCCACCATCTCGAGAATGATCCACGCCGCAATCGCGTAATCGATGATCAGGTAGGACGGTCCCGTTCGCAGATAGGGCCCGAGGACGAAAAACGCGAGGATGGCTATGTCAACCGCCATGAAAGCAGCCTGCACCGCCATCGCCTTGGCGTCATCGCTCGTTTCGAGGCGACGAAGCCAATCGCGGATAGACTGCCGATACGAACGATCACCAACGTCGAGGATGCCCATGTATCGGAAATGTACTCGCTTTGCGCGCCTCGTTATAGATCAAAATAGCGAGGGCAAACGACATGCGTACACGTCATGGGTACACTTTGGACATGCGCTCGAACTGCCGTCAGGCAAACACCTAGGCTGGCCAGATCTAATCGGAGCGACGGGCCTCGGCGGGCTTCTTTGACGAAGCTCGCTTGCGTTTCCCGCCCTTGCCGGGGTTCGACCGCACCCGGCTTCGCAGGCTTATCCGCGATGGAATCGGTTGCGCATCGACCAGAAGCGGTTTTGCATTGATCGCTGCGATGCTTGCCTCAAGCGCAGTCAGCCCGGAAATCACATTATCGAAGATGCCCATGTCCTGCTCCGTTGTTTCTGGCAAAAACCTAACATGGGTTCCTGGGGCAGGCCACCTCATATTAGAGGATTCTTATTTTTCGAATCAATCGAACCTACCAACGCGACGACGGTGCTCCGGAATTTCGTGCTCGGACCTCAAAACGCGGACGTAGTCTGCCGCAGGTCCGCCATACGCCATTTGCGGCCTGTAGCTGCGATGAGCCTGCTCCTTTTCCACCTCATCTGATGCTGACGCCCGAAAACGGCTCTTGATACCATGACTCGAATAATTTCAGTATCATCGGGGGAAGGGCAGCCAAACCAGGAGAGCACCGTCGCGTCAAGATTTGCAAGCGCTTGCAAGAGCTTGACGGCGAGGTAGGCCTTGGTCATGACGGCACCGCGGACGGCATCGGCAATCGCTCCGTCTTATTTTTGTCGTTGCCGCGGAAATCGAGCGCAGCGCTTTACAGAACCGATGGCGAAACCGCGCTCTTTCATTGCCACGTACAGCGCTCGACGCTGCCCTGACTGCTACATCGAGCCTTGAACGTGATTGGCAGCGTGTGGCAAGGTCGCGCCCACCACCCTAGACAGACGAAGCAAAGGGAACCCGGCATGTCGGATTTGCCAAATGAAGAGACAAGTTGCCCGGACCCAGCGACTGCAGAAGCGCCAAAACCAATGGGCATCCTCCAGCGGCGCAAGATCGAAGCGGCCATTATCGCGCCGATCTATGATGAGTTGAGGCAGCGGCTGGGCGAAGCGGAGGCACAGGCGATCATCGATGCCGCTGTAAGCAAGGCGGCGATGCGGGCCGCCCGTGAATTCGCAGACGCGACGGAGGAAGGCACCAGTCTGTTGACGTTTCAGGCGCTGCAAAGCCTTTGGACGCAAGATGACGCCCTTGAAATCGAGGTCGTGCGGGCGGATGACAAGGTGTTTGACTACAAC
The DNA here is from genome assembly GCF_014851575.1 of Rhizobium sp. RHZ02. Taxonomy (NCBI): domain Bacteria; kingdom Pseudomonadati; phylum Pseudomonadota; class Alphaproteobacteria; order Hyphomicrobiales; family Rhizobiaceae; genus Rhizobium; species Rhizobium sp. RHZ02. The sequence continues at coordinate 166,053 of NZ_JACUZX010000001.1, forward strand.
GTCCTGCGCTGTCGTTATGCCGTAACCTACCGCGAGATGGGGCTCGGCCACATAGGCCATCTCCTGTCCTGTAACCGGGATGCCGTCTTCTGCAAAGGCTACGATACTCGCATCAAAATGTCTCGAACGCAGACCATCATGCAAGGCGCGACACATTGTGACTTCCGGTATGTCCTGGAGGAGAAAACCGCGCCGTAGCCGGTCACCGCCAGGGCAATTCAACCAGGCTTCATTTCCACGAAGATCGCTGACCTCGTCAGCGGACAGCGGGAGCCTCCGGCGTGGTCCAAGGAGCGCCCTTCGAGCACTCCCACAGGATCACTTCCACCGATTTTGCGAACCGAGATTGGCATGGGGAGCCGAGGACAGTCGATCAGGGCGCGCAGCCTCTTTAATGGGCAGCAGGTATATTTGCCAGCTGGCTCGGCGGCCTGAAAAAGCGACCATCGTCCCTGGCGTCTTCCAGCGAAACGGGCTCGCCCGTGGGGTTAAAAAACAAGCATATTCTGAAAGCGAAAGATCATCCTATGCACCACACGCATAGGTGAGGTGAGGTATTGTCACTGTTTTAAACCGATTGAACCACCTATATCTCAACCATCGAAACGACGCCGGAGCCAAGCAAGGTTGCTGACGTCATTAGCCCTCAGGAAAGGGGATTATCATGAACGTAGCACGCTCTTTCAACAACTGGCGCAAGTTCCGTCAGACTGTCAACGAACTCGGCCGTATGTCCAGCCGCGAATTGCAGGACCTTGGCATCGACCGCGCCGACATCCGCAGCGTTGCCCGCGCAGCGGTCGCCCGCTGACCGCGCACACCTTCCGTCTCCAAGACTGCCCGACGCCCGCTGGTAACGCGGGCGTTTTTGCGTCGATCGCGATAGCTGAGGTCGGTTCAGGCCCTATAGTCATCGCCAGTCTTACCAGCTTGCATCATTTGCATAGCTGCAGTGCAACATAAGGCATGGAAACTGCCGCCGAACGATGTAGTGTTGGAGCTGTCGAAGCAATGCACCTCCTCCCGCAATGCTTCGAGTTTCAGACGGCCAATCTCCTCCCAGGGCGTCTGAAGGAACAGCGACACTCCTCCTCCCAGTTGCTGTTCGGTTCTTTTCGAAAAGCCTGCCGCACCTCCTCCCGCGGCAGGCTTTTTGCTTTTTGGCCATGTCTCGCTCAAAGGCCGGGATCGAGTTGCGGCAGTTTTCCTTCGTCGCACACACAGATGCAGGAATAGCGGTGCAGCGCTTGCCCGGGGCCAATCTGGAGCCTTCGAATTCCTGTTAAGCCCCCGCGCGATTGCTTCTCGCCGATTCCATCGCACTAAGAAGTTTTCTGAACCTCCAGTCCGGCTTGGCTTACCAGCGCAGTAGCGACCGCGATGTCAACGCGCCGAGGATGCCGCACAGGACGATGCCGAGCGTGTACCAGAGCGCTACGAAAGGCAGTCCGTTTTCGATGCAGCCCCAGGAATAGGTCCAGGCACCGACAGCCCCAGCCGTGATGCCGGCGACAAATCCCGCCAGACGAAGATGGGTCGGGGCCGCGCGGCGCAGGAACCAGATATTGGCGGCGAAGACCGGAAGGGCCGCACCAAGGATGATGATCGGGCAAAACCAGGAGGAAATGCCGAATATCAACGCCGGATAGTCGCTTGCGGGAGATGCATGCAATTGCCACAGGCCAAGTGCGACCAGGATCAGGTAGATGACAAGAGCGGCAATACCGCAGCTGCGTGGAACGCCACCCGGTCGAGCGACGATCATCAGCGCGCCGATGCCGGTTAGCGCCAGCAACAGCGGATAGAAGGACTTGACCCAGAAGGCCGGCAGATCAAGCGCTGTCGACAGGTCGGGCCTCAAGCCATGCGCAAAGAACATCAGGGCCGCCGACAGCACAAGACCAGGCGCCAGAGCCAATGCCAGCAGCCGCCCGAGCGCACCCGGCGAAACCGGCCGCAAGTCTCTTGCCAGAGCGTTGATGAGGTCATCGGTCGTCACTTACCTTCGCCTTTCAATTTCGCCGCCATTGCCTGTATACCGCGGAACACACTGATCTTGACCATGGCTTCGCTGCGCCCGCTGCTTGCCGCAGTTTCGGCGACGGAATGTCCTTTGAGCCTGACATCCCGGATCATCTCACCCTGCCATGCCGGCAGGCTTTTCAGTAGCCGGTCGATATCCATGCCCGCCGCGATCGCATCCTCGCTATAGGCGTCCACCATGTCTTCGACCATCTCCAGTCCGAGATAGGAACGTCCACCCGTCCTGCGGTGGTGATCCACCAGCTTGTGGCGCGCGATGGTGAAGAACCATGCCGTGAACGGCCTGCCCCGATCGTAGGTGATCCTGCGTTGATGCAGGGCGAGCAGTGTTTCCTGGACAAGGTCCTCAACGTCGGCCGAGGCTGAGCGGTAGAGCCGTCGCGTGTAGTAGCTTGCAAGCAGATGCCGCAGCATCTCGAGCAGACAGCGATATGCCGCCTCGTCGCCATCGAGGGACAAGAGCATCAGGGCTTTCAGCTCGGGCTCGGTCAATTGCTTCATGTCTATGAGCACTCATACGGCCAGATGAGGAAACCGTTACACGCGGGCGAAAGGAAAAGCGAGAAAACTGAAGCGACAGAATTTTCACGATCACATGACCGTGATGCCTGTAACCGGTCAGCGCTACGGCCGAAGGAGCCGATGTGACCGTCGTCGCATCCTGCGGCGACCACGCAACCTGGGAGAACCAGCATGAGCATTCGTCCTTTCGCCGTCACTGCAGGCACGGTCTTTCTCGGTCTTTTCCTTGCCGCTGGCGGGACCAGCGCACAGACGGGCACGGACACGATGAAGAAGTCCGACACGATGAAAATGGACAGCATGAAGACCGGCTCCATGAAAACAGACAGCATGAAGATGGGCATGAGCAAGGCCGACTGCATGCACAAGGCCGGCATGGAGAAGGACAGCATGAAGAAGACCGAAATGATGAAAAGCTGCGATGCGATGAAGTGATCAGGTGGCGCCTTTGCCGGTGAAACTCCGGCAGGGGTGGCGCCGTATAGCAAGATGACGACTGCTGTGAGGACGCGATCAATGGAAACTGCTGATCTTGGCATGACGAGCGGACGAAGGCTGATCCGTCGCCACAGCCTGACCGTGCGCCTGTCGCACTGGCTTAACGTGTTGTGCATGACAGTCCTGCTGTTCAGCGGGCTGCAGATCTTCAATGCCCATCCGGCCCTTTACTGGGGCCAATATGGTGCTGACAGCGATCCATCCTTCCTCTCCCTGGAGGCGGTGGAAGAGGGGGATTCCGTCCGGGGTGTCACTCGCGTCGGCGGGCTGTCATTCGACACGACCGGAACGCTCGGGGTATCGGATGTTGATGGCGAACCCACTGCGCGCGGGTTCCCCGCCTGGATCACGCTCCCGAGCTACCAGGATCTCGCAACCGGGCGCCGGTGGCACTTTTTCTTTGCATGGCTGTTTGTCGTCAACGGCCTGATCTACCTGGGCTACGGTCTTCTTACCCGCCATTTCCGCCGCGACCTGTTGCCGACGACTGACGAACTGGCCCCCGCGCATCTGGCGCAGGAGATTGTCGACCATGCCCGACTGCGTTTCCCCAGGGGCGAAAAAGCGCGCAGCTACAATGCCTTGCAGAAGCTGACCTATCTGCTGGTAATCTTCGTGGCTCTGCCGCTGATGATTGCCACCGGCCTCACCATGTCACCGGGGTTCGATGCTTTCGCACCATGGCTCATCGATCTTTTTGGCGGTCGTCAGTCGGCCCGGACGCTGCATTTCATTACCGCCAGCTCACTCGTTGCCTTCGTTGTCGTCCACGTTGCGATGGTTCTGGTGTCCGGCGTCTTTAACAACATGCGTTCGATGATCACCGGTCGCTACGCGATCCAGACGGAGCCAAAGCGATGAGCAGCCTCATAACCCGCCGCCGATTTCTGATTGGCTCGACGCTTGGCGCATCGGCGCTTGGTCTCAGCGGCTGCGACATGTTGGTCGAAAACCCGAAAGTGCAGTCGGTCCTGAAGATCGCCGAGGGCCTGACGATGCGCACGCAGCGCCTGCTGATCGGAGATGACGCACTCGCGCGCGAATTCACCATGGCGGACATCTCGCCGACCTTTCGAGCCAATGGCACGAGCATGCCGGACGGGGCGCAATATCAGGAGCTGCTCGGCCGGAAGTTCCAGACGTGGCAGCTGCAGGTCGGCGGTCTGGTCGAGCGTCCGGCGGCTTTCTCGCTCGCCGCATTGAAAGCGATGCCGTCGCGAACCCAGATCACCCGACACGACTGCGTCGAGGGATGGAGCGCCATCGGCCAGTGGACCGGCGTTCCGCTCGGCGCCCTGTTGCATCAGGTCGGCCTGAAGCCAGAGGCGCGCTATATCGTTTTCCATTGCGCCGACGAATACGAGAAAACACTCGACAACAGCGGCTGGTATTACGAGAGCATCGATCTCGTCGATGCCTTCCATCCGCAAACTATCCTCGCCTATGCGATGAATGGCCGGGACCTCGAAGTGCCGCATGGCGCGCCGCTCAGGCTCCGGGTCGAGCGGCAGCTCGGCTACAAGCAGGCAAAATACCTGATGCGCATCGAGGCGCTCGCCGATCTGTCTGGTCTTTATGGCGGCAATGGTGGGTTCTGGGAAGACCGCGGCTACGAATGGTACGCCGGAATTTGATGTTCGCGGGGCCGGCCTGTTGGCAGCGCCTCGAGAAAGCCGACGGTTTCAACCCGCATCCGCCGGCCGTTTCGATGTCAGGGTTTCAAGAAGGAAAAGCAGATGTCCCCTATTTTCAAAACCGGCTTTACGTTGCTTGCAGGCGCGCTGATGGCCGTCACCGTGGGCTTTTCGGCAAACGCTGCGGACCCGATCCGCGTCCGTGGCACGGTCGAAGGCCTCGAGGGCAGCACGCTGTCGGTGAAGACACGCGAAGGCACCGATGCCAAGATCATGCTCAAGGATGGCTGGAAGGTTTCGAGCGTCGCCAAGGCATCGATTGACGACATCAAGCCAGGCGATTTCGTTGGCATCGCGTCCCTGCCCACCGCCGACGGTGGTGATGGCGCACTCGAAGTGCTGATTTTCCCTGCCGCCATGAAAGGCACCGGCGAGGGCAGTTATGCCTGGGACCTGAAGCCAAACAGTTCGATGACCAACGCGACCGTGGCCGATGCGGTCAAATCGGTCGACGGCCGAACCGTGACGGTAAAGTACAAGGGCGGTGAGAAGAAAATCTCCATCCCGGACGGCACGCCCGTCGTCACCTTCGCTCCGGCGACCGAGAGCGACATCAAGAGCGGTGCGACAGTGTTCATTCCGTCAGAACGGGCTGCCGATGGCTCGATGTCCGCCCTTCGCGTCGTTGTCGGCACCCACGGCATCGTGCCGCCGATGTGAAAGTTTGGAAGGCGACCTTGGGAGGGCATGCCGGGACAGGCCTGGGCCCGGGCTTCGGCTGCAGGAGCGTGCCCTCCCATCTGCATACAAGGAACCTCGAACGACAGGAACGGAGGCCTCTTCTAGAGGCCTCCGGATGTTCGAGGAGGATATAGTCAAGCCGTTCGCCAGGGTCTGATATTCTTGCCCAGGCCGTCATGGCGTAGGGCCCGTGGTAAGGCAGCATTCGGCGCGACACTGCATAGAGCCCTCTTGGCCCTCTCGGGTGTCTCGACGAAGATGGCGGCGTTCTCCGAGGCTCCTGTCGTCGAGGAGAAGGAGACTGTACCGGTCGCAGTGGACAAGACCGTCAGGAAGAAATCCAACATCCTCGGCTGGGCTAGCACGGCATTCGGTGGCGGTGGGTTCGGTCTTGCTGCCTTCTCTGGCTTCGACTGGCGGGCCTTGGTTGTCATCCTCGGTTTTGCCGTGGTTCTCACCATTGGCATGCATGGTGGGTATCGGCGTGGTATGGGCCAATCTTAACAACACCGTGGACGATCTGAAGCAAACTCAGCGCGAGCTTGCAGACCGGTTCGACCGCGAAGCTCTCGATCGCAAGGAGCGTCAGAAGATCTACCAAGTGACCATGGACGGGATGAATACCCAGATTGGCCAGATTGCTCCGCTTCAGTACCAGCAGTCTCAAATGCTTGAGAAGGTCAGCGAGAACAAGACCAGCATCGCTCAAACAAGCGGATTGATCGCGTCGTTGAGTCCTTCGGCGGTAAGCTGGATACGGTCCTCGACACCGTCAACAAGGTCGCTACCCGAGGAGAGGTGTTGTCCGGCAAGATCGACGAGCCAACGGGAAGAGCGAAAAGTCGCTATAGGCCTTAAAACAAATACCCCGCCAGGAGGCGGGGTATGACTCGTTCCTAATTGGTTGTGTATTGCCCAGCTTACTCAGCAGGCAGCGCGTCTCATAGGGACGTCGTGCGATGCGATATTGATCTCCCTGAGAGCCTGAACCATCTTGTGCGGCTCAGAATTGATCAGAAGGAGATATGCCCTCATCGCCTGCACAGGCCGCGAACGGCCCTGTTCCCACTGCTTGAGTTGGTCTAAGCCAAACCCGAACGTCGACGCGAAATCTTTCTGCGTCAGACCCGTGCGCACACGTATGGCCTTGACATCGATCTCGGCCGGCACATGGAGCTTGTAAGGTTCGGCTTCGTCGCGAGCAACGGCCAAAGCCTCATTCAAGCCCTCTGCGATTTGATCGAATACCTTCTTGCTCATTGTCATTCTCCTACTGCGATCGGTAAAACCCGTCTTGAATATTCTTGGACCACACGGTCAGATATTTTCTTCAGATCGTTCCGCTCGCCCTTGGTGAGATTGGATTTCTGACCTTTCCCAAAGGCGGTGATCAGGAACACAGGAAGATTCTCCCCGGAAAACAGCGTGATGGTTCGAACACCGCCGCTCTTACCTTTGTTATTTCCTCTAATGGCCCAGCGTAGCTTTCTACACCCACCGGTGCCTTCCATCTCGTCTCCCGCATCAGGGTTCTCTGACAGATGATCGACCAGAGCTTCTATGTCCTGTTCGGACATCCCGGCTGCCAGAGCAGCCTTGCGGAAAGACCAGAGTTCTGTGACCGTGTGCATGGACCTCTTATGTGAGTAAAATACGCACCTAGTCAATACGTATTTCACATTAAAGTTCCGTAAATAGACCTTAGAGGTAGGCTTCGCGCGAGGTAGAGTTACTCGAGACCTAGTACCTCTTCAAAGACTTAACCCTCTTCGGAGGAATGCAAGCGGCCCGCAATCGGGGTGCGGGCCCCGTGATCATAGCACGGGCGCCCTTGGTGGGGCGCTCTACTGCGTTTGCCGCCCGATTACGTCAATGCTACCGTTCGACCGTAGCGATAGAGATGGCCAAGCCACGTGCACGATTCCCGGATGGATTCCGTTACATTAGAGCTTCAAAGGGACATCTACGTGGCGGGGCACGCGCTGCATAAAGGCAGCTATTCCGGTCTCCGTTTTGAAGCAGCGCATCGGGCGACAAAAAGCCGCCCGACGCAGGTTTTTCGCTTGGAACCGCCACCCGATGATTGTGGTGGCCTTCAAACGACTCTTGACGTCACGGCTCTGTAGCCAACGGCACAATAATAGTCGTTTCAAGCGGCTGAACTCCGGCCAAAAAAAGCCCCGCGGAAGTGCAAGACCAAGCGGGGCTCTCAGTTGGGGAGACGACGGTGGGGGAACTCGCAAAGGCATAGACCGTCTCTCGGTTTACGTGGCCATTGGTCTGCTTCTTCCTGCGCTTCAGCGTCACGCCGTGCCACGGATTCGGCGTGTCGGTGCGGAATAGCTCCGGATGGTGCGGCTTCATCCGTTTCCACATGGCCTTACAGTAGGTGACGACCTTCTCGGCCATGCGAGTGCCGCCGAACTGCGTTCCAACTGCGGCGTCCTTCGACTTGCTCCGCTCACCTCCACGAATGCATTGACGCTACTCGTGTCGTGTCCCGCCATTGACACCACCATCGCTCCATGTATTCTTTTATAAAAGCGCATATACCATAATTGTGGAACAAAACGGGAGATAGATATGAGAATGAAGCTCGCATTCCTTGTCGCCACGGCGTTGATCGCAACACCGTCTTTTCTGCTGGCGCAGGAAAAAGGCGGCGTAATTAACGTCGCTACGATTGGCGAACCGCCCACACTCGATCCGATGACCTCGACAGCCGACCTTGTCGGTATCGTCACGCAGCATATCTTCGAGACGCTTTATACGTTCGACAAGAAGTGGGCCGTAACGCCGCTATTGGCCGAAAGCCTTCCTGAGGTTAGCGCCGACGGGAAGACCTACACGATCAAGCTGCGCACGGGCATCAAGTTTCATGACGGCAGCGACATGGCATCTGACGACGTCGTTGCCTCGCTCAACCGTTGGACCAAGCTTGCTTCACGCGGGAAACAGGCCGCTGGCTTTGTCGAATCTATCACTGCAACCGACGCATCGACCGTCACGATCAAGCTGAAACAGCCCTACGCTCCACTGGTCTCGCTGCTTGCCTTCAACAACTCCGCTGCGATCATCATTCCCGCGGAAAAGCAGGCCGACACGATGACGGACTTCATCGGCACCGGCCCATACATGCTGAAGGAGCGTAAGGCTGACCAATATATCCAGCTCGTCCGCTTCAATGACTACAAGCCGCGCTCCGGCGACAGTGATGGTTATGGCGGCGCCCGCCATCAGTATCTCGACGAAATCCGCTTTGTACCGGTGCCGGATGCCAACACCCGCGTCGAGGCCGCCGTCTCTGGCCAATACGACTATATCGACTCCCTGCCGGTCGAATCCTACGACAAACTCAAGTCGTCAACGGCAACCCAGCCGCTTCTCCTGAAGCCGTTTGGCTATCCGGTATTCGTCTTTAACACCGCTGCCGGCGTTACAAAGAACGTTGCGATCCGCAAGGCAATACGCCAGGCGCTCAGCATGGAAGACATGATGGGAGCCGCCTTCGGCGGTACGGACTTCTACGCGGCGGATGGCAACATCTATCCTGGCAACTTCGCCTGGAGCACGGACGCAGGTGTCAAAGGCAACTACAATGTCGCGGATCCGGAAGGCGCAGCCACGGCTGCCAAGGAGGCAGGCTACAACGCCGAGCCCATCCGCATCCTGACCAGCCGCCAGTACGAGTTCCACTACAAGATGGCCCAGGTCGCGGCCGAATATCTGAAGCTGGCGGGCTTTACGGTGGACCTCCAGGTTGTCGACTGGGCGACGCTGACACAGCGCCGCACCGACAAGGCGCTGTGGGACATCTATATCAGCCACAGCCCGTTCCTTCCGGAACCGGCCCTGATCGGCTCCCTGTCTCCGAGCTCGCCTGGATGGTGGGACACGCCGGCGCGCAAGAGTGCCGTCGATGCGTTCACCACCGAGATCGATCCAAAGAAGCGCGTTGAACTCTGGGCCAACGTCCAGAAGGCGATGTACGACGAGGTGCCGTTCATGAAGATTGGCGATTTCAACGCCGTCTCGGCCATGTCAACGAAGCTTCAGGGTGTCGATCCCGCCCCCTGGCCATACTTCTGGAACGCATCGATCAAGAAGTAACCTCGCGCGCCGGGTGCTGGTCCTGAGGCCGGCATCCGTCCACGATCGTGCTGTGTTTGGACACAGGAGCCGCTTTCCATGATACGCTACATCCTTCAGCGCCTTCTTGGCATGATCGTTGTGATGTTTCTCGTCGTCACGATTGTCTTCGTGATCGTGCGTGTGACGCCCGGCGACCCCGCCGCAGTCATGCTCGGCCCTGATGCAACAACACAGGACGTTGCCGAATTGCGCACGCGCCTCGGTCTCGACCAGTCGATCGTTGTTCAATACTTCTTCTATATAGGACAGCTTCTGAAGGGGGATCTTGGCCAGTCGATCTTCCTCAACATGCCGGTGACCTCGGCGCTTCTCGAACGCGCAGAACCTACCTTCTTCCTGACGATCTTCTCGCTCCTGATTGCAAGTGTCGTCGCACTGCCGATCGGCATCTATGCCGCCTACCGACGCGGCTCGTTCATAGATCAGTTGTCGACCACCATCGCCATGCTGGCCGCAAGCATCCCGAGCTTCTGGCTCGGCCTCATTCTCATGCAGTTCTTCGCCGTGCGCCTGAACCTGTTTCCTGTCTCCGGATACGGCGGCCCCGGCGCGTCCTTTCTTGAGCGCATGTACCACCTGACGCTGCCTTCCTTCGCCCTCGGCCTTGTCTCCTCGGCGCTGATCCTGCGCTTCACGCGCGCCTCGATGCTTGATGTGCTCGGCGACGATTACATTCGCACCGCGCGCGCCAAGGGGCTGGTCGAACGCAAGGTTGTCCTCAAGCATGCGCTGAAGAATGCCTTGATCCCGATCCTGACAGTGCTTGGCCTCACTGCCGCCGTGCTGATTTCAGGTGCTGTTGTAACGGAGACCGTGTTTGGCCTTCCGGGGGTCGGCAATCTCGTCGTCTCTGCCGTTCTCAGACGCGACTACCCCGTCATCCAGGGCGCACTGCTGGTCATTGCCGGCCTCTACGTCCTCATCAATTTCGCAATCGACATGCTCTATCTGCTGGTCGATCCAAGGGTGCGCTACTGATGGCTGATATCGTAACCACCACCGAGAGACCCGCCGCAGCCGAGCGCAGCAAATTTCTTCGCCGCCTGTTGAGACGCAAGACGGTCGCCGCCGGCATCATCGTGCTCACAATCTTCGTGCTGTTGGCGGCATTCGCGCCCTGGATTGCGCCGTACTCTCCCTCGAAGCTGTCGATCGTCAACCGGCTCAAGCCACCGAGTGAAATGTTCTGGTTTGGCACCGACGAGTTCGGCCGCGATGTGTTTTCACGCACCATCTATGCCGGGCGGCTGTCGCTGTTGGTCGGCGCCGCCGTTGTCGTGCTCTCTGCATTGATCGGTGTCACGCTCGGTCTGCTCGCCGGCTTCTTCCAGAAACTCGATACGCCGATCGCCCGCCTGATCGACGCGATGATGTCTTTTCCCGACATTCTCCTGGCTATCGCGCTTGTCGCAGCTCTCGGGCCATCGCTGACGACGGTCATCGTTGCCCTGTCGATCGTCTACTCGCCGCGCCTGGCGCGTATCGTTCGCGCCTCGACCCTGGTCATCCGCGAGCTACCCTATGTGGAGGCCGCGCAGGCGCTCGGCATTTCCACCTTCCATATCATGACGCGGCATGTGCTTCGCAATCTTCTGTCGCCGATCCTGGTGCAGGGCACCTTCCTCTTTGCCAGCGCCATGCTGGCCGAAGCCGGACTTTCCTTCCTCGGCCTCGGCGTCAGCCCCGAAATCCCGACCTGGGGAACCATGATCGCAGCCGGCCGTCAATATATCGGCCAGGCCGACTGGATGACCTATTTCCCGGGCTTCGCCATCATCCTCTCCGTACTGTCGCTGCAAATGGTTGGCGACGGTCTACGGGACATGCTCGATCCAAGACTTCGAAAGGACCTTTAGAATGACCGGTGAAAAAGCGGGCAAGCCGCTCCTCATCACCAAGGTAAAGCCCATGGCTTTCGGCGCGGCTTCCCCCTCCAGCAGCACGACGGACATCCTTGTCGGCGCAGACGGCAGGATCTCGGCAATCGGCCCGTCGCTTGCCGCGCCAGCAGATGCCGCGCGCGTCGACGCCAAGGGAGCCTGGATCTCGCCCGGCTGGGTCGATCTTCACGTCCATATCTGGCATGGCGGCACCGACATTTCGATCCGTCCGTCGGAATGCGGCGCCGAGCGAGGCGTCACGACGCTGGTTGATGCCGGATCAGCGGGGGAAGCCAACTTCCACGGCTTCCGCGAATATATCATCGAGCCGTCGAGAGAGCGCATCAAGGCTTTCCTGAACCTTGGCTCGATCGGCCTTGTCGCCTGCAACCGCGTCGCCGAGCTGCGCGATATCAGAGACATCGACCTCGACCGCATTCTTGAATGCTATGCTGAGAATAGCGAACACATCGTCGGCCTGAAGGTACGGGCGAGCCATGTCATCACCGGTTCCTGGGGTGTCACGCCTGTCAAGCTCGGCAAGAAGATCGCCAAGATCCTCAAGATCCCGATGATGGTCCATGTCGGCGAGCCGCCGGCGCTCTATGATGAAGTGCTTGAGATCCTCGGTCCCGGAGACGTCGTTACCCATTGCTTCAACGGCAAGGCCGGGTCGAGCATCATGGAAGACGAGGACCTCTTCAATCTCGCCGAACGTTGCGCTGGCGAAGGTATTCGCCTCGACATTGGCCATGGCGGCGCATCCTTCTCCTTCAAGGTGGCGGAAGCAGCCATCGCACGCGGCCTTCTGCCGTTCTCCATCTCGACCGACCTGCATGGTCATTCGATGAATTTCCCGGTCTGGGACCTCGCGACCACCATGTCGAAGCTCCTGTCCGTCGGCATGCCCTTCGACAAGGTCGTGGAGGCTGTGACGCACGCACCGGCCTCGGTCATCAAGCTGTCGATGGAAAACCGTCTTTGCGTTGGCGAGAGGGCGGATTTCACGATCTTCGACCTCATCGATGCCGATCTCGAAGCGACCGACTCCAACGGCGACGTTTCCCGCCTGCAGAAGCTGTTTGAACCGCGATATGCGGTGATCGGATCGGAGGCGATCGCGGCCAGCCGCTATATCCCGCGTGCCCGCAAGCTCGTCCGTCACAGCCACGGCTATTCGTGGCGCTGAACGGAAGGTCCAAACCGCATGATAGGAGCAGACGTGGACACGTCCCCAGCAGAGGCCGCAGCAGCGGTACAGACACCCTACGAGCGCCTCGCGGCGCTCGGCATTACGCTGCCATCAGCTCCCCCGCCCATCGCCAACTTCATTACCCATGTTCGCGAAGGCAACATCCTCTATCTGTCGGGTCAGGGCCCGCGGGAAGCGGACGGTCATCTGCACGCCGGCAAGGTTGGCAGCGAAGTGAGCACCGAAGAAGCCTATCAGCATGCACGGCTCACCGGCATCAACCTGCTGGCCGTCATGCACGACGCGCTCGGCAACCTCTCCCGGGTGAAGCGGGTGGTCAAGCTGCTCGGCATGGTCAACGCCGTGCCGCACTTCGAAAACCATCCAAGCGTCATCAATGGATGCTCGGACCTCCTTATCGAGGTTTTCGGCGAGGCCGGCCAGCATGCTCGCTCCGCCGTTGGCTTCGGCTCCCTGCCAGGCAACATCACTGTCGAGATCGAGGCGATCGTCTCGCTCAACGACTGAGGAGGTCAGGTCAGTGGTTGCGCCATCCCATCAACTTCTCGATCCGCTCCGCCGAAGCTCGCACCTGTTCGGTGTAATGGCTTTCGTCGGACAGAACCTTCTGTTCGGGCAGGACGATCGAAATGGTGGCAACGCATTGGCCTTCCCGGTCGCAGACCGGCGAAGCGATGCAGGCAACCGCGTAGTCCGACTCGGCGACCTGGATAGACAGTCGCTCCCCGAAAGCCTTGCCTGCGGCATCAGAAAGCGTGCGCGCATCGATCTCAGCGCGCCCGGTCGGCGAGGTGCGGGCGCAGCGCTTGAACAATTCTACCCGCTCGTTCTCGGGCAGGTGGCCGACAAGAAGCCTGCCGGACGCCGTCCAGTTCAATGGCACGCGCGTTCCGACACGCGAGGCAACCTGAAAATGGCTTGGGCCGTCCGCCATCGCAAGCACAAGCATGTAATCGCCGTCGCGACCGCAGACCTGCACGGTTTCGCCGGCTTGCCGGCAGAGATCGTGCATCTCGTGCGTGGCAACGCTCATGAAGTCCAGCGACCGGGCATAGGCGAGGCCATAATGATAGAGGCGCGAACCAAGCCAGATCGACCCATCCGAGTTGCGAGCCAGCATGTTCTTTTCGACCAGGTCGTCGATGATAACGTAGACGGTGGAAAGCGGAGCCCGGACTGCCTTGGCAATCGCGTAAGCACCCGCTGGGGAACCGGTTTCGTAAAGATAATCAATTACCTGCAAGGCACGATCAATACCGCTGACGCGAGAGCGCCGCGCGCCTTTTGCGTCGGCCGCCTCGATCGATGCGGCCTCATAGAGGGGGGCTGCGGATGAGGTCTTGGTGTCCAATTCAACGCTCCTCGTCTGATAACGAGAAGCTATTACATTACTATGGCATAACTGTCGATGGCAATTCCCAACCTGCCGCCACTCTGGAGAAATAGAATGTCCGATGATATCCGCACCAAGATCGGCCTGCGCCCGGTCATCAACGTGTCCGGCACCATGACAAGCCTCGGCGCATCGATCGTCGTGCCGGAAGCGATAGAGGCGATGGCAGCGATCCTGCCGCAGTTCGTCGAGATCAACGACCTGCAACGCAAGGCAAGCAGCGTCATCGCACGGCTGACTGGTGGTGAATCTGGCTTTGTCACCGCATCGTGCTCGGCCGGCATAAGCCTCGCCGTCGCCGGCGCCATCACCGGCGACAATCTCCTGGCCATCGAGAAATTGCCCGATGTCTCTCCCGAGAAGAACGAAGTCCTCGTGCAGATGGGCCATGTTGTCAGTTACGGCGCGCCGGTTGATCAGGCCATCCGCCTCGCCGGGGGCAAGGTCGTCCTGATTGGGCAGGCAACCTCGACGCATCGTTTCCATATGGAAAATGCCATTACCGAGAAAACGGCGGCGGCCGTCTATGTCGTGTCGCATCATGTTGTCGACTACGGCTTGCTTCATCTTACCGAATTTGTCGAGATCGCCCACGCGAAGGGCGTTCCGGTGATCGTTGATGCGGCCTCCGAATACGATCTCAAGCTCTTCCTGGCGCAAGGAGCCGATATCGCGCTTTATTCCGGCCACAAGTTCCTCGGCGGCCCGACCTCCGGCATCGTCGCTGGCAAGAAGGAATTGGTGCGCAGCGCCTTCCTGCAGAACATGGGGATCGGCCGCGGCATGAAAGTCGGCAAGGAAAGCGTCTATGGCGTCATGGCTGCGCTAGAAGCTTGGGAAAAGCGCGATCATGCGGCTATCCGGGAACGTGAGACCGCCTGCCTGAACCTCTGGAAGAACGAACTGGACGATCGCCCAGGCGTGACGGCACTGATCGAGCCCGATCCTACCAACAATCCGCTTGACCGCTTGCGGGTGGTCATATCGCCGACGGAGGCACACATCACCGCCTGGGATCTCGCTGCCGCTCTGTCGCAAGGCAACCCGCCGGTCATCGTGCGCGACCATGAGGTCGAGCATCAGCATTTCTATCTCGATCCCTGCAACCTGCACCCTGGCCAGGAAGAGATCGTCGCCGTCCGCCTTGCAGAAGAGCTCAACAAGGCTCGTGCCTCGAACGAGATCATCGCCACGCCGTTCGAAAACCGCAGCAAGCATCGATTTGACGGCATGCTGCGCTGGCCGGACTGAGGACCGACAGGCGACAAACGATAGAAGGAAGGGAACGATCATGAGCGCCACAGAGACAAGCACTGCAAGGTCCGTCGATCCGGTTCTGTCTGTCCAGAACCTGACCACCTCGTTTCTGGTGGATGGCGGATTAAAACCCGTCGTGCGGGATGTTTCCTTCTCTGTGGCACCGGGAGAAACGGTCGCGATCGTCGGCGAAAGCGGCTCGGGCAAGAGTGTCACGTCGCTCTCGATCATGCGGCTCCTGCAGCCCGATTCGAGCCGCATCGAGGGCAAAATCATGCTGGGTGGCCGCGACCTGCTGTCGCTTTCCGAAAATGAGATGCGAAAGGTCCGCGGCAACGACGTCTCGATGATCTTTCAGGAACCGATGACGAGCCTCAATCCGCTCTTTACCATTGGCGACCAGATCTCGGAGGCATTGCTGTGCCACCAGGCGATGTCGAAGGCCGAGGCGAAGGCGGAGACGATCCGGTTGCTGGAAAAGGTCCGCATCCCGTCCGCCGCATCTCGTTTCGATGAATACCCGCATCGCTTCTCCGGCGGCATGCGCCAGCGCGTGATGATCGCCATGGCTCTGGCTTCCAGGCCAAAGCTCCTGATCGCCGACGAACCGACGACGGCACTCGACGTAACGATCCAGGGGCAGATCCTCGATCTCATCAAGATGCTGCAGGACGAGCAGGGGACCTCGGTCCTGTTCATCACTCACGACATGGGCGTCGTTGCCGAAATTGCTGACCGCACAGTCGTCATGTATCGCGGTGAGCAGGTGGAGACCGGTGCCACCGCCGATATCTTCCACCGTGGAAAGCATCCCTACACCCGCGCCCTGCTGTCTGCCGTCCCGGTGCTTGGATCAATGCAGGCCTATGCGCGGCCATTGCGCTTTCCTGTTGTCAACACCGCAACCGGTGAAACGGACAAGCAGGTCGAAGTGCCTGACACCGTATCCAAGGACAAGCCGATCCTTGAGGTGAAGGGGCTCACCAAGCGGTTCGACATCCACTCGGGGCTGTTTGGACGACTGAGCGGCCGCGTGCATGCCGTGGAGAACGTTTCCTTCGACCTTTTCGCCGGCGAGACGCTGTCGCTGGTCGGCGAGTCCGGTTGTGGCAAATCGACCACAGGGCGCGCCATCATGCGGCTGATCGAACCGGATTCGGGATCCGTGCTGGTCGCAGGACGCGACGTGCTCGCTCTCGACAAGCGCGGGATGCGCGATATGCGCAAGTCTGTGCAGATGATCTTTCAGGACCCGTTTGCATCGCTCAACCCACGCATGACCGTCGGCCAGGCGATTGCCGAACCCTACCTCGAGCACAAGATGGGCACAGCAAGAGAGGCAAAGGACGTCGTCGCTGACATGCTCCTGAAGGTCGGGCTGACACCGGATATGGCAACACGTTACCCGCATGAATTCTCTGGCGGCCAGCGACAGCGCGTCTGTATCGCCCGGGCCTTGGCACTTAAACCGAGGGTCATCGTCGCTGATGAAAGTGTCTCGGCACTCGACGTGTCCATCAAGGCGCAGGTCATCAACCTGATGCTCGATCTGCAGCACAACCTCGATCTCGCCTTCCTGTTCATTTCGCATGACATGGCGGTCGTCGAACGCGTCAGCCACCGTGTGGCGGTCATGTATCTCGGCGAGATCGTCGAAATCGGCCCGCGCGCGGCAGTCTTCGGCAACCCGCAACACGACTACACCAAGAAACTCATGGCCGCGGTTCCGGTGCCGGATCCGGACCGTCGCCGCCAGAAACGAATGGCTGTTGTCGAGGAGCTGAAGAGCCCGATCCGGCCTGTCGAATACGAGGCTGGACGGCGCGAATATCGAACCGTTTCGCCAGGACATCTCGTGATAAGCTGACGGTTCTGCGCCAATGGGCATGGACGACCCCTTGCCTCTCGCCTGGCCGGACAAGGGATGCCGGCACCATATCGTCCTTGTCGCTGTCGACCTTCGCCATCCGGTGTTCGACCGCCCGCATCAAGGGCCGACCCCTTTTGTGGGGGACGATCGTGGTCAGGACGTCATGTCGCGGCGCCAGCCCCGAGCCGGTATGGGCGACGTTGCGCGTCTGCGCAGCATGCTCGCAGTGCCGGTAGCGGTGTCATGACTTCCTGGCGCGAATAGACTTTCGCCAAAGCAGTTCGGCCTTCAACCTGATGGACTGAACGTCGCCTTGGCCGTCCTCCCGCTCGAACTTGGTCAACCATTCGACGGCCCTTGAAGCGATTTCGGCGACCGGCTGTGCGAATGTCGTCAGTTCGTAGGATGACCAGGAAGCCTGCTCGATATCGTCGAAGCCGGCGACGCAGAGTTCGTCCGGAATGGATATGCCGAACTGGTGGCGTGCCGCATCCATGAAACCGCAGGCCAGAAGGTCGGTGGCGCAGAAGACGGCATCGGGCCGCTCCTTGGCCGTCAGCAGGCGATGGGCGAGAACGCGCCCGGCCTCATAGCCCGTCCAGCCGTGACGTTCGACGATGACATCCATTCCAAGCGCGCGCGCGCCGGCAACGAATCCGCGCTCGCGCCCCATGAGACTAGGCGTCCCCGCTTCGGAATTGGCAAAGGCAAGCCGGCGGCAGCCGGCCCGCACAAAGGCAGTCAGGATGCGTCCGCCGGCCTCGTCGTCGTCGAGGTTGATCCTGAGCGGGCCAGGCTGATCGTCGTCGCGGTTGATCAGCACCAGGCGCTGGCCATTGCGCAGACAAAGCTGCGTTATCGACTTGTCGGGAAGTCCGGAAAGAATGACCGATGCATCGGCGCGATAACGGATGGCCTGTTGCAGCGCCCGGTCGACGCTGCCGTCGGAGCGATCCGTGTTGATGAACATCGCCACCTTGCCGGCATTCTGCAGCTGCAGCGTCAGCTCCCTGAGCAGCGCCGACCGGTACGGCGTCGCGACCTCGGAAACGATAAGGCAGACGATGCCGCTTTCGTTGCGCATCAGGCCTCGGGCAAGATGGTTGACGTGGTAGCCGAGCTCCTCTGCCGCCCGCAGCACCCGTTCGCGCGTCTCTGCCGAGACGCTCGCTCCCGGGGTGAAGGTTCGCGAGACGGCGGAACGCGATACGCCGGCCCTTTCGGCGACTTCCTGTGCACTAACGAAAATTTTGGACCGCACCTTTCCCTCCCGCACGGTCTTTTCTTAGCCGTTTGTTGCACGTGCGTGCAAGCGGTCTTGCACGAAGACTTTTATGACAGTTTTGCGAAAAACGAGTTGACAGTTATTTTGCCCGTATGCAAGCTCTGCACACGCTTGCAAAAGCGAGCGGCGTGGAGGCGCCGTCACAACCAGGAGGAAATCATGCGACCGGTCAAGTTGGCCGCGGCATTGCTTGCCGCGGGTATATCCTTTGTTGCCTTTTCGGCTCATGCCGCCGGCGATCTCAATGTCATCTGCTCGGCAGATTCGCAGGTCTGCGACCTGATGAAGGCTCTGTTCGAGAAGCAGACCGACATAAAGGTGAACATGGTTCGCCTGTCGGCTGGCGAGACCTATGCGAAGATCCGTGCCGAGGCACGCAACCCGAAGACGGATATCTGGTGGGCCGGCACCGGCGATCCCCATCTCCAGGCAGCCGCCGAAGGCCTGACCCAGGAATACAAGTCGCCGCTTTTCGATCAGCTCCAAGACTGGGCCAAGAAGCAGGCCGAGAGCGCCAAGTTCCGCACCGTCGGCGTTTATGCCGGCGCGCTCGGCTGGGGCTACAACTCTGAAATCCTTGCCAAGAAGGGGCTGAAGGAGCCGAAATGCTGGGCTGACCTGCTCGATGCGAGCTACAAGGGTGAGATCCAGATCGCCAATCCGAATTCGTCCGGCACCTCCTATAACACGCTTGCCACGCTGGTGCAGATCATGGGCGAGGACAAGGCTTTCGATTATCTCTCGAAGCTGAACGCCAATGTTTCTCAATACACCAAGTCCGGTTCGGCGCCGGTAAAGGCGGCCGCGCGCGGTGAATCCACCATCGGTATCGTCTTCATGCACGACGCGGTCGCCCAGACCGTCGAGGGCTTCCCGGTCAAGGCCGTCGCGCCATGCGAAGGCACGGGCTACGAAATCGGCTCGATGTCGATCGTCAAGGGCGCCAAGAACCTGGAAAACGCCAAGAAATGGTACGATTGGGCGCTTTCCGCCGAAGCGCAGTCGCACATGAAGGAGGCGAAGTCCTATCAGCTTCCGTCCAACAAATCCGCCGAGGTGCCGAAGGAGGCGCCGAAGTTCGAGGACATCAAGCTCATCGATTACGATTTCGCGAAATACGGCGATCCCGATGTTCGCAAGGCGCTTCTTGCTCGCTGGGACAAGGAGATCGGCGCCAAGGCGAACTGAACCTGACTTCGCCCGTGCCCGGGCCGGACTATGTTCGGCCCGAAGGCAAAACTGAAACCGGATGAAGACGCGGACCCGACCATGACACATAGCAATCGACGGCTCGATGTCGCTCTTCTTCTCGGCCTTGCTGCCTTCGTTCTCTTTCCGTGGTACCGGATCGAAGGTGGCTTTTACAGCTTCGGCTGGCTTTCGGGCTTTCCAGCTGACCCTGCCGCCGCGCCTGGCGTTTTGCAGATATTGATGCACGGACGCTGGTGGCTTGCCGGCGCCCTTGCGTTCCTGTTGGCGGGAGGCTCGGCGCGCCTGATGTCCGATCCGATCCGCCGCGGTCGGCTGCTTGCCGTGGCAGGTGGCCTCGGCTTTGCCTTCCTGGCGCTGCAGGGATTGGCAATTACCTTCTCCGGCTGGAGCTGGACGATCAGCGAAGTGCTTTTCGGTACGCTCAACGATGGGCAGCCCTCGATGGGTGCCGGCGCCATCCTTGCCGGCATCGTTTTCGTGCTTCTCTTTTCCTTCGGGCTTGCCGAACGCGGCGTCATGAAAGGTGATGCCTTTCTTGTCGGCGCCATCGTCATGTTGATCGTGCTGGTCGCAATCTTTGTCTTCTACCCGGTAGGCAGCATGTTCGTCGGCGCCTTTCAGGCCTTCGACGGGTCCTTTGATCCGAGCGGGTTCGTGACCAATATTCAGGACTCGTCAGTCTGGAGTCTCGACTGCGTGGTTGGTGGCGATCGGTGCGGCGTCGCCTGGCGCACACTCTGGCTCGCGATCCTGACGGCCAGCGGCGCGACGCTTCTCGGCCTCTGCTTTGCGCTGGTTGCGACGCGCACGCGGTTCCCCTTCAAGAAGGGGTTAAGGCTGCTGACGATCTTGCCGATCATCACGCCGCCCTTCGTCGTCGGTCTGGCGCTGACGCTGCTCTTCGGGCGTGCCGGCGTCGTCACCCAAACGGTGGCAACTCTTCTTGGCGCGGAACCGGGCCGCTGGCTCTATGGGCTGACGGGCATCTGGATCGCCCAGGTTCTTTCCTTCACGCCGATCTCTTTCCTCGTGCTCATCGGCGTGGTGGAAGGCGTCAGCCCCTCGATGGAGGAGGCGTCTCAAACCTTGCGTGCCGACCGCTGGCGCACCTTCTGGCGGGTGTCGTTGCCGCTGATGAAGCCCGGCCTCGCCAACGCGTTTCTGATCGCCTTCATCGAGAGCATGGCGGATTTCGGCAATCCGATGGTGCTTGGTGGCAGCCATGGCGTGCTGTCGACGGAGATCTTCTTCGCCGTCGTCGGCTCGCAGAACGATCCGTCACGGGCCGCCGTCCTTGCGATGATCCTGCTTCTCTTCACCATGTCGGCCTTCATCGCGCAGCGCTTCTGGCTCGCCGGCAAGAGTTTCGCGACCGTTACGGGCAAGGGGGATTCGGGCGCCCATATCGCCCTGCCGCGCGGGCTTTCGATCGGCGTGCATGCGATCGTCATTCCCTGGATGATCTTTACCATCGTCGTCTACGCTATGATCCTCTTCGGCGGCTTTGTCCGCACCTGGGGCCTCGACAACACGCTTACCGTCGAGCACTACGTGAAGGCCTTCTCGATCGGCTGGCGCGACGACGGCGGCATTGCCTGGACGGGCGTCGCCTGGAACTCCTTCTGGACGACCATGGAGATCGCCCTGATCTCCGCGCCGCTGACAGCAGCCGTCGGCCTCTTGACGGCCTATCTGATCGTTCGTCAGCGGTTCGTCGGCCGCAACCTCTTCGAATTTGCGCTGATGATGAGCTTTGCCATTCCCGGCACCGTTATCGGCATCAGCTACATCATGGCCTTCAACTTGCCGCCGCTCGAAATGACCGGCACAGCGCTGATCCTCGTCGCCTGCTTCGTCTTCCGCAACATGCCGGTCGGCGTGCGCGGCGGCGTGGCGGCCATGAGCCAGCTCGACAAGAGCCTCGACGAGGCGTCGCTGACACTGCGCGCCGACAGCTTCCGCACCATCCGCAGGGTTATCCTGCCGCTGCTTCGGCCAGCAATCACCGCAGCACTCGTCTATTCCTTCGTCCGCGCAATCACTTCGATCAGCGCGGTCATCTTTCTGGTCAGCGCGAAGTACAACATGTCCACCGCCTATATTGTCGGCCTTGTCGAGAACGGCGAATACGGCGTGGCGATCGCCTATTCCTCGGCGCTTATCCTGGTGATGATCGCCATCATCGCCGGCTTCCAGCTTCTCGTCGGCGAGCGCCGGCTGTGGCGCGAAAACCGCGTCGCGCTTGCCGGTAAAGCCGCTTCCGCGCCTCTCGGTCAGGAGAAAACCGCATGAGCAATACCGCCGCCGGTTCCGTCGTCTTCGAAAATGTCCGCAAGACCTTCGGTGCCTTCACAGCCATCCCTGATCTATCGCTGACCATCGAGCCGGGTACGCTCGTCACGCTGCTCGGACCATCGGGCTGCGGCAAGACGACGACGCTGCGCATGCTGGCCGGACTGGAGCATCCCTCGGCCGGCCGGATCCTGATCGGCGGCAAGGATGTCACGGCCCTTCCGGCTAACGAGCGCGACGTCTCGATGGTGTTCCAGTCCTACGCGCTGTTTCCGCACATGACGGCGCTCGATAATGTCGCCTATGGCCTCGAATCCTCCCGCATTCGCCGCAAGGAGGCCCGCGAGCGGGCGGAGGAGGGGTTGAAGCTGGTCGGTCTCGCCGGCATGGGCCAGCGCCTGCCGGCCGAGCTTTCCGGTGGCCAGCAACAGCGCGTCGCCGTCGCCCGCGCCCTGGTGCTGGAGCCGCAGGTCCTGCTGCTCGACGAGCCGCTTTCCAATCTCGACGCCCGCCTTCGCCGGCGGGTGCGCACTGAGATCCGCGATCTTCAGCAGCGTCTCGGCTTCACCGCGGTCTATGTCACGCATGACCAGGACGAAGCCCTTGCCGTTTCCGACCGCATCATTGTCATGAAGGATGGCCAGATCGCACAGGCTGGTGCGCCGCGCGACCTCTACGACGCGCCGGCCTCCGCCTTCATCGCCGACTTCATGGGAGAGGCCAACGTGCTGCCCTGCGACATCGTCGGCGTCGAGGGCGACAGCGCGACGATCAGCGTCGAGGGGCTGCAGCATCGGGTTGCTGGCCGTAACATCCGCACCGGACCGGCGCAGCTCGCCATTCGTCCGAACGCCATCACCCTTGCGCCGCGTACCTCCGATGGATCGTTCAATGGCGAGATCACCCATGCCGCCTATCTTGGCGACCGTGTCGAATACGAGGTCAAGACGAGCAACGGTACGCTTTTCGTCGTCGACCCGGCTGTCGAACAGGCGCTCGCGCCGCGAACGGAAGTGACGATCGGCTTCAAGAGCCGTGGCATCGCCATTATCGGTTGACCCCAATCCCGTTTTGACAAGAAGGATATTAGTTCATGACGTCGCATGTCATCTCCGGTCTCGAAGCCCGTCTCGCGCTTGCTGAGGCGGTTGCCCGTGAGGCAGGCGAAGTGGCGCTCGATTATTTCAGGAAGCGCGAAACCCTCGTCATCGAGACCAAGCGCGACCCCCAGGACGTCGTTTCGATCGCCGATCGCGAAGTCGAGAACCTGATCCGCGCCCGCTTTCATCAAGCCTATCCGGGCGACGGTGTCCTCGGCGAGGAGTATGGGCTCGAACATGGCTCCTCGGGCTTCACCTGGGTCGTCGATCCGATTGACGGCACAAGCCCATTCGTCAACGGCATGCCGAACTGGTGTGTTTCGATCGGCCTTCTGCACGACGACGTTCCGGTGCTTGGCGTCATTTCCGCGCCCTGCCACGGCGAACTCTATGCCGCAGCATCAGGCATGGGTGCGACGCTTAATGGCAAGACGCTGACGCTCGACCCCTCGCGCAACATTCGCAACGCGGTGACGGGAATCGGTGCCAACAACTACGTCACGCCGGCCTTTGTCGGGAAGATGGTCGAAAGCCTGCTGGACGCCGGCGGCAATTTCGTGCGCAACGGCTCCGGCGCGCTGATGCTCGCCTATGTCGCGGCGGGCCGGCTGGTTGGCTATTACGAGCCCTACATGCATGCCTGGGACTGCATGGCCGGCTATTGCCTGGTGAAAGAGGCGGGCGGCTGGTACCACCCTTTCCCGACACAGGGCGAGATGCTCACGAAAGGCGCGCCGGTGCTTGCCGCCGCGCCAGGCGCGATCGAGGATTTGAGGAGTATCGCCGGCCTTTGAGGCGATCTTCGCTCCGATGCTCGACAGATTGCGAAAGCGTCCTAGTTCTCCTCGATTGCACAGCTTTGCATTAGGAGTTCGCCGCTTTCGGGAAAAGACAGAAGAGGATTTCCGGAACGATCGAGGAGGATCGTCCGGAAAAGGTCGCAGACGATCGCCAAAACCACAGGGAGGAATTATGTCCAAACGTCTACTTTTCGTTTCCGTCGCAGCCGCGGCCCTTTCGGCCGGTGCCCAGCACGCCTTTGCGGTGACCGAACTGCAATGGTGGCATGCCATGGCAGGCGCCAATAACGAGGTCGTCGAAAAGCTGTCCAAGGAGTTCAACGAGAGCCAGAGCGAGTACAAGATCGTCCCGGTGTTCAAGGGCACCTATCCGGAAGCCCTGAACGCCGGCATCGCCGCCTTCCGCGCCAAGCAGCCACCGGCAATCCTGCAGGTCTTTGACGCCGGTAGCGGCGTCATGATGGGGGCAGAGGGCGCCGTCATGCCGGCTGCCCAGGTGCTGGAGAAGGGCGGTTACAAGTTCGACAAGACTGAATATCTGCCCGGCATCGTCGCCTATTACTCGAAGCCGGACGGCACGATGCTGTCCTTCCCCTACAACTCCTCTTCGCCGATCCTTTACTACAACAAGGATGTCTTCAAGAAAGCCGGCCTCGATCCGGAGACGCCGCCGAAAACCTGGCCTGATGTCTTCGAGGCAGCAAAGAAGATCAAGGCGAGCGGCGCAGCCCCTTGCGGACTCACCTCAACATGGCTGACCTGGATCCAGACGGAAAACCTTGCCGCCTGGAACAACGTCGCCTACGGCACCAACGAAAACGGGCTTGGCGGCACGGATGTGAAGCTCGAATTCAACTCGCCACTCTTCGTCCAGCATTTCCAGGCGATCGCCGATCTCGCCAAGGACGGCACCTTCCGATACGGCGGCAGGACCTCGGAGGCAAAGCAACTCTTCACCTCCGGCGAATGCGCGATCATGACGGAATCCTCGGGTGGCCTCGGCGACATCGTCAAGTCGGGGATGAACTACGGCATCGGTCAACTGCCCTATTATGATGGGGAGGGGCGGCCGCAAAATACGATCCCCGGAGGCGCGAGCCTCTGGGTCTTCGCCGGCAAGTCGGATGCGGAATACAAGGGCATCGCCGAGTTCTTCCATTTCCTCTCCCAGACCAAGATCCAGGCGCGACTGCATCAGGTTTCGGGCTACATGCCGGTCACCATGGCGGCCTACGAGGACACGAAGAAGTCCGGCTTCTATGACAAGAACCCTGCTCGCGAAACGCCGATCCTGCAGATGATGGGCAAGGCGCCGACCGAAAATTCCAAGGGCGTTCGTCTCGTCAACCTGCCTCAGGTCCGCGACATCATGAACGAGGAATTCGAGGCCATGCTCGCCGGCAAGCAGGATGCCAAAGCGGCCCTCGACAAGGCGGTCGAGCGAGGCAATGCGGCGATCCAGCAAGCCCTGGGCAACTAACAGACGTCTCTTGCCGCCCGTGGTCAAAGCCGCGGGCGGTTACTACCGTTTGTCAGGAGCCTCATTTGCAGCGTGTTGTTTTTCCCAACAAGATCCTTCCCTATCTCCTGGTCGCGCCTCAGATCGTGCTTACCGTGGTCTTCTTCTTCTGGCCGGCAAGCCAGGCGCTCTACCAGTCGACGCAGCGCGAGGATCCCTTCGGACTCAAGAGCGGTTTTGTCGGCCTCGCCAATTTCCGGGCGGTTCTCTCTGACGAGAATTATCTGAACTCGCTGCAGGTAACCGTTGTCTTCAGCATCTCGACGGCGTTGCTGTCCATGGTCCTGGCGCTCGCGCTTGCGACCGCCGCCGACAAGGTGGTGCGCGGGCAGGGCTTGTATCGGACGCTGCTGATTTGGCCCTATGCCGTCGCGCCCGCCGTTGCCGGCATGCTCTGGCTCTTCATGTTCAATCCCGCCATGGGCACCTTTGCCTATCTGCTGCGCCGAAACGGCTTCGGCTGGGATCCACTCTTGAACGGCAACCAGGCCATGCTGCTGGTGATTGTCGCGGCCGCCTGGAAGCAGATCAGCTATAATTTCCTCTTCTTCGTGGCCGGGCTGCAGGCGATCCCGAAATCGCTGATCGAGGCGGCGGCGATCGACGGTGCGCGCGGCAGCCGGCGCTTCTGGACGATCGTCTTCCCGCTCTTGGCGCCGACCACCTTCTTCCTGCTTGTGGTCAATACCGTTTACGCCTTCTTCGACACTTTCGGCATCATCCACGCGGTTACCGGAGGTGGTCCGGCACGGGCGACCGAAACGCTGGTCTACAAGGTCTTCAACGATGGCTTCGTCAATCTCAACCTCGGCTCCTCGGCGGCGCAATCGGTCATCCTGATGGCAATCGTGATCGCGTTGACCGCCTTCCAGTTCCGCTTCGTGGAACGCCGCGTTCATTATGGGTGAGCAAGGCTGATGATCGAAAAACGTCCCCTGGCCACGCTTCTCGGCCACCTGATGCTGATCCTCGGCATCGTCATCGTCGCCTTTCCGATCTACTACACCTTCGTCGCCTCGACGATGAGCTCGGCGGAGATCCTGCGACCGCCGATCTCGCTGCTGCCGGGTGCGCACTTCTCCGGAAATTACGGCGAAGCGCTCTTCGGTGGTGTCGAACGCACCGTCGGTGTCAGTCTCGAGCGGATGCTCTGGAACACCTTCGTCGTTTCCTTCGTCATTGCGGTCGGCAAGATCGCGATTTCCTTCCTGTCGGCTTTCGCGATCGTCTTCTTCCGTTTTCCCTTCCGCATGGGTTTCTTCTGGATGATCTTCATCACGCTGATGCTGCCGGTCGAAGTCCGTATCCTGCCGACCTACAAGGTGATCGTCGATCTCGGCATGATCGACACCTACGCCGGTCTGACGCTGCCGCTGATGGCGTCAGCGACGGCGACTTTCCTGTTCCGGCAGTTCTTCCTGACGATCCCGGGCGAGCTGGTCGAGGCGGCACGTATCGACAGCGCCGGTCCCTTCCGCTTCATGCGCGATATCCTGCTGCCGCTATCGCGCACCAATATCGCCGCGCTTTTCGTCATCCTCTTCATCTACGGCTGGACACAATATCTTTGGCCGCTGCTCGTGACCAACGACGCGCGCATGACAACGATCATCATCGGCTTGCGCAAGATGGTGGATTTTGCAGATGCGGCGACCCCGTGGAACTTCGTGATGGTGACGGCGATCCTGGCAATCATCCCGCCAGTCCTCGTCGTCGTGCTCATGCAGCGCTGGTTTGTCAAAGGTCTGGTGGAAACGGAGAAATAATGGCCGGAATCAAGCTTAACGACGTCCGCAAGTCCTATGGCGGCGGCATCGACGTGATCAAGGGCGTGTCGCTCGACATCGCCGACGGCGAACTCCTCGTCCTCGTCGGCCCCTCGGGCTGCGGCAAGTCCACGCTGCTGCGTATGATCGCCGGGCTGGAAAGTATCACTGCCGGCGAGATCGGGATCGGCGGGCGTAGGGTCAACGAGCTGGAGCCCTCCGAGCGGGACATCGCCATGGTCTTCCAGAACTATGCGCTCTATCCGCATATGACCGTGCGCCAGAACCTCGCCTATGGCTTGAAGAACCGCAACACGCCAAAGGACGAGATCGACAGGCGCATTGCCAAGGCGGCTGCTTCGCTCGAGATCGAGCCCTACCTTGAGCGCAAGCCGCGCCAGCTTTCAGGTGGCCAGCGCCAGCGCGTGGCGATGGGCAGGGCGATCGTTCGCGAGCCCGCCGCCTTTCTCTTCGACGAGCCGCTCTCCAACCTCGACGCCAAGCTGCGCGTACAGATGCGGGTCGAGATCAAGCGCCTTCAGCGGACACTTGCAACCACCAGCGTTTACGTCACGCATGACCAGATGGAGGCGATGACCCTCGCCGACCGGCTGGTCGTCCTGAACGGCGGCCTGATCGAGCAGGTCGGCACACCGATCGAGCTCTATGAGAAACCCGCAACAACCTTCGTCGCGACCTTCATCGGCTCGCCGGCGATGAACCTGTTTTCGACCGACAATCCGAGCCTGACATTGAGCAACCCGGACCTTCTTCCAGCCGAGACCGCCACCATCGGCATCCGCCCAGAGGATTTCTATCTGGCGGAAGGCGCAGAACCCGCAGCCCTTATTACCGAGGCGCGCGTCGCCGCTGTCGAACTGATCGGCGCTGAAAGCTACGTTCACGCAACGCTGCCGACCGGCGCCAATGTTGTCTTTCGTGTCGCGGGCCGATCAAGAATAGAGATCGACGCCCCGGTGCGGATTGCCGCCAAGGCAGAGAGACTGCACTTCTTCGACCGAAGCAACGTTCGGGTGCAGTAAGAGACTGACCCCTTTTATTGCCTCCGAGGCGTTCCACCAAGCCAACCGAGACTGCACGATTCTCTCTGGCGATATACGGCAGTGCGGTAACCATACGGCCGAGGCCGCGGAGGCTGTAATTTCGTTGGCGGGCGTTCAAATTAGACGGCTGCGACGCCCTCGATACAAGTCGTGACGTCGCCACCGATCCAAATCCGATCTTCGACCAGCTCCACATAAACACGTCCTTCCCGTCCAAGGACGCTACCCTGGCTGGCAATGTATGACGAAGGAGCGATGCCGCTGCCAATCAACCATTGAGCGATGCCTGCATTTAAGCTGCCGGTTACCGGATCTTCAAAACCGGCCGCCGTAAAGGCACGCACTTCGAACGCGGTTTGGAGAGCCTGTAGCGCGCAGAACTTGACAAACTGATCGTCAATAAGGTAAACACGATTAAGGTAATCACGATTACGGTAATTATAATTACCATAAGGAAGGCATATGCAGTTTCTCGGGCGCGAACGTGAACTCAAGCTGGTGCGGATCGAATTGGATTCGCAACGACCTTCCCTCATCATCGTATTTGGCCGACGGCGGATCGGCAAATCGCGGTTCCTTCGGGAGGCCGCCAAGAACCGCCCAGAAATCTACTTTCAGGCGACCCGCGTCTCATCACTTTTGAACCTGGAACAGTTCAAATCCGATGTCGGAAAGGCAATCGGATCAAAGCCACAGCTCGAAGCCCTGTCAAGCTGGGAGGGGGTACTGCACTATGTTGCCGAGCGTGCCGGCGAGCATCCGGGATTGATCGTCACGATCGACGAATTTCCCTATCTGCTTGATAACGAGCCAGCACTGCCATCGATCGTGCAGAAATTCTGGGATTCCGGCGCACTTGCAGATGGGGCGATGAAACTGATCCTTTGCGGCTCTGCCATTTCTCAAATGGAAGACCTGTTGGCGGAACGGAACCCGCTTTACGGGCGAAAAACCCTGTCGCTCGACATGAAGGCCTTGCCCCTTGTCGACGTCGCCAAGTTTTTCCCGGAGTACACGGCCGTCGACATTATCAGAACCTATGCGATTTTCGGCGGCATTCCCTACTATCTTCAGCTTTGCGACGCTCAGGAACCGCTCCGCAACAACGTCATCAAACTCTTGCTCACAGAGACAGGCACCCTGATCGACGAACCGAACACGCTGCTGCAGACCGAACTCAGAGAGCCGTCCTTTTACTCAAGCGTGGTTGCGGCTATATCTGACGGTTGCAACACTAAGTCGGAGATCGCAAACCGACTGAGTGTCAAAGCAGACGGTATTGGGCCGTACCTGGCAAAACTGCTCGCGCTTGATTTGATCGAAAATTCGAAATCGCTGGATGCCGACGAAAAGGGCCGAAACCGCCGCTATCGCGTTGCAGACAGCCTGATGTCGTTCTGGCATCGTTTCGTGCGACCAAACCTGAGCGCGATCAGCAGCGGGTTTGGCGAGGAGGTTTACGACCGCGTCGTGGAGGCTCGGTTCTCCGAATATATGGGGATTGCGTTCGAACCGATCACCCTTCAATTTGCAAGGCTTCATCTGCAGGAGGTCCTTGCGGTTCCGACGCAGGAGGTTGGCCAGATTTGGGGTCACGCCGATTTCGACATCGATGTCGCGGGGCGATTGTTGGATGGTGCATTTTTCTATGGCGAATGCAAATGGCGATCGCGCGTGATCGACCTTGGCCACGTCCGATTGTTGCGTGAGCGATCCGAGAAAACGACTTACGGGGAAGGAGCGACGGGCAAGCACTACCTGTTTTTCAGTAGAAGTGGTTTTTCAAGCGATGTCGAGAGTTTGGCGAAAGAAAACGAGCGGCTGCATCTGATAACCCCAGAAACACTGGTAAGACCGCGTCGGTAGAGGCGACAGCGTGGGCGCATTGCCGCTCCCAACGCGCCGCCTGACGCATGTGGCGCTTGCTCCATAACGTCGGTAATTTCTGTAGTAAATCGGATGCCTAAGCTGCTTTTGGTGGTCTTTGCTACCTAACGCCGGAAAATTCTGTGGTTCCGTGTCTCACGATGATGTCCTGAGGTTCTGAATGTAGGGGGCTCCGCCCCATTCGGTGCAATTTGCTTGACGGCCCAGTTCCACGGGAGCAATTGCTCGAGCCTAAATTAGCACCCCCAGCGCAACGCCGCCGTCGCAACGGGCGAATCCCACAGGAGAAGTTCTTCCTCACTGAGGATGGCGAGCGTGACGGAAAGGCCCTGCATATCGAGGGAGGTGGCGTAAGTGCCGACGAGCGAGCGTACGATCCTCAGGCCATGATCCGTCATGAAGCGGTGGGCAGTATTGTAGGCGAGATAAAGTTCGGCCGGTGGCGTGCCGCCAAGGCCATTCACGAAAAGCAATGCCTTGTCCGCAACCGGGGCGACTTCGTTGAAGACTGTCGCGCTCAGATGCGTGACGATGGCATCTGCGTTGGAGAAGGGCTCTCTCTCGTGGCCTGGTTCCCCGTGAATGCCAACGCCCATTTCTATCTCACTCGGGCCGAGCGCAAAGGTTGATCGCTGCGTGTGAGGAACCGTTACGCCAGTCAAAGCGACACCCATCGATCTGACGCGGTGCGAAAGATCACCGGCAAGGGCTCTCAATTCGGCGAGCGCCATTCCCTTTTCGGCCGCAGCGCCGAGAAGTCTCTCAACGATCACGGTACCGGCAACACCGCGTCGGCCGCGCCCGTCCTGCGTCCGCGCCGTTTCGATGTCGTCGCTCACGATCACCATTTCAATCTTGTGGCGGCTCGATGCCATCTCTGCCGCCATTTCGAAATTCATGACATCGCCGTCGTAGTTCTTCACCACGAGCAGGCAGCCAGCCCCGGTATCCGTTTCCTCGATCGCGCCAACGATCTGGTCCGGAGTAGGAGAAGTGAAGATATGCCCGACACATGCTGCATCGAGCATGCCGCGACCGACGAAACCGATATGCATTGGTTCGTGACCCGCGCCACCGCCGGAGATGATTGCCACCTTGCCCGGAACGAGGTGGCAACGGCGGACAAATTTACGATCAGCGCCGAACACAACGAAGTCCTCATGGGCGCGCACGAACCCGTCGAGGCTTTCGGCGACCATTGTTTCCGCTGTATTCATGAATTTCTTCATCAAGCCCCTCCCAAGGCGATGATCATCTAGCGCCTCGTCGCGCGCAATGGTCCGTTCAATCCGGCGATCCCGAAATTGCAGCGATCTTTTGCACCAAGTCGGTGATTGCCTCTTCAAGCAGCCGGTTGCGTCGTTCGTCACCGAAGTCAGGCACCATGATGGAAAGGTGTCGCAATTTCTCCGAGGCGCCTAATTCCGGCAGTTTGCCGGGATGGGCGATCTGATAAGCGTCGAGAAAGCGTTCCTGTTCGGCGGCGCTGAAATGGCAAACCCGGAAGATCGTCGCAAGATGACGCGCAGGAAGAGGCGTCGCATAAATGGGGCTGGTTATCTGGGTGACGAAGCTGCGATGCTTGCCGAGTTCCGTCGCCAGCCGCTGACGGGTTCCCGAAGGCCGGTTTTCGATGATCTGCGCCAGAATATTCTTATAGGCGATAATGGCGTCTTCGGTGTCTTCGCGCGCCATCCCTATTCTCCGGCTGCCCTTGTTCCATCGGCATTCAGACCGACTATGGCCGATCTTATCGTGGGAAGCCGATCTGGCGCCACGGAAAAATGCCGCAGACCGACGGCGAGAAGATCAGAGATACGGGATGGATCGCCGGCCATGTCTCCGCAAATGCTGACTGGTTTTTTGCCGGCAAGCTTGACCGCCCGTGCCACGAGGCGCAGCACTGCGGGCACTGCGCGGGCCTGATAACGAGCAAAGTCGGCCTGCTCGCGTGCGGAAGCGACCAGGTATTGCGAAAGGTCATTTGTACCAAACGAAAAGAAGTCTGCATTTTCGAATTGATCGAGCATGAGGGCCGCCGCCGGGACCTCCACCATCATGCCGATCGGGGGAATACGGTGCGGCACACCCCTGCTTGCGAGCAGGCTGGATTCGTCGCGATAGATCTGCCTGATATCGTCGACATCAGACGGAAATGTCACCATCGGCAGCATGATGCGAAGATTGCCGAAGACCGCGGCGCGCAAAAGCGAGCGAGCTTGAACGCGCGCAATTTCGGGCCGGGCTAGAAGAAGACGAATGCCGCGCAACGAGGACATTTCCGTGAGGCCGGAGAGCGGCTTGTCGCCACCGATATCCAACATACGGATTGTCACGGACCGGCCATCCGCCCAATCCAGGAGGCGGCGATAGATCTCAAATTGCTTTTCTTCGTTTGCGGCATCACCGAGCGACGTCACCGCGAACTCCGAGCGCATCAGCCCTATTCCGGCGGTTGTCGCGACCGGGATCGCATCGATTTCGTCAGGAGCATTGACATTGACGGACAAGAGGACCTGCGCTCCGTCCGCGGTATGCAGGATTCCGCTGTCGAGTGGCGGTGCGGTGCTTGTTGGCGGACGGCTGACTTGCGTCGACGTCGCATGGTCCTTGGCTGTCTTAAGAATGACAATACCTGAATCACCGTCGACTCCCATGTGTTGCCCTTCCTCCGTCGCGAAGCGGCCGGTACCGATTACCATCGGAACGGACCGGGATTTGGCAAGCAGGGCGACATGGCCGACGGCACTCCCTCCGAAGAGAACGATACCGCCGCCTGCCGACCAGTCATGGGCGAGGAAGCGGCTGGGCTCCATGTCCTTTCCGACATAGATGGATCCGGCTGGAAAGTCGTCGACGGGCGTTCCGGTGAGTACGGAGAGGACGCGGTTCTTGATGTCCAGAATGTCGACGGCACGCGCCCTTAGTTGATCTTCTTCCGAGCATTCCAGTTCCCGGATGTAACCATCGAGCGTTCCGATCCAGGCGAAAGCTACATTTTCACCCGCATCGATACGCGCGCCGGCCATCTCGGTCAGCGTTGGATCGCGGAGCACCTCAATCTGAAACTCGACGATGTCGCCGCCCTCGGAGTCTGCCCCGGTGCCAAGGTCCCGCAGTTCGCGGATGGCGGTGTCGACTGCGCTGGCGAGTTCGGCATGGCCGGAGATGCTTGATGGCGGTGACGGGGCAGGGGCCATTGGTTCGGCGACGAAGGCCGGTCCGTTGGCAACACCTGGCGCCGCGCTCGTGCCTTTCAATCTAAGCGGGGCGGCCATGCTTCTTTTCCTCATCGAAATTGCGCTCGACGAGGCCCTTCAATGCCCGGATCGCTTCTTCGGCGAGGATTCCGTCGGCGCGAATCTTAAGCACCGAGCCCTTGCGGATCTTGGCGCCCATGATCTTGATGATGCTCTTGCCGTTCAGCCAGACGTCGCTGCCATTGACAGCGACCTCGATGGAGCAGGGGAACGACTTTGCCAGCCGCGTGAACGTCACCGAAGGCCGGGCATGCAGTCCGACGCCATGCTTGACCTCGACCTCCGTCTGGCAACTGGCATGGACCTGCCCTGCCTCATGGGTTCCTATGCGCAATCCACTGCTCATCAGGGTGAGAGCTCCTCTGCCGTTGCGACCACCTTGGTCAGTGAGGCGCCACCGGAGGCCTCGGCAGCGGCGATAACGGCTCCTTCAACGATAGGGGCGTTGCAGATCGATACCCGCTTGGACCGGGGCGAGCCGAGCATTTCGATTGCCATTTCGCTGTTGGTTTCAGCTCCACCCAGATCGACGAAGACGGCTACGCCGGCGTCCGACCAGGCCTCTTCGATGGCTTTGAGAATTCCGCCGGCATCCGTTCCCAACTCGCCGTGACTGTTGCCACCGGACCAGGCGAGCGGCACGCTGTCGCCCACCATTTGCCGCACCATATCGGCGGTGCCACGCGCAATGAGCGGCGAGTGGGAGACAATTACAATTCCGACGTTTGGCGTCTTCGCATTCATGCGCTGCGGTGCTCCTCGAGATAGCGGCAGATCGCGGTTGTCAGAAGCGCACAACTTGAAGCGCCCGGATCGACATGGCCGATTGACCGGTCGCCGAGATAGGAAGCCCGGCCGCGCATCGCCCTCATGGCAGACGTCCGCTCGGCAGCAACTTCGGCTTGACGTGCGATGTCCGTCAAAGATGAACAATGCGCGAGTGCGTCCTGAACCGGATAGAGAACATCGAGAAGGGTTTTGTCCCCGGCATGCGAGCGGCCTCGACGGGCGACCGCATCAATTGCCTGCCTCAGTACCGCTGGAAAATCTTGGTTCTGGTTCAATGCACGGAGCTCGCGACCCATCTCCATGAGCAGTGTGCCATAGAGAGGGCCGGCCGCGCCACCGATGTTCATAACGAGCGTCAGTCCGATCTTTTCAAGCGCGTCGGGCAAGGGAAGAGTTGCAACAGAGGCTTCCTCGGCGCTGACTGCGTCGCAGCCACGGCGCATATTCGTTCCGTGGTCACCGTCCCCAATCGCCCGATCAAGCGCGCAGAGATGTTCGCTGTTTGCCGCAATCGTTGCCCGGCAAGTCTCGATCAATCCCGTAAGAAGAACCGGTTCTGCCTGCATCCGATATCCTCCAATCGCCAATTCATGCCAGCGCTGCAACGACTTCGAACACGCCCGCCGTAGCGACAGCCCCCGGATCCGGCACTCCCTCCAGATCCTTCTCACCGACATAGGAGGCGCGACCGGCCTTCGCCTTCAGCATCGCCTTTGTCGATTGAGCACCGGTAGCCGCAGCCTTCGCCGCGGCCGCGACATCACCTGATGCCAAGGCCGCGAGTGCGGGCGCCAGCGCGTCGACCATGGTACGATCGCCGATGCCGGCTCCTCCATAGAACGTCATCCGATCGAGCCCGGCAAGCAGGGCAGCGGCTATATCAGCCTTTTCCGCCATGGCCTTGGAGGCGGCCGTAAAAAAGATCGAGAGCAGTACGCCACTGGAGCCGCCCATGCTCGTGCTCAGGATCTCACCGATCGAGGCCATGGTGGCGCCAGCATCCTTCAGCGGCAGCGTGTCGATGCGGGAAAGAACGCTACGCGCCCCTGTTGCCACGGTGGAACCGGTATCGCCATCACCGACGCGGCCATCGAGGCGGTTCAACTCGCTCTCGAGGGAAATCAGATGCTCGCAGACCGCCGTCAAAAGGCGACGGCTCCGGCTGTCATCGCTGGCCGAGGCCACTTCATCCCGGCCAGATATCTTATCCGGGGCGGGAACGATGGCGATCTCGTGCCGTTCGGCGACGGGTGGCCAGGCATGCGGCCCGACTGCGGACTTCAGCGCGGCTTCGCGAGCAGCGTCCAGCCGAATGAGCGAAAGCGAAAAACCGTTCATGTTGAGCGCGGTCATCATCGGCGCCGGTCCGACGATCAGGCGCACGCGACGCGTGACCGGCGAGGACAACACGGCATTGGCAATGACGCCCATCTCAAGCGGCGGCACGGCGCCAAGGTTGTTGATCAACAGTGCGTGGTCATGTGCACCATCCAGTCTTGCGGCCAGTCGCTCGGTCATCGTCGCGACAAGGTCGACAACCGGTTGCAAGGCGATCCGCTCGACACCGGGCTCGCCATGGATGCCGAGGCCAAGCTCCCCTTCATTGGCGCCGAGCCGATCCTCATGCGCCTGACCGGGAACGCTGCAGGTCGAAAGCGACATGCCGAGTGAAACGATATCTCGGGCTGCGGCAGCCGCTTGTGCGGCGACCGTCTTCAGGCCGGCTCCTGCTTCGGCGTGGTAGCCGGCGATCTTATGCACAAACAAGGTACCGGCAACGCCGCGGGGCTGGTTGATTTCGGGGATGGCAATATCGTCGGCAACGATCACCATCTCGACATCGAAGCCTTCGGCACGGGCCTTTTCGGCAGCGAGGCCAAAGTTGAGCCGGTCGCCCGTATAGTTCTTGACGATCAGCAGGGCGCCCTTGGGGCCCGTTACCGCACGGATGGCCGTCAGCACGGCATCGACGCTCGGCGAAGCAAAGATCTCGCCCGATACAGCTGCTGTCAGCATGCCCTTGCCGACGAAGCCGGCATGCGAGGGCTCGTGACCCGCGCCGCCGCCGGAGATGATCGCGACCTTCGATTTATCCCAATCCGCGCGCAGGATCACCTTGATGTCGGGGAAGCTATCGAGACGGGCAAGACGACCGGCACTGCTTGTCAGGAGCAGACCATCGAGGGCTTCGGTAACAATGGTTTCCCGGCGATTGAAGAAATGTTTCATGGAGAGAGACCCGTCTTTTATGCAGTGTGTTTTGTATCGTTCAATTCTAGCCCAGACGCTGGCCGCTGGCGTCGAAATAGAGCGGATCGCGTAAAGTGAGGCTGATTCGATCACCCGGCCGGATTGCGAGATATGGATCGGCAAGTGTGACGAGCTTGTGGTCGCGCACCCGGATGTGAAGGTGGTTCTGGTCGCCAAGGTGCTCGATCCAGTCGATTTCGGCATTGGCATTCTTTTCGACCATGATATCGAGATGCTCGGTTCGCGCACCGATCGTCCTGGTACCTGGCGGCGGATTGGCGCCTGGCAGGAGATCGGCGGGCAGCAGGTTGATATGCGGTTGGCCAAGCCGGGCAGCGACATCGAGGCTGGTGGGATTGCCGTAGATTTCACGCGGCGTCCCGACCTGCAACAGCCTGCCTCCAGCAACAATGCCGATCCGATCCGCCATCGTCATGGCTTCGACCTGGTCGTGGGTCACGTAAAGCAAGGTAGAACCGAGTTCCTCCTGGATCCGCTTGAGTTCCAGGCGCAGTTCGGCACGCAGCTTCGCATCGAGCGACGAGAGGGGCTCGTCCATCAGGTAGATGGCGGGCCGACGTACCAACGCCCGGCCGATCGCGACACGCTGCATTTCGCCGCCCGACAGACGCGTCGAACGGTTCTCAAGCTTGTGGTCGATCCGGACCATACGCGCAATTTCGCGCACGCGACGGTCGATCTCTTCAGCCCCCAGCTTGCGCACAGGCGCTCGCAGCGGGAAGGCGAGGTTGTCGTAAACCGTCATGTGCGGATAGAGCGAATATTGCTGGAAGACGAAGGCGACGTCGCGCTCGGCGGGCGCTTCGCCCGAGACGTTGCGACCATTGATCTCGATGCGACCGCTATCCGGTCGTTCCAGGCCGGCGATGAGGCGCAGCGTCGTCGTCTTGCCGGCACCGGTCGGCCCAAGCAGGACGACGAACTCGCCATCGCGGATTGAAAGGTTGAGATCAGACAGAGCCTGCGTGTCGCCAAAACGCTTGTCGAGGCCCTTGAGGACGATGTCAGCCATGCTCGGCCTCCGAGTAGAGTGCCGAAGCAATGGCGCGGCCCGACTGGCAGTCAAACAGCGCGAGCTTGGCCGAATTGAAGTCAAGACCGACCGTCTCGCCGATACGGAAGTTGCGGTTTGCCGGAACTCGCGCCTTGATGACGCCGCTCGACGTCTCGATCGTCACGACCTGATTGGTCCCGAGGTATTCGCTGCCATAAACCGCTCCCCTCAAGGGCGACGTATCGCTCAGGCGAATATGCTCAGGCCGAACCCCGAGTGCCAATTCGGCCTCGGCCAGGTCCTGGTGCACCTCGGGAACGGCGACATCGACCCCATGCAGCGAGACGGATCGCGCGCCTGTCTGCAGCCCCGAGGTGAAGCGCATGAAATTCATCGACGGCGAGCCGATGAAATCGGCGACATACATGGTGGCGGGCTTGCTGTAGATTTCCTGGGGCGTACCGAATTGCTCGATGACCCCATGGTTCATGACGGCAATCTTGTCGGCCATCGCCATCGCCTCATGCTGGTCATGGGTGACGTACACCGTCGTCGCTTGAATGCGGTTGTGCAGTTCACGAAGTTCGTGAACCATGACCTCGCGAAATTCGGCGTCGAGCGTCCCCAGCGGTTCGTCCATCAGGAAGCATTTGGGACGGCGCACGATGGCGCGACCAAGCGCCACACGCTGCCGGTCGCCGCCGGCAAGTCCGGAGACCGACCGGTCAAGGATATGATCGATCTGCAGCAGCCGCGCGGTTTCCTCGACGCGCTGGCGGATCTCGGCCTTCGGCATGCCTTGCGACAGCAGCGGAAAGGCGATGTTCTTGCGCACGTTCATATGCGGATAGAGCGCGAAGAGCTGGAAGACGAAAGCGATATCGCGCGCGCTGGCGCGGTTGAAGGTGACGTCTTCGCCGTCAAGATAGATCTTGCCGCTGGTCGGCAGTTCCAGACCGGCGATCATGCGCAGCGTCGTCGTCTTGCCGCAGCCGGACGGACCAAGCAGTGCCAGGAATTCGCCGTCATGGATGGTGAAGCTTGAATCCTGCACAGCAACGAAGCTGCCAAACTGCTTGCGGAGATTTTCTATTCTGATGTCCGCCATGGCTCACTCCGGAAACTTCGAGACGATGATGAACATGGCCGTTCCCGCAAGCAGCGTCACCAGCGAGTAGGTGTAGAGCACCAACAGGAATGGCTGGAAAAGCATGAGGAAGCCGATGGCAATCAACGCGGTTGCGATATTTTCCATTGGACCGCGACGCAGAAAGAACGGGCGCTTCGGGCGGGATGGGGGGCGCGGTGTTTCTATGAGGTGGGTCATTTGCGGACCGCTCCGAAGGTGATGCCACGCAAGAGCTGCTTGCGCAGGAGAATGGTGAAGACGAGGATCGGGATCAGGAAGATCGTTGTTCCCGCCGCGACCGCCGGCCAGTCCTGACCGCCCTCGCCGATAATGGTCGGAATGAAGGGCGGTGCCGTCTGGGCTTCGCCCGATGTCAGCAGTGCCGCAAAGGCATACTCGTTCCAGGCAAAGATCAGACAGAAGATCGCGGTGGCGGCAATGCCGGTCGTTGCTTGCGGCAGGACGACTTTCCAGAAAGCCTGCAGCCGCGTGTAGCCGTCGATCATCGCTGCCTCCTCGTACTCCCGTGGGATCTCGTCGATGAAGCCCTTCAGGAGCCAGACTGCAAGGGAGACGTTGACCGCGGTGTAAAGCAGGATCATGCCCAGCGCCGTGTCGGAAAGACCAAGCTCCCGATACATGAGATAGATTGGGATGGCGACGGCGATCGGCGGCATCATGCGTGTCGACAGGATGAAGAACAACAGGTCGTCGGCAAGGGGGACCCTGAAACGCGAGAAGCCATAGGCGGCCAGCGTTCCCAATGAGACGGCCAGGAATGTCGAGCCGAAGGCAATCACCAGCGAGTTGGCAAAGCGCGGCAGGAAATTCGAAGGACCGGCGATCACCATGTTGCGCTTGCGGGTGACCTCGTCGCAGGTGCCGGTCGGCGCGGGCAGGGAGGCGATGTATTCCGGCGTCTGCCGCGTCCTT
The DNA here is from genome assembly GCF_014851575.1 of Rhizobium sp. RHZ02. NCBI lineage: Bacteria > Pseudomonadati > Pseudomonadota > Alphaproteobacteria > Hyphomicrobiales > Rhizobiaceae > Rhizobium > Rhizobium sp. RHZ02. The sequence goes on from NZ_JACUZX010000001.1 coordinate 205,557, forward strand.
GTTGTCAGGAGGTTGCAGTAGCCTTCCAGCGTCGGTGTGAAGATGATCTTCGGAGGATAGCTGATGGAGTCCGGCGGAGACTTGATGCTGGTCAGGAAGATCCAGACGAGCGGGATCATGGTGATCAGGGCGTAGAGGATCACGATGGTGCCGGCGATCCGTTTGTTGGCCCGGCTCGGTTCGACGACGGAATGGGCTGAGGTGACGGAGCTCATCGTTGCTTCACCCTGTTAAGTGCCTTGACGTAGATGTTGGCGAGGCCGAACACGGCAACGAAGAGGATGATGGCGAAGGCAGACGCCCGCCCTGTCGCCCAGCTCTCGAAGGCCGTACGCTTCAAGGTGATCGAGGCCACTTCGGTGGTCGAACCCGGGCCGCCACCTGTCAGCAGTGTAACCATGTCGAACATCTTGAAGTTCTCGATGCCGCGGAACAGTACGGCGAGCATGATGAAAGGCAGGGCCATCGGGACGGTGATCGACCAGAATTGCCGCCATGGGGAGGCACGGTCGACCTCGGCTGCCTCATAGATGTAGTCCGGGATGGATCGCAGGCCCGCGAGGCAGATCAGCATGACATAAGGCGTCCACATCCAGGTATCGACAATGATGATGGCCCAAGGCGCCAGCGTGACACTGCCGAGCATCTGTATGTCGGCGGTCGGAATGCCGGTGATGAGCGAAACCGCGTAGGCGAAAAGACCAATCTGCGGCTCGTAGAGAAAGCGCCAGAAATTTCCGACAACAGCCGGAGACAGCATCATCGGTATCAGGATGAGCGTCGTCCAGAACGCGTGGCCACGAAACTTGCGGTCGATCAGATAGGCGAGCGTAAAGCCGATAACCGTCTGCAGCAGGATCGTCCAAAACACGAAATGCGCCGTCGTCTGCATGGCCTGCCAGATATCGGGGTCGTTCAGGACACGCTGGTAGTTGCTAAATCCGACGTTCAGAACAGGCGCATTCGGGCGGTTGGCACGATAGTTCGTGAACGACAGATAGATCGCCCAGATGAGCGGGAAGATGTTGATGGCGAGAAGCAGGATGATGGCCGGTGCAATGAACAACCAGGCAATCGCTCGGTCGGATAGTCCTCGGACACGGCGTGCGACCGATGTCGGCGTCGCCCTCGCAGTCGCGTCAGCTGCCTTTTCGACCATGGAGGAAGATGAAATGTTCAAGGTGTCACCTGGTCTTTGCGTATGTGAGACACGTGGCGGCCCGGCAGTCTTGGCAATCCGGGCCGCCATTCTGGCAAGAATGTTTTGCGTCCAGCCGGACACTAGATCTTGCCGTCGTCCTTGAAGACTTCGGTCCAGTCCTTCACGAGGCCATCGAGCGCCTCCTGAGCAGTGCCGTTGCCGGCCACGACATAGTTATGAACGCGCTTCTGCATGTCCTGCAGGAGGGTTGCGTAGCTTGGCTCTGCCCAGAAATCCTTGACGATCGCCATCGAGTCCAGGAATGCCTGGGCATATGGTTGGCTGGACGCAAAGTCCGGGGCGTTCACAACTGACTTCAGGCACGAGTAGCCGCCGAGCTGCCACCACTTGGCCTGCACTTCAGGCTGGGCGAACCACTTGATGTACTGCAGTGCCGCGTCTTTCTTGTCGGAGTAGGAGACGACCGAGATACCCTGTCCGCCAAGCTGGGCGAAATGTTTCTTTTCCGCCGGGTTGGGGAAGAAGCCGATCTTGTCGCCACCGACTTTCTCATCCTTGTAGAGACCCGGCCATGTGAAGGCGAAGTTCATCTGCATGGCCACCTGGCCGGATTTGAAGGCGTCGGCGGATTCAACCATGTAAACGTTGGAACTGCCGGGCGGTGTGCAGCAGTCATAGAGCGCCTTGTAGAACTCCAGTCCCTTGACCGCATCGGGCGAATTGACGAAGCCTTCCATCTCGTAGGGCTTGTCTGGGTTGTCGTATTGGAAGCCCCAATCGTAGAGCACGTTGGTCACGCCCATCGTGATGCCTTCAGAGCCGCGCTCCGTATAGATCGAGGCGCCGTAGACGGTCTTGCCATCGATCTCGCGCTTCTGGAAGAACTCGGCGATCTGCTTCAGCTCGTCGTAGGTCTTTGGCGCCGCGAGATCGTGACCATACTTTGCCTTGAATTCCTTCTGCAGTTCCGGCCGCTCGAACCAGTCCTTGCGGTAGGTCCAGCCGACCACATCGCCCATGGCGGGCAGCGCCCAATAGTTCGGCGTATTCTTCGGCCATTCCGAATAGCCGACAACCGTCGCCGGCACGAAGTCATCCATCTTGATGCCTTCCTTGTCGAAGAAGTCGTTGAGCTTGACGTAATGGCCGTTTTCAGCCGAGCCACCGATCCACTGGCTGTCGCCGATGATCAGGTCGCAGAGCTTGCCATGGGAGTTCAGTTCATTGAGGAAGCGGTCTGCATAGCTCGTCCACGGTACGAACTCGAACTTCATTTCAGTGCCGGTTTTGGCGGTGAAATCCTTGGAGAGTTCGACCAGTGCGTTTGCCGGATCCCATGCGGCCCAGCAGAGCGTCAACTGGTCGGCTTTGGCGAGATTGGGCAGCGCCGACGAGATGATGAACGCCGAGGCCAGCCCGAGAAGGGCTTTCGATTTCTTTTGCATAAGTTCCTCCCAGAACCAAAGGCCGGCTCCCCGCCGACCGCGCAAGTTCACCCATTTGCGAGAATGCCTACATGAACTCCTCAACTCTCATGTTTAGCAATATGTTTAGTGATAGATATTTTTATAAACATTGCAAGTGGCAATCGTTGTTGCTCCGCAGCAATTGCTGACCTCCATGCTTACCTGCGCCCGTGGCCACAAGATCATTGCTGCCGGTTGAACCGACCGCGGTTACCTCCGAAACGGAGGCAGAGAGCGGCCGCATTGGCGTCGTGGCAACGCGGCCGGTTGTCTTGGCAGCTGGCGCTGCCGTAACACATGGTGAGAACTGCCCGGCTCTGCGATCCACAATTGCCGGGATTGATCAGCCTGCGCTTCGCGCTCTCCGGTCGGTGTCCGCCGCCACATAGTTGCGCCAGCCGCCATAGTTGGTGATGTCGGTGGCCCCTGTTATCCCTGCGGGCTCAACAAGGAAGCCTTTAGCCACAGTTCCGTCTGACAGACTGATTGAGCCGATCCCGAGCGGCGAGGGTATTGCCGCCACGAATTGCCCGAAGGCAGCGGGCGTCAAGCGCCAGACTTCCACGTCGATGCGGCCGCCTCTGCCGGCCTCGACACGGATCATCCCCGGCTTGGCGGGCACCTGGCCGGCAAGGGCATAGAGCCTGTAGGCATCCGATGTCTGCGCCTGCCGAGAGAACACGGCGTCGAGGTCGCGCAGTTGGACGTTTAGTTGCATGCCGGAGAGATGCGCACCGACGACAACGAGATCGATCATCCCATCCTCATCAATTCTCGCCGGTTTCGGAAAAGCCGGTGGCAGAGACCAGCTTGTCGCTCCCAGACTGACACCGGCTGCTTGGTGGATCTCTCGGGCAAGGGAGGCCGCCAGGCCATCCCGGCCGGACGGCGCCAGCAGGGTCACGCTCGCCGGGAGGCCGTCGGCACGCTTGCCAGTCGGCACGGCGATCCCGCACATATCGAGCAGATTGACGAAATTGGTATAGGTCCCAAGCCGCGAGTTCTCGCGAATCGGTTCGGCAGCAAGGTCGGCCAGCGTATAGTGGCTCGGGGCCGTCGGCACACAGAAGAGATCGACAGAATCGATGATCGGCTGCACTGTCTGCTTTAGAGCCTGAAGGGCGTAGAGACCATTGAAGGCATCGGCTGCGCTCAGCGCCTTCGCGCCACCATAGATCTTGCGTGTGACCGGATGGAAGCTCGTTTCGTTGGCATCGAAGAAGGCCTTCACCGCGGCATAGCGTTCCGCCACCCAGGCGCCCTCGTAGAGCAGATTGGCAACCTTGTAGAAATCTCCGAACGGCACTTCGACCACGCGATGACCGAGCATCGTCAGCATCGCGAGCGCGCTCTCGTACGAAGCCTCCATGCGGGCGTCGCCAAAGAACTGGCGGTCTGCCTTTGCAGGAACACCGATGCAAAGGACCGGCGGAAGCGAGCCATAGCCGGATGCGGGTATGTCCTTCGAGTAAGCATCCGCCGCGTCGTAGCGCGCGGTGGTGTCGAAGACACGCCATGCATCATCGACGGTAAGGGCAAATATGGAAACACAGTCGAGCGTGCGGCAGGCCGGTATGACCCCCGCCGTCGAAAGGGCGCCGACGCTCGGCTTGAGGCCGACGATGTTGTTAAGTCCTGCGGGGATACGGCCGGAGCCGGCCGTATCCGTTCCGAGCGCGAAACTGACGATCCCTTGGGCGGTGGCGACGGCCGAGCCGGAGCTGGAGCCGCCGGGAACGAGGTTGGCGTCGATGGCGTTGCGAGGGATCGGGTAGGGCGAGCGGACGCCCACGAGGCCTGTTGCGAACTGGTCGAGGTTTGTCTTGCCGATGACGAGGGCCCCGGCCTGCTTCAGCAAGCGAACGACGGTCGCATCAACAGCCGCTACATAGGAATAGTCAGGGCAGGCAGCCGTTGTCGGCATGCCGGCGACATCGATGTTGTCCTTCACGGCAAAGGGGATGCCCCAGAGCGGCTTGGCCTCGGCATCAAACGGACCCAGCGCTTCCACTTCGGCAAGCAGCGCTTCGCGATCTGAGAGATGAAGAAAGATACCAGGATCGTTGACTTCGGCCAGGCGCGCAAACACCCGGCCAATGATCGTGTCGGGGCTTCCACCCAAAGCGTAGAATGCGTGCAGCGATGCGATGTCGAAAGCCGGTGCGCCGGTCATGCTATTTCCTCTTCCAGTATCCTAACGGGCCGATCCCATTGGATCAGCACCACGCAGCCGGTGTCACTCCAGACGGAATGCTCGGTTCCAGCCGCATTCACGACATAGCTGCCGCGCCCATAGTCGCCGGCCTCATCGGATTGTGTGCCTTCCAGGACCAGGATGGTTTCGAGCCCCTCGTGTCGATGCCGCGGTACGGAGGCTCCGGCCTCGTATTTCAAAAGGGCGACCCCCGGCTGATCGTTTTCGAAAGGGCGGATCCAGTGGATCGTAACGTCCTCTCGAAATGGAGAGAAAGTTAGCTCTTTCCAGCCACCTAGCGTCAGAAGCTCGCGTGTCGTCTCAGGCATGACCAATCGCCTCCAATATGTCGTCCACATGTGAAGTCCATCCAACGATCCCGCCCTGGGCGCGGATCATGGCGATGGCGGCATCCTTGAACTCGGGAAAATAGCTCTCGGTTGCTTCTTCGGCGAGAAGGCATTCGTATCCGCGATCATTGGCTTCGCGCATGGTCGTCTGAACGCAGACCTCGGTTGTGACGCCGGCAAAGACAAGCTGGCTGATGCCCCTCGCTTTCAAGATCTCGCCGAGTTCGGTCGCGTAGAATGCGCCTTTGCCCGGCTTCTCGATCACGATTTCGCCGTCGACGGCGGCGAGCTCCGCCAGGATCGCAGTACCGGCCTCTCCGGCAATCAAGATCCGTCCCATCGGCCCGTCATCGCCGATCCGAAGGGTTGGAGCGCCGCGGTTGCGCTTGGCGGGGGGCAGATCGGAAAGATCCGGCTTGTGGCACTCCATGGTGTGAATGACAGGCAGGCCGGCCTCGCGAAATCCCTCAATCAGCCGTTTGACGTCGGGAATGATCCTGGTGATGCGGCTGACATCGTTGCCGAGGCTTGCGCCGAAACCGCCTGGCTCGGCAAAGTCACGCTGCATGTCGATGACGATGAGCGCCAGTTGGTCGGGCCTGGCCGGAAAGGCAAAAGGTTGTGCCTTGATGTCTGGCATTAGTGATGTCCTGCCATATGCGCGCCGATGACCGAGATATCGGCAGCGCGCGCCGGGGTTTCGTAGACCAGCTTGCCGTCCGAGATGACCATGATCCGGTCGGACATCTCCAACAGCTCGTCGAGATCCTCCGACAGCAGCAGCACGGCCGCACCGGAGTTGCGCGCCCTCATGATGCGGGCGCGGATTTCCGCGACAGCTGAGAAATCGAGGCCGAAGCAAGGATTGGCGACGATCAGGAGATCGACTTCGCCGGTCAGTTCACGCGCCAGCACCGCGCGTTGCACATTGCCGCCGGAAAGGGCTGCGATCGGCGAGGCGGAGGAAGCGGTCCTGACCTTGTAATCGGTGATCAGATCCGTCGCGCGTTTCTTCATCCTGCCCTTGTTGAGCCAGATCGCATCTTTTCCGTCGTTTTTCAGATCGAATGTACGGAAGGCAAGATTCTCGCTGACCGTCATGCGGGGCGCGCAGGCATTGTGCAGGGGCTCCTCGGGAATGAAGCGCACATTGTTCCGGCGCGTCTCCGGCCGGGTCGCGCCGTAGGCGTCGCCGTTGACAAGCACGCTGCCCGCCTCGGTCGGCCGCTGGCCGGCCAGGATCTCCGTCAGCTCCTTCTGGCCGTTGCCCGATATGCCGGCAATGCCGACGATTTCGCCGGAGCGAACCGTCAGGGTGTCGATTTCAATGGTTTTCAACCCCGAGCGATCCGGCGCCTTGACCTTTTCCACCTTGAGAACAGGCTTTGCCATCTCAGACACTGGCACGCGTGTATCGAGCTGGGCGAGCTTGACGTCGCCAATCATCATCGATGCCATCTCTGCGGTCGACAGCTGGTCGACCCCTCCGCCGCCGACCAGCTTGCCGCGCCGCAGGATCGAAACTGCGTCGGCGAACTTCGTAACCTCATGGAACTTGTGTGAGATCATCAGCACGGTCAGCTCGCCGCGATCCGTCATGCCGCGCACCAGTCCGAGCATTTCGTCCGCCTCGGCTGGCGTCAGCACGGATGTCGGTTCGTCGAGCACCAGAAAACTGCGGCCGAGATAGAGCTGCTTGACGATTTCGAGCTTCTGCTTTTCGCCAGCGGCCAGCTCGCTGACGGGGCGATCGAGCGGAATCTTGAACGGCATGTGCTCCATGAAGGCTGCAAGATCCCTACGCTCCTTGGCCCAGTTGATCACCGCGGGCACGGCAGCCCGGCTGATGACGAGGTTTTCCGCGCCCGTCAGCGACGGCACCAGCGTGAAATGCTGGTAGACCATGCCGAGCCCATAGGTTGCCGCATCCCTGGGGGAGGCGATCGCCACTTCGCGCCCATCGACGGAGAGCGAACCCGAGGTTTGATGGTAGAAGCCCATGATGCACTTGACGAGCGTTGACTTGCCGGCGCCGTTCTCGCCGAGGAGCGCATGGAAGGTTCCGGCTGGGATATCGATCGATACGTGGTCGAGCGCCGTGAAACTGGCAAACCGCATCGTCATGTCGAGCGTCTGGATGCCGACGGCCTTGCCAGCCTGGGGAAGAGGCGTGTCGCGTACGATGCTCACTTCAGGTCTCCTTTTTCGACGATAATTGCGACCGGCCCGCCACCTGGCGGTCCCTGATGTTCGGCACCGCCCGATACGTATAAGTCGGTCATGCCGAAGACGCCGGCGAGCGCGCCGCCCACAAACGCGCGGGCATGGCGTGTGCCGGCGATATCGGAATCGTTCAGCATGGTATGGCGCTTGCCACCAACGTGACCGGACGGGTCCGGCTCGGCCTTGGCCAGCACCGCCGCGAGCCTTCCTTCCGCCGGCAGACGATCCCAGGCAGCGCGGACGGATCCAGTGTCTATCGCGTCCCGCATGACGGCATGGTCGATGGTGAGAGGCCCGGACCATTTTGCGCTCATGCCGAGTACGATGACCTCATGATCCAAGAGCTCGACGCCTGAAGAAGCCGAGGCGCATCGGGAATAGAGATCGAAGCGGCTACAGATGTCACTGTCGTCGATGGCGTCGATGTCCACCTCGCCAAGTGCAACGGCAACGCCAAGTGCCGACGCGCCGCGTGACAGCGCCATTGATTTCAGCGTATCGCGCGTCGCCGTCGTCTTGCCGGCTGATTCCGCATCGGCAATCCGCTGAGAGGTCAGCAGCGGGCATTTGATCTGTACGAAGTGGACATCGGCGGTGTCCTCGATCCCGGCATCCCGGATGGCGGCTTTAACCGCCGCCGCCACCATGCGGACCTGCTCGCAGCGACCGAGTTGTTCAGGCGGCAGGGCAGGGGTGCGCGCCACGCCGATTGCCAGAGCCCCTTCTCCAGGCTCCTCGACCTGTTTGCGCGTGAAGATGGTCCAGTGAGGCGAGAGCGCGCCTTCCGTGCCGCCGGACATGACGATTGAGACGCCTTCTACATTCTGTTCATCGAACAGCCGCTCGAAGCTGCGTGTGGCGTAGCCGCGGGTGAAGTCGTTGACGCAGCCGTTGCCCTCGGTCTTGCCAAGCACGGCGACCACGTCGGAAGCGTCAATTCGGCCGGCAAACAGGGCTTCGACACCGGAGACATCGTCCGGACTGCCTGCCGGGACGCGAAAGACATGAGCACGCAAGGAGGGCATCAGGGAAGGGCCTCGATCAGGGTAGCCGCGTTGGACACAGATCCGAATACGCCGCCCTGCATCTTCACCATCTTGATGGCCGCGAGGTGGTTGCCATGATCGGTGGCGCCGCAGCAATCCTCGAGCAGCAGGCACTCAAAGCCGCGATCGTTGGCCTCGCGCATCGTCGTGTGAACGCAGACATCGGTGGTGATGCCTGTCAGGATGATGTTCTCGATCCGCTTCTGGTTGAGGATCAACTCCAGATCCGTGGCACAGAAAGAGCCTTTGCCGGGCTTATCGATGATCGTCTCGCCCTCGATCGGTTTCAGCTCGTCTATAATATCCCAGCCCGGCTCCCCGCGAACGAGGATGCGGCCGCAAGGGCCGGCGTCGCCGATGCCAGCGTGAATACGCTGCGAGCGCCAGCGCTTGTTCGCCGGCAGGTCGGCGAGATCGGGCCGATGACCCTCCCGGGTGTGAATGATGTGATAGCCCTTGGCGCGCATGGCCGAAAGGACCCTCATGATCGGCTCGATCGGTGCCCGCACGAGCGAAAGATCATAACCCATATGATCGACGTAGCCGCCTGGACCGCAGAAATCCGTCTGCATGTCGATGATGACGAGCGCCGTGTTGTCCGGCCTCAGCGCGCCGTTGTAGGGCCAGGCATAGGGATCGGCATTGATGTAGTGTCCCCTGTTTTCGACCATCGCATCCATCGTCTTCTCCTATTCGCCCGCAAGTTTGAAAGTTTCGCCATAGCGCCGCGCCGGCTTGTCGAAGCCGCAGGACGTGCCGTCGACGACCTTGACCTCACCTTCCCAGGGCAACCGGTACCGGCCCGCGATGAGATCGTGCATGTAGCTGTAAGGCGCGTCCCCCGCGCCGCCGGCGACGGCGACATAACCGCGATGGCCGAACTGGTAGATATTGTTCTCGACGCCCCAGCTGCGCCGCGCCTCACGCACCAGGTCAGGGCGGACCTCGGCGGTGATGATCTCGTTCGGGCGACCGGACGTGCCGTGGGCGATGATCGTGCCGTCGAAATTGCAGATCATGCCTTCGCCCATGGAGTCGAACGTGCCGTCCGAACCGCACATGCAGACGCTGGCGGTCACCATCAGATTGCAGAAGGCGTTTGACTGGTTGGTGAACTTCCAGCTGTCGCGGATCGGAGCGGTATAGCCCGCTGTCCGGATCATGATCTCCGCGCCCTTGTAGGCGCACTCCCGGGCCATCTCCGGAAACATCCCGTCATGGCAGATGATCAGTGCGAGCTTCGCGCCTTTCGGTCCCTCGATCACCGGAATGCCGAAGTTGCCAGGCTCCCAGGGCTCGACCGGCACCCATGGATGCATCTTGCGATAATGGAGTTTCAGTTCGCCTCTGTCGTCGATGACGATGCCCGAATTGTACGGCATCCCATCCGGATTGAATTCCATGATCGAGAAACAGCCCCAGATGCGGTTTGCGCGGCAGGCTCTCTTGAAGGCAGCAACCTCCGGCCCGTCGAGTGAACACATGATCTCGGGATTGATGTCCATCGACAGGCCATGCAGCGCATACTCGGGGAAGACGACGAGATCCATGCCTGCCTGGTTGCGACGGGCCTTGCCGACGAGGTCGACGATAACCTCTTTCTGCCTTGCAAGGTCCTCCCTGGTGACCGTAACGGGTAGCTGAAGCTGGACCAGGCCGATACCGACGCCATGTTCGGATTTGTTAAGGCCGCCGAGACCATTCATGGCAGATCCCCTATTTCGTGAGCGACAATGCGCCGGGGGCACCGGCGAGCGAACGTGTTGGTGAGGACGTGGCAATGAGGATGACGAGCGTCAGCACGTAGGGAGCCGCGTAGAACAGGTAGTAGCCCTGCGTGACGCCGACCGACTGCAAGGCAGGACCCAGTGCGCCCGCACCGCCGAAGAGAAGGGCGGCCAGGAAGCAGCCGATCGGGTTCCAGCGCGCGAAGATCACCAGCGCCACCGCCATCAGGCCCTGTCCGGAAGAAATGCCTTCGTTCCAGGAGCCGGGATAGTAGAGCGAGAGATAGGCCCCGCCCAAGGCGGCGAGCGACCCGCCGACGCCGGTGGCGAGCAGCCGGACACGATCCGGATCGATCCCCATCGCCCGTGCCGCATCGGTGCTGTCGCCGACAACGCGCAATACGAGACCGACACGGGTGTTCTTGAACCCCCACCACAGGAAGAGTGCCAGCGCGCCGCCCACGATGAAGAGCACATTGATGTTCAGTGCCGCCTGAACCTGCGGAAGATTGGACCACACACCGAGCGGGATCGACGGCAGATGCGGTGCTGCCGGCTGAATGAAGGGCTTGCCGAGAAAGAAGGCCAGTCCCAGCCCGAATTGCATCATGGCGATGCCGATCGCGATGTCGTTCACCTTCGGCCACTTGCAGATCCATCCGTGCACGAGGCCGAAGACGGTTCCGGAGCCCATGGCCGCCAGCACGCCGAGCCAGGGCGAGCCGGTAAGCACGGCGACCGCGTAGGCCGTCATGGCCCCGAAGACCAGCGTACCTTCGAGGCCAAGGTTGATGCGGCCAGAGCGTTCGGTGATGGTCTCGCCGAGGCTGACGAAGATGAAGGGTGTCGAGACGCGGATCGCGCCCGCAAAGATGGCGAGGGGTACACCCCAGATGCCGATGCCGCTCGCTTCCATCATGGGCTCCTTTTCCAGAGGTCGGGATTGAAGATCTTGAAGCGACCGTAGAAGGTCTCGCAAAAAAGGATGACGACGAAGAGAGTGCCTTGCAGCACCAGGACCGTTGCGTCAGGCATGGCCATCCGGCGCTGGATGAGGCCGCCCGACGCATCGATGCCGCCAAGCAGGATGGCGACCGGAATGATCGCCAGTGGATTGTGCCGCGCCAGGAAGGCGACGAGGATGCCGGTATAGCCGTAGCCCGCCGCCAGCGAGGCATTGGCGCTGCCTTGGACGGCGGCGACCTCGATCATGCCGGCAAGACCGGCGAAGCTGCCGGCGATCGCCGTGAAGCCGACGATCAGGCGGCCGACCGGCAACCCCTGTATCTGCGCGGCGCGAACATTGCCGCCGGCGATGCGCGCCGCGAAGCCATAGCTCGTGACCTCGATCAGCACCCACGAGATGATGCAGGCGACGACGCCGATTGCGAGCCCCCAGTGCACATCCATTCCGGGTATCTTGCCGAGCATGTATTCGGCGGGCAGGGGGGTGGTGGAGGGTTTGTTAAGGCTCGCCGGATCGCGCAGTGGTCCTTCGACGAACTGGTTCATGAGGGCGATGGCGATATAGGCGAGCAGCAGCGAGGAAATGGTCTCGTTGACCCCGCGATAGTGCCGCAGGAAGCCTGCAAGACCGATCCAGATGCCGCCGACGAGCATCGCCGCCGCCGCCATCAGCAGCAGAACAAGGAAGGCGGGCAGCGTTCCGACGAACGGCAATGCGGCCGCCGCCGCAGCAACGCCACCCAATACGACCGCGCCCTCGCCGCCGATGATGACGAGCCCGAGACGCGCCGGCAAGGCGACGCAAAGCGCCGTCAGGAGAAGGGGGGCGGCCCGGCTGAGGCTGTTCTGGATCGAGAACCAGCTGCCGAAGCCGCCTGTGTACATCAATTGGAACAAGGTGACCGGCGATTTGCCGATCACGAGAATGAAGATGGAGAAGAGCGCCAGCCCGATCAGGATCGCGCCGCAACTGATGGCGACAGGTTCTGCGCGCCGTGCGACCCACTCAAGGATGGGTCTAACAACGGACGATCGTTGGGAAGCGATGGCTATTGCGGAGGTATTCGCCTCGACTGTCATGACGCTTCTCCCTCCGGATCAGGCCGTGGATCCGACGACGCCTTCCACGAGATACGCCATGCTCTCGAGCTCGATGGCATCTTCGGCATAGCTCTTGTCGGGCGTGACGGCGACGTTGCCCTTGTTGTCCTTGATCGGCCCCTTGAAGACGGAGAACTTGCCGGTCATCATTTCGGCAAGCGTTGCGTCGAACTTCGTCCGTCCTTCGGCTGGCACGGCAGGTCCGAGCGGGCTCATCTTGACAAAGCCATCCTTGAGGCCACCGCGCACGAAATTGCCGAGCTTTTCGCCGGCCTGGGCCTTCTTGACAAAATCGGTGTAGACGTTGCCCCACGCCCATTCGGCGCCGGTCAGATATTTTTCAGGAGCAAGCGGGCTCTGGTTTGCGTGGTAGCCGCAGACGAAGGCGCCGCGACCGGCTGCCGTCTCGACAACAACCTTCGGGCTGTCGACATGGCAGGTGATAACATCCGCGCCCTGGTCGATCAGCGCGTTGGTCGCTTCTGCTTCCTTGACTGCAAGCGACCATTCGCCCGTGAAGATGACCTGGCAGGTGATCGACGGATCGACCGAGCGTGCCCCGAGCAGGAAGGCGTTGATGTTCTGCAGCACCTGCGGAATGGGCTTGGCCGCGACAAAGCCGAGCTTCTTGCTTTTCGACGTGTAGCCAGCCGCGACCCCGTTCAGGTATTGGCCCTGGAAGATATAGCCGAAATACGAACCCGTGTTTGCAGGGTTCTTGCCCTCCTGCCAGAGGCCGCCGCAATGGCGGAACTGCACATCCGGGTACTTTGCCGCCATCGCCAGCATATGCGGGTCGAAGTAGCCGAACGACGTCGGGAAAATCAGTGTCGCGCCATCGAGGTTGATCATCGACTCCATCGTCTTCTGGACATCGACGGTTTCGGGGACATTCTCTTCTTCTACGATCGTGACGCCCGGCAGGGCCTTCAGCGCCGCCGCCCCTTCGGCATGGGCCTGGTTGTAGCCGTAGTCGTCCTTGGGGCCGACATAGATGAAGCCAACGGTGAGTGCGGTCTGGGCGAGAGCGCGGCCCGACAGCAGGCCCGGCGTCAAGGCGAGTGCTCCGGCGGCGGAAACCTGCAGGAAGTGGCGGCGGTTCATGGAAAGGAGATTGGTCATCGGAATGCTCCTTGCGGCCAGGGCCGGTTCGAAAAAAACGTTGCAGAAAAGTGTATGCAATGACCGTGCCATATTCTAAGTGATTGAATTATCGCACCAATATTAGCCGCACTGTTTTGCTTGTCCAAACTGTATGCAGTTTTACCGCAAGAATGACCAAAATTTAGTCTTTGATTACTATTCACTCATCCGCCTTGTCGTCGGGTCCTTCACAAAAGCTCGCTGGGGCAACACAATGCCTCTATAAACAAGAAGATAATTGACTTATCGGTCAACCGGCCGCATCTGTATGCAGTTGACGCAGCAAGAATCAGGATCGTGACAGAGATCAAGCGCAGGCAGGTAATCAGGGCGGGCACAACCGTCGAGCAGATGGTTCGCGCCATCGCGGATATGATTGTGACCGGCCTTTTCGTTCCCGGCGAGAGGATGGATGAGATCTCGCTGGCCGCCCGCTTCGATGTCTCCCGCACGCCGGTCCGGGAGGCGCTGCGCGAACTTGGCGCCATGGGGCTGGTCGATCGTGAGCCCAACCGCAGTGCCGTCGTCGCGAACGTGACGGAGACTTATCTGCATTCGATGTTCGAGGCGATGTCGGAATTGGAGGCCATCTGCGCACGGCTCTCGGCCGAACGCATGACGGTCGATGAGCGGCGCTCCCTCGAACTCGAGCATCGGGCCTCGGCAAAACTGGTGCACGCTGGAGCCGAAGAAGGCTATGCTGCGCACAACACGGAGTTTCACACTCGCCTTTATCGTGGGGCCCATAACGAGCACATCTTCGAATTGGCGACGCAAACCCGCGCACGACTGGCACCGTTCCGCCGGGCGCAGTTCCGCCTGCCCGGCCGCCTGGCCAAATCCTATGACGAGCACGATGTCATCGTGACGGCGATCATGCGTGGAGATGTGGCGGCAGCCGGTCAGGCAGCCTATTCGCACGTTGCCAATGTGAGTGACGCGAGCATAACATTCGCCACAGCGAAGAACGCCTGAGAAGCTGTGGCCGATCCATCTTGCTCAGGCCCGAAATCGGTGAAAGATAAGGCCGTGAAACGGATACGGCGACCTCAGAAATGGCCAAGGGCAAAGACACGACAGGATTTAGAAAGGTTGGCTTGAGGTGGAGGAAGTGAAAGTGTCTTCCTCGCGAAGCGATCCCGAGATGCCCTGGTCCCAGCCGCTACGCCTGCACCTCAGCATCGTGATCGTACTCCTGCTCGTAAGCGTCTGCACGCCGCTGATGTGGCTTACATACCAACATGGGCGGTCATCCGCGATCGATGCCGCGCAGGAGAAGATGCGGCTGTTGAGCTTGCATGCACTCGATCACTATCGCAGCGTCTTCGACAGCGGCTATTCCGCCATTGAGACAAGCTCCGCCCTGGCACCAATGGTATCGGCGCCGCCGGCGGAGCTCGACGCAAAGCGCGACTTCCTGCTGAAGGCGCTGCAGGGGTCACCGAAACTGGACAGCTTGTATGCCGGCTATCCGGACGGTTCCTTTATTCAGGCAGCCAGTGTCCTCACCAATCCGAAATGGAGCCAAGTCCTTTCAGCACCGTCCGGCACAGCATTTGCGCTGATCACAATTGGGCAATCCGCTGAAGGAATGACGTCCGCCTGGAGGTTCCTGGATGTCAACGGCAACCTGCTCGCCGAGCGCGACAGCAAAAACGTGACTTACGATCCTCGGCAACGGCTCTGGTATCGCGCTGCCGTTGCAAAAGATGGGCCCGCCTCGGTTGGCCCGTATGTCACCGCCGCGACGCAATCACTGAGCCTGACGCTCGCCACGCCGATGGAAAAGGACAGGCGCGTCGTGGCGGGCGCAGACGTGCTTCTGGAAACCATCAGCAGCCTGCTGAACGAGGAAGCGATATCGACACATGCACGTGGCTATGTTTTCGACGATCACCGGCGCCTGATCGTCCACTCTGACCCGACGATCATGGCTCTAATCCTCGAAACGCTCTCCAATACGTCGCGCGATGAAGTTGCTGCACCGTATTCAGGGGATCCGGCTTTCGACGCAGTCAGGCAACTGCTGCTGACGGAAGCCGGCACCAGGGGAGGCGTGGCGCATTTTTCGGTTGCGGGGGTGCCATACATGGCCCAGATCTCGCCGGTCGAGTTTTCCGGGCTGCTCAAGGGCAACACGCTCGTCATTGCGGCACCTGTCGACGATTTTGTCGGTCCAAGCAACCGCTTGCTGATCAAGACGCTGATGATTGCCGGTGGTGTTCTTATTGCGGGTATTGTGGCAGCGCTCGTCGTCGCGCGGCTCATCAGCAATGCGCTCTTTTCTCTGGCTGCCGAAGCCAGGCAAATTGGGGATCTGGATTTCAAGGGACAGGGAGCCTACCGCTCCATGATCGCCGAGATCAACATTCTCGCAAACGCACTTGCCGCAGCACGTGACGCGATCCGCAATTTTTCTCTCTATGTGCCGCGGGAACTTGTACGCAAGATCGTCAGCGCCGGGAAAGTCGAAACCGCGGTTGCCTCGCGTCAGGAAGTCACCCTGCTTTTTACCGACATCCGGGATTTTACGACAATTTCTGAGCAGTATTCCCCGGAAAGCGTTACTGCGCTGCTCTCGTCCTATTTTCAGTTGATGAACGATATCGTGGAGCAGCACAACGGAGTTATCGTCCAATATCTGGGTGACTCGATTTTCGGCATGTGGAACGCACCGGTGCCGGATCCTCAACACGTGCAGAACGGCTGTCGTTGCGCCCTGGCACTAAAGGCGGCGATCGATGAATTCAATATGGCTAACCGAGCCTCGGGGCGCCCGGAATTCATCACACGGTTCGGTCTTCATACCGGGCCGGCGGTTGTCGGCAGCGTTGGTGCGCGGACCCGTCGCCAGTACACGGCTATGGGCGATACGGTCAACGTGGCGTCCCGTCTCGAAGGCATGAACAAGCAGTTCGGCACCTCTATCCTCGCAAGCGGGGCGATCAGCGCAAAGGCAGGAGACGCATTCCGTTTTCGGTCTCTGGGACTGGCGCAAGCCAAGGGCCGCTTCGAACAGATCGAGGTGTTCGAGCTTGTTTGCTAGTTGAAACCTCTTCGATCCTGCGCAGCAAAGTGCGACGTTGCCGGTGGCCGGTGTTCGATCCCGTGTTTGCCGGTATCGCCAGGTCTTATACGGTATCGTCTTTCCCGGCGGGTGAAGCCCGATGTTTCGGTCCGAGTGCGCGAAACGGCCTGGTGTGTGCTCACAGCAATCAGGCCGAAATCAGTTCACGCGGGCGATCGGCGTTTTGGAGCTTCGCCTCAGCGCGGTCAGATTCGCTATCAGAAAATCGGCCGTCTCCTTGACCGCCGGTTCCAGCTTCCTTGTGGCCGCGATTAGCGCAAGTTCGGACGCAGGTTCCTCCGCAAAACCGTCAGCACCGTTCAACGGCTGATGCTCGGGCAGTATCGCATCGACCGGAAGCAAGCTGATGCCGAGGCCGGATGCAACGGCCGCCTGAACTCCCATCAGGCCTTGGCTCGAATAGGCGATACGCCAACGTCGTCCGCTTTCCTCAATTGCCCGGATGGCCCTTTCGCGATAGATGCACCCGGGTGGGAACACCGCAAGCGGAATCGGATCGGTCCCGCCGGAAAGGGTTCGGCTACCCACCCAACTTAGCGGTTCCTCCCACTTGGCGATACAGCTACCATCGCCCGGCTCGCGCTTGATAAGGGCTAGATCGAGCTCTCCCGCTTGAAGAAGCCTTCGCAACTCGAAGCTCCAGCCGCTGATCGTATCGAGCCTCGTATGTGAAGTGGTCCGCGCAAAGCCGGAGAGCAGGTCAATCATCCGCCGCCCGGCAAAGTCTTCCGGAACGCCGAGCCGCACGGTCTTCGGAACCGGGACCGAGCGGCCCAGAGCTTCGTCTGCCTCCGCCAAGATCGACAGTATCCGCCGGGCGTAGCTCATCAGCAGTTCACCCTCCTCCGTCGTTCGCACACGGCCCGAGGCGCGGTCGCGGATGAGAAGCGTGCGTCCAAGATTGGTCTCGAGCTTCTTGACCTGCTGGCTGATCGTTGATTGCGTGAGGTGAACGCGCTCAGCCGCCCGTGTAAACCCGCCTGTCTCGACGACGGCGGCAAAAGTGCGCAGAAGGTCGAGGTCGAAACCGAAGCTCATTTGAGTTTCCAATAATAAATATGGTGACATTTAATTTCCAAATGATCGCGTCCGATGTCAATCCTGCTTGGAAACAACCAGGAGACCGAGATGACACTTTCAGGACCGCACCCGAAATGGCTGACCTTCGATTGCTATGGCACCCTCATCCAGTGGGACGAAGGGTTGCTTGCGGCAATGGACAGGATTCTCGCGGGAAATAAGCAATCTATCGACCGGGATGCCTTCATTGCCGTGTACGACCGGCACGAGCATCGGCTCGAGGCGGAGCGTCCACACCGTTCGTTCCAGGATGTAAGCGCGGCCGCACTTGCGCTCGCGATGAAGGAATTCTCCCTCGAGGTATCGCCCGGCGACGCGGATCTTCTCACCTCATCCATCAGCCGCATGCCGCCTTTTCCGGAGGTGGTTGAGACATTGGCCAGACTGAAGGCGGCGGGGTTCAAACTTGCCATTATCTCCAATACGGACGATGCGATCATAGCCGGAAATGTCGCGCAACTCGGCGGTTGGGTCGATCGGGTGATCACGGCGGAGCAGGCCGGAGCCTACAAGCCGACAAGACAGATATTCCAATATGCGTGGCAAGAGCTCGGCGTCGAAAAGCAACAACTGGTTCATGTTTGTGCGAGCCCTCATCTCGATCTCGCTGCGGCGAGGGAGCTTGGCTTCAAAACGGTCTGGGTCGACCGCGGAACCGGCCGCAAGCCGCTTGCCGACTACGCGCCAGACGCAATTATTGCCCGACTTGACGAGCTTCCCGACTTGCTTTCCGCCGCAGGCTGGATGGAATAGGGCCAATTGTTTTTAGGGAGATTTTGTCATGGCCCATGAACTCAAGCGCGGACAGTCGGCGCCGGCAATACTGCGAAACACCGACCTCGACACGCAGGAGGTATGGCAGGCGCGTGTGGATTTGGCCGCCTGTCTGAGGGCAGCCGCACGGCATGGCCTCGAAGAGGGGATATGCAATCATTTCTCCGCTCTTGTGCCGGGACATGCCGACCTCTTTCTTGTCAACCGGCTCGGCTGGGCCTTCGAGGAGGCAACGGCCTCCAGTCTCCTGATTTGCGATTTCGAAGGCAATGTGCTGTCCGGCGACGGTGAACCGGAGGCGACGGCCTTCTTTATTCATGCCCGCCTGCACAAGATGGCGCCGCGCATTGGCGCGGCATTTCACACCCATATGCCGAATGCGACGGCGCTCAGCATGATCGAGGGGGAACCGCTTGTCTGGGCCGGACAGACCGCGTTGAAGTTCTATGGACGCACCGCGGTTGACACGGACTATCACGGTCTTGCGCTCGATGAGCGGGAAGGCGATCGTCTGGCAACCGTTCTTGCCGACAAGGATATTCTCTTCATGAAAAACCATGGCGTCATGGTCTGCGCGCCTAACATCGCGGAGGCCTGGGACGATCTCTATTATCTCGAGCGGGCGGCGGAGGCTCAGTTGAAGGCCATGAGCACAGGACGACCCTTACTGCCGGTGAAGCCGGAAATTGCCGCTGCCACTGCAAAGCAGATGCGGGAAGGCGACCCAGAAAGCGCCCGCCTGCACCTGGAAAGCCTCAAGCGCAGACTTGATGTGACGGCGCCAGACTATAGGTCGTAGAGAAGGACGGCGATCGCGCCGATGTTCGATAGGGCACCGGCGCGTCCTTCCGATCAGCGAAAAGACGCGGGGGCAAGATCGTCATGGGCCGATATACAACAGGCCCACCGTGCGACTTCCTCGAACTGCTGGCCGACCTGCGGCAGCCAAAGACCCGGCTACCATTGCGAAACGGACTTCGGACGGAGAGGGAGGATCAACACGTCGCGAGCCGACACCTCGATATTGCCGCCACCATGGATATGGTCGACCGGCCAGACAGGTCCGGCGAAGTCGGGCTGGCCCAGGCCTTCGGCGAGCTTCACTTTCGTTGACTGAGATGTCCGTGTTGGATTGACCAGCCAGAGGAAGCTGCCTTTCTCACCCTCGTGTACTCTGGCAAAAAGATTGCTGTTATCAAGTGTCACGTGCTTCGCGCGGCCGCTCCAGGCCAGCAGGGCGGCGAAGAATGCGCCGTTCTTCTTTCCGTCGGTACGGTAATAGGCGACCGAGGGATTGGTACCAATCAACAGCGTGCGGCCCTTGCCGTATGTGTTCTCGACGATGGCAAGGCGGCCGTCCGTGAAATGGCCGCGGCCGGTCCCATCGGTCAGGCGGTAGGATTGCAGGAGACCGCCGCCGTCAACCGCAAGGCCGTCCATGTCGAAATGGATGCGGTCCCCGATATCGGGCATGAACTCGACTGTTTCCTCATGCACACCAAAGACCGCGTCGAGGCCAAGGTTCGGTTGCAAGGTGCCCACACGACCGCGATCGCCAAAATAACCGGGACACGCCTCGGCGATCAGCGTACCGCCTTTTTCCACCCAGGCTCTCAGTTGCTCCGCCTGTTTCGCGGTGAACATGATGGGGTAGGGGAAATAGAGGAAATCATAGGCGTCGATATCGTCGATGTGTACCCAGTCCGGCTGGAGTCCGCTGTCGAGGAAGGCGCGATAGGCGCCCCACATGGCCTCCGGATAGGGCTTTTCCTTGCGGTCGTAATTCAGCAGATAATCCCATTCCTGGGTCTCGCGCACGACGAGGATGCCGATCTCGCCGCGTATAGGCTTGGCTTCCCAGAGAGCGGCCCGCGCCGGGTCGTTCGCCCATTTTGCCATGGCGCTTTGCATCTCCGACCGGGACGTGCGCGAACCATCCATGCCATAGGCGCCGAAGGCGCCGAAGAGCGGACCGTCGAGCAGTGGGCGCCAACGCAGGTTGAGCACGCCGCGCGCGCCTCCGGCAAGCGACGTCATGCTCCAGATGCGGATATCCTCGGGCTCGGCAACGCGGCCGTCCTCCTTGTCGCGGCCGATCACCTGGGGCTGCAGCCAGAGCGGCCCGCCCTGACGCTCGGCGTGCCAGAAGGGCTTGCCGCGGGCCGCGGCCCGATTGATGTCAACACCGTACCAGGTCTTCCAGGGCTCAGTACCCTTGCGGGCCTGAATCCAGGTGAAGCCGTAGACCTCGACCTTGGAGGCGGCAAGCCAGTCGTCGCAGCCGTTCGACGCCATGTTGGGGATCGAGCCGGAGATGCCGTGTGCGGCGATGACGTTCTTTTGATCGACGGCGCGGATGGTGTCGATGCGCCACTGCATCTGGTCGTAGAAATTGTCGCGCTTGAACTGCAGCCAGTCGATGCATTCGGGGTAAGGCGCCATATGAGCCGGCGGCTCGATATCCGCCCAATCGGCATAGCTGTAGCGATTCCACGCCTTCGCCAGCACTTTCAGGCTGCCATATCTCTTCTCCAGCCAGATGCGGAAGGCAGCCTTGGCGTAGGAACTGTAATCGACATCGGCGGAATAGTTGCACTCGTTCCAGACATCGTAGCCGTAGATCGCTGGATGATCCTTGTAGCGGGAGGCAAGCGCCGTCAGGAATTTGCCGGCCGCTTCCTTTACCTCCGGGCAGTTGAGCGTTAAGGCGCCCGCGCCGCCGCCATTGTTGGAAAAGCCGCCGGTGGCCGCCGAGACGCCCATGTAGGATCCAAGTTTCGTGCCGTCGGCATTGACCTGAAGCGCATCGGCATATTTGCGCACCGCCCAGTCGGGCACGGCATGGATCAGTTCGGCAATGACCGTCTTGATGCCGTTCTTTGCGGCAAGGTCCATCTGGCGATCGTATTCCTCCCAGTCGTAGATGCCGGGTGCGGTTTCGATCGCGCTCCACATGAACCAGTGGCGGAAGATATTGAGGCCGTCTTCACGGGCCGTCGTGTAGTCGCGCTCCCAATCTTCGGGGGGCGGGTTGGACTTGCGGAAATAGACCGCGCCATAAGGGAACTGGATATCGTTTCTGAGCATTGTCCTGTCCTTTTCAATCAAGTCCGGACATGCCTTCGGCGTCCGAAGACCTGCTCCGGTCGGGGCAAACGACGATGATGTCCGGGGTTAGTTTTGAGCGGTTCCTTTAGCGCGGACCTCCGGCAAGAAGATCCAGCGTTCGGATGAGGGCGGAATGGTCACGCTCGCCGTCGCCATTGGCAATCGCGGCGTTCATCAGCTGCTGCGTTGCAGCGGTGTTCGGCAGCGAGAGGTCAAGGGCGCGGGCAGCGTCGACGGCCAGTGTCATGTCCTTGCGGTGCAGACGGATGCGGAACCCCGGCTCGAAGGCTTCCGTGACCATGCGTTCGCCATGTACCTCGAGGATACGCGAGGAAGCAAAGCCGCCCATCAGAGCAGAGCGAACCTTGGCCGGATCGGCACCGGCGGACCGGGCAAAGAGAAGGGCTTCAGCAACCGCCTCGATTGTCAGTCCAACGATGATCTGGTTGGCGACCTTGGCCGTCTGGCCATCGCCGACACCACCGATCAGTGTGATATTCTTGCCCATCTTCTCGAACAGCGGTCGAGCGCGCTCGAAGACATGCTGCTGACCGCCGACCATGATCGTCAGGGAGGCGGCCTTGGCGCCGACTTCGCCGCCGGAAACGGGCGCGTCGAGATAGTCGCAGCCGAGTGCCTCGATGCGACGGGCAAAAGCCTTGGTGGCCACCGGCGAGATCGAGCTCATGTCGATGACGAGTTTGCCCTCGGTCAGGC
This sequence comes from Rhizobium sp. RHZ02, assembly GCF_014851575.1. Lineage (NCBI taxonomy): Bacteria > Pseudomonadati > Pseudomonadota > Alphaproteobacteria > Hyphomicrobiales > Rhizobiaceae > Rhizobium > Rhizobium sp. RHZ02. Next base: position 227,702 of record NZ_JACUZX010000001.1, read on the forward strand.
CGGATGCCACGCCGTCCGGACCGAAAAGCACCGCCTCAACATCGGGTGTATCCGGCAGCATGAGGATGACGATGTCGGAGGCTTCCGCCACCGCCTTTGCGCTGGCTGCGGACTTGCCACCCCTGGCGACGAGCTGCTGGGAGTTTTCCTTCACTCGGCTCAGATGCAGAGTATGGCCGGCATCGATCAGGTGCTCCGCCATCGGGCGGCCCATGACACCCAGTCCGATAAATCCGATATTCATATCATCTCCACTTCGGCTGGCTCGAGATAGGGTTTCATCCAGCCGAGGCCTTCGCTGGTGCCGGCCTTCGGCTTGTATTCGCAGCCGACCCAGCCGTCGTAGCCAAGGCGGTCGAGTTCGGAGAAGATGAAACGGTAGTTGATCTCCCCGCTGCCCGGTTCATTGCGGCCGGGATTGTCGGCGATCTGGACATGCGCGATCCTGTCGCGCAGCCGCGTGAAGGTCGCGATCAGGTCACCCTGCATGATCTGCATGTGGTAGAAATCGTACTGGATGTAGAGATTACCGGAGCCGACCTTGTCGAGGATCCGTTCGGCATGTTCCGTCGTCGACAGGAAGAAGTCGGGAATGTCGCGCAAGTTGATCGGCTCGATCAGCAGCTTCACGCCGACATCAGCCGCGCGTGCAGCGGCATATTTCAGATTGTCGACCAGAACCCCCTCCAGCACTTGGGGATCGGCGCCCTTCGGCACGAGACCGGAGATGACGTTGACCTGCGGGCAGTCGAGGGCCTTGGCATAGTCGAGTGCGAGCGTGACGCCGTTGCGGAATTCGTCGATGCGATCAGGCAGGCAGGCAATGCCGCGCTCGCCGCCAGCCCAGTCGCCGGAGGGCACATTGAAGAGCGCCTGCTTCAGACCGCTTGCTTTCAGGGCGTCTGCGACCTTCTCCTTCGGCTCGGCGTAGGGACCGAGATATTCGAGCGCGCAGAAGCCGTCTTTTTCGGCGGCGGCAAAGCGGTCGAGGAAGGGAAGGTCCTGGTAGAGAAAGGAGAGATTGGCGGAGAATTTCGGCACTGGAAGGTCCTTATGCATTGGCAGGCGCAATGAAGCGATGCCGGTGCAGCATGCGCTTGTCGCGCGGGTCGGGATTGGGAACGGCGGAGATGAGGCTCTTGGTGTAGGCTTCCCGCGGTGCGGTGCAAATCTGCTCGGCTTCGCCGAGTTCCACGATCCTGCCACGATGCATGACGGCGACGCGGTCGCAGAAGTAGCGAACCACGGAAATGTCGTGCGAGATGAAGATGAAGCTGAGATTCAGGCGCTGGCGGATATCGAGCAGCAGATCGAGGATCTGGCTGCGGATGGAGACATCGAGTGCCGATGTCGCCTCGTCGGCGATGATGATGCGCGGATCGAGCGCCAGTGCGCGGGCAATGCCGATACGCTGCCGCTGACCGCCGGAGAACGCATGCGGATAACGCTCCATGCCCAATGGATCGAGACCGACGAGCCGCATGAGCTCGGCGACCCGTTGTTCCAGCGCCTTGCCCTTGGCGAGCCCGTTGACGATGAGGGGATCGCCGATCACCTCCTTTACCGTCATTCGCGGGTTGAGCGAGGCGAAGGGGTCCTGGAAGACCAGCCGTACCTCGCGATGGAACCCGCGCAGTTCCTTCTTGCCGAGCTTCGTGACCTCGACCTCCTCTCCGCCCTTGCCGCGGTAGATGACGCTGCCAGTGGTCGGTTCGACAGTGCGCAGGATGAGCCGGCCGAGCGTTGTCTTGCCGGAGCCGCTTTCGCCGACGATGCCGAGATTTTCGCCCGGATAGAGATCGAAATTGACGTCGTCGACGGCACGAAGCGTGTTGGCGCTGCCCTGCCAGCCGAAGGTCTTGCCGAGATTGCGCACCGAAAGGACCGGCTTCGGCGCCTCAGCCGACAGCGCGATTGCCGGCGACCTCCCTTCGACGTGATGGGTGAGCTTGACTGTCGAGGCGAGGAGCTGGCGCGTATAGGGATGTTCGGCCGCGTGGTAGATCGGGTCGACCGGACCGCGCTCGACGATCTTTCCGAAACGCATGACAGCGACCTCGTCGGCGACTTCGGCGACCACGCCCATGTCATGGGTGATAAGCAGCATCGCCATGCCACGCTCCACCTGCAGGCGCTTGATGAGATCGAGGATTTCAGCCTGGGTCGTGACGTCGAGCGCCGTCGTCGGCTCGTCGGCGATGAGGATATCGGGATTGCCGGCAAGTGCCATGGCGATCATGGCGCGCTGGCGCATGCCGCCCGAGAATTCAAACGTATAGCGATCGACCATCTTATCGGGATTCGGGATTTCGACCTGGCGCAGCAGTTCGACTGTACGGGCGCGCGCCGCCGCCTTGTCGAGGGTGCTGTGCAGGCGTACGGCTTCGACGATCTGCGAGCCGATGGTGTGGACCGGTGACAGGGAACTCATCGGCTCCTGGAAGATCAGGCCGATGCGTCGGCCGCGAATTGCCCGCATGGCGCTGCTGGCAGGTGAAAGCGTCGCGATATCGGTGATGGCGCTGCCATTGCGAAGCAGGATCCGGCCGCCGACAACCCGTCCGGGGCTGTCGACGATCTGCAGCAGCGAGCGGGCGGTGACACTCTTGCCGGAGCCGCTTTCACCAATGAGGCAAAGTGTCTGGCCCCGCTTGAGCTGGAAGCTCACATTTTCGACGGCGTGCAGGATATGGGTGCGCAGCCGAAAATCGATCGAGAGATTTTCGACGGACAGGACAACATCATCGGGAAGGTCGGTCATTGCTTCCTCCTCAATTGTCATAGGGGTCGGCGGCGTCGCGCAGGCCGTCGCCAAAGAAGTTGAACGAGAGCACCGCGACGACCACTGCCAGTGACGGCCAGATCAACAGCCAGGGTGCGGTGGCGACCGTGCGGATGTTTTGAGCGTCCTGCAGCAGCACGCCCCAGCTGACCACAGGCGGCTTCAGACCGATGCCAAGGAAGGAGAGAGATGTTTCCGCGACGATCATCGTCGGCACGGCGAGCGTCACGACGGCGAGAATATGGCTCGTCAGCGATGGCAGGATATGGCGGAAGATCAGCCGCGCTTCACTTGATCCGTCGAGCCTTGCCGCAGTCACGAAATCCTCGCTGCGCAGGGCCAGGAAACGCCCGCGCACTTCGCGGGCAAGGCTTGTCCAGCCGAGCAGCGAGACGATGATCGTGATGACGAAATAAACACTGACCGGCGACCATGTCAGCGGGATCGCCGCCGCGAGCCCAAGCCAGAGCGGAATGGTCGGCATGGCACTTACCACCTCGATGATGCGCTGGATCAGTGTATCGACCCAGCCACCGAAGAAGCCGGAGATCGAGCCAAGTACGACACCCAGGATCAGCGACATGGCAACGCCGACAAGCCCGATGGACATGGAGACGCGGGTGCCGTAGATCAGCCGCGAGAGCACGTCGCGGCCGAGGCGGTCGGCGCCGAGGAGATACATTGGATCGTTCGGGTTGATCGGACCGATCAGGCGTCTGCTCATCGGGATGAGGCCCCAGAGCTTGTAGGCCGGGCCTTTGACGAAGAAGCCGATCGGCACGACCTTCGTATCGTCGACGACGAAGGTGCGCCTGAGCGCCACCTTGTCGATCTCGACCTTGTAGCCCTTCACATGAATGTTGAACTCGGAGCTGCCGTCGGGCCTGGTCACGAAGAAACTCAGGCCCTGCGGCGGCGCATAGGTAAATTGCGGCTTGGAGGTCGAAGGCAGCCCGGGGGCCAGGAATTCTGCGAAGAGGCCGACGAGATAAAGCAGGAGAATGATAACGCCGGCGACCATCGCCACCTTCTGGCGGATCAGCTTGCCGGCGATCAACCGCCAGGGACCGACTGCGGCGGTCGAGACCGTCTTGCCCTGCTTCAGTGGGCTGATCGACGGACCATCGGCAACGATATGAAGAGGGCCGGTATGGGTTCCGAACGTTTCGTGCGTGCTCATCGGCCTCTCCTCAATCGAACCGGATGCGCGGATCGAGCAGCGCAAGCAGCAGATCCGACAAAAGCATGCCGACGAGGGTCAGCGCGGAGAGCAGGAGAATGAAGCTGCCGGCGAGGTACATGTCCTGCGCGACCAGCGCCCGGAAAAGCAGGGGGCCGGAGGTCGGCAGGTTGAGAACGATAGCCGTGATCGTCACGCCCGAGACAAGATGCGGCAGCACCCAACCGATCGCCGACACGAAGGGGTTGAGCGCGATGCGAACGGGATATTTGAGGATGACCTTGTATTCCGGCAGGCCCTTGGCGCGGGCGGTAATGACGTAAGGCTTGTGCAGTTCGTCTGTCAGGTTGGCGCGCAGGATGCGAATCATCGCCGCCGTTCCGGATGCGCCGATGATGATGATCGGAATCCAGAGATGGGTGAGAAAATCGCCGATCTTGGCGAGGTTCCAGGGTGCCTCTGCATATTCGGGCGAGACCAGCCCGCCAACACTCAGGCCAAGATACTTGTAGGCAATATACATCAGCGTCAGCGCCAGGATGAAGTTTGGCACGGCAAGGCCGATGAAGCCGAAAAAAGTGAAGACGTGATCACCGATGGAATGGCGGCGCACGGCGGAATAGATTCCGATCGGCAGTGATACGATCCAGACGAAGAGGAGGCTCAGCAGCGAGATGACCAGCGTTGAGCCCATGCGCGCCCAGATCAGGCCCGAGACGGGCTGGTTCCATTCAAAGGACCAGCCGAAGTCGCCGCGGCTGACAATTCCCCACATCCATTTCAGGTACTGGACGTAGAAGGGGTCGTCGAAGCCGTAGATCTGTTTCAACCGTTCGATCTGCGCCGGATCGACGGCCTGGCCGCTGTCACTCATCGTCGCGATCATCGAGGTGAGATAGTCACCCGGCGGTAGCTGGATGATCAGAAACGAGATCAGCGACATGCCGAACAGGGTCGGTATCATGTACAGCACGCGCCTGAAGATATAGCCAAGCATCGGAATGTATCTCCTCCCGTTGAGAGCGCCCCTGCGCCTTCGTCGGATATTCATCCGCTCTCGGCCGGCAGCGGCCGAAAGCGCTCCTCTGCGCACTGCACCTCATTTCCAGGAGAGGTGCAGCACCTCCAGCCGCTCGATTCCCGGCACCTCCACCTGTGCACGGCCATCCTTGACGCTGACGTTTGCGGCACGGTCGGCAACGACGAGCCAGGCGCGCGCCACTGACTTGCCGGCAGGAATTTTCACCGAAACGGTCTGCGCCGCCAGAGGGTAATTTTCGCGGATCGGTCCCTTCATCATCATCGGATTGGTGAGGTTGAAGAGGCTGAGCGCGATGCCGTCGGAATTTTCACGAAGGGCCAGATCAACGACACCAGGACCCATGACAGTGACGCGCGGCGTCTTGCCGAGTGCCCAGTGGACGGCATTGGCGATCAGCCGGGCATGGTCAACGGCAAAGACCTCCCAGAAGATTTCGCCGATGTTCCAGGGAATATAGACTGCGCGGCCACCCGTGCCTGTCTCGCGCGCAATGACCGCGGCACCCTCCGGCGCCTTGCGCGGATAGACTTCTTCCATCGGCAGATCCGGGAAGTCGGGCACGTAGAGGAACGGGGTCTTGGAGCCGTTCGTGGCCTCGACGTGGAGAAGCCGTGTACCGCCCATGATGCGTTCGGCGCCTTCGTAGCCTTCGTTGATCGGATGATCACCGGCGAGAGCCACATAAGTGTTCTTGACGATGCCACGCGGTCCGGAGACGAATTTGGCGCCGAACAACTCGGAGAGACCGAATTCCTGGCGCTGCCTGCCGGTTTCGTCGCGCAGCGAGGTCTCGTAGGAAGCGATCACGCTGCCGCCGCGTTCGGCATAGGCGCGGATCGCAGCGTTCTGCTCGTCCGACAGGCAGGAGGCGTTGGCGAGGATAATGAGCTTGAAACGGTCGAGATTTTCCTTCGTCAGAACCTGGTCCGAGAGAAGCTCGAAGGGCAGGCGGGCCTCGACCAGGGCATGGTAGAAGCCGAGATCGTGCTTTTCGGCGTTGGGCCGCTCCTCCGGTGCCCAGTGGCGCAACGTCGTGGAGGGGTCGATGACGGCGATTTCGGCGGCGGGCTTCATGCTTTCGAGCACCGGCTCGACTGCCGCCTGCAGGGCGAAGGCGTCGGCGACAGGCTCGACCCAGCGCTCGTCCGGGACCACCCCGTTGAACTTGGTGAACCAGGCATAGAGGCCATGCGCTGTGCCGTCATTGATCCAGAGCTGCATCTCCTCGCCGGACGTGACGGCATCCTTCCAGCGATATTCCTCCTCCGGACCGATCGAGGTGATGAGGACGACAGGACGATCCGGAAAGGTGGCGCGGATGCGCTTGCCGTTGCGTCCGGCCGACCAGCCGAGTTCCAGGCCCTTGCGGCCCTGGTGGTCAACAACGAGGAAGGGGCAATGGCGGGCAATGACCGACAGGTCGAATTCCATCAGCGAAGCACCGCCCATGTTCGGAATGAAGCTCGCATGCGGGCGGATCGCCTTTACCGCATCGTCCCATTGGGCGATCATGTCGGTGAGGACCCGGCGGCGCCACTGTACCCAGGCCTGCCAAGCCGGATCTTCCGCATCCGATTTTTTTGGCAGGTCATGGCCGAACATGTCCTTGAAGCGGCGGGCACTGTCTTCGCTATAGTCGACGCCATGCCCCTGCCAGCGATTGGCAAAGACCGCATCAATATCGTATTTGCGGACGATCTCCTTGACGACCTCGGGCATGAAGACGGTATTGTAGTCGCCATAGGCATTGGTCACCCAGACATCGGGATAGGCCCAATGGCGGCGCGGCGTCCCGTCGGCATTTATCATCACCCATTCCGGATGGGCCCTGGCGGCATCGTCATGGATTGCGTGTGGGTCGACACGAGCCATGACATGCATGTCGAGCTTGCGGGCCGCATCGACGAGCGCGCCGAAGATATCCTTGTCGCCGAGATATTTGCTGACATAGTGATAGGGCACTTCGCTCGGATAGTAGGCGATGTAGCCGCCGGCGCTAAGGCAGACTGCATTGGATCTCGTGCGCTTGAAGACGTCGACCCAGAAGGCGGGGTCGTACTTCTCCGGGTCGTCCTCGACGAAGGTCAGCTGGGTCCAGCGGGTCGCGTCCTTGAACCAGTCCGGTGTCCGGAGCGTTCCGGTGTTTTGTCTTCTGGCGTCGAGCATCGGTTCATCCAATCGTTTGGCAAAAAGTCAACGAGCGATCTGCCGCCGGCCCAGGTCGGCCGGCGTCGGATACATGTCTGATCCTGAACGACCGTCAGGCCTTGTAGAATTGCTCCGGCATGGTGGGAGCGGGTGTGGGCCAACCGAAGGAATTCGGCATGGTCCGCGTGATATTCTTCATGTTGTTTTTGACGATGCCGTAGCCGTCCGGGGGCTGCGAAATACCGAAGACGTAGAAGTTGTCGGCAGCACCCTGCAGGATCTTCTTCATGACTTCCTGCTGACCTGCGGGGTCGGCGGTCGCCTTCAGCTTGTCGTAAAGCTCGAGCAGCTTCCTGGTCTCTTCCGGCGGTTCTTCCGCATTTTCATTGTTTCGGTCGAGATACCAGAGCTGCCAGGCCGGGGCATACATCGCGTTTGAATCCGTCGGCACGTAGTAGCGCGGGTCGAGCATTGCGGCCACACCGCCATTGGCGCCGAATTGGTGGGCCGTGGCATCGAAATCGCGGCCCTGGCGGACGCGTGTTTCCCAAAGCGACCGGTCCATCGTGCGCATCTGCGCATCAATACCGACTGTCTGGAACATCGGGATGACCAACTGGAAGAGATCGAGGAAGATCGCACGAGCCTGGTCGATCTCGAAGATGATCGTCAGGCGCCGACCCTGGTCGTCCAACCTGAAGTTCTGGTCATCGCGCTTCGGTATGATCTGGTCGAGCATGGCATTCGCCTTGTCGACATCATACGAGGTGAACTGCGTGGCGAGCTGCTCGTTATAGAGCGGATCTCCCTGCTTGATCGAGGGCTGGGCCGGCGCACCCTGGCCGACGAGGACGGCATCGATCAGCGTCTGGCGATCAAGCGCCGTCGAAAGAGCCGCGCGGAAGTCCTTGTTCCGGAAAAGCTTCCGTTTGGTCGCGTCGTTATGGTTCAGGTTGAAGATGAAGTTCATCACGTTGGCCTCTGTCGAGGAAAGCGTGTAGAAGTCGTAGCCGCCCTGCTCACGGGCATCGTAAAGCACCGATTTATTATTCGGCGTCGCGATGTACTGGTCCATCAGGTCAATCTCGCCTTGCATGGCCTTGAGAAGCAATACCTGCGGATCCGCCACCATCTGGTAGACGATCCGGTCCATATAGGGCAATTGATTGCCCGCGGTATCGACCTTCCAATAGAAGGGGTTGCGTTCAGCAATGACGCGTTCGGTATTTTCGCCGGGCGCGGTTGTGAACATCCAGGCGTTGAGGCAGGGCTTCTTCGAGGAATTGAGGAAGAATGCGTTGTCATCCTGAAACCCGGACGCCGCCTGGAAGGCTGCGATCCAGCTTTCGAAACCGCGTTGCTTGGCGAGTTCGTCGGCCTTCGGATTGTAGTCAATATGGAACTGTTCGAGATAGTGTTTCGGACAGCGGGTCGTGTGGTCGTTGTTGGCCCAGGCCACCTGGAGCGGAAACATACCGTTAGGTTTTTCGAAGATCACCTTGAAGGTCTGTTCGTCGACCACTTCAAGCTTGGCCGGCTTGCCGGCTGTCTTCCAGTGGCCCTGGCTGGTAACGGCGACGCGCTTGTCCGTCAGGACTGTATCATACCAGAACTTGACGTCGGCCGTCGTATAGGGCTGGCCATCCGACCACTTCATGCCCTTGCGAAGGCGAATCGTATAGACCTTGGATTCGGCATCGCCATCGAAGGCTTCCGCGACGTTGAGGGTGACGCCTGACCAATCCGGCGTATAACGAAGCAGCGGCTCATAGGCCTGATAGCGGAAGAGCATGGAGAGCGATCCGCCGCCGACCAGTGCCATATTCCAGTCGCCGCCGTATTTTCCGACACTTTCTACCGGTTTGACGACGAGCGGGTTTGCCGGCAGCCGATCCGTGACCGGTGGCAGCGCGCCGCTCGAAACCTTTTCCTTGAGGACGTCCGCTTCCGTGTAGCCGGTCGCAAGCGCCGGCAGTGCAGGCAAAATCAGAACGGCCGAGGTCCCGGCCAGAAACGCACGACGTTTCAGCTTGATCATGGATATCTCCTCCAAAGATCCGCGCCCCTTTATTGTTGTTCTGCTCCCAGGCTTGGATGACGGGAAGATTACACTTGGATACTGTTAGGTAAAGCGTTATGTTTCGTTATCGATGAAGTTTGCTTTTTCAGCTGAGGCAGTGTAGGCGAAGCGAAGATGGAACGACAACGCAGAGGTGCGGAGTGGGGAGCAGGGGACGAGTAACGTTGCAGACGATCGCGCGGGAGGTAGGCCTCTCGAAATATGCGGTCTCGCGTTCACTGGCGGGCAAGAGCGGCGTCAGCGAGGAAACGCGCGAGCGCATTCGCGAGATGGCCGTACGTCTTGGCTATGCCAAACCGGCGGCCCAGGCGGGTTCCAACGATATCGCCGTTGTTTTTCACGATCTCGATCCAGTCAACAGCGAGCTCTACATGCAGGTCCAGAATGGAATGCAGGGCGAAGCCCAAAGGCTCGGCATGGGTTTGCGCGTGCACTGGACGCATAGCGCTCGTCAGTTGGAAGATCTGGCCCTTGCCTGCGCCGGGCTGCTTCTCGTCGGCCCCCATGATCGCGAGGCGATTGCGGCTGCCACGGCGACCGGCATTCCGATCGTCCGGTTCGGCTGGATCGACCCGTTGGAGCAGGCCGATCAGATCACTGGCACGGACCATGAGGCAGGCCAGGCGGTCATTCAGTATCTGATCAATCTCGGCCATCGCTCGATTGCCTACGTGTCCGGTGCGCCCGGATACAGGGGACGCCGTGAGCGCTTCTATGGCGCTCGCGAGATCGCCGAAAGTCATCCCGATGTCGCGCTTCATGTGATGCAGTTCGACGAACAGGGGGCCTTCGCCGATGCTTTTCGCGCGCTGAAGGAGAGCGGCGTGCGGCCGACGGCGTTTTTCTGTGCCCATGACGGTCTTGCCCTGACCGTTGTCTCCGAATTGCTCGGTCAGGGTTATCGCATTCCCGACGACGTCTCTGTCGTCGGTTTCGGTGACTTTTCCCCGGCAACACAAATCTCGCCGCCGCTAACCACCGTGCGAATGGAGGGTCAGGAGTGCGGGGCGGTCGGCCTGCGCCTCCTGCTTGAGCGCATCGAGACGCCGCGGCGACCAGGCGACCCCGCTCGCCGCATCAATATCGCCTCGCGCATTATCGAGCGCCGCTCGGCCGGTCCCTGCAAGGACATGCGCATTTCGGAAGATACTGCTTAGTCGTCACGCTAAACGACCGGCTTCCAAGCCATCGCATTTGCACCTCAGGTGCAAAAATGGATGCTGGTCCGGATCTGTCCAGGGGCAGGGACGCCACCTCCTACACATGGCTGATGGTTCATGGACGAACCTGCCGAGCACGGAAATAGCCCCGCTCCCTGTCGCAAAAAAGCGCGCGTCACCGATATTGGCGACGGGATAGAGCAGTTGAAGGCTGTCAATGAAGCTGCGGCCGGCCTCGCGGCCGTCGGTCAACTCGAAGGCCGCCGAGAGCGCCGCAATGGCCCAGGCGCAGGTACTTCTGCGTCCGATCGCCGCTTGCTGGCTTTTCGGTCCAGAAATATCTGATTGATTTTACGCAGAGAAATTCTTTTCGAAGGCGACAATTGCGCCAGCGGCGCTATCGACGCAATATCTTTCCGACCGGTGCGACGGCAGAACATCGTCATTCAAAAGGCGCCATTGCCCGCGGCAAAAATCTCGCATCGACACAGGAAATAGAATACTATTTCTATAGATATTAATTGTTGCTGCTAGCCTATCGTCTCCCTCACCAAGGAGACACACATGAGTGCCGCGCGACCACAGCTCAAACTTGGCGCCTTCCTCTATCCGACGGGCCATCACGTGGCTGCGTGGCGGCACCCGGAGGCGCAGGCGGACGCCGGTTCCAATATTGCTCACTATATCGAGCTTGCGCAGCTGGCTGAAGCGGCGAAATTCGATCTCATTTTCATGGCTGACGGCGTTGGAACGCGCGGGACGGACATAGAGGCATTGAGCAGGACAGCTGTCCGCTATGTGGCGCAGTTCGAGCCGATTACCTTGCTGTCGGCTCTGGCGGCGGTGACCAAGCACATCGGATTCGTCGCCACAGCTTCCACCTCATACAACGAGCCCTACCATATCGCGCGAAAATTCGCCTCGCTCGATCACATCAGCGGCGGCCGAGCGGGCTGGAACCTGGTCACTTCGTCCAGCGAGCACGAAGCGCATAATTTTGGTCGTGATGAGCATTATGCACATGCGGAGCGATACGAGCGGGCCGAAGAGTTTGCCGATGTCGTGCGCGGACTGTGGGACACCTGGGAGGAAGACGCATTCCTGCGCGACAAGGAAAGCGGCATCTACTTCGATCCGGACAAGCAGCATATCCTCAATCACAAGGGCAAATTCTTCAAGGTTCGCGGGCCACTGAACGTCGCCCGTGCGCCTCAGGGTCAGCCAGTGCTCGTACAGGCAGGCTCGTCGGAACCGGGCAAGGAGCTTGCCGCGCGTACCGCAGAGGTTGTCTTCACCGCGCATCAGACAATCGAGGATGCTCGCGGCTTCTATAAGGATCTCAAGAACCGACTTGCCAAATACGGACGCGGGCCGGAAGAGTTGAAGGTCATGCCGGGGATCTTCCCGGTCGTCGGCCGGACACAGGCAGAGGCTGAGGCGAAATTCCAGGAAATTCAGGATCTCATACATCCGGTGGTCGGCCTGTCGATGTTGAACGGCATGACCGGTGGCGTTGATCTCTCGAAATATCCTCTCGACGGTCCCATCCCGGACCTCCCGGACACGAACGCAAGCAAGAGCCGGCAAAAGTTGCTTCTTGATCTTGCCAGGCGCGAAAACCTGACGATCCGCGAGCTCTATCTGAGGATCGCAGGCGCGCGTGGCCATTGGCAGGTCGTCGGCACGCCGAGCAGGATCGCGGATGAGATGGAGCACTGGTTCACGACCGGGGCGGCAGACGGCTTCAATGTTATGCCGCCGCATCTGCCCGTCGGGCTAAGGGACTTCGTGGAGCTCGTGTTGCCGGAACTGCGGCGCCGCGGATTGTTCCGCACCGAATACCAGGGCAGGACGTTGCGCGAAAATCTTGGCCTTAGCACGCCCCGGCACCCGGCGCGCGTTCAGGCCGCGGCAGAGTAGGGGTGATCGACATGAACCGCCCCCATCTCACAGCCGAGCACATAACCCGGCAGTTCCAGATCGACGGGGAGCCGCTGATCGCGCTCGACGACATCAATCTAGATATTCCCCAGGGCGAGTTTATCACTGTTGTCGGTGCCAGCGGCTGCGGAAAGTCGACGCTGTTGCGTCTCCTTGCAGGCCTGGATATCGCGACATCCGGCACCATCCGCCATGCGGACGAGCAAGTCGTCGAACCCAGCCTTCATCGGGGCATCGTCTTCCAGGAACCGCGCCTCTTCCCCTGGCTGACGGTCGAGAAAAACGTCTCTCTTGGCCTTCTGAACAGCAAGCTGACCAAGGCGCGAAAGGCAGAGCTTGTGCGCGAACATCTGGAGCTTGTCGGGCTTTCCCGTTTTGCCAATGTCTACCCGCATCAATTGTCCGGGGGAATGGCGCAGCGTGCCGGCATTGCCCGTGGCCTGGTCAGCCGGCCGAACGTCCTTCTGCTCGACGAGCCTTTCGGGGCACTCGACGCCATCACCAAGGCACGCCTGCAGGACGAGCTGCAGGAGATCTGGGCGAAGGAAAACATCACGATGGTTTTGGTGACGCATGACGTGGAAGAGGCGGTCTATCTCGGGGATCGCGTCGTCGTCATGTCGCCGCGTCCTGGCCGAATCCGCGAAGTGGTTCCGGTCAAGCTGGCGCGCCCACGCCGGCGTACATCCAGCGATATTGCAAACGTGCGCGATCGGGTCCTGAAGAGCCTTCATGCGACCGGCGAAAGCACGCAGCCCAAGGGGTTGAAATCAGCCGATGACGGCAGCCACGTCGAACGTGCAGTCGCACTCGCCAGATAAGCTTCAAAAAACGGAGAGAAACTATGAAACGCGCCTTTCTGCCACGCGTGGTCGCCGGCCTCGCACTGATGCTCGCGACCGCCCCGGCCACGGTCCACGCCGAGGAACCGCTGGTCATTCATGTCGGCTATGCCGCGATTGGCGTCGACAATCGTCCTTACGCGGAAGGCACGTCTGCCGCGACCGCCCGGGCGGGCGAATTTCTGGAGAAGGAATTTGCCAAGGATCCGGACATCAAGATTGAATGGACCTTCTTCAAGGGCGCAGGCCCTGCCGTCAACGAAGGCTTTGCGAATGATCAGCTCGACTTCGCCTACCAGGGTGATCTTCCCTCGTTGATCGGCCGTGCCAACGGGCTGAAGACCAGGTATCTCCTGGCAAGCGGAGCGAGAAAGCCGCTCTATCTCGCCGTCGCCAAAGATAGCGGCATTAAATCTATCGCGGATCTGAAGGGCCGCAAGATAGCCCTCCAGCGCGGCACGAACGGTCATCTGGCTGCCATCAAGGTGCTGGAGGCTAATGGGTTGACGGAGCGCGACGTTCAGGTCGTCAATCTCGACAGCGCAGGCACGGTTGCTGCTTTGACCAGCAAGGACATCGACGCCGCATTCGGCGATACGCAGCTGATCAACCTCGCCACCAAGGGTGCAGCCGATATCATCTATACCACCAAGGGGGACGATCCGCGCTTCGGCCGCAATGCCGGCGTCATCGGCCGCCAGGCGTTCATCGATGCCCATCCCGACATAACCCAGCGGGTCGTCGATGCTTTCGTCAAGGCGGCGCAATGGTCGTCGGACGAGCCGAACCGCACCGCACTTCTCGAGCTGTGGCACAAGTCGGGAACGCCAGTTCCAATTCTGGAGGAGTACTTCAAGGGTGACACGCTCGCCTACCGCAACTCGCCGCTGATCGATGACCTGCTAGTGTCGCAATACAAGGAGCAGGCGGCGAAGAGCAAGGAATTCGGCCTCATCCGCCGTGATGTCGATCTTGAGGGCTGGTTCGAGCCTCGCTACCTCAAAAGCGCCATTGAACGGTTCAACCTGCAGCACTTCTGGCAAGCCTATGGCGCTGACGGCAAGCCGGTCGCCTCGTAAGCAGAGCATTGGAGCAGCAGGCTGATGGCAATCCCTCTTGAAATCGCCGGCGATGACGGCATCCCGAACGGGCGCAGGTTTTTCAAGGGACGGTTCTCTTCGCTCTCGGCCTTGCTTCTTCCCATGTTGTTGATTGCCCTCTGGTGGCTCGCCTCCGCGAGAGGCTGGCTGCCAGAGCAGATCCTTCCGGCGCCGTCCTATGTACTGCAGACCGCCGGTGACATGATCATGAGCGGGGAGCTGCTTTACCATGCCGCAGTCAGCTTGCGCCGCGTTGTCTTCGGCTTCGCCATCGGCGCGGGGTTGGGATTGGGTCTCGGCATCGCCATGGGCCTGTCTGCGCGCTTGGAAGACTATATTAAGCCGACGTTCCTAGCCTTCGCACAGATCCCGACGCTTGGATGGATCCCGCTTCTGATGCTGCTGGTCGGCATCGAGGAGACACTGAAGATCATCATCATCGCCAAGGGCGCTCTCGTGCCGATCACGCTCAATACCTTCTCCGGCATCCGCAGTGTTCCCGGCAAATACCTGGAAGTCGGCAAGGCACTGCGTTTCAGCCGGTGGCAGACGCTTCGCCTGATCGTACTGCCGGGCGCAATTCCTTCCATTTTTACCGGTATCCGCTATGGCCTTACGCACGCATGGACTTCGCTTGTCGGGGTCGAGCTCCTGGCGTCATCCGAAGGGCTCGGCTACCTGCTCGTTTGGGGAAGACAGATGTTCTGGCTTGATACCGTGATCATCGCGATGATCGTGATCGGGCTCATAGGCTTTGCCATGGACAAGGGCCTGAATGGCGCCGAGGTCTTCATCCAGCGCTGGAAGAAAGAAGGACTTTGACGATGGCCGAAGCGTCAACGAGGCTTGTCCGTATCAGACGTGGCCTCACCCTTCCTCTTCTTCTTCTCGCCGTGTGGGAGGCCTCCAGCCGCCTCGGGCTCGTTGATCCCCGCTTTCTGCCAGGGATCGAAGATGTCGTCCTGACCGCCAAGCGCGAGATCATCGACAATGGTCTGACGGGCCAGCTCACAGCCAGTCTGTTGCGCAATATCGCAGGTTTTCTGATTGGCTGCATCCTCGGCGTCAGTTTCGGCACGCTCGTTGCCGTGACGAGGATCGGAGACAGGCTGGTCATGCCGACCTTCAACGGCCTGAAGCAAATTTCTCTGCTTGCCTGGATACCGCTCATTTCCGTGTGGTTCGGTTTCGGCGAGCAGGCGAAGGTGGTCTTTGTCGCTCTTGCAGCTTTCATTCCCATAGCCCTCAACACCTATGACGGTATCAAGGACGCGCCTTCAGAGCTGGTGGAGGTCGGTCGGGCGCTGCGGTTTCGACCCTGGCAGCGCGTTGCCAGGATCTGCCTGCCTTCAGCTCTCCCGGCGATTGCGACCGGCATCCATCTCGGCCTCATCTATTCGTGGCTGGCGACCGTCGGGGCGGAGTATTTTCTTGCGGTCGGTCCAGGCATCGGCGGCCTTGTCATTGCTGGGCGCGAGCGCTTCGACATGGCACTTGTCATGGTCGGCGTCATCATTCTCGGCCTTGTCGGGTTTTCACTCAACAGGCTCGCCGGTGCGGCAGAAGCCAGGCTGCTGCGCTGGCGGGCCTGAGCCGGAAACCTGACGATGTTGGTGTGCGGCTTAACTGGTGGCGGCGGCGACGAGATTGGGAACCTGTTTCAACCGGTCGAGATCGGCAACGGCGAAGCCGGATCCGGACCGGGACCGGCAGACAGTCCATAACCGGACAGGAACTTGCCCGTTCCGGCGAAGCGGCTGTCGAACCCGTCGCGAAGATGGATGGCATCCTCACCGCCCGCCACTTTCCAGGGTTGGTCAAACCGGGGGATTGGGCGGCTTTCGTCGCGCAATAACCGCCTCGATGAGGAGCCTTTGTGAGTGGGGGAAGTGATCTGATCACATTTGCTGGGATTGCAGCCGACTGCTCTATTGCGCGTTTTGCTCGCTGTGGTGGATTTTTGGCCTTTTGACCGGAGGTGCCGCGACAGAGTGACGTTTGACGAGAGAGCATTCGAGCTTCGTAATCGGATACCGCTTCTTGCCAGGAAGGCTTTCCGGATTGAGATGTTCGATCGACCATTGGCCCATGGCGAGATGGGGAAGGACAGACGTCGTCAGCGGGGGAACGAGATGTCGCGAGATGTCTTCGTCGTCGTAACCCACAACCGACATGTCCTGTGGAATGCGAAGACCCGCATCCTTGAGGGCTTCGTAGCAACCGATCGCAGTTCTGTCATTCTGGCAGAAGATCGCTGTTGGCGGCTCCTTCAAAGCCAGCAGCTTCATTGTCGCAGCGTAGCCGGCGCTGGCCGACCAGTCGCCTTCGATGACCAGTTCGGGATCGAAGGGAATATCGGCTGTCGCGAGCGCGCGGCGATATCCGGTAAGACGATCCTGCGCAGCCTGCATCCAGATTTCGCCGGTGATCGTGGCGATGCGATGGTGTCCATGGGCGATCAGATGTCGGGTGGAACTCTGTCCTCCCGCAATCTCGCTCGGCACAACGCAAGGGAAGGCGTAATCCGCGGTATAACAGTTGAGCAGCACCGTCGGGATGTTGAGCTTGTAAAAATAGGCGGGAAGCTCAACCTCGCGCGTATAGATCGTCATGTAGATGAGCGCCGATATGCCGCCGCTCGTCAACGCTTTTATGGCCTTCGGCTCCATGACGGGATCGCTGAGCGTTTGCGTCACCAACAGGACATTGCCGGCGTTCCATGAGGCTTGCCGCGCGCCTTCAATCGCAACGATCGCTTCCGGGCTGGTCGCGAGCTGGTCGACGGCAAACCCGATCACATTGTCCAGGCCTGAGTAAGAGGTCGGCGTTGCATATGTCGCTCCCATATAGCCAAGTGCCCGCGCTGCCTCAAACACGCGCTCGCGGGTCAACTGCGAGATGCGGGTGCCGGGTGTGTTGTTGAGCACGAAGGAAACGGCCGCCTGCGAGCAACCGGCCGCCTTGGCAATATCCATCATTGTCACGCGCTCGGGGCGAGAGGCCTTTCGGTTGCGTGCAGGCTTCCTTGCCGCGGGCTCGTGTTCGTCCAAGATCTTGGTTTTTCGCATCCGTGGAGGTCCGTTACCCATATTTGGTCAAGGTGTTCATTTGCTCACCATTGGTAATTAATATTACCACTGATCAGTCCGCGTTAGCAATCGCATGAAGTGACATACTTGTGAGCCGCTGGTGGCGATATCCGAACGCAAAAATGCATTTCCCGCTACCATTCTATGAAATGTTTTGATCTGCATTGATAATACTATTTACTAATTAAAATTCTTGTATACCGTCATGGAGCGATCGGAACCCTATGCCATTCGTCGCTTTGCGACTGCCCTAGGAGGGGGCGCGCATCCGGCCGGCCGCAAGTTGCAATCGGGCCCTTGCTACTGCGGCCCTTCGGGAGGTGTATTATGAATCAGCTGAAACGCAATGCAGCCTTGTTCTTCACCGGATTGATGCTGACTGCCGCGCCTGTTGCGGTATCCCATGCCGCCGACAAGCCGACCTTGGCCTTCGTGGTCAACGGGGCTTCCGACTTCTGGAAGGCTGCCGAGGCCGGCGTGAAGAAGGCTCAGGGCGAGATGCCAGACTACGACATGCAGCTGAAATATCCTGAACAGGCGTCAGTCGCCGTTCAACAGCGCCTGATGGAAGACCTTGTGAGCGCTGGTGTCAAAGGCGTCATGGTTTCCGCCGTCGATCCTAAGACCCAGACGGACGGCCTGAACAAGATCGGTTCGCAGACCGCACTCTTTACCACCGACAGCGACGCGCCCCAGACCAACCGTGTCGCCTATATCGGCTCGTCCAACGTCGATGCTGGCAAGCAGGCCGCTGAAATCGCCAAGAAGGCAATGCCTGATGGCGGTAAGTGCATCGGCTTCGTCGGACTTCTTGGCGCCGACAATGCCAAGGAACGCATCCAGGGCATGAAGGACGGGCTGAAGGGGACGAAGATCGAGCTGACTGACGTTCGCGGCGACGACATCGACCAGACCCGTGCCAAGAAGAACGTCGAGGATGCGCTGGTTGCCAGCCCCGACGTGACCTGCATGGTCGGCTTCTATTCCTACAACACGCCACGCATCTATGAGGCGCTGCGTGACGCAGGCAAACTCGGCCAGATCACCGTCGTCGGCTTCGATGACGATCCGATCACGCTTGGTGGCGTCAAGGAAGGCACAATTGCGGCGACCGTCGTGCAGCAGCCGTTCGAATGGGCCTATCAGGGCATGAAGCTGATGGCAGCCTATCTCAAGGGCGACAAGTCTGGCGTTCCAGCCAACGGTCTGATCATCATCCCGACGGTCATCATCGGCAAGGATGATGTCGACAAGTATGCTGCCAACCTGAAGGCCATGGCCGGCAAGTGATCCTTCCTTGCGGCGGTGGCGCCAGTCGCCGCCGTAAGTGACGTGTTGTGCCGACAGCATTAGAAGCCATGGACAGGCGATGAACCACAGCTCCGATATCCCGTCACCGGACGCGCCCGCGACACCGTTCCTTTCGCTTTCCGGTGTGGGCAAGACTTATCCGGGCGTCGTCGCACTTGACGGCCTGTCAATGGACATCATGCCGGGCGAGGTGATCGGCCTCGTCGGCGAGAACGGGGCCGGAAAGTCGACGCTCATGAAGATCCTCGGCGGCGTGATTGCGCCCGATCGGGGCACGATCCTGCTCGACGGGGCGGAGCTTCGTTCGCTTACCGTGGAATCGAGCATCTCGTCCGGCATCGCCTTCGTCCACCAGGAACTCAATCTCTTCGAAAACCTCGACGTCGCCGCCAATATCTTCCTCGGCCGCGAACCACTGAAGGCCGGGCCTCTCAAGCTCGTCGATCGTGATCGACTGAGGGAGATGGTAAGGCCGCTCCTGAAGCGCGTGGGGGCGCATTTTTCCGCCGACACGCCCGTGGCGTCGCTTTCGCTTGCCGAGCAGCAGATGGTGGAAATCGCCAAGGCATTGTCGATCAACGCGAGGCTCGTCATCTTCGATGAGCCCACATCCAGCCTTCCGTTGGCCGAAACCGAGCGGCTTTTGAGCATCATCAAGTCGCTGAAAGCAGATGGCATCAGCGTCATTTTCATCTCGCATCGCCTCCACGAGGTCGAGCGCGTCGCCGACCGCGTGGTCGTGCTACGCGATGGCACGCTCGTCGGTACGCTTGCAAAGGCCGAGATCGGGCACGACCAGATGGTCAAGCTGATGATTGGCCGGGTGCTTGCGGCGCGCACCGCCAAACCGCAACGCGCGCCCGGCTCGGTTGCGCTGACGGCAAGCGGCGTGCGCACCGAGGCCTATCCATCCCGCCCTGTCGATCTGGACATCAGGTATGGAGAAATCCTCGGACTTGCCGGCCTTGTCGGCTCGGGGCGCACCGAGCTTGCAAGGGTGCTCTTCGGCATTGACCGGAGTTACGGCGGAGCCATTCTGCAGGACGGACAGCAAATCGCGGTCGGCTCCGCGCGCGTTGCCGTGGCTCGCGGGATTTTCCTGGTGCCGGAGGATCGCAAGCGCAACGGCATTCTTCTTGATTTCCCGATTGCCCAGAACATTACCCTTGCCGACCTTCCAAATCTTGCCAACCGCCACATGCTGTCTGCCGACCGGGAAACGGCGGCGGCTGAAAAGCAACGCGCTCGCCTTGGCATCAAGGCGCCCTCGGTTTCGACCCGGACCGGCACTCTGTCGGGCGGCAATCAGCAGAAGGTGGTGCTTGCCAAATGGCTATCGATGAACCCGAAGGTGATGATCTTCGACGAGCCAACGCGCGGCATCGATATCGGGGCGAAGAATGAAATTTACGGGCTGATGCGGGCCCTTGCCGATGCTGGCGTCGCCATCCTGATGATCTCAAGCGACATGGAAGAGGTGATCGGCGTTTCCGACCGCATTGCCGTCATGCATGAGGGCCAGATCGCCGGGATTCTGGAAGAGGATGACTTCAGCCAGGAAAGCGTCCTTTTGCTTGCCGTCGGCAAGAGAGTAAAATAGCGGCTGCGGCCATCATAGGTATCGGGGAACGGATCTCGAATGATCAAGAAAGACCTTGGACTGCTGCTTTTGATTGTCGTCGTCGGCATCGTCGTCGCCATCATCAATCCGCGCTTCCTGCTGCCGATCAATCTGGCGAACACCGCCAACCTGATCGGACTGTTTGGCATCCTTTCGATCGGCCAGGCCTTTGTCATCATTACCGGCGGCATCGAGCTTTCCGTGGGTTCGCTCGTCGCGCTTCTTGGCGTCCTTTTCATCGATTTCATTGCTGTCCAGGACATGTCCTGGATGTTGGCGCTGCCGCTCATCCTCGTGCTTGGGGCGGTCATCGGTGCCATTCATGGCTGGCTGATTACCAGGCTCAATCTGCAACCCTTTGTCGTCACCTTGTGCGGCTTGCTGATCTATCGTGGGGCCGCGCGCTTCTATACTGCCGACGGGACGGCGGGATTTGCCTTCGGCCAGAATTTCCCCGACCTCGAATTCCTGACCGCGGGCCGCTTCTATGGTGTTCCAAACACCTTCATTGCGCTCGCCATCATCACGGTGGTCATGTGGGTGGTGTTGCACCGCTCTGTCTTCGGGCGTTATCTATACGCAATCGGCAAGAACGAGGAAGCGGCCCGTTATTCAGGCATCCGCACCGGCCGAATGATCATGTCGGCCTATGTCATCTGCGGATTGCTCACGGCGCTCTCGGCGATCTATTTTGCCATGTACACGCGCTCGATCTCACCGGCGAGCCATGGACAGTTCTACGAGCTCTATGCGATCGCCGCTGCCGTGCTTGGCGGGTTTTCGCTGCGCGGCGGCGAGGGATCGATCGTCGGTGTCGTGCTTGGTACAGTCTTGCTTCAGGAATTGCAGAACCTTGTGAACTTGCTCGGCATCCCGTCGTCGTTGAACTTTGCCGTGATGGGTGGCGTGATCCTCATCGGCGTCCTTATCGACCAGCAATGGCATGCGATCCGGGCACAGCGCCGCCTCGTGGCAGCAGCTCGACAGACTGATGGCCGCCTGCACGACGACGGTTCGCTGCCGGTGGTTGCACGTCAGGACTAGACCAGCGGGGCCATTCCATGCTGCGCCATACGACTTAAACGAATGCGTCCGGGTCATTGAAGACCGGAAGTGGATGAAAAGGCCGACCGTGATGTCTGGCCGGGGAGAAATGATGCTGTCTAACTTTATCGTGCCTGATTCCAGTGATCCGCGGCTGGGATCCAAATACCGTTACCGCATGCTCGTTGATGGCAAGTCTGTTGATGCTGCCTCGGGCAAGACCATCGATCGGGTGAGCCCCGGCCATGCCGGAATCGTGGTCGCAACATGGCCGGATGCGTCGGCGGACGACGTTCGCTTGGCAATCGCAGCAGCGCGGCGGGCGTTTGACACCGGTCCTTGGCCGCGCATGTCGGGCGCCGAGCGGTCGCGACTGATGTTCAAGGTGGCGGATCTCATTCTTGCCCACCAGGAAGAACTTGCGCTGATCGAGAGCCTCGAGGTCGGCAAGCCAATCGTCCAGGCTCGGGGCGAGATCGGATTTTGCGCGGATCTGTGGTCCTATGCAGCCGGCCAGGCCCGGGCGCTTGAGGGACAGACGCACAACAATATTGGCGACGACCGGCTTGGCCTCGTCTTGCGCGAACCGGCAGGCGTCGTCGGCATCATCACGCCATGGAACTTCCCCTTCATCATTGCCTCGGAGCGCGTGCCATGGGCGATCGGCGCTGGGTGCACGGTCGTCCTGAAACCCTCGGAATTCACCTCCGGCACCTCGATCCGCATGGCGGAACTTGCGCGCGAAGCTGGCATTCCGGACGGCGTCTTCAACGTTGTCACAGGCTTTGGCGATCCGGCTGGCCAGGTGCTCGCGGAGGATCCAGGCATCGACATGGTGGCGTTCACTGGTTCCGTGCGCGTTGGCACGAAGCTCGGCGAAATCGCCGCTCGTAGCGTCAAGCGGGTGGGGCTGGAGCTTGGCGGCAAGGGGCCGCAGATTGTCTTTGCCGATGCGGACCTCGAGGCAGCGGCCGACGGCATCGCTTACGGCGTCTATCACAATGCCGGCCAATGCTGCATTTCCGGGAGCCGGCTGCTGGTTCAGGAGGATATCCGGGATGCCTTGATGGATCGGTTGCTCGGCATTTCACGGAAGGTAGCGTTCGGGGATCCGTTGAACGAGCGCACCAAGATCGGCGCGATGATTTCGGAGGCGCATGCACAAAAGGTGCATGCTTACGTCGAGGCAGGGATTGCCTCCGGCGCGGAACTTCTTCTTGGCGGCGAAAGGGTAGGCAAGGGGACTGGACTGTATTACCCACCGACGGTCTTTGCAGGCGTCAAGCCGGACATGTCGATCGCTCGTGAGGAGATTTTTGGGCCCGTGCTTTCAACACTGACCTTCAAGACAGCCGAAGAGGCGATCGCACTTGCCAATAGTACCGAATTCGGCCTGTCAGCGAGCGTCTGGTCAACCAACCTCGAAAACGCGCTGCAAAGTATCCGCCGCATTCGCGCTGGTCGCTGCTGGATCAACAGTGTTATCGACGGGACGCCGGAGCTGCCGATCGGGGGCTATAAGAAGAGCGGACTGGGACGCGAACTTGGACGCTATGGCTTCGACGAATATTCCCAGTTCAAGGGAGTTCATGTAACCTTGGGGCGGCCCACACCCTGGCTTGCATGAGCCGCTCAAGGACTTTGGGCGCGCATCTATGAAGGTTGGCCGTGCGATTGCGAGATTTCATCTGGCTCTGCCTCGGCCAACATGCCCCTGTATATTCCAGGGACGGATCCTTCGATCGGAACGGCGCCAACGCTTCGGCGGTAGAAGTCCATGGGTCCTGCCCCACCGATGACGCCGTAGGCATACCCTTGTGCATACATATCAAGTAACGTCGTCAAAAGCAGCGCATGGCCAACCCCCTGGCCACGGACTGCACTATCGACGCCAGTCGGGCCGAAGAAGCCCTTCACTGTTGCGTCGTGGCAGGCAAAGCCGATCAGTCTTCCGTTCTGGATTGCGATGAAGCACGTCGGCGGCTGCCGCATTGCAGCCGTGGTCGCTTCGCAAGACCACCCGGCTCCAAAGCGGGGCGTAATCCAATCGGTCAAAGCCTTCAGTTCAGGCGGCAAGACGCGACGGATCGTGACACCTTGCCGTTCCATTTTCGCATCGAGGGAGGTGTCCGGTTTGAGATCGTAGAGCTTGACAAGCATATCCATGTAATTGGTCCCTTTATCGTCATCCCTTCACGGCACCGGCCGTCAGCCCCGCAACGATGCGCCGCTGGAAAATGAGCACGACCGCGATCAGCGGCAACGTGACTGTCACCGAGGCAGCCATGATCTGTCCGAAGGGATATTCGTAACGGTTGGTGCCGGCGATCAATCCGATCGCGACCGGCA
Organism: Rhizobium sp. RHZ02; assembly: GCF_014851575.1. Classification (NCBI taxonomy): domain Bacteria; kingdom Pseudomonadati; phylum Pseudomonadota; class Alphaproteobacteria; order Hyphomicrobiales; family Rhizobiaceae; genus Rhizobium; species Rhizobium sp. RHZ02. Next base: position 251,391 of record NZ_JACUZX010000001.1, read on the forward strand.
CGGTGCGATTTTCGTCCGTCAGCGTGAAAGTCAAGGCAAAGAGGAATTCGTTCCATGCAAGAATGAAGGCGAGGATGCCCGTGCTTGCAAGTGACGGTCCCATCAGCGGCAGCAGTATCTTCAGGAGGATACGAAGGTGCGAACAACCATCAACGATCGCGGCCTCCTCCAACTCGCGCGGGAACTCGCGAATGAAGGTTGTGAGAATCCACGTCGTAAACGGCACCGTTGACAGAAGGTATGTCAGAATGAGCGCGCTTGGACGGTTGAAGAGCCCGAGCCAGTTGATGAGCTCAAACATGCCCGAAAGCACGACCACCTGCGGAAAGATCGAGATCATCAGGATAATCATCAAAACAGCCCGACGCTGCGGAAAGTCGATGCGTCCGAGCGCATAGGCCGCACTGATACCGATCACAAGGGACAGGCAGGTCGTTGCCACGGCGACATAGGCGGAGTTCAGGAGTGATCCGATGAACACCGGGTTGTTGATCAACTCCCGGTAATAGGTGAAGTCGAGCGCTGGCAGCAGGACCGAACGGTAGAGTGCCGCGCCCTGTTTCGTCGACGAAACGAAGGCCCAGTAATAGGGAAACAGCGTGTAGATCAGCACCAGCGATAGGGCAAGGATTTGCAGTACCCGCAACACCTGGCGCCGGGCCCTGTAATAGGCGCTCGACTTTCGGGCCGGGCGTACAAGAAAAAGGTCGGTCATGATCAATGCCCCGCTGCCCTGTCGAGGCGCAAGGCGCCGATGATGATGATCGCGACCAGCGCAACCAACAGGAAAACCCAGGTCGAGGCCGCGGAGCCGACACCGAGTTCCTGGAAGCTGATCAGACGGTCGCGTGCGTAGATCGACACTGTCATGACCTTTTCATTGCTGGCCGCCAGAACGTAGGAAAGGTCGAACATGCGCAGGGCATCGAGTGTGCGAAACAACACGGCTACTCCTATCGCGGGTCGCAGCATCGGGAGGGTGATCGACCAGAAGCGTTTCCAGGCAGGAATGCCGTCCACTTCGGCGGCTTCGAATATTTCCTGGGAGATCATCTGCAGGCCCGCGAGAATGAGCAAAACCATGAAAGGGGTCGTCATCCATACGTCAATGAAAATGACCACCCCCATGATCAGCGAACCACTCGCAGTCCATGCCACACCATGGTCGATGAACCCAAGGGCTTCCAGTAGCTTGTTGATGACACCGAACTGGTCGTTCAACATCCATTCCCAGATCTTGGTGGACACCACGACCGGAATGGCCCACGGGACAAGGATCGCAGCGCGGGCAAGTCCCCGGCCGGGTATGGCCTCGTTGATAAGGAGAGCGATAGCCAATCCCAGCGCTGTTTCAATTGCCACCGAGATGACCGTGAAGGTCAGTGTGTTCCTGACGGCAAGCCACCAGGTGTGGTCATTGAAAACCTCGACGAGGTTGTCGATGCCGACCATGGAGTAGACGCTGGGATCGTCGAGAAAGGCGTCCGTAAAAGCGAAGAAGAATGTCCGTCCTAACGGCCATACGGCGACAAGCAGCATTGAGGCAATGACCGGCACGAGGAAGAGCCAGGCAGCAAGGTGATCGCGGCGGGCAAGGCGTGCACTCATGATAGAGCGCTCCTGACACCGAATGGTTCGGCCGACGGCAAAAGTCGTCTGCCGTCGGCGGCGAAGAAAAACAGCGAATGATCGTCGAAAGTCAGTGCAGCCGGCTTGCCGATCGCGTCGGTATTTGGTGCCGCGGGCAGGCGAACAACCCAGAGTGTGCCGCTCCCTACCCGGCAATAGGCGAAGTGTTCGTGTCCGAGGTCTTCGACCCGCTCGAGCATACAATCGAGACGCCCGGTTCCCGTTGGTACCAGGCGCAACGCCTCCGGCCGAATGCCTATCTCGGCAACCGGAATTGCATCGCTTGGCGATCGCCCAATTGCCAGGCCGCCCGGGCCGACGATGTGCTCATCGTCATGCTCTGGCTGTGTCTCGACGGCAAGGAAGTTCATGCGCGGACTGCCGATAAAACCCGCAACAAACCGATTGCCGGGCTGACGATACAGCTCCGAAGGTGTGCCGATCTGCTCTATTCTGCCGTGATTGAGGACAACAATCCGGTCTGCAAGCGTCATGGCTTCTGATTGATCGTGCGTGACGTAGATCATCGTCGTCTTGAGATCGTCATGAAGCTTGGCGATCTCCATGCGCATTTCCATTCTCAGGTCCGCATCCAGATTGGAAAGCGGCTCGTCGAACAGGAAAATCTCGGGTTGGCGCACCAATGCCCGTCCAATCGCCACGCGCTGGCGCTGACCTCCAGACAGCTCTCTCGGTCGCCGGCTCAAGAGATGGTCAACCTTGAGCATACGCGCGACCTGTTGCACCTTTTGAGCAATCGCATCGCGTCGGATGCCCATGGTCTCGAGTGCGAAACCAATGTTGCGCGCCACCGTCATATGCGGGTAGAGCGCATAGGATTGAAAAACAAAGGCAACACCGCGCTTCGAAGCGGGGACATCGGTGACATCGTCGCCACCAATCTTGACCGTTCCAGACGAGGCTGAGATCAGGCCCGCCACGATGCGCAGCAGCGTGGATTTTCCGCATCCGGAGGGGCCGACAAAGACAACGAATTCACCATCGTCGATCTTCAAGTCTACATCATGAATGACACTGTGTGTTCCGAAACTCTTCGAAACGGACTCCATCGAAACCGATGCCATCGTTCACCTTGGCTTGCGCATGGGGGCTCGACCGGCACAGAGCGCCGGCTGCAAAGGTTGCGGGAGCTGAGGCTCCCGCAACTTTCCTTCAATCAGCGGCTTTCTTTGAGCTTTTCCAGGCGCTTGGCCAGCGATGCAAAGCTGTCTTTGGCATCGCCACTGCCCGACAGCACGTCATGGGTGGCGCGATAGAAGGCCTGAGAGACACGGTTGTAGCTGGTGCCGGTGTAGCCGGACGGACGGACCGCACTATCGGCGAAGGCTTGCTGGTTGTCTTTCAGGAACGGAATTTTTTCCAGCACCTCCGGATCGCTATAAAGCGACTGGATCGAAGGGTTGAGGGTCGCCTCCACGGCACGCATCTTCTGCATCTCCGGACCCGTGATGAAGTTCACAAAGTCGGCTGCGACCTCAGGTTTGGCGCTGTATTTCGAGACGCCATAATACATGGGCCCCAGGCAGCCGCTGGACTTCTGGCCTTCCTTGCCAACCGGAAGCGGCATGACGCCAACCTTGTCGATGATCGAGCTGCCTTCCTTGTGCGATGTACCCCAGACATAGGGCCAATTGCGATGGAATACCGCGTCGCCGGATTCAAAAACTGCCCGTGACGCTTCCTCATCGTAGTTCAGAACGCCTTCCGGGCTGATCGAACCGATCCAGCCTCTGGCCTTCTCGATGGCTTCGGCGGCTTGCGGCGTGTTGATCGTAACCTTGCCGTCGTCGGATATGATCGTGCCGCCGCCATTTGATGCAATGAGTTCGATCGCATCGCAGGTCAGGCCCTCATAGCTCTTTGCCTGCCAGGCGTAGCCCCACATCTTGGCGTTGCCGGCGGCGCGCTCCTTGTCCTGGATTTCCTTTGCGGTCGCAGCAAGCTCATCCCAGGTCTTGGGAGGCTGCTTGCCATACTTTTCCAGGAGATCCTTGCGATAGAACATCAGGCCCACGTCCATGTAGGCAGGCATCGCGACCAGGTTGCCGTCCAGCTTGGCAGCGTTGAGCGTGGAAGTGAAATGCTTGTCCTGGTCGGCCGCAGGAATCATGGTTTTCAAATCAAGCAGGTTGGCCTTGAACATCCCGAGCCAGATGACGTCGAGAAACAGAACGTCGATATCCTTGGACTTTGCCGCCAGCAATTGCTGATAGAGCGGGATCGCGTCGTCGAGGAGAGCCGGCATCTTGTTAATTTTTGCTTCGTTGCCTGTCTTTGTCTTCCAGGCGTCGGCAACCTTGGTGCAAAGTTCGAATTCGGTTGGTGCGCAGAATACGGAGATGCTTTCCGCATGCGCGGCACTGGCCCATAGGCCGGCATAGACTGCAACTGCAGTAAGGCATTTCTTCAACATGGGCTGTTCCTGTCTTTATCACACTTGAGCGGTGCGGAACTCTCTGGTTCCTGACCTAGTAGGACTGGTTATGACCAGTCATGTCAACTGGACTCTTTTGTCCCTTGTGGGCAAAGATGCAAAAGCAAATACAAGCACCGACCAAGGGAGCGAACGCAACGTGAAGACCCGTGAACCGGTGGCAGCGCGAAAGAGGCATGCGGCAATCGATCGGGCCGACCCTCGTCCGCTTCATCAGCAGGTCTACGAAGACTTGCTGGCTACGATCCGGGAAGGGAAGGTGCCATTGCGCGGCAAGCTGCCCTCCGAACGTGAACTCGTTTCACTTTACGATGTTAGTCGCATCACGGTGCGGCATGCGGTGCGCGAACTGATCCGCCAGGGCGTTGTTCAAAGTCAGCCGGGCAAGGGCTTGTATGTTGCGGAAAATGGAGGAGGATTTGAACTCGAGGTCCTCAGAAGCTTTACGAGCACCGCACTGGCAAGTGGTCGCGTGCCCGGACATCGCCTGCTTGCGATGGAGGTCGTAAAGGCGTCGCTTGACATCACCCGGCCGCTGCTCTTGCCTCCCGGATCGGATGTGATCGTGCTGTCGCGCCTGCGGCTACTTGACGGCGTGCCGGTCGTCCTCCAGACCGACTGGATAGCGGCCTCCCGCGCGCCGGGATTGACCGGCATGGACTGGACGGTCGCAAATCGCTCGCTCTATACCGAGCTGCGCGAAGTCTACGGTATCCAGCCGCGGCGGGGGCAAACGACACTCAGTGCGCGACTGGCGGATCCAGCCGAAGCTGCGATGCTCGAACTCCCGTTACCTTCGGCCGTGCTCACTGTCGATCAAATCGCCTTTGACGAGCGGGACCGGCCAATCAACATGACTGCGCTTGTCCATCACCCCGGCCGATATCCGCTCACACTGCTACAGTCAGCCACGGGTGACTTTCGTCAATACTGGTAGGTGCGTCTGCATTTTAGCTCAGCACAAGTTGCCGGCGATCCGCAAGACTACGGGAGCCTTCGGGAGCTCAATCCGCGTCGCGCCCTCAGGAAGCAGTTTTGCTCGGTGACGCGGTGACACATACGGCCGCTCCGACAATATTGCCACCGCACTTGGACGCACGTACGTCATTTCTGCTTCGCAGATGCGGCAATTATCATATAATTCAACCCGCTAAAAATTACACTATTTCAGTTGCTTATCTGACTTTTCTCGGATAAGTCTTGTTATGGGAGAGGTGCCCAATATCAAAATTTGGTACTTGCACTCAGTGTTGGTTGACGACGCTTGAGGAGGATAAGACATTGCGTCCGAGCGTTTCTTTATTCGCAATTGTGCAGCGGGTGCGCCATCGCGTTTCAACCCGATATCGAGCCGCACCGTCGGTCTGACCCGTCGTAAATCCATCACCGAAAATTGCTTATGGTCCGCGCGATGGTGTGTGCCTCGGGGTTTGTCATGCAGAAACAGGCTGTCGTTTTCAATGGTCAGGAAGTCGGGATCGCTGTTCCCGTAGAAACTCGTCTGAAGTTCATCGCTGTCCGGTTCAGCGTCATTGATCTGGACAACATGGTCTTCGATACGATTAGCGAAATCCGGCGCGCGATTGTTGCGCATCTTGCGAGCGACGGACGACAGACCATCACGTCGCAATGAGCGCCCGGGCGCGCCTTGACGGTCGCCACTCGAACTGGCCGGAGCCTGGAGATGCTCGCACAGGTTCTGGCCGAGCAGCTCGTGTAACTCTTGGGGGGAGGTAAGGAATGCTAGTCTCGTGTATCCTCGAAGCCGATTTGGCCGTGCTCTCGCTGTCCGTTCAATCCTGGTACCGACATTACCGGGCCAAACCAGATGACAGAACGTCGGAAGTAATCTGCAGCGCGGCAGTCGACCTCTTCAATCGCGGTCATCGCACTCAGGAGGAACTGACCCGGATATTGATTGCTCGGTTTCCCGGAGCGCCTGTCACATATGTCAATGCGCCCACGGCTGGTGCTCTTCATTAGCCCAAGGTTGAGCATCGCCTCGCTCTTCCTGCGTGGCGATGCCCCCTCACGCAACCATCCCTCCAACGGGAAATCCGCCACAAATTGCGCGTCGAGCGTTCGCTGAGTAAGCTCAGCGAACATGAATCGATAGCTGATGTCGATCTCTTTCATTGTTGACGTTCCGTATCCGCGCCGCGGCCTCTCGTTGGCAAGTCCGCTCGGATTGCCGTTATAAGTTTCTGCCAAGACCTTATAGCTCGATCAGTTGCCGTAACGGGCCAACTGCTGCAAAACCCGAAAACGGCGTTGGGATGCAATTTGCATCGATTCAATCGTCGGACTGCTCGCCCTCGTTGGGTGGCCTGATCGCGCCGGCACTCGAATTGCTCGTCCGGTTCGTGAAGACAAGGTCGCTAGAAGTGCTTTCGCGCACGACAAGCGCGAATCCCATGTCGATTTGTTCGGGTCCGGATTTTGTTGCTGCATCGAGCGCCAGGAGAACCTTCTCGGCAGCAAGCCTGCCGGTTTCGTAACGGCGGGTGGCGATCGAGGAAAGGGACGGTGCTGCGCAGGCTGAGAATTCGAGGTCGTGAAAACCGATAATCGAAATATCGTCCGGCACGCGGATGCGCCGCTTCCTGCACTCCTGCATTGCGCCAAGAGCCAGGTTGTCGTCCGTACAAAATATCGCCTCTGGCAGATCGCCGCGGTCATCCATCTCGCCAAAGAGCTCGGATCCGAGCGCCACCGAACTGTGGCGCGGTCTATGCGCAATCATTTCCAGACTTTTCAGGCCAACTTCCTGCATCGCATTGTGATACCCGTCAAAGCGTGACTGGGCGCGATGGTCGAGATTGCCTGTCAGGAACGCAATCCGTCGGAACCCGCGATCAATGAGATGGCGGGTTGCAACGTGGCCCGCATGCTCCTGTGACATGCCGATGTTGAGATCTATTGGATCGTCGGACAATTCGAAAGTTTGCACAACCGGAAGTCGCGCCTGGACCAAAAGCTGGCGTGACAGTGCCGTATGGTGAATACCTGCAATGATGATCGCTTCCACCCGCTGACCAAGGAGCGCCTTGATCGCATTCTCCTCCTCCACTTCCGAGTACCTGCTGTTGACCACGACGACCTGGAAACCTGCAGCGATTAGAACTTCGTGCAGCGCAAACAGGTATTCCGCAAAGATGACATTATAGAGCGTCGGCACGATCACGCCGATCGTGTGGGTGCGCGATGAGGCAAGTCTGCTTGCCGCCACATTCGGCACATAGCCCAGCTTTTCGACGGCCTCGATAACGCGTAGCCGCAAGGTTTCCGAGACCGTTGCCGGCTTGCGGAGCACGCGCGAAACCGTGATCGGGCTGACACCCGCCAGGCTAGCAACATCGTCGAGAGTTATTCGGCGCATAAAAGCATTGTCCAAATACAAAAGGTCACAGAGCAGCGAGAAACAAGCAGAACAAAGTGATACTCCACAATTGACAGCGCTATCAAATAGAATTTGACAGCGCTGTCACGTATGTTAACGTTTCGATCGTTCCGCAAAGGGCAGGGTGGAGCCTTTTCGGACCAAGCGTACCAATGACAATACTGGAGGTTGAGGATATTGGAGGGCGGCTGCGTCCGCCTCTGGAGGAGGACATCCATGCTTAAAAACGTGAAAGCGAATTCTGCGCGCGTTGCGGCAGTTTCCGCACCGATCCTTGCGCTGTTGTGCGGCGCTGCATATGCAGAACCGAAAGTTGTGAACGGACCAGCAGCTGATCCAGGCTGCATGACGCCTTGGGCTTCCGATACTCAGTTTCTGCAGTATCCGAAAAAGGAAGGTCCTTACCGCATCGCGCTCGCCAACGGCTACATTGCCAACACATGGCGCATCCAGATGGTCCAGACTGCAAAGGCGTATGCGGCGCAACCGGACGTCAAGGCGAAGTTGAAGGAGTTCAAGGTTGTCTCAACCGGAGAGGACGTGCCGGCGCAGATTTCAGCGATCAACAACTTCATCGACGCCGGCTATGATGCGATCGTCGTCAATGCCCAAAACCCGACAGCCTTTGGCCCCGTGATCAAGAGAGCCAAGGAAGCTGGCGTCGTGCTCGTCGCATTCGACAACACCCTGGACACGAAAGACGCGATCAACGTCAACGTCGATCAGAAGGGCCTTGGTGTCACCTGGGCCGAGTGGCTTGTCAAACACCTGCCGAACGGCGGCAAGATTTTGGAAGTCAGGGGTGTCGCTGGCACGTCCGTTGATACCGACCGCCATAATGGCATCAAGGAAACACTGGCAGCCTCCGGCAAGAAGTTCGACGTGACCGAAGTCGTCGGCAAATGGGATGACGGCGTTGCCCAGAAGGCGACAGCAGATGCTATAGCGACAAATGGACCCTTTGACGGGATTACCGCCCAGGGTGGCGACACCGGTGTCGTTCAGGCGATGATCGACGCGAAGCACCCCTTCGTTCCGTTCGGCGGCGAGACCGAAAATGGCTTCCGAAAGCTTTGCGCCGCTCATGCGGGCGAGGGGCTAGTTTGCTCGTCAGCCGGGACAGGGCCAGCTCAGGTTGCTGTCGCCATAAAGACTGCCATCGCAGCTCTTGAGGGCCAGGTGGTCCCCCAAGCCGTCAAGTTGCCGACGGCACTCGTGTCGCATCCCGACTTGAAGAAGGATCAGGACTATTACCCTGATCAGTCCGACAACTTTTTCGTCGGCAACTCCTTCCCAACTTGCGGCATCAATTTCACGGCGCAAGAAATCATGGGGCAGACCAAGGAAAACCAATAGCAGCAAGTGCTCATGGGATTGACTGCGGGCATGCGTGCTCGCAGTCACAGGCGAAATGCACCCGATGGGAGGGTGATCTTGTCAGAACCACTGTTGCGCATGGAAGGCATATCGAAACGCTACGGCGGCGTCATAGCCCTCAACGAAGCCGATATTGCAATTCGACCCGGCGCGATCCATGCCGTCCTCGGCGAGAACGGTGCAGGAAAATCGACGCTGATCAAAATCATGGCCGGGGTGACGGCACCCGACGACGGCCGAATGCTGCTGGATGGCAAGGCGGTATCTTTCTCGTCGCCTGCGATGGCGAATGCGGCAGGGATCGTTTCGGTCTTTCAAGAGCTGTCGCTCATTCCCGACCTTTCGGTCGCCGACAACATCGTCATCAGCAATCCGCCCACGCGTTTCGGGATGATCGACCGCGGCGCCCAGCGACGGATCGCCGAGGAGGCGCTTTCGCGCGCCGGCGCCTTCGACATTCATCCGTCATCGCTGGTCAAGGACCTTCCGCTTTCCCGTCGGCAAATGGTCGAGATTGCCAAGGCTCTCGCACGCAGCCCTCGGCTGATGATCCTGGACGAGGCGACCTCCGCCTTGAGCAAGTCAGATGTCGACAAGGTCTTCAGTGTCCTGAAGCGACTGCGATCGGAGGGATTGGCGCTCGTCTATATTTCGCATCGCATGCATGAAATTGCAGAACTCGCCGACGACTGTACCGTGTTCCGGAACGGGCGTAGCATCGAATCCTACAAGGCCGGGACAAAGACCGATCAGCAGGTTGTTGAGCTGATGATCGGTCGGGAATACAAAAGTGTGTTTCCAGCCAAGCCGGGCGTCGAGATTTCGAGGCCGCCCGTCCTTTCCTGCTCTGGCTTGTGCTGGGGGGATCGTCTGACTGACATTACATTCGATGCGCGCCCGGGCGAAATTGTGGGTGTGGGCGGCCTGGACGGGCAGGGTCAACGTGAGCTCCTGCTGGCGCTTTTCGGCGTGCTTCGCGACGTCAGGGGCGACGTGAGGATCGATGGTCGCAGTGTGCGATTGACCAGTCCCAAGGAGGCGAAGTCGCAGGCAGCCTCCATTGCTCTCATCCCGGAAGATCGAAAGACCGAGGGATTGATGCTGCCCATGACAGTGCGGGAGAATCTTTCCATAGCGGCCCTTGGTAGCGTTTCGCGGAAAGGTGTCATCGATCGCGGCGCTGAGGCCGCTTGCGTTGGCGAACTCTTGAAGCTCCTTGCCATCAAGGCGGCGAACATCGACATGCCGGTCAGCAATCTGTCCGGTGGAAACCAGCAGAAGGTTGTCATTGCCAAATGGCTGATGAACCGGCCCCGGATCATACTGCTGAACGATCCCACACGCGGCATCGACGTCGGGACCAAACAGGAGATCTACCAGCTGCTGCGAAAGCTTGCGGACGGTGGCGCGGCAATTATCTTCTATTCCACCGACTACGACGAACTGATTGGTTGCTGTGATCGAGTCCTTGTGATGTACGACGGCACGATCGCCAGCATGCTTGAAGGTGACAATATCAACGAACGCGCGTTGATCGGCAGTGCGTTGAACATCGCTGCCAAACAGGTGGAGCGGGGGCCAACACTGTGAACACGGGAAAGGTCGGTGAATGGCGATTCCGGTACGAGCTTCATAAAGGAACGCTTCTTGCCGCGGCCCTCTTTGTGGTGATGTTCGTCATCTATGTTTCCAACCATCCAGCGGGCTTCACACCAAACGTTGTGCAGACAGCGTCCAACAAGGCAACGCTCCTCGCCTTCGTCGCGATGGCGCAATGTCTCGTGGTGATCACGGCAGGCATAGACCTTTCGGCCGGGATGGTTCTGGTTCTGTGCAACTGTCTCGCATCCTGGCTTGTCGTCGGCACACCGCTGCAGACGGGCTTCGGCATCGTCGCCGTGCTGGCGGCGGGTCTGGCCTGCGGCACCTTGAACGGTCTGATCATCATCTTCGGCAGACTGCAGCCGATCGTCACGACCATCGCCACCAGTGCTATCTTTTTCGGGCTTGCGCTACTTTTGCGCCCAACGCCGGGCGGCTCCGTTAACGAGACACTTGCTGACGTCTTTACCTCCAAGATGTTCGGGGTGTTGCCCACTAGCCTGATCGTTCTCGCTGCCACGATACTGTTGGTCTGGATTCCGTTCAGCAGGTCGGTTTACGGGCGCGCAGCTTACGCCGCCGGGTCTTCGGAGTATGCTGCCTATATGTCCGGCATGCCGCTCAAGCGGGCTAAGCTTCTGGCCTATGCCCTTGCGGGGCTCTTGTCGGCCATGGGCGGACTTTATCTCACCTTCTTCTCCTATACAGGCGAGGCGGCCTTTGCGAGCGGCAATGCTTACACGCTCTACTCGATTGCCGCAGTTGTCCTTGGAGGCGTGTCTCTGGCGGGGGGAAAGGGCAGTGCCGTCGGCGCCGTGTTCGGGGCGCTTGCCTTCCGCACGATCGGCGATCTTCTTTTCGTCTTTGATCTCGACCCACTCTGGCAGCCTCTGTTCCAGGGCATCGTGTTGATGCTGGCGATCGGCATTGGCTCGATCGGGCTGGCCCGTGTACGCAATCGACTGGAATGGTTCCAATGAGCGAAGATGCTTTCGGCATGCGGCATTCAATAATTCCTCGTCGGCTGCGGGGAAGAGATCCCGCGGTGGCGATCGCCTTCGGTTGCATCCTGCTCCTGCTGCTTGGCGGATCGATCTATTCTTCGAATTTTCTCTCGCCCGATTACCTCCTGCAACAGTTGAAGGTGGCCTCTTTCCTCGGCGTGATCGCGACGGGGATGATGATGGTAATCCTGCTCGGGCAGATTGATCTGTCCGTTCCGTGGACAGTGACCGCTGGCGCGATGATGGCCTGTGCTGCGACGGCTTACGGCGCAGGCGGATCACTCCTGGCAATTCCATTCGGAATTGCATGCGGGGCAGCGATTGGTCTGGTCAACGGACTTGCCGTCGCCTACCTGCGCATTCCCTCTATGATCATCACGCTCGCGACCAACGCCGTCGTGCAGGGACTGATGGTCGTCTACACGGGCGGGTTCTCGCCGCAGGATTCTGCCTCTCGGGCGATGCGATTTCTCGCGACCGGATACACCATCCCCTCTGTCCCCAACGGCGTTCTTGTCTGGCTTGCCGTTGGCATACTGGCGGTTTTCCTGTTGACCAGAACGACCTTCGGTCGATCGCTCTATGCGATCGGAAACCGCGAACGGGCGGCCTATATGTCGGGCATCGATACCCGGCGTGTTACCATGATCGCCTTTGTCATCTCGGGTTCGCTCAGCGCACTTGGTGGAGTCTTGCTGGCCGGTTATGCGTCAAAAGCCTCACAGTCGATGGGCGACGCCTATCTTCTGCCGTCAATCGCGGCCGTGGTCCTTGGTGGAACCCATGTACTTGGTGGAAAAGGGACCTACCTCGGTACGGTGGCAGGCGTGATCCTTATTACCCTACTGCAGTCGATCCTCTCGGTAATGCAAATTGAAGAAGCGGGTCGCCAGCTGATCTACGGCGTAGTGATCGTGAGCATGCTTTTGCTCTATGGCCGACAGAAGACCTGAAGCCGGTTGGCGGCGGATCCGCTATTGAGCCCGATCGAACGTTGCGTCGTTCAAGTCATACACCAATGCGATTGCGATCAGCTGAGCCTAGCTAAGGCGACAGACGATGTTCGTCGTCGATGAGCGTCACCCGACTGGGTAACGCGGCGCTCCATTGCCAGAGGACAAGGTTGAGATCATTGTCAGTTGCCCCGTGCGCAAAACTCCTCACTAGCAATCCGTGAAAACCCGCCTGGCTGAGTGCGCGGGCGAACGCCTGCGTCAATGCCTCCCCGTGTTTCCTCATTTGATCGCGCCATGCCGGATCAGCAAGCATGCTGGCGTCCATTCCTTCGCTTCGCAGAGCAACCTCGTCCCGGCAGTCGAAAACACGCTCAATGTCAGCGTCGTAAGATACCAGCGTGGTCGGCTGCAAGCTGCCGACCTGATTGGCCTCGCGTAGCGCGGCAATTACCGAAAGAGACGTATAGAGCGCCGGGGTTCCTTTTCGGTTGAACCGTCCGCGATAGAGTTCCGCTCCACGCCCGGACAAAGCGTCTTGCGCGTAGACCGGGTTGAGCGCGCGATAAAGGGTGCCCTTAAAGTGCATCGGCAAGTCAGGCGTGAACGCCCGCATCGACTGCATCGATGTAGTCAAGGACGTCGTTCGCGCGTCCATCACGCACCAGTTGCATTGCCGTCAAACCAGAAAATCCCGACAAAGGCTCCGAGCGATACCAGGCATAAGCCATCAGAGCCGAACCGAACCGGGGCTCGACCTTGTTGATGACTTCTGTGACCTCGCGTAGTCGCCTCTGCGTCTTGTCGGAACGAATGCGATCCTTACGCTGGATGGCATCCTTGCCAAGTCCAGCGGTCAGCGCGATTTCCTCGCTGGTCGTGCGCAATGCTTGCGCGATCTTGCGGGGCGAGAACAGGCCGCCGTCTGCATACCGAGCAAGACCCATGATATCCAAAACTCCCATACATGCCATTGATACTGACGTTATATAGCGTCAATTCTACTGTTATCCAATAGCTGGCACATTGGCGCCGGAACGGCGTCCCCTTGAACCCTCCGTCTGATTTGTTTCCAGGCCAGCAGGCTCAGAGCCACACAGGCACAAGACGGTTACACGGTCGGCATTGGTACCGCGTTCACACAAGTGAACGTCTGCGGATCCGAGCTCGACCATTGTTGAAACTCATGTGGCCATTCTTCCAGCCGGCGAGGACACGGCCGACCTCGCGCACAGCCGCCATCGGGCCGACCGCATCGACAAGCACGATGGTCGCGTCACCGCCGACCAAAAGGCCGTGCGGAACGCCGAGCTGCCTTGCTGCCGATTGCCCTACCATTTCAAAAACCGAGCGCATGTCGTCGTCCCGCGAAAGCTGTGCGATATTGGCATAGAGATTTGCCATGCGGATCAGCGAGGCGTCGCCATAGGGAGTGAAAGGGTTCATGACGTTGTTGGTGGCGATTGAGGTGACGACGCCCCGCCGCGCGATGACGTGCGCCGGTGCGACGCCACGCGGCACCAGCCGGTCGTGCCCGCGGCCAGTGAGGAAGAGATCTGTCGCCGGAAGAACGGTGAGCGCGATGCCCGCTGCAGCAAGTTTGTCGGCGATATGAATGACATCGGCCAGCGGCATGGCCGAAAGATTGGTGACGTGGCCGATTGCGACCCGGTCTTGCCAGCAATGGCGCTCTGTGGCCGCGATAACAGCCGGCAAATCGCTCTGGCCGGGATCCAGATGGAAATCGAGATGAAAATCCACTGCGACGCCGTGCCTGACAGCGAGGGAGAAGATCAGGTCCACATGCCTGACTGGATCGGGATCAGTGTAGGGGCAGCCACCAACGAGATCAGCCCCCTCTGAGAGCGCCCGGTCGAGCATGTCCAGCATCTGCGGCTCGTTCGTGAGACCGTCCTGCGCGAACGCGCAGATTTCAATATCAATCGCAAAAGCGTATTCCGTCTTGATGCGCTTGATTGCCTCGAAGGAGCGAAAGCCTGCGCGCGGATCGATCTCGACGAAGGTTCGCATCCGTACAGTGCCGTGCGAGATCGCCTTTTCGACGACCTGGGCGGCGCGATCATAGACGTCCGCCTCGGTGAAGTCTGCCTTGGCGCTGGAGGTCTGTCGCACGGCTTCAGCAAGTGTTCCCTCGCAGATCGAGCAACGATCGAGGATGCAGGCCTTGTCCAGATGGACATGCGTGTCGACGAATCCACCAAACGCAAAAGCGCCATCGCCTTCGAAGTCCTCGACAGCCTCGCAACGAAACCCGGGCTCGATCGCTACGATCCGGTTGCCGCGAACAGCGATATCGACGAGTCCGCCATGCTCCTTCACCCGGACATTGCGGATAAGCAGGTCGAGCGGACTGTCGCTTGCAGTGCTCATAGGCCGATCGCCCCGCCGTCACTGCGAGGGTCGTGAGCTGCTTCCAACATGCCGTCACCACTGATGCGGATGATACCTGCCTGACCGCCGAGCGGACTGAGCGGAGCGATCGTCGTGACCTCATGGCCCATCAAGGCAAGCGCCGCGATCACCTCACTGCCAATATTCTCCTCGATCTTCAGGTTGTCGCGGCTATCGGAAAAGGTACGACCGAGCAGGAAGCGTGGCCTGGAAAGGGCCGCCAGGGGATCGAGGCCATGGTCGATGAGGAGGCTCAACAGCAGTGCCAGCGTCTGCGGCTGACCGTCGGCACCTTGCGTGCCATAAACCAGATGCGGGCGGCCGCCCTTCAGCGCCAGGCCGGGATTGAGGGTGTAGAATGGACGCTTTCCGGGCCCGTAGCGGTTCGGGCTTATGGGATCAATGCTGAAGGCGGCGCCGCGGTTCTGCCAGAGAATGCCTGTATCGCCGGCAAGGACGCCGCTGCCCCAATCGAAATAGATACTTTGAAGCATGGAGGCTGCCCGCCCCCTGGAATCGACCGCGGCCAGGAAGGACGTGTCGCCCTGCCGATAGGGATGCGCCCAGGCGGCAGCACGGGTGGCGTCAATTGCGGCGGCCTTCCCGGCAAGTCGATCGGGATTAAGGAGTGCCCCGGAGACATCGTGACCGAATGCTGGATCAGCAATCAGATGCCGGTCGCGAAATGCCTGTTTCACCGCCTCTACCAGCAGGTGATAATAGGATGCACTGTCGACCGCCTTGTCTGCCGGTAACAGATGAGCGAGCACGCCCATGATAGCGAGTGTGGTCACGCCCTGGGTCGGGGGTGGCGGCGCCAAAAGCACTGTTTCACCATAGGATAGTCGCACGGGCGCAACGACCTGGGTGTTTGTCGCAGCAAGATCGGCAGCAGTAAGCGGCGAGCCGGCGGCAGCAAGACCGCTTGCGATGCGGCCGGCGAGCGCCCCCTCGTAGAATTCGCGGGCGCCGTTGCTGGCGATCGCTTCAAGGCTCCTCGCCAGGGCCGGCTGGCACTGGATGCCGTCCCGCCTGAAAAGGTCGCGAAATCCCGGCCACGCGTCGGATTCGGCGGCGCGAAAATCGAACCAGAATGCCTGCGACGCGCTCACGGCATAACCGTTTCCGGCCAGGGCGATCGCATCGTCCAGCAATCCCGACAGGCTCTCGGTGCCACCCCAAGCGGTTGCGGAATAGCTGAGCACCTTGTCCCAGCTGTCGACCAGGCCGGCGGTGGTCAAGGTCGAGGCAGCGCCGCGCAATGGGATCGTGTTGCCGGGGACGGCAACATCTGCCGCCTGGCCTATACCGAGGAACGTCCGTGCATCGCCGGCCTCGTCGGAGACCATCCAGACGGCGTCTCCACCGAGACCACAGAAATGCGGGTAGACGACCGAAAGTGCTGCTCCAGCCGCGACCAGCGCCTCGATCGCATTCCCGCCGCGTGAAAGCACCCGGGCACCGGCTTCGCTGGCCAGCCAATGTGGTGTTGTCACCATGCCATCACGCGATCGCGCGCCGCCCGTTTTGGTCTGCCTGCTTGAAAATTGCATCAGCGGACCACTGCGCCGTTGTCGGCCACCAGCCGACCCTGCTTGAAGACGCGTCGCGGCTTGGGGACGGCGACAACTGCCTCCGGAATGTGATCGGCGGCGAGTGTCACGAAATCAGCCTTGGCGCCGACGGCGATGCCATAGCCTTCAAGATTGAGCGCCTTGGCGCCTCCTGTCGTAACCACATCGAAAGCCGCGGAGAGCTCGGTATCGGTATAGAAGCCGGAGCGATAGGCGATGATCTCTGCCCGACGGAGCATGTCGCCATCGCCGAAGGGCCACCACGAATCGCGGATATTGTCATTGCCTGAAAAAACATTGACGCCGGCGGCCCGCAGCAATGCGACCGGCGGGAAATTGTGATTTCCTGGAGCGTTGGTCATGATCGAGACGCCGCTTTCTGCAATGACGGCAGCGATCTTCTTTGCGGCATCCGGGGCGAGGTCCCCAAGCCCGTAGGCGTGGCTGACGGTGACATGCCCCTGCATGCCGAGCGCTGCGGTCCGCGCGCAGATCTCCTCGATCGTCATGGCCCCCATCGTGCCGGCATCGTGGAGATGTATGTCGACATCGACACCCCGTTTTTCGGCAATTCCGAAGACCACGTCGAGATGCCCCTTGATATCACGATCGAAGGACAGCGGATCGAGCCCGCCGACCAGATCGGCTCCCATGCCAATCGCCTCGTCCATCAGGTCGCGCGTGCCGGGGCTCGTCAGGATACCGCTCTGCCGGAAGGCGACGAGCTGAATGTCGATGATGTCCTTGTATTCTTCGCGGACGGCCAGGATGGTTTCGAGCGATTTCAGCCCGACCGAGCCATCGACCATGACATGGCTGCGCATCTGCAGCGCGCCGTTCGAAATGCAGAGGTCGAGCTGGCTGCGGGCACGCTCGTCCATCGGTGCGGCGGCTGCCAAGTTCTCGGCCTGGAAGGCGACGCGCTCATGCACGTCAAACCCGTTGGTGCAAGGTTTATGCGGAATCCATTTGTCGCCGTAGAAGCTCGTGTCCAGATGGATGTGGCCCTCAACGAAGCCCGGGACGAGAAGCGCACCGGCAATATCGAACGTGCGCGCAGAGCCGGGGCTCGACCCAGCAGCAGCAATGGTAGAGATGCGGCCGTTGGAGACCAGAATGTCGTTGAGCGTGCCGTCGGCGAGCTTGGCGTTTGTAAAAAGTGTTTCGGTCACCGGGATCTCCCTTGATTTCTTTGTTGTATCATCAATCCAAATCCGTCGGGATCGGGGAGACGGCTTGTCAATCGATCGTCGTGCGACGATCAGTTCTGCGGCAGGGTTCCCTGCACGCCTTCGATGAGCCAGGTCATGCCCTTGATATCGGCATCCGCCAGTTCCTGGCCCTTGGTCACCTTTACCGTGCCTTTCTGGTCCTTGATCTCGCCGGCAAACGGCTTCAGTTTGCCGCTGGTGATCGCAGCTTCTGCGGCCTTCATTTCGGCGGCGACCGGCTCGGGCAGGTCCGGATTGCACGTCGTCATCTTGGCATATCCACCCGCTTCTTGGCTACATGATATCCGTAATCATGTATGCAACAATGATGCCAGATTGTATCGGAAAAGGTTTCCGGGCAGCACAGAGTGGCTAGATATATGTATTCATTCGAGGAAAACCGTGGACACCATCACGTACAAGCGTGTCGTCGCCCGGCATTCGGAATGTCTACATAAAATGCATAATCATGTATACATGATTGAAAAAGCGGCAGCCTAGCCGCTGCCGCGGGCGGAAAAGCGCGACAGGATCGAGCCGAGATCCAGTTCCGCCGCGGTATCGTCCTCGAGCAGGGCCCTGCTTTCAACCGATGACAGGTGGTCGTCCATCAGATGCTCAGCCGCAGCGATATCCCCCTTCTTGAGCGCGCCGATCAGTCCGGAATGTTCGCTGATGGCGCACTCGCTCGAGTGCGGCCGGCTGTACATGGCCAGGATCAGCGAACAGCGGGATACGAGTTCGGAGAGATATCGTTCGAGCAGCGCATTACCCGAGAGTTCCGCAAGCTTGAGGTGGAATTCGCCGGCTAGCCGGGTCGAGAGGCGCACATCCCCCTTGGCATGGGCGGCCTCTTCTTCCCGCACGTGATCGGAGAGGATCTTCTCGACTACCGGGCTCCAACGCGCGATCACCGCCTTCATCACCTCCCGTTCAAGCGCGCGCCGAACAGCAAAGGCATTGCGCGCCTCGTCGAGGCTCGGCTGGGCAACCGTGGCAGTTCGCTTGTGGTAGGTGTCGACGAGCCCCTGGGCCTGCAGTTTCGCCAGCACGGCGCGAACCAAGGTTCTGCTCATTGCGAAGTGCCTGCCAATCTCGTCTTCTGGCAGCCTGGTTCCGGCTTTCAGCGCCTGTTCGATTATGGCCTGTCGGAGAGTGCGATGGGCAACGTCTACCCGGTCGGAATTCGATGACATTGGACTTCAGGAATGTTTTCGGTGACGTATACGTTATCTCGTGATCACGCGTGCATCAAGGACTTGCCCTGTATTGCCGAAGGCGCCTCGCGTCATGAGCGACAGCCATGGTCTGCCTCAAGCCAACGAACGGTCGGCGCGTGGACAAGGTCAGCGTCCCGATCGCAATTACATGCGAGGGCCATTTCCCATCATCGAAAGGCGCAACAACCATGACGGCCCCGGCCCGGCGCGATTGCGCGAGCTTCGGCCAAATCAGGACCGCTGCTTGTTGAGCCGCATGCGCTCGATGATGTGCCGTCCTGATCCACCAACATGTTTGGCAATAGCGTTCGCCGCCCCGTCCGCATCCTGCTCCTTGATGCATCCGATGAGCTCGCGATGCTCCTCAAGAACGTTCGACTGGCGGCTCAGGGAGGTGGGAAAGCCGCGACTTATCGCCCATAAAATCTGACGATGGCGAATCCAGAGATCGACAGCGTGCCTGTTGTAGTGCCGGTCGTACATCAGCCGATGAAACTGCATGTCCAGATTTGAGTGTTTCAGCTCATCAGAGAAATTCAGGGCCTCGATCTCGGCCTGAATGCGCTCCAGTTCATCGACATCTGCTCGCGTCGCAACCCCGACAAACCAGCGCGTCAGCGCCGGCTCGATCAACACCTCTATTTCGCAGATATCTCTGACGAACTCCTCGTCAATCGGCCGCACTCGGGCGCCGCGATTGGGCATCATCACCACGAAACCCTCGCCGCGCAGCTGCTGCAATGCTTCTCGCACCGGATTGGTGGAGGTGCCCATACGCGCGGCAAGCTCGGCGACCTTCAGGCGCTCGTTAGCCTTGACGCGGCCATGGATGATGTCATCGCGCAGGCGCTCGTAGATGGACGCGCCATTTTCCTCGGTCAACTCGTCACCGTCAGGCATTGTCTGGGGCATTCGCGTTATCGTGGTCATAAGACTGCTTTTAATACACTTTCCCCCGGTTTGCCAATACCTCTTCAAATTGTTTGTACATTCCGATTGACATATAATGTACGATCTGAAAGTTTTCGCTCCACGCGATTGCCGACCTGGCTTTCGTTTTCAGTCGGCGGAGAGGGCCGGTTATCAGGAGGAAAAGAATGGGTTACCAGCAACAGCTGCGTGGCCTCGTCCTATCGACGGGGTTGTTGAGTGCGGCGCTCTTGGGAGCGATAGCTCCTGCCTTTGCGGTGGATTTCAAACAGGCGCCAATGCTCGACGAGCAAGTGA
Organism: Rhizobium sp. RHZ02; assembly: GCF_014851575.1. NCBI lineage: Bacteria > Pseudomonadati > Pseudomonadota > Alphaproteobacteria > Hyphomicrobiales > Rhizobiaceae > Rhizobium > Rhizobium sp. RHZ02. The sequence continues at coordinate 271,455 of NZ_JACUZX010000001.1, forward strand.
AGGCCGGCAAGCTGCCAGCCGTTGCCGATCGCCTTCCTGAGCATCCCTTCGTCGAAGCTATGGTTGATGGAATAGGCAAATACGGTGGCACGCTGCGCACCACCATTCTCGCCAATGGCGACCAGTACAATCTGACCCGCACCATCGCCAATGAACTGCTCGTTCGTTGGGATCCGGCCTGGCAGAAGGTGATACCTTCGCTGGCGGAGGAATTCACCGCATCGGATGATGCCACCACCTATACCTTCAAGCTTCGCAAGGGGTTGAAGTGGAGCGACGGCCAGCCTTTCACGGCCGATGACATCATGTTCTGGTACGAAGACGTGTTCATGAACGACGCGCTTTCGCCGGCCAAGAACCCGACCTTTACGGTCGCGGGCAAACCGGTAAAAGTGCGCAAGATCGACGACCTGACAGTCGAATTCAAATTCGACAGCCCCTATGGCCTGTTCCTGCAGCAGCTCGCCTACGGCCAGGGTCATCTGCCGGTCATCTACCCCAAGCACTACCTCAGCCAGTTCCACGAGAAGTATAACAAGGACGGCATCCCCGCTCTGCTGAAAGCCAATCCGGCTGCAGGCGATTGGGTGGCGCTGTTCAACTCGAAGGTCTCCCTGACCTTCCAGCCGCCTTACTGGCAAAACCTCCAGCTGCCAACGATGAACCCTTGGATCCTGACGGTACCCTATGCCGACAGCGAACGCGTCGTCGCGACCCGCAATCCCTACTATTGGAAGGTGGATCCTGAGGGCAACCAGCTGCCTTATATCGACGGCGTCACCTGGGCAAAGCTCGACGACCCACAGCTGATGGCGCTGAAGATGACCTCGGGCGAGTTCGATTTCGCGTTCCGCCACATCAATAATTCGACCTTCAAGTCGGTGCTCTTCGATGGCCAGGAAAGCGGCAATTATCGCTTTGTCGACGTGAAGGACCTGCCGGCCAATGATGCCGTCATCCTGCTCAATCTCAACTCGACCGACGACACCAAGCGCAAGCTTTTCCAGAACAAGGATTTCCGCATCGCGCTCAGCCACGCAATCAACCGACAGGAGATTATCGATCTCGTCTATGTCGGCCAGGGCGCCCCGGCGCAGGTGGCGACGCAGCCCGAGCACGAGCTTTTCAACGAGCGTGAAGCCAAGCAATACACGGAATTTGATCCGAAGCTTGCCAACGACATGCTCGACAAGATCATGCCGAAGAAAGACGCGGAAGGTTTCCGTCTCGACGACAGCGGCAAGCGCTTCACCATCAACTTCATGGTGGCGGACGTTTTCGGGCTCTCCTATCCCGACGTGATGCAGATGGTGCAGAAATACGCCAAGGACGTCGGGATCGACATCCAGCTGCGGACCACGGATCGCGCTCGCTTGAACACCATGTGGCCAGCAAACGAGCAGGACGCCTATATCTGGAACTGCGTTGGCGGCCTGTCTGAGGTCTACACCGACCCGCGTTGTTACATGCCGTTCCAGAAGGCAGACATCTTCTTCGCGATGAAGTGGAGCGAATGGTATTCGAACCACGCCACGGGCGAGGAACCTCCAGCCGAGATCAAGGCTCTCATGGCAGCCTACGACAAGGTCAACGCTGCCGTAGGCGACAACGATCGCCGCGAGAAGATGAAGGAATTCCTCAATCTTTCCGCTGACAACTTCCTCAACATCGGCATTTCGCGCCCCATGCCGAAATACATGATGGTGTCGAAGAACCTGAAGAATGTCGTCAACGGCATTCCGATCACCGGCAATCTCTGGCATCCGGCCCCGACGCTGACCCAGTGGTACTTCGACAAGCCGGCTAACTAAACTCCTCCGGGCCGGCGGGGAAACTTCCCCCCGGTCCGCCCCTTCGATCCTATCGAGCGGTCAGAAATCATGCTCCGTTATATCGCCAAACGGCTGGTGTTCGCGATACCGACACTCCTTGCCGTTTCCATCATCGCCTTCATCATCATCCAACTCCCGCCCGGTGATTATCTCACGACTCTGATGGCCGACTGGGCAAGCCAGGGTGGGGCGGTCGAAGAGGGCACGGTTGCCGCCATGCGTGAGCGCTACGGTCTCGATCAACCGATGTATTTCCAATATTACAAATGGATGGCCGGGATCCTCATGCATGGCGATTTCGGGATTTCATTCGAGCTCGGCAAGCCGGTCACCGAATTGATCTGGGGCCGCCTTGGCTTCTCGCTCCTCCTGTCCTTCCTGACGCTCTGCTTCGTATGGGCGATCGCCATTCCGATCGGCATCCTGTCGGCCGTGCGCCAGTATTCGATCTCCGACTATTCAGCGACCTTCCTTGCCTTCTTTTTTCTCGCCGTGCCTGACTTCCTGATGGCGCTTTCGGCAATGTACGTCATGTCGGCCTATTTCGGCCAAAGTGTCGGCGGCCTGTTTTCGCCCGCTTTCGTCGACGCGGCCTGGAGTTTTGCCAAGCTTGGCGATTTTGCCAAACACGTCTGGCTGCCCGTGCTCGTCATCGGCCTCGGCTCGCTTGCAGCACTCGTTCGCATCATGCGCGCCAACCTGCTCGACGAATTGTCCAAGCCCTATGTGACGACGGCCCGCGCCAAGGGCATGTCCGAATTCGAGCTTCTCATTCGCTACCCGGTGCGGCTTGCACTCAATCCGCTGATCTCGACGCTCGGCTGGATCCTGCCCGCCGTTATTTCGGGTGAGATCATTGTCTCGGTTGTCATGAGCTTGCCGACGACGGGACCGCTGCTGCTGCGCGCCTTGCTTGCACAAGACATGTATCTCGCTGGCTCGCTCATCCTGTTGATTTCGGTGCTTACCATTATCGGCACGCTGATTTCCGACATCCTGCTCGCCATCACTGACCCGCGGATCCGGTTCCAATGACAGACATCACTCAGCTCCCGCCGGAGACCGGCACATCGCTCGACCTTCACCGCAGTGATATTGCCGTTGCCGGCCAATGGCGGCTCTTCTGGCTGAAATTCAAGAAGCACAAGATCGCGCTGGCAAGCCTTGTCGTCATCGTGTTCATGTATCTCGTCGCTGCCTTCGCGGATTTCATCGCGCCGTTCGATCCCAACGCGACCAATGCGCGTTTCACCTACGCCCCTCCACAGGGCATATCGCTTCTCTTGGACGGCTCCTTGCGCCCACACGTCAATCAGCTGAAGATGACGTTGAACACAGAATCCATGCGGCGTGAGTTCACCCCGGATCCTGCCAAGCCGATCCCGGTCGGCTTTTTCGTACCTGCGGCGCAACCATACACTCTCCTCGGCTTCATCCCTATGAGGACCAAGCTCTTTGGCCTCACCAACCCGATGCCGGGAGACAGCATGTACATCTTTGGCGCAGATCGCCTCGGACGCGACATCTTCTCGCGCGTGGTCCATGGTGCCCAGATCTCCCTCTCGATCGGCCTTGTCGGGGTCTTCATGAGCCTCATTCTTGGCGTCACGATCGGCGGCATATCCGGATTTTTCGGGGGCTGGGCCGATATCGCCATCCAGCGTTTCATCGAGCTGTTGCGCTCGATCCCGACGATCCCGCTATGGATGGGGCTGGCGGCAGCAATCCCCGTTGGCTGGCCACCGCTCAGGACGTATTTCGTCATCACCCTGATCGTTTCGCTGATTGGCTGGACGAGCCTGGCGCGGGAGGTGCGTGGCAAGTTTCTCTCTCTGCGCAATGAGGACTTCGTGATTGCCGCACGTCTCGACGGCATGAGCGAGCTCGGCATCATCTTCCACCATCTGGTGCCGTCCTTCATGAGCCACATCATCGCCACACTGACGCTGGCGATCCCCTCGATGATCCTGGCTGAAACCGCACTCTCGTTCCTCGGCGTCGGTCTACAGCCGCCGATCATTTCCTGGGGCGTGCTCCTTCAGGAGGCGCAGAACATCCGTGCGGTCGCTCAAGCGCCCTGGCTCCTGTTCACGCCGGCTGCCGCAATTGTCATCTCGGTGCTTTCCCTCAACTTCCTCGGCGACGGCCTCCGCGATGCCGCAGATCCCTACGAGTCGGTGTCATGACCATGAACAAAGATACACTCCTCAAGGTCGACAACCTGAAAACCTACTTCCCGACGCGCACGGGTCTGTTCAAGGCGGTCGACGACGTGTCCTTCGAGCTGAAGCGCGGAAAGACACTCTGTGTTGTCGGCGAATCCGGATCCGGGAAATCGGTTACGGCGCGCTCCATCCTGCAGATCGTCGATAAACCCGGTCGTATCGAGGATGGTTCGATCGTATTGACGCGGGGAGACGGCACATCGGTGGATCTCGCCAAGCTCGACCCGCGCGGCAAGGAAATTCGCGGCGTTCGTGGCAAGGAGATCGCCATGATTTTCCAGGAGCCGATGAGTTCACTGTCGCCCGTCCATCGTATCGGCGCGCAGATCGGCGAAGCGCTGCGCATACATTTCGGCATTCGCGGCAAGGCGCAGCGCGACCGCGTTCTCGAGTTGCTGCGCCAGGTCGAAATACCGCGCCCTGAAACCGCAATCGACCGCTACACTTTCGAATTCTCCGGAGGCATGCGCCAGCGGGTCATGATCGCCATGGCGCTCGCCTGCAATCCCCAGGTTCTGATCGCCGATGAGCCGACGACAGCACTCGACGTCACCACCCAGGCCGAAATTCTCGATCTGATCAAACGACTGCAGCACAGCCACGGCATGGCCGTGCTCTTCATTACCCACGACATGGGTGTCGTTGCCGAAATCGCTGACGAAGTCTTGGTGATGTATCGCGGCAAGGTGATGGAGCGTGGCTCCGTGGAGCAGATTTTCCACGCACCAAAGGACGACTACACGCGCCGCCTGATCGGTTCGGTCGTCAAGTTGGAGAAGAAGGCGGAAGTTCGGCTGTCACGATCCGAAATCCCCGTTGGCGCGCCGCCGCTACTCGCGGTCGAGAACCTGTCGCTGACTTTCCCATCCGGCCTGAAGGCAGTGGACGACGTGTCGCTGATCGTTCGTGCCGGTGAAACCCTCGGCATCGTCGGTGAATCCGGCTCGGGCAAGACGACAATGGGACGTTGCTTGCTGCGCATTTACGATCCGCAAGCCGGCGCTATGAATTACCGCCGCGCTGACGGCAGCACGGTCGATCTTTGCTCGGCCGACAAAACGACATTGAAGGATGTTCGCCACGATATCCGGATGATCTTCCAGGACCCGGTCGGATCGCTCAGCCCACGCAAGACGGTCGGCCAGATCATTGCCGAGCCGCTGAAGCTCGCTGGCGTGAAGGGCAGATCCCTCGATGATCGGGTCTCGGAACTTATGCAGCAAGTCGGCCTCGAACCGGCCTGGCGTGAACGCTACCCGCATGCTTTTTCCGGCGGTCAGCGACAGCGTATCGGTATTGCGCGGGCGATTGCGCTCAAGCCGCGGCTGATCGTTGCCGATGAAGCAACCTCGGCACTCGATGTGTCGTTGCGCTCACAGATGCTTGACCTCATGATGAAGTTGCAGGACGAGCTCGGTCTCTCCTACGTCTTCATCTCGCACGATATGTCGGTTATCCGCTACATGTGCGACCGCGTTGCTGTGATGTATCGCGGCAAGATCGTCGAGGCGGGCGACACCGATCAGGTCGTCAACAATCCGGCGCATGACTATACCCGCGCGCTGCTCTCCGCCATTCCTCATCCCGACCCGCGCAACCGGCGCATTCACAACCGGTTCCGCTACGACCCCGCACGTACAGTTTCAGCCAACGGATAAGTCATGAAAATTACCGACGTCAAAATCATTGTCTGCTCGCCCGGACGCAATTTCGTCACCGTCAAGATCTTCACCGACGAGGGGCTGACAGGGGTCGGCGACGCCACTCTGAACGGTCGTGAAAAGGCCGTCGTAGCCTATCTTCAGGATCATCTTGCACCATTGCTCATCGGCCGCGATCCAAGCCGCATCGAGGATATCTGGCAGTATTTCTACAAGGGAGCCTATTGGCGCCGCGGTCCTGTGACGATGGCGGCGATCGCCGGTATCGATACCGCACTTTGGGACATCAAGGCGAAAGCCGCCAACATGCCGCTTTACCAGCTGCTGGGTGGCGCCAGCCGCGAGAAGGTGCTGTGCTACACACACGCGCAGGGCACTGATATTGGCGAAGCGGTCGAAGCGGTCGGCAAGCGAATTAAGCAGGGCTACAAGGCGATCCGCGTTCAGGTCGGCATTCCCGGGCTGCCTGACGTCTATGGCACCGGCAAGAAGTCGGTCACCAACAACGCTGCAGACGATGCCATTCCTCACGAGGAAACATGGTCGACGTCGAAATATCTGCGCTATGTTCCCGAACTCTTCAAGGCGGTCCGCGAGGCGCATGGCTGGGATATTGAGCTCCTGCATGACAGCCACCACCGCCTCACGCCGATCGAAGCGGCGCGGTTGGGTAAAGACCTCGAATTTGCACGGCTCTTCTGGTTGGAAGACACGGTGGCGGCCGAGTATCAGGAGGGCTTCCGTCTGATCCGCAAACACACCACGACACCGCTTGCCGTGGGTGAAGTCTTCAACACGATCTGGGACGCGCGGCTGTTGATGGAAGAGCAGCTGATCGACTACATCAGGACGACCACGGTACATGCCGGCGGTGTGACCGCCCAAAGGCGCATCATGGATTTCGCCAGCGTCTATAATGTCCGCACTGCCTGCCACGGCGCAATGGACATGTCGCCGATCTGCCTCGGCGCCAACCTGCATCTCGACCTCTGGGTGCCGAATTTCGGCATCCAGGAATATTCGGGCTACCTGCCGGAAATCCTTGAGGTGTTCCCGAGTGCCTGGAGCCTGGATGACGGTTATCTTCATCCGGGCGATGCGATCGGCCACGGTGTCGATATCGATGAAAAGCTTGCCGAGAAATATCCATATCAGCGCGCCTATCTGCCTGTGAACCGTCTCGAAGACGGCACGCTCTGGCACTGGTAACCGGAGAACGGACATGAAGATCACAGCAATCAAGAGCTACGCCGTCAAGGTTGGCATTCGCAACCAGCTTCTGGTGAAGGTCGAGACCGATGACGGGATTTTCGGCTGGGGCGAAAGTGGACTCTCCGGCCGCGAGAAGGCGGTCGTCGGTGCGCTGGAACATTATGCGGAATTCTTGCGTGGCCGCGACCCGTTCAAGATCGGGGCGCTCTGGCAGGAGATGTATCGCAGCCAGTATTTCGAGGGCGGTCGCGTATTGCAGGCCGCGATCTCGGCGATCGACATCGCGCTCCATGACATCAAGGGCAAAGCGCTTGGCGTGCCCGTCTACGAGTTGCTCGGCGGCAAGCAGCGCGACCGGATACCGACCTTTGCGACGACCTTCGCGGAGCCGGGGCCAGCGATGATCGAGCAGGCACAGATGCTGGTCGAGCATGGATGGAGGGCCATGCGACTTTCACCCTCGGGTCACGAGCACAGGGAGATTTACGAGCCCCGCGAACATATCGCGATGACAGCGAAATGGTGCGTCAAAGCTCGGGAAACACTGGGCGAGGAAATCGTGCTGGGCATCGATTATCACCACCGCCTGACGGTCGCTGAAGCTGCAAGCTTCTGCCAGAAGATGCCGAAGGGTACACTCGACTTCCTCGAGGAGCCGATCCGCGACGAAACACCGGGCGCCTACGAGGCGCTGCGTCGAATGACCGATGTTCCGTTTGCGATCGGCGAGGAGTTCTCGTCGAAGTGGCAGTTCCTGCCCTTCATCGAGCGCGACATTCACCAGTTCAATCGCCTTGATGTCTGTAATGTCGGCGGTCTGACTGAATCGATGAAGGTCGCCGGCTGGAGCGAGGCTCACTATGTTGACATGATGCCGCACAATCCACTCGGCCCGGTATGCACGGCTGCCACGATCCATTTCTGCGCCGCTGTTGCGAATTTTGCCTGGTTGGAAACGCGGGCGAGTCCCGCGGAGACGCATCTGGGTTTTGACAATTCTGACTTCTTTCCGGTCCAGCCACGGCTTGAGGCTGCCTGCTATCCAGTTTCCGATGCGCCCGGCCTGGGGGTCGAAGTGAACGAGGCGTTGATTGCAAGGCAGAGTTTTGAATTCTGGGAGGCGCCTCATCTGAAACGCCGGGATGGCTCGGTGACGAACTGGTGAGAAAGGGAAGCGAGCCGACTTGAACGGACGGGAAATTGCGCGCCGGGTTCATCGTTCCTCGCACATGGTACAAAACGCACTTTTCACCGACTCTTTCTCGGTCCAGGCAGAGAACGACCGCAGGGCCCTTGGCTCGATTTTTCGGATTGAGGTCGCCCGCGTTGGGCCCGGAAAGACCGGCGGACCAACGTCACTTCGTCGCACGTTGCCATCATCGTCTTCTGTGGCAAGGCGCTAGATCCGGGATGGCAAAATTTGCCTGCAACTGCCGTCGCATTGGTCAATTTGCTAGGCGTCGACGCGCTATTGCTGCATGAAATCGCATGCCATGGACAAGGCCGTTGTCATTGAAGTCATAATTCGGATTGTGGAGCGGAGCCGATGTTTCGCCATTGCCGAGGAACACGAAGCACCCAGGCACCCGGCTGAGGAACTGCGCGAAATCTTCTGATCCCGTCATCGGTTTTGATGCGACCCTTGCGTTCGACGCGCCATATAATTCCACTGCCACGGCCATGGCTTCGGCAGCCAAGGCGGTGTCGTTCATAAGTGGAACGAATTCACGCGTGTAACGGACATGGGCCTCGACATTATAGGCAAGCGCAGTGCCTTGCGCGATAATCCGCATCTGCTGCTCGATGCGCTCGCTGATCTCCCTGCGGAAGCTGCGGGCATCACCGAGAATGCGTGCCATGCCGGGCAGGGCATTCCTGGTGCCGTCGGTGATGAGCTCAGTGACGGATACGACGCCGATGTCGGCGGGGTCGATGCGCCGCGCGACGATCGTCTGCAGATTGGTGACGATGGCGCAGGCGGCGACCAGGACTTCGCTGCCCCAGTGCGGTCGGGCGGCGTGTCCCCCGACGCCCTTGAGCGTGATCTCGAAATTGTCCTCCGCCGACATGAATTCTTCGGGTTTTGTCTCGAAATAGCCAACAGGAAGACCCGGCATATTGTGGATGCCATAGATTTCATCAAACGGATATTTCTCGAAAAGACCATCGGACATCATCGCGAGGGCGCCTTTGCCCCATTCCTCGGCCGGCTGGAAAATGAAGCGGACCGTCCCGTCGAAACCGCCTTCTGCGGCAAGCAACTTCGCGGCTCCGAGGAGCATAGCGGTGTGACCGTCGTGACCACAGGCGTGCATCAGCCCGCAGTTGCGGGATTTATGTTGCATGTCACCCTGCTCGGTGATGCGCAGGGCGTCCATGTCGGCTCGCAGCGCAATGGCGCGGTTGCCGGTCCCTCGCTTGAGGGTTCCGACAACCCCGGTACCACCGACGCCTTCAGCGACCTCATCGAGGCCAAATGTTCTAAGTTTGTCGGCGACAAACGCAGCCGTGGCTTGCTCCGCAAAACCGAATTCTGGATTGGCATGGAGGTGTCGCCTCCACTCACTCATTTCGGCATGGAGCGTCTCAACGTCGGTCATCAGATCAGTTCTCCGGTGCGGTGAGATTGCGGACCACGTCAAGCAACACATTGGCTCCTGCGACCAGATCGGTATTGGGCGTGAATTCCTTGGGGTTATGGCTGATGCCGCCGATACTCGGTACGAAAATCATCCCCGAGGGTGCGATCCTGGCGATCATCTGAGCATCGTGCCCTGCGCCTGATGTCATCCTTTTCGATTTCAATCCGCGGGCCGTCGCAGCCTCCACGACCGCCGCCACAATGCCGCTGTCGAAAGTCACCGGCTGAAATCTTGCCAGACGTTTCGTGGTGATTGTGACCTGCTCATCGTCCGCAACCGTATCGAGGTATGTTGCCAAGGCAGCTTCTTCCGCCAACAGTTTCTCCTCATCGGGATCGCGCAGGTCAACCGTGAATGTCGCTTTCGAGGGGATCACGTTGATTGCGTTTGGCTCGAACTCGATGCACCCGACTGTGGCGACCGTAGGGGTGTTAGATGCCTTCGCCCGGTCGCGCAGAAAGGTGATGACGCGCGCTGCTGCCAAGCCGGCATCGCGGCGCATGGAAATGGGTGTCGTGCCTGCGTGGTTGGCATCTCCTTCGATGGTTACTCGCTGCCAGGAAATGCCCTGCAGGTTCTCGACGGCCCCAACCGTGGTCTCCTCGCGCTCGAGGATCGGCCCTTGTTCAATGTGGAGTTCGATATAGGCGTGCGGTTGCAGGAAGCCGGGCTCTCGTGGTCCGTCATAGCCAATCCTGGCAAGCTCCTCACCAAGGACAGAGCCATCGGTGCCTACGGTGGCAAGCGCTTCATCGACATCAAGTCCGCCGACATGGACCAGCGACCCCATCATGTCAGGCGCATAGCGCACGCCTTCTTCGTTGGTAAATGCAGCAATCGCGATAGGTCGGTTCGGATTGAAGCCCTCCGATTTCAGAGTTTCTACGACTTCCAGTCCCGAAAGGACACCGTAACAGCCGTCAAACACCCCTGCATTGATCACAGTATCGATATGAGACCCCAGCATCAGCGGTTTTGCTGTATCGTCGGCCTGTATCGGCGCCCAGATGCCGAAGATGTTGCCGATGCGATCGACTGCGACATCGAGCCCGGCTTCCTGCATCCAGGCGATCAAGCGATCCCGGCCGTGCTTGTCCGCGTCGGACGCCGCAAGCCTGACAAGGCGGCCATCCTTGTCTCTGCCGATGGAGCCGAGTTCACGCAGACGTCCGAGCAAGCGTTCCTCATTTACCGATGATCCAGTCATGCCGCCGCCCCTGCGTTTTTCGCCAAAACCGATCCGGGTGCTTCCCCGACGATCGCCTCATACTTGAGCGGATCGGTCGCTCCTTCGGTGTTGATCACGAGGACGCGCGATCGATCTCCAAGCCGCAAATGAGCCTTGATCTGCCGATCACCGATGGCCCTGATCAATCCGGCCAGGCCAACGCCACCGCTTTCGCCCGCCACGACGGCGGGGTCTCCCCCGACCGGGTGGGCCAGCCTCTTCATGACGGTGACTGCGTCGTGTTCGTCTACGGTCATGAACGCGTCTGCCACACGCGAAAGGATGCGCCAGGCTACCAGGGACGGCTGGTAGCATTCGAGCATGGCCATGATTGTCGGCTCACCGTGGTCAACCGTCACCGGATGCCCGGCCTTGGCGCTCTCGACGATGCATGCTGCACGTTCGGGATCAACAACTGTGAAGATCGGGCGTGTGTCCCCCATGACAAGCGCGAGATAGCCGGCTGCCGCAGCAGCGATGCCGCCAACCCCTGACTGAACGAAAACATGGGTCGGCGGGTCCTGCAAATCCCTGAGTGCCTCGCGGAATATCGCGGTGTAGCCCTGCATTACAAGGCTTGGAATGCGCTCATAGCCAGGCCAGGACGTATCCGACACGATTGTCCAGCCACGCTCGATCGCAACCCTGGACGCTTCCTTGACAGAGTCGTCGTAGGTTCCCTCGGCGCGGCACACGTCGGCGCCAAATCCTGCGATGGCCGCCACCCGTTGGTCGCTGACGCCCGAGTGAACGAAAATCACGGCACGTGCGCCGACGATCTGCGCCCCCTGGGCCACGGAACGTCCGTGGTTGCCGTCGGTGGCACAGGCAACCGTCATGGTTTTTGCCACGGCCAGGACCTCCGGTGAACCAAGTTCAGTTACATCGACTTGCCTGGAAAGGCGTTTGCTTGCCTCCTCGAGCACAAGACGCATCACCGCGTAGGCACCGCCAAGCGCCTTGAAGCTGCCAAGGCCGAGCCGGAAGCCTTCGTCCTTCATATGGATGCTCGACACCCCGAGTTTGCGAGCAAGGCCGCCGAGGGACACCAAGGGCGTCTTCGCGTTGTTTTGGCGGTGCGACAGGAACCTCTCGACCTCCGCGGCAGCCACCGGGCCGAGAGCTTCCGCGTCCCGTGGGTCCAGCGGAGACTTGTAGGCGCTATTCGAATTTATGAGAAACATGGGGGCCTCGCTCGGGTTCGAGGGGAAAATATATTGCATTGCCTCCGCATCGTGCGCTGAATATTGGGGTCTGATTTGCAAGTTTGTTTCGTCCAGGGGAGCGAAGAAGTATGGGTGCGCTGGCGCAGAAGATCATTTTGGATGACTTCGACCGCAAAATCCTCGCCCTCCTCCAGAAGGACAACCTCACGCCGCAGAGAATGATCGGCGAAGCGGTCAATCTGTCGGCTCCAGCCGTTCAACGCCGGATCAAGAAGATGACGGAAGCCGGTGTGATCAAGGCGAATGTCGCGATCGTCGATCCCGCAGCGCTGGGGCATCCGATCACAATCTTCGTCGAAGTGGAGGTGATCAGCGAGACCGCAGAACAAATCGAAAGCGCCAAGCGGGAATTCGCGGCGACCCCCGAAATCCAGCAGTGTTACTATGTGACGGGCGAAGCGGATTTTATCCTCCTCATCGTCGTACCATCCATGAAGGAATATGAATCCCTGACCCGGCGGCTCTTTTTCGGAAACAACAACGTCAAACGTTTCCGGACGTTTGTCGCGATGGATCGCATCAAAACTGGACTGGAAGTCCCGGTTCCGTGAATTCGGCGAAACTCGTGCAGCGCGGATCAGGACAAGGAGGCAGCGGGAGGTCATTTCGCCCTTGGCCGTGCGCGGTGAACGGCGACCGCAGCGTCTTGGAGGTGCCCGCCCCCTTGTGGCGAAACCCTTGCGACCAGGGCGGACGATGCAGCGCCAGCTTCCTAAAGGCTAATACATCGCTCCAGTTGCAAAAGCTTGCCATCAAGTAATAAACTATTTTAGTACATTACTTATTGGCAATGAAATTGTAATATACTTTTAATTTGAAAACATAATTGGCTGGCTTCATATCCTCGCCAAGTGTTGAGCTTCACTGAGAGGCTTTACGCGGTGAAGCAATTTAATAGGACTGAAATCGTGACAAGCATTGTCAATCGCCGCAGATCTGCGGCTCTTCTGGGCGTGGCCATTATGATCGGCGCGGCCTCCATCTCCCTCGAAACGTCATCTGCATTTGCCGCATCCGCCGTTCCGGCCGATCAGGCAAAGGTGGTTGTCGCAAATTCTCAGAACGCCGGTTCCGTCGATCACGGCTACCTCGGTGTCCAGATCCAGCCGGTGACGCAGGAAATTGCGGACGCGATCGATCTGGCAAATCCGGCTGGTGCGCTTGTTGCAAACGTCTCGAAAGACTCGCCCGCCGCTCGCGCCGGTATCAAGCAGGGCGATGCCATTACGGCGGTTGGCGAAAAGCCGGTGTCGACACCAAAGGACCTGTCGCAGTTCGTGGCGGATCTTACCCCTGGTGACAAGAAAACCGTTACGGTTTGGCGTTTTGGTAAGAGCGTCGACCTCACGGTCGAGATCGGCAGCAGCGACGACGGAATGGCTCAGCTTGCTGCTCCCAAAGGCTCCGAACAGGCGATCCCAGCCGGTCCGCGGATTGGTGTCGCACTTGTCGACCTGACGCCGGAAGTTCGTGAGCGGCTGGACCTCTCCCAGGACGTCCAAGGTGCCGTCGTTGCCAACGTATCGCCTGACAAACCGGCAGCCTCGGCGGGGCTGAAAGCCGGTGACGTCATTCTGTCAGTCAACGACAAGACAATCCAGAATGCCAGTGGAGCCAAGAACGCAGTTGCGGATGTTGCGAAGGCCAAGAAGAAGTCAGTGCTGCTGCTGATACAGCGCGGCAATAACACGACCTTCGTAGCCGTGCCGTTCACGACGGCTTAACCGGCAGACTGGGGCCGACGCGAAAGACGCGTCGGCCTTTTTGCTTTGGCCGACCGCGCAGCCATTCGCAAACCGCGACCCGCCAATCAATCTCGCGAAGAGGCGCGCATCCCTATGAGGCGGCAGCAATAGGCGAGGAAACCTGGTTCTGGCCTTCCACGACGGTAAAGGCCCGCAAGCGCGGAGAACTTTCGAAGGTAGCTTCTACGACCGCCCGCCTCGTCGGAAAGCCTCCTTTTTTTCTTTTGGATTTCGTTTGCCTTCTCGACCGGGCATCCAGTGCCAGCCTATGGTGGATGCGCGATGATGGAGGATTTTTCGTGCAGGGTTTGCAGGAGCTGATCGACTGGATCATCGGGGAGGGCCTATCCAGCCGGAGCGTCGAGCAGATCATGGAGGGACTTGGGCCAAGATTGGTCGCTTTAGGTTATCCGATTGTCCGCGCCTCGATTGCAATGCCATCCATCGACCCGATGCAGAAGGGATTTTCGGTCGCGTGGTCGCCACACTCGGTCATGTCCGTTGACATCCAAGGGCACGATGACGCGGGACAGGAGATGTTCGAGCGCTCACCGATCTTCCATCTGCTGTCGAATAACCTTCTCTACGGCCGGTGGAGCCTGCCGGCGAACGAAACCAATAGCTTTCCGTTGTTTGACGAATTGGCACAGCTCGGCGCGACTGAGTACTTGATCAAGCTTGCGGAGTTTCCTGGAGAGACTGCCCTTGGTGGCGTGGGCTTCTCGATAGCAGTCGATGGACCCGGCGGATTTTCAGAACAGCAAATTGCAGACGTCGAACGCTTGATGCCCGCGTTGGCACTGACTTGCTGCCGAGTTGCAACCACCCGCGTTGCGACCGACATGCTTGCCGTCTACACCGGGACGCGAACCAGTGGCCGCATTCTCAGCGGACAGACCCGTCGTGGAGATGGCGCCTCGATATACGCAGCAATCCTGCTTGCCGATCTAAAAGACTTCACGTCCTTGAACGAGCGGTGGCCACCGGAGAGGATCGTCGGCTGGCTGAACGAACACTTCGAGGCGATCGCCGGGCCGGTGGAGGAGAATGGTGGCGAGATCCTCAAATTTATGGGTGATAGCCTGCTGGCGATTTTCCCTGCTGACATCGACGATCCCTCCGAGGCTTGTGGCCGTGCTTTGTCGTCGGCTCGGATGGCCATGAAAGCCAATCAATTGCTGAATGCAAGGCGCAACGATGAAGAGGAGCCGCAGCTGTTGGTCGATATCGCTCTGCACGTTGGCGAGGTTTTCTACGGCAACATAGGTGCCTCCCGCCGCCTCGATTTCACGGCGATCGGCCGCGCAGTCAACGAAGCGGCCCGGATCGAAAAAGTTGCAGATACGGTCGGCTACAGCCTTCTGGCATCAAGGCCATTCGCAGCACAGGTACCGAAAGGGTTTAGGAATGTTGGTTCATTCGTGCTTAAGGGTGTGGCAGAGCCAGCGGACGTATACGCCTGGACGGGCTGATAGGCCTGACAGTTTATCGCCCATCTTCCGGGGTATGACGATTGGCTTCCAAGTGAGAGCCACCCTTTTAGATTGGCGGATGGATGACGTTCACACCAGGCCTGCCTTTAGGCCCGTTCAGTCGGCTGTCTGCTTGGGGGTCGCCCTCCATTGGTCTGCTGAAGCACGAGTATCGCCTCACCGAAAACCTCCCGGCGCCGGAGTGTTCGAGCGTTTGCCGCGCGTGTCCTTTCCACCTCTGACATTGTGGTTGCGTCGGCTAGCGAAGCCTCGTTTTCCACCATGTCGATCAGAAGGTTGCGCATCACTCCGTTCTCTTCCCGCAGGCGGTGCAGCTCGGCGCTTATCGGGGATGTCGACAGCTTGCGCTCAATCGTTTCCTCAATTGCCTTTTCGACCAACCGGGTCTTTGCGGCGTACAAACGTCCGACGAAGTATGTGCTGGTTAAAATGCAAAAGCTGAGGGCGAGAGTTAGGTATAGCATCCGTCAGGCTCCAATCATCACTTTGAGATTGTGATTTTGAACGCCGTTTTCAATAAGGCGTGGCAATCGCGGGGAGGCAAGCGGTGCTCTGACCTGGCGTTATGGGTGGTCTCCGGTCATCACGAAAGTTGCCCCGGAAACGACCATGTCTCACACGCTTCTTGAGGCTTTGGTCAACAGGCAAGCGGGTCCATCATGTCATGGTTATCGATGGTCCTTCGATCAAGTTGTGGTTAAACAATCCAGCCATATCGGAAAATGCCGCCATCGAGCCACAGCACCTCTCGGGGGCGTCATCCTGGCGCCATGCTGCCAACGGACACGGAAAATCAAGGCTGGAAATTCAACACTTGAAGGACCTCGCTGTGCATAGCGTCGACCGCCGCAGAGCGCTTAGAGTCTTTGCTGCGAACCAAGGCTACCTCCATTTTAGGCAGCTCCGGCAGACCATGGCGAGTATCCAGTAACTTGAAATGGCTGGGAACGCTGGATCGTGCGAGCACGGCAACGGCCAAACCTGCCTCTACTACCGCCAACTGTCCCGTTAGGTTATGTGAGCTATAGACTACACGGTAGTCCCGCCCAAGTGCCGCGATGCCTGCCAAAACTTCGCCACGGAAGCGGTTTCCCAGTTCGTGCAAAGCCAAGGGCAGCGGGTTTTTCCGCCATGCCTCATGTTGGTCTGACGCAACCCACACCAAGGGTTCGTAGAAAAGGAATATGCCGCGATTTGGCTCCCCTCGGGTCGCCATATCGCGTGTCACGAGTGCCAAATCCAAATCACCACGGTCGATCCTTGGCAATAGCGAACTCGATGGCTCGCAAACGACTGATATTTCTACTTCGGCAAAACGGTTGGCGAAGGTCCGCAAAATTGGCGCGAAGTAACTCGCGACGTAGTCGTCAGGGACACCGACGGCGACCTTCCCAGAAACCGTTGATCCGCGCATCGCGATCTGGGCGCGGCCGTGCAATTCGATCAGTTGTCGGGCGTAAGCGAGTAAATCGAAGCCGGGAGGGGTCAGAGACAGGTGGCGTGGCCCCCGGTTTAGCAAGGAACTCCCTACGCATTCCTCGAGCTTCTTGAGTTGCATACTGACTGCCGACTGGGAGCGGGAAACCTGACGGGATGCTGCCGTGATGGAGCCCGTGTCGACAACTGCCACGAAGGTTCTAAGCCAATCAATCTGGAGATCGTTCATCTCACCGTCCATTCGATTATCGAATGATACTTGTAACAGATATTCGCTTTTCTGGATATCGATCCAGCGCCATTATTTTCCGATGGACACACGGGGTCTCACATCACTTGCAACATCTGCCGGTTTGGCCGTCCCGGGTGACTCACGGGAACGCCAGGGCACGATCCTTATTGTGCTTGGCGGGCTGATCCTTGGGACGGTGGGCATCTTCGTGCTCCAGGCGAACCAAGACCCGCTCACTACGGTAGCATTTCGATGCTTTTTTGGGTTTCTTGCTCTGCTTTCGTGGGGCGCGTTGAGTGGGCGGTTGGCTGAAACCAGGCTGCAGGCACGGGACCTACTCGGCGCTGTCGCGACGGGCGTTCTGATGATTATTAGCTGGGCGCTCCATTTCGCCGCGATTCCACGTACGTCAATCGGCGTTTCCACTGTCGTATTCCATATCCAGCCATTCTGGACGATGGCGCTCGGTGTGTGGCTTCTTCGGGAAAAGGTGTCCCGAAAGCAGGTGGGCGCGGCGCTCTTGGCATTCGCTGGATTGGTGCTGACGACCGACGTGATGGGTACGGGCACGCGGCATCAAGAGTATTTCTATGGTTTGCTGATGAGCCTGTCGGGCTCGTTTGTCTACGCCTGGGTTCCATTGCTGACGAAAGTGATGAGATCCGTAAGTTCATTCGCCCTCGCTTGGTGGCAGTGTCTAGTTGGCGCTGTCCTTACATTTTGGTGGCCAGTTCTACACGGGTGGCCGAGCCATTTGGACACAATTGCCTGGCTAGCAGGGCTGGGTGCGATCCATACGGGTCTTGCCTATGTCGTAATGTTTGCCGGGTTTGCTCGCCTAAGCACCGGTCGAACTGCCGCACTGCAGTTTGTATATCCCATGACGGCTTTTGTGATCGATTGGAAAATCTATGGCCATTCGCTTTCACTCGTTCAAATGTCCGGACTTGCTTTGATGGGTATTGCAATCTGGTCTGTCAAAAGCAGCCGCTAGGTCGAGAGTTCGGTTGGAGCTTGCATCGTTTCGACATCGGGATGCGGCGGAGCGGTGGATCACGGCTCACAGCAGGCAGGAGAGGGTAGTTGCGATCACACGCAGCTAATACTCCGCTCGCGTCACAGAGCCTGCGTTCGGAATCGCCCCACTCGGACCGGAACTCATGCTGGAATACCCCCCGCTCTCCACCGCGAACGGGCAGATGCTGCCGGAAGCCCTTTCTCGGTTCGTCGACAGCTTAGAGGGTGGCGAAAACCTCTAGTCGGGGTGGAACAGGCTTTTACCCCCGGCTCGTCCAACCGGATCCCAAAACTCTTGCACACAGGGTACGGGAATTGTTCGTTCTCCATCTTGGGCGTAAAATGCGATGTTCTGAACGATCGGGGGGAGGGTCAGATGACCGCGTCGTCGTTCACAATGATAGCTGCAACCATCCTCATCGGTGCAATGTCGAGTATTTCTTCCGACGCGCACGACGCCGAATCCGGCTGGACCTACCCTCCAGCTTGCTGCAGGGGGCGTGGCCAGGGTGGCGACTGCGATGCTATTCCGCGCGAACGCGTTCGAAAGATGCGCGGTGGCTTCTCAATTATCCTGCATCCGGGCGACCACTTCCTCGCCAAACGACCACACATGTTTTTCGTGCCCTACGGCGACGAGTTACCTTCGGGAGACGGGGAGTTTCATGTCTGTCTTCACCCTAACGAAGATTACCTCAACTGCTTCTTCGCACCGCCCCAGAGCATCTAGCAAAGCGCGCCTTGGCTTGCTGAGGGAGGGCACCCGAGCCTCATGGTGGTCGGGTGCGTTCATCCTTCGAGACCTCGAAGAACAAATCCTTCAAGAGCCCTCTGGATGGCTTCCTTGGCCTTCCCTGAATTTGCGACAGGTGGATCAATAGTGGCGGCCCAGTTACGCAGGGGCTTGCACATGTCTCGATGAGGGCGTGAGGCGAGGTCAACGATCAACGATCAACGCTCGCGCGAACGGAAAGTGTTTCGAGTTGCTGAGCGGCAAGCAAACTGGCGCCCGCCGACTAGGCGTCGTTGGCATGCGCAATAATTGCCTAACCGTACCCAAACGACATATTCTGGCCTGTTAACGACGCCTCCAATCCGATAGCACCCACTTAATTAGCTGGTTGGAAGTTATTTCTTGAGTCTCTGACGCGAGCCTCCAATTTCCGACGGCTGCTTTACAGTGCCGGACAGCCGACAGCGGTCGGAGCGGGCAAGACCGATAGCGAAGGGGCAAAATGCGAAAATTGGTGGCCGGGAAGCTCCATGGGATCCATGTGACTGAGGCAAATCTCAATTACCACGGATCGATCACACTCGACCCCGCTCACTGCGAAGAGGCCGGGATCCTTCCGATGGAGTTTGTGGAAATCTGGAACAAGAACTCCGGCGCCCGCATCTCCACATACGTCATTTTAGGTGTGCGCGGATCCAGATGCTGTGTCCTAAACGGTGCCGCCGCCCGCACATGCCAGCCCGGGGACCAGATTATCATCTGCAATTCGATCTATCTCGCCGAGCACAAGATCACGGAACTTAAGCCCAAGGTTCTTACCTTTGACGCCGAAAACAACGTCGTCGACAGGCTGACCTACTCGGTATCGTGCGACGAAGACAATCGTTACCGGTTCGAAATTCTTGACGACAACGCGAAGCCCCTCTCGGTGCCACAGCTCGTGTCCGGCGCCTCCTAAAGATTTTCACAAGCGCATTTTGGCCTCGCAGCTGACGGCTCGTGATGAGGCTTCGTAACGAATGAAGGGACAGTTGAATGAGTATGCGGAAGCGTGTCGGACTTAAGTTCAGGGATGAAATTGCTTTCTTAAAGGGCTGGAAACGTGATCGAACTTCTGTCGGTGCAATTGCGCCGACCTCCACCGTGACAGCTAGAAAGATGGCTAGCGTTGTGCATCTCGGTTCTGGGCTACCCGTACTTGAACTCGGTCCAGGCACAGGCGTGATTACCAAAGCAATTCTGGCACGCGGCATCGCACCACAAAACCTTACCTCCATCGAGTACTCGCCAGAGTTCTGTCAGCATCTGCGAAGTCTTTTCCCACAGGTCGATATTCGATGCGGCGACGCTTTTGCACTCGACCTAACGCTGGGTGAGAAACGAGCCGCCAAGTTTGATTGCGTCATCTCCGCCATCCCGCTTTTGCACCTGCCTGTGGATCGGAGGCTGGCACTCGTCCTCGATCTGTTGGAACGCGTTCCCGTCGGGAGACCGGTTGTTCAAATAACCTACGGCCTATTGTCTCCGGTCGTGGCACTTCCCGCCGGCCACGAGGTGCGCCATTTGGCGTTCATGGTACGAAATATTCCTCCGGCCCAGCTTTGGATTTACCGGAAGATTCCGTAGGCTTATGGCGTTGTCCGGCGATTTATTGCGTGGAGGGATAGCGTGCACGGAGCAACGGAGCGTACCGTCGGGGCAAAGCCGATCGTGGTTTAATCTTATGCGGAATGAACCCCTTTCACTAACGAAACGCCGCCTTCCACAACTGAAGACTGCTCGTCGCAGATTGTTGGCACGACGGTGATGACCGGTATATTTGCTTCTGCGGCAGCACGAATCAACGCGATCCGTGCCTCGTTCACCGAGCAGGTGCCAAGGTGCGCATCCAGGCAAATTTTCGCAGCCGTCAGGTATTCCTCACCGTCAAAGGAGGGCCAGGCGGCAATAAGAACTTCAGCCATTTGCCGAAGCGAACGGATCTGCCTGTATTTTTGTTGACCATGGAACACGAGGATCAGTGGAGCGAAACTATCGGATTTGTGCCAGTTCATTACACCCAGCCTCCCAACCGCAAATTATATTAGAGACCATGCAATTGCTGTTCCGACAGGCCCGGGGAGCGGCATATATCCGAGAGGAGCAAAGATCGACGTCACCATGTAACTCGGCTTTTGCGGTATACGCGGCTCGACGCTAGACTAATCATCTACTTTCCTCCTTAGGAGGTCGGAAGGTCGGCAGGCGCTTCCCCACCGTTGCATCGACAAATGGATAGTCGAGACAGCACCAGCAAGATGGCTGGCGGCTAGAAGCAAATCTCTGGCAGCAAGAAGCAATAGTTGAAGGGGCGATCCGGCACCAGGTTTCGACCTCTTGCGCTTTGTTCAAAGCCGAAAAGTTGGCGCGCCAGACCGCGGTTGGCAAGAAGGGCCTGCTTATGATTGTCAGCCAACTTGACGAACACGGCGGTCACCTCTTCGAGATTGGATCGCGGCGTCGAACAGGGCCGAAAACGCAGCTTCCATGTGCTCCTGACAAAGCCGGAAACGGTCTGCGTTGCCTTCGGAAGATCGGGGCACCTCCACTCTCTTCGCGAAGAGAATTGGGTCGGTCAGCGCGTCGTCAAGGTTACCGTGGCGGGTTGGTCTGTCCAATGGAGACACTAAGGCATCGGACAGCAGCCTCTTCCGTGGCGGGCATAGAGGAAGGCTGGTATTATCTGACCTTGTCGTTGCGGGGTCCGGAGGACAGTGCGTTGAAAGATCCGAAATCGAAGGACCTTGGCGAACCGGGCGACGATCCTGCCTATCGCCCGATCGGATTCAGGGCGATAGCCGCCGCGTTCAGCGTTCGCCGACCATCCGCTTCGTCTCGGAACGATATCGAAGTCCCCTCGGCTGGATCCTTCCTGCCATCTGGATTTCATTCGCCACCAGACGACTGATCCTGCGGGTGGCTTTCATAACGAACTCTGCGACGTGGAACTCCGTCATCCCACCGCCACCAATTCACAACCCAGCAAAAACAGGGCACAGTAGCTTTGCGCGATGGACCGCGGCCCTTGATCCGGCCGCCGTCGTCGTCGCAGGGAGGATGCCATGCCGACGATTATTGGCTATCACAACATCACAAAGGGCGCGAAACACTGGCTCACCTCACCAAAGCGGGAGGAGTTTTTTGGTCCGCTCGGGGTTACCAACATCCGAACGTTTGTTGATCCTCAGGATCCGACTCGCGTGGCGTTGATGATGGACGTTGCGGATATGGATGGCTTGCAGGCGGCGATGCAGAGCAAGGCCGCCGCTGATGCGATGGCCTTCGACGGGGTGGTGCCGGAGTCTCTGGTGATCCTCGTCGAATCGAAGGGGTAATCGCTTCGCCTGAATAGGCTCTCCTTCGGTGCCGTTTCAACTTCGCTCACCGCCGGACGTCCAACCGACGGCTGGCGGACGCCGCCGTTCTGGCAACGCCTTGTCCCTACCCGCGGCGGGCGAGACAGCCCAGGGTGTGCGAGTGAGTTTGGCGAGACCCGGGACGGGCGGGGAGGTTGGGCGGCACCTTCCTGCCGCTTTCTGCAAGGCGGTCGGCGTCGAAGGAGAAGCAGGGTGAGCCTGCGTCGCTGCCTTGCCCCGCAAAATGGAGGTCCTTTTGCGGTCGAAAATGTTGATCGTTTTCTTCCTCCACGGGGATGTTTGCGGTGCGAAAGCAACACCGGCGGAAGAAGTCAGTCCGTTGCCGAGGCACTAGAGGCGGTCACGCGTCGGGGTCACTTTCGGCGGGGTGGATCCCGGGGCCTTGGAGGTCAGTTTTCTCAACTCGACCGGCCGATTGTTGATGATCGCTTCCATGGAAAAGAAGCCTGTCACCGTTGCAAGGTCGAAGTTCGTGATCAGTTTCTGATAAAATGCGTCGTAGCCGGACATGCCTTTGGTGATGACCTTGATCAGATAGTCCCAATCCCCGCCGATCCGATAAAAGTCGATTACCTCCGGCAGGCCCTCGACATGCGCGCGGAATCCTTCGCTCCATTCCTTCGAATGGTGGCGCGTCCGGATCATCACGAAAACGGTGAGGTCTAACCCCAGCGCCTGGAGATCGATATCGCAGTGTGCGCCTTTGATCAGGCCGATGGAATGAAGACGTTGCAGTCGCCGCCAGCAGGCATTTTGAGACAAGCCGATCTTCTCCGCGAGATCGCGCTGCGAGAGATTGGCATCGTGCTGCATCGCACTCAGTATCTTCATATCAAAATCGTCAATTTTTGTAGCTTCTTCGTTCATATGATACGTCTTTTACAGAAATTAGCGAAAATTAGGTGACTTTTTTGAGCCTGAAGGAGGATACGATCGGTGTCAACGCCCCGAGGCGAAGGAGAACGATCGTGGACTTTGCACAACCTGCGGCACGACAGACTGAATCCCCAATTTCCAGATTTCGCCGAAGTTTGAAACGCAACGGCCTCGTGGACAACCTCCGGGAAGGGCTGGTCGGATCGCATGCGACGATCGACGGGCCGTACGGGGCGAAGGAACTGGTCTATGCAGACTACGTTGCATCCGGTCGCGCGCTCCACCAAATCGAGCGTTTCATCCTGGAAGACATCCTTCCCTACTATGCCAACAGTCACACGGAGGCTTCCTACTGCGGAGGGTTCATGACCCGTATGCGCCGGGAAGCACGCGCGATGATCGGGGAATTCTGTGGGGCGAGTGAACAACATGCAGTAATTTTCACGGGCTCAGGCGCGACGTCTGGCATCAATCGCCTCGTCAAGCTCTATGGCATTGCCGAGGCGGTTTCGGCTGGTAAGCACGTTCGCATTGTTGTCGGCCCTTACGAGCATCACTCGAACATCCTGCCCTGGCGGGAAAGTGGTGCCGAGGTTGTCGAGATAGCCGAGAGTCCATCGGGCGGACCTGACCTGTCGCTGCTGACAGATGCGCTCAAGCACGGTAACGCCGATTTGGTGGTGTGCGCGCTGTCCGCTGCCTCAAACATCACCGGCATCACCAGCGACGTCGCGGCGATTACTGCGATGGTCAAGGCTGCTGGCGCAAAGATGATTTGGGACTATGCGGGGGCCGGTCCCTATGTGCCGATTTCCATGTCACCTGCCGCCGATGCGGAAATCGACGCGATCGTTGTTTCGCCGCACAAGTTCATCGGTGGCCCAGGTGCCTCCGGAATCCTGATCCTTCGGCGCGACGGGCTTTCGACGAAGAAACCGACCTGGCCGGGTGGTGGCACGGTGAAGTTCGTCTCGCCGCAGACGCATGATTATAGCGACAGTCTCGAATCGCGCGAAGAAGCCGGTACACCGAATGTGGTCGGTGATATCCGTGCGGCCCTCGCATTCATCGTCAAGGATGCGATCGGGGCTGATGCGATGACGATACGCAATCGCGAGCTTGCACGACGTGCACTCCAAGCCTGGAAGGACGTCCCGCAACTGGAGTTGCTCGGTCTGTCGAATGCCGATCGGCTGCCGATTTTCTCCTTCAGAGTGAGAAACGGGAAGGGCGGCTACGTCCACCAGCAACTGGTGACGCGAATGCTCAGTGACCGCTTCGGAATCCAGGCGCGCGGTGGCTGCGCTTGTGCAGGGCCTTATGTCCACCGACTGCTGTCGATCGATGAACAGCAGTCCGAGGAGATCAGACAGGCCATTCTCTCGGGAGACGAACTAAAGAAGCCCGGCTTTGTCCGGCTGAACTTTAGTGTGCTGCTACCGGACGAGAAGGTGCAGTTCATTCTCGATTCAGTGGCAACAATCGCAACTGACGCGACGACCTTCGAAAAGGATTACGACGTCGATCCGAGCCGGGCGATCTTCTTTGCGCGTGGAGCAGCACCGGAGGGCAGCCCCCATGCAAAAACCTGAGGTCGCCGGATTTTACGACCCGCGCACTGGCAGTATCCAGTATGTCGTCTCGTGCCCCAAAACGCGAAACTGCGCCATCATCGACCCGGTGCTGGATTTCGATGAGAAGTCCGGCACGACCGCTTCGATCAATGCGACCATCATCCTCGATTACATCGAGGGCAACGACCTGAAGCTTGAGTGGATCTTGGACACTCATCCTCATGCGGACCACTTTTCGGCAGCCAGTTATCTCAAGGCAAAAACCGGAGCGCCGACGGCGATCGGTGAGCATGTGACGGCAGTGCAGCAGATCTGGAAAGATATCTACAACTGGCATGATTTCGCATGCGACGGTTCGCAATGGGATCGGCTCTTTCGTGATGGTGACACATTCAACATCGGCGAGCTCGAGGTCCGCGTCATGCATTCGCCCGGCCATACCCTGGCGTCGATTACCTACGTCGTGGGCGACGCAGCCTTCATCCATGATACACTGTTCATGCCCGATAGCGGCTCCGCCCGCGCTGATTTTCCGGGCGGCAGCGCAGCCAGCCTGTGGCAGTCAATCCAGGACATCCTGAGCCTGCCGGAGGAGACACGCCTGTTCACCGGCCATGACTACATGCCCCAAGGACGTCAGGCACTTTGGGAAAGCTCGGTTGCAGATCAGCGTAGGAAGAACCCGCATGTCGCCGGCCAATCGCGAAGTGACTTCATCGGCTTGCGGGAAGCCCGCGACAGGATCCTGCCCATGCCGAAGCTTATCTTGCACGCGCTGCAGGTGAATTTACGGGGAGGGGAACTGCCTCCGATCGAGGAGAACGGCCATCGTTATCTAAAAATTCCCCTCGATGCATTTTCCGGATCGGCGTGGGGCGCGTAACAAGGTGGATGGCAGTCTCCTGCAACTTATGCTTGCTCTCGGCTCAGGATCATTGATCGGCTGTATTCTCGGTTTGATTGGCGGAGGCGGATCAATCCTCGCCACGCCGCTGCTGGTGTATGTTGTCGGGATGCGCGATGTGCACACCGCGATTGGCACAGGGGCTCTCGCTGTTTCGGCCAGTGCGTATCTCAACCTGGCCGGCCATGCGGTGAAGGGTCATGTCTGGTGGCGATGCGCCTTGATCTTTGCGATCGCCGGATGTCTCGGTGCCTACCTGGGTTCCAGTCTGGGGAAGCTCATCGACGGCCAAAACCTGCTCTTCATGTTCGGCCTCCTGATGATGCTCGTCAGTTTCATGATGCGAAGGACGAGGAGCCGGGCGGATGTTACCGCGCAGTCGCTGACGATACGGACACACGGGAAGACAAGCCTGATTGCGCTTTTTGCCGGCGGATGTTCCGGCCTTTTCGGAATAGGGGGCGGTTTCCTTATTGTGCCCGGTCTCCTCGTCGCGACCGGCATGCCTCTCATAAACGCGATTGGAACCTCGCTGCTCGCGGTCGGCACCTTCGGATTGGCGACGGCCGTGAACTATGCCGCGTCGGGCTTTGTCGATTGGCTTACTGCGGGCTATTTCATTCTAGGTGGCATCGGTGGCGGTATCATCGGCACGATTGCCGCCACGCGACTGGCGAACTACAGGAACGTCCTAGCGCAGGTCTTCAGATGGGTGATATTTTGCGTCAGCCTGTATGTTCTCTGGCGAAGCCACGCGGCATTCTAGCAACGAACAACCAAGATATTCGGTCCCACAAAAGGGGCGAACCGCCGGCGTGGCGTAAAACAGCCTTTCGCTCCTGCGTCAGCATGTTTGACGACGACAGTTGAATGCAAAGGCGCCAACGCCGGATGACTGCTCACGGGCCAGAAGCTCACTCCGGACGGGCGCCAGAACTTGCTACCTGGCACACGCTAAGGCGTCCCTCCCGCAGCGCCATCTCGACAACCGGAGCGTGGGCAGTTTCGGTTAGCAGCAGACGATCCACCACCTATCAACAGGATAGCCACAGCCTAACCAATTCAACAGGCAGGAGACTCTCTCCTTTTGCACCACTGCTACCTGGACCACGTAGGGAGAAGGCCGGGAACAGGGTAGCATCTGCTGATCATTGGATGGGGCTGGGTAGCACACGAGGCGTGGGCGGTCGGCGATACTTCTCGTCGGCTGTCCGCGCCCTCGGAGATGCAGCATAGGTGACCGCTCCAGGGGTCACGGAACTCTTCCACGAATTGAACGTTTGCCCGTCGCTAGAGCCAGTAGGGAGGTCGTCATGTCAATCGTCAAGTGGGAGAAGCCCGTTCAAATCTCGGTGGGCTCGCGAGGTAGCGAATTCGTATCGAGCGCCTTCGACGCCGTCCTGTTTCTGAAAGATAGCTGGGAGGACTGTGAAACGATGCCCTTCCTGCAGGCGCGAAATGCCTGCCGAGGTGCCCTTGCCGGTCGCGTCGACGCCGAAGTAGCGCGTGCAAGGTTTCTGGAAGCAGTAACCGCGGCCAAGATGCGCGTGCACTAGCCAAGGATTGACGTGAGGGAATCTCCCGTCAAACAGGCCCTCCGTGGCTGATTTCCTTCCGGGCCCATTGCGGTCATTGTCTCCGGGCAAGGCTCGTGGCAGCCCCAGTCAATTGCGACTGAGGCACAAATTGGCCAAACGCTCAGCGGTCGAGCCAGGCTGCCAGGCCATCCAGGGTTTGCAGTCCGTATTCGACTGCGCCAAAGCCGATAACGATCCGACGCCGTACGGGGCTGGGGTGGAGCTGGCGCAAGGTCAGCACGGTTTTGCCGTCGGCCTGCTCATCGAAGGTCACCGTGACGCGGAAGCGGTCGGGGTCGTCCGGGTCGGGCGTGCCATAGTCCATCACGATTCGCTCGTTCGGCACGATCTCCAGAAAGCGCATCAGATTCGGGAAGCGCTGCTCCTGGCCTTCGAACACGCCCACCATGTCGAACCGCCAGAGCCCACCCTCACGGATCTCGGCCTCATGGCTCTCGATCCTGAGGCCGGCCGGACCGTACCATTCGGCAAGCGCCGTGGGGTCCATCCAGGCAGCAAAGACCTTGTCACGCGAGTGATTGAGCAGCTTCACCAGCACAATTTCCCGATCAAGCGACCAGGTGTCAAACAGGGTTGCCATGGTCTTCATCAATCATCCTCTCCCGCTTTGTCCAGATAGACCTCCAGACGATCCAACCGCTCGGTCCAGCGCCTGCGCTCCGCTATCATCCAGTCCGCCGCCTCGTCGAAGCGGGCCTGTACCAACCGGCACCAGCGGCTGCGCCCGCGCTTCTCGCTGGCGATCAGTCCGCAATCTTCCAGTACCTTGAGGTGCTGGGCGAAGGAGGGCAGCGCCATGTCGAATGGCTCGGCCAGAACGCTGACCGGCACCTCGCCATCAGCCAGCCGTGATACGACCGCGCGACGCGTCGGATCGCTGAGAGCATGAAAGGCAAGGTCGAGTGGGGTCGAATGATAGGGCATGCGAATTGTTATGACGCATCGGAGTGGTGGTCAAGGACAATAAGGCACTTGCCTTAGTATAATGATCAATTATAAAGGCATCTGCCTTAGTATCGATGCCCTGGCTTGGGGCGGCTAGGGTGCAACCACTCGCAAGGAGAGCTCCCATGGCAGTTCGTGTCGATCTCATGATCTCGCTCGATGGTTTTGCAACCACGACGGATCAAACGCCAGAAGTCCCGTTCGGGGAGGACTGGCCGCGCCTGGTCGGCGCATATGTGGCGACGCGAACTTTCCGTGAGCGCGTGCTCAAGGATACCAGCGGAGCCGGGACCATCGGCGTCGATGACGACTACGCGAAGGAATATTTCGCCAACGTGGGCGCCGAGATCATGGGCGCCGGCATGTTCGGGCTCCACAACTTCCCCGACGATCCGAACTGGCGTGGCTGGTGGGGCGAGGAGCCGCCCTTCCGAGTTCCGGTCTTCGTTCTCACACACAAGCCTCGCCCCTCCATAGAGATGGCCGGTGGTACCACTTTCCATTTCATCAATACCACTCCGGTTGATGCGCTCCAGCAGGCTGTCGCGGCGGCGGGCGGCAAGGATGTGCGGATCGGCGGTGGGCCGACTGTTGTTCGTGACTTTCTGAGAGCAGGTTTTGTCGATCGCCTTCATGTTGCAATTGCGCCGATCCTGCTCGGTCGCGGCGTACGCCTATGGGACGATCTACGCGGTCTGGAGACTGGCTACGACGTCAAAGCTGAAACGGCGCCGAGCGGAACCATCCATCTTACCTTCCAACGCTGACCGCTAGCCTGTAACTTGGGAGGTCACGGCCTCAAGCATTCTTCCCAAGCCAGGAGTGTTGTCTCGCTGGCCAACCTGCGTCACCGCGACGTGAAGCTATTCCTCCTTTCGAGGTTTCGGCAGCTTCCAGGCGCGATCGAAACAATGGCACGTCTCTCGCTTATTGCGGATCCGCCGGCGGTGGCGAAGGTACGCCGACGCGTATCGACTTTGAGAAGTGCGGCGACAATGCGTCGACCCGCGCCCGCTGGTCAATATGAGCGGCGGTCCTGAGTTCGGCGAGCGACACTGACATATCCAACGCCCCATGATCGTAGGCGTAGTCCGGGAGATAGCCATTGACGATGAGACGCCAGTCGAAGGGAACGGTGCCTCCAACCACGCGCATCATCTTGACGACCGTCGTCGTGCAATTGCTCGTAAGCGAGTTGTAGAAAGCCGGCGTCGCGGCAAGGGCATTGGCGTCGGCAACATACTCGCGCAGGAGCGCACGTGCCTGTTCCGGGGATGCTTTCAGGCGGTAGATTTGCACATCTTCGCGACGGACGTTCGAACGGACGCCCACGACATCCCGCTCGTCTGCTGCGATGATCACCAAAGGATTGCTTTTGAACAAATCGGCGACGGGCGAGAATGCCCCTCCAACCCGGCGACGGACTTCGATCGACCACGCAAGCTGCTCGCCACCTTCAAAACCAAAGCTAAAAATCACGTGGGCAATCTCTGGCCCGGCCCAATAGGACATGAACAGGTCGACTGTCCGAAGCTTGCCCATGTCGTAGGAGCGCGTCGTCCAGCGCTCGAGGAAGTCAGTACTGCCATGCCACTCGAAATCCCGCACATTTGTCAGTGTCAGCAGGTCGCCGTTGAATTCGCCTGTGACCTGTCGAGCGACATCGGGTGCCCAGGATGCATTCTTGAGGGGCTTGATCGTATGCCACCAGACCAGGACAAGTGCGAACGTCGCTGCGAATATGACGACGGCTTTGAAACGCCACGGGCCAAACAATCTCGTGATTGTGAACAACCCAAAAAGAACGAATAGCCCGGCGGCAAAGCCTCTGGCCAACTCCGAAACGGGAAGGCGATACCACAATGCAAGTGATGCCCATGTAACGGCTATCGCTATGAGGATTGCGAGTAGAACAGCGAGAATCGACCACCCTGAACGACGCAATTTACTCTCCTCCCGTTTCAATTGGTGCAGAAAATCTCGCTGCAACACACTAGCCGGCGAGATCAACAAGACGCCACAAAGAACCGATTGCGACCGCAATTCGTACAGGTCTTACCACATGCTAGGGTATTCGTTTGTTCAAATGCTTTCTGTTATGGGCACCGTGCGAGACGTTGCATCGCCTGGTAGCGAGGTCGTCCATCTCAGTGCATTAGCCCCCATGGCGGCAATTGTCGCAAGCCAGCCACGGCCCATGTCTGCATTCCTCGAACGGCGGCTTCGCACCAAACGTGGCCTTTGAAGGCGGCACCCATCCGCAAAGCGTGGCGATTTCCCACCTCCCACGGATCGAGACGTTTCACCACGTCATCGACGCGCGAGGTCATGTACCGCAATCGGATCCTTCAAAGCGTCGAGCGGCCCTTCCAACGCAGTTCGCGGCGGAACCAGCTGTGGCTCGATCATCACGAGCTGTGGGGTCGTGTCCTGCTCTTCTAAAAGCTCGAAGCCTCTTTCAAGCATATCAGCTGTGTTCGGCCTGATCATATAGACCGGAAACGGCAAAAATGAACCAAACGGGTCATAGTCGAAACATCCGACCACGATATCTTCGAATGCTACCCCGTCGTGGCGGCTCATGAAGCGCAGCAACCCCTCGAAATTTATGGACGAGTTAATGAAGAAGCAGCGCGGCAGCCTGCCATGGCGTTCGAAGAACCGCTCGAAGGCAAGCTGTGTCATGCCCGGCGAGTATCCCGTGGTCTCGATATCGCCCTCGGTATCCACCCCAAAAATAGAACGCTTCACCGCATGAAAGCCCAGGATGCGATCGCGGCTGGCATGGTCGTCGCGGCCGCCAAACATGAATACGTCCTCAGCACCGAGTGGCCCCATTCCTTCAGCGTGGCGGATAATTGCCGAGGTCAGCGCTTCTGCACCCCGTCGGTTGTCCGAGATCACCGACGGTGCGTACTTGCCGGGAAGGTCGATATTCACGTGCGGCAATCCCGCACGGGCGCACACCTGATGGACGCCGTCCGGATCAGTGGCGCCTGCGATAAATAGCGAATCAATCGAATACGCGATCAACGACTCTACGGTGCGCCGTTCTTCCTCAGGATCGCGCCGGCCGGAGACCACCACCGGCAGTAATCCGCGCTTGCGTGCCTGCGCCTCGAAGGTCTGAGCCATCGAGGAAAAGAAGCGGGTGTCGTAAACAGGCAAGAGCAGTCCGGCCAGTCCCGAGCGGGAACTTCTCAACGCCCGAGCCTGGCGATTGGCGGTGTAACGGTGCGCTTTTGCGAGCGACAGGATCTTTTCGGCTGTTTCTTCCGATATCCGCCGCTTCCGCCACGTGCCATTGAGGACGGAGGCTACAGTCGAGGCGGTTACGCCCGAGATCACCGAAAGATCGTAAATTGTTGCTTTCTTTTGCTCTTTTTCCGTCATCCGCAGACTCCTCCACCGGTCCGTTTCTCTAGATCAATGGTCCTCTTGACGAAAGTCCGTTCCGTGTTAATGTTATTGCACCATCGATGGTGCTCAATTGCAAGAGCGATTGTGCACGATGGCAAGTCACTTAGAGGAGGTGACAGGGAGGAGGTTCCGATGGTCGGAGCCGAAACGTTCAACGCGGGAGCGCTACCGTTCCTGTGAACGGATCTTGCTTGTCAGCACTATTGGAGGAGGAAAGATCCAATGAGAAAAATGCTAGCCGCGACGCTTGGTCTGTCGCTTGTACTTCTGGCATCCACCGCCTTCGCTGGTCCGAAGATCGGCGTCGTCGTTAAAATCGGCGGCATCCCGTGGTTCAATGCCATGGAAGCTGGGATCAAGGAACAAAGTGCCAAGCTCGGCGTCGAAGGCTTTATGGTTGGGCCGACCAGTGCAGACCCGGCACTCCAGGTCCGCGCCATCGAAGATCTGATCGCGCAGAAGGTTGATTATATCGGCGTGGTGCCGAATGACGCGAAGGTACTGGAGCCGGTTCTCAAGAAGGCGCAGGAGGCCGGCATCAAGGTCATCACGCATGAATCGCCCAAGCAGGTCGGTGCCGACTGGGATTTTGAACTCGCTTCGGCCAAGGGCTTCGGCGAAGCACATGGCAAGCTCCTGGCCGAGAAGATGGGCGGCAAGGGCTCCTATGCGGTGTTCGTCGGCTCCTTGACCGTTCCGCTGCACAACGCTTGGGCCGACGCGGCGATCGCCTATATCAAGGCCAACTATCCCGACATGAAGCTGGTGGGCGACCGCTATGGTGTTGCCGAAGACGTCGACAAGAGTCGCTCGACCGCTCTCGACCTTATGGCGGCCAATGCCGATCTCACGGGCTTCCTGGCATTCGGCTCGCAGGGTCCGATTGGCGCAGGTCGCGCGGTGGAAGAGCGCCGCAAGGACGGAAAGGTATTCGTCATCGGTCCGTTCTCTCCAGGGCAGGGAGCAAAGCTCATCAAATCAGGTGCTTTGACGGGCGGCTTCATGTGGAACCCGAAGCAGGCTGGCGAGGTCTTCGTGACGCTTGCCGACCGAATTTCCAAGGGCGAGACGCCGAAGGCTGGCGACGACATTGAGGGCCTTGGAAAGATCAATCCCGAGGGCAACACCATCATCGTCGACCAACTGCTGGCCATCAACAAGGACAGCATCGACAAGCTCGTTGGCATGGGCCTTTAATCCTCCCGGGACCCACGCCCTGAGGTCGCGGGGACATATTCCCCGCGACCTCCTTACGGACAATGCAAAACCTGGGGCCGACCGCTGAAGCAGCGGTTGAACAGGAGGATATTCCATGAGCGTCGAACCGCTGCTTTTACTCAAG
This sequence comes from Rhizobium sp. RHZ02, assembly GCF_014851575.1. Taxonomy (NCBI): domain Bacteria; kingdom Pseudomonadati; phylum Pseudomonadota; class Alphaproteobacteria; order Hyphomicrobiales; family Rhizobiaceae; genus Rhizobium; species Rhizobium sp. RHZ02. Next base: position 304,213 of record NZ_JACUZX010000001.1, read on the forward strand.
AACATCAAGGTCACCTTTGGCGGCGTACGCGCGCTGAATGGTGTGTCCTTCGAGGTCAACCCCGGAGAAGTCCACTGTCTCGCTGGCGAGAACGGATGCGGTAAGAGCACGCTCATCAAGGTGATTACCGGCGTCTACAAGCCACAGGACGGTGCTGAATTTTATTTCGACGGCAACCCGATCTCGGCCATGACACCCACTCTGGCGCAATCGCTCGGGATTCAGGTGATCTGGCAAGACTTGGCGCTGTTCGGCGAAATGAGCGTCGCCGAAAACATAGGCTTCCAGTACGCAGTCAACGGCAAATATGGGCTTGTCGACAAGCGTGCCATCGAGGACGCGGCTGAGAAGGCACTCGCTCGCCTTGGGGTGAGCATCGACATTCATCTCCCACTCAAGGAGTTGCCGATCGCGCAGCGCCAGATCGTTGCGATAGCGCGCGCCCTTGTGGGCGAAGCCCGGCTCGTCTTCATGGATGAGCCGACGGCGTCGCTGACCCAATCGGAAACCGACTATCTCATTGACATCGTCCGCAACCTTTCCGCTTCAGGAGTGGCGGTGGTCTTCGTGTCGCACCGTCTTGCGGAAGTCCTCGAAATATCCGACCGAATGACCGTGCTCCGCGACGGGGCGCTCGTTGGTGTCTTCCCAGTCGAGGGGATGACGCAGTCACGAGTAACCGAACTGATGACCGGCAGGAACTTCGACAGTTCCGTTATCGCTACCGATCACGACAACGAGGCGGTCGTGCTCTCCGTGCGGGGACTGACGCGAGCCGGCGAGTTCGAGGATATTTCGTTCGATCTTCGCCGAGGAGAGACGCTCGGGATCACCGGCCTTCTCGGAGCAGGGCGCACCGAGCTAGCTCTTACGCTCTTCGGGATGCACCGCCCACAGGCGGGCGAGGTCACCATCGAAGGTGAGCGGGTCAGGTTCGGTTCCAATCGAGACGCCATTCGTGCTGGTGTTGCCTACCTTTCGGAAGACCGCTTGTCGCTTGGCCTCAATCAGCCACAGTCGATCGCCGACAACCTTGTTATGGCATCGCTTGATAAACTGCTGTCCGGCGGAATGATCTCGCCGGCCAAGAAAGCGAGCGTTGTCAGCCATTGGATCTCGGCGCTCGGCGTCAAGATTGGAACGCCAGACGACCCCATCCGGACTTTGTCAGGCGGCAACCAACAACGCGTGGCGATCGCCAAGTGGCTCGCGATCGGCCCGAAGATTCTCATCCTGGACGCCCCAACCGTAGGCGTCGACGTCGGCGCGCGAGCGGGCATCTTCGACATTGTGCGCAAGCTTGCGGCTCAGGGGCTGGCGATCATTCTGATCTCCGACGAGCCGCCCGAGGTCTACTTCAATGCGGACCGCATCATTCACATGGTCGAGGGCAAGATCCACGCGACCTATGATCCGCGACAGTTGTCGCTCAGCGAACTGGAGTCTGCCGTCTATGCGTAGGCTGATCCTTGGACACACAACCGAATTCACACTTCTGGCGGTCATGGTCGTGCTTTGCATCGGGCTGTCTTTTGGCACGGAGCGTTTTCTTACGATCTCGAACGCTTTTGATGTGCTGAACGTCTCGGCCGTCAACATCATCTTTGCCGTCGGACTTCTAGTCGTCTTGATTTCTGGCGGGATCGACATCTCCTTCGCCGTTGCCGCATCTGTGGTCCAATACCTCACCGCGCTGGCGCTTGGCGCGCTGGGTGGCGGCAACTGGGCGGAAGGCTTCATCATCGCGGGGGCGGTTGGGATCGGCCTCGGGCTGATCAATGCCGCATTGGTCTACCGGCTTCACATCATCTCGATCGTAGCGACGATCTCGACCTTCAACATCTTCTTCGGACTCCTGATGTTCTTCACCAAGGGCGTGTCGATCTACGATCTGCCGGAATGGCTGACGACGCGCGTCGTGTTCTTTGAACACGAGATGGCCGATGGATCGTGGGTCGAACTCACACTTCCGGTGGTGGTGATGATCCTCTGCTGCTTTGCGACCTGGTTTATGATCTCGAGGACGACGATCGGCCGCCAGCTTTACGCTTTCGGCGACAATCCTGAAGGAGCACGTCGCTTCGGAATCAACATCGGCGCCATGCACTACATCTCGTTTGGATGGCTTGGCCTGATGGCTGGCATCGCCGGCCTGATGCAGGCTCACTACGCCGAGGAAGTTGTTCCGAATGCGCTTTATGGTCGCGAACTCGACGTCCTCGCCGCCACGGTTCTCGGTGGTGCGCGGCTGGGTGGTGGTAAGGGATCCGTTATTGGCTGCGTCCTCGGCGTCTTGATGGTTTCGATCACGCAAAACGGGCTCAACCTGATGGGCGTGTCGCCCTTCGCGTTCAAGATGATCGTCGGCGCAATCATCCTCATTGCCATCACGCTCTCTTCCGCGCGCATCGACAAACTTCTGCCATTCCTCGCGAAAAGCAACGCCAAAAGGGGGAGCTCGCACTCATGAAAGCCATCGCTCAAAAGTTCAACGCCACCTTCGGCGCGGATATGACCGGCCCGGCGATCGCATTCTTAGCAGTGATGGTGATCTTCGGACTGGCCGCCAACAACTTCATTTCGTCGGCAACCTTCGGATCGGTGGCATTCCAGCTTCCCGAACTCGGGCTTCTGACGCTCGCGATGCTGCTGCCACTTTTGACCGGCGGGATCAACCTCTCGGTGACGTTCACCGCAAACCTATCTGGACTGGCCGCCGCCTGGGTCATGCAATCGTACGGCGGCGTAGATGCCTCGCCGGCTGCATTCCTGCTGGGCGTCCTTGCTGCGCTGGCGACGGGCGGCGCCGCGGGCCTCATGACCGGCGCTGCCATTGCCTACACGCGGGCCCACCCGATCCTTGTCACGCTGTCGATGATGATCTTCTTGCGCGGGCTTGGCGAGTTCCTCACCCGAGGCGGCGACGTGTCCGGATTTCCGAGCTTCATCGCTCCTATCGGACACGGGTCGATCTTCGGACTTCCTATTCCGCTCTTGATTTTCATAGCCTGCGTCGGGATCTGGCAGCTTCTGCTGACGCGCTTCAAGCTCGGCTTCGGCCTGCTGATGATCGGCTCAAACATCGAGGCGGCTCGATACTCCGGCCTGAATACGCGTCGCATACTGGTGCGGGTCTACACGCTGTCGGGTCTGATGTGCGCCGTCGCAGGTGTGATAATGCTCGCCCGCTTCAATTCGGTCCGCGTCGGCCACGGCGAGTCCTATCTGCTGATCACCGTGCTCGCCGCGTTTCTCGGCGGCATCGACCCGTTCGGCGGTTTCGGTCGCGTATTGCCGGTCTTTGTCGCTCTCATCGTGCTCCAGCTCCTTTCGTCGGGTCTGAACCTGATGGGTGCAAACCAGCATCTGGCAACGGCGCTCTGGGGCGTGCTGATGATCGTCGTCATGGCCGCAAGAACTATCGTTTCAACGTACATCGCATCACGCAGAAAGAAGGGATGACCGTGCAAGGTTTTGGAATTCATGCGAGCATGTGGACTATGAACTGGGACCGCGCAGGCGCGGAGCGGGCCATTGCCGGTGCTACCAAGTACAAGATGGAATTTATCGAGATTCCACTTGCTGACGCGCCGTCGGTCGATGCCAAGCACACTCGCGACCTTTTGGAAAAACATGGCCTGCGTGCAGCATGCTCGCTCGTACTGCCGGAAGCGGCATGGGCCTCGGCAAGGCCGGACGCCGCCGTCCGGCACCTGAAGGTGGCGATAGACAAGGCGGCCGAGATGGGCGCCGAGGCACTTACGGGCGTCACCTACGGCGGTACCAACGAACGCACTGGAGCTCCTCCGACACAGGCGGAGTACGACAACGTCACGCGTGCGCTCGAGGCGGCCGCGAAGCATGCCAAATCCCAGGGCATCCAGTTCGGCGTTGAAGCCGTGAACAGGTACGAAAACCATCTTGTCAACTCGGCCGAACAAGCCGTGGCTTTGGTCGAACGCATCGGTGTGGACAACGTGTTCGTCCATCTCGATACGTTCCACATGAACATCGAGGAGAAGGGGGCCGCAAACGGCATCCTGGCCGCGCGCGATCACCTCAAATACATGCATCTTTCGGAAAGCGATCGCGGGACCCCCGGTGCAGGCAACGTGCCTTGGGATCCGATCTTCGCCGCTTTGTCTGCGATCGGCTTCAAGGGCGCGCTTACCCTGGAGAGTTTCGTCAGCATGCCGCCGGAGATGGCCGGCGACATATCGACCTGGCGGCCGGTTGCGCGTGACGAGGAGGAAGTCATGGGCAATGGCCTCTCTTTCCTGCGCAACAAAGCCGCACAATACCAACTGGCATGACTTCGCAATGGTCAGCGCCCCCACGGCGTTGGTAGCGGAAAGTGCGAAGTGGCAACGGGAGGAAATCCTTGAGCAAGATTGAAGGAAACGCGCGGAATATCGCGAAGATCGCGGCGCAACGCTTCAACGAAAGCAACGGTCGGCGAGTTCTGATAGCCGTAGCGGGCGCACCCGGTTCAGGTAAATCCACGCTCGCGGAGCGCGCCGTGGAGATTATCAACAAGGATCATCACCTCAACGCAGCCCTGTTTCCGATGGACGGATACCACTATGACGATGTCGTCCTGGAGCAGATGGGGCGCCGGCCTTACAAGGGGGCAATCGACACCTTCGATGCCCATGGTCTGCGTCACATGCTCAAGCGCTTGAAGGCCAACGAGGACGACGTCGTTGCCGTTCCGGTATTCGACCGCTCTATCGAGATCGCGCGGGCTGGCGGCAATCTAATTCCCCGGTCGACGAACATCATTGTCTGCGAAGGCAACTACCTGCTGGCGCGCCAGCCGCCCTGGGACAAGTTGAAGGAGATTTTCGACTTCACCGTATTCGTCGACGTGGACGAGGATCACCTGCGGCAGAGACTTCAGAACCGCTGGCGGAGCTACGGCCTCGATCCGAAGGAGATCGATCGGAAGGTCGAAGAGAACGATCTGCCGAACGGACTTGCGATCGTAGCGGGAAGCGCCGAGCCGGACCTCCGCATCGAGAACAACTGATCCGCGAAGGCCGACCGGAGGTAGCTGCGGTCGGCCACTGCCAACCCCGCCAGGGACATTCGGCGGGATCTACTACATTGGAGACTCCTATGAAACACGGAATTTACTACTCTTACTGGGAACACGAGTGGAGCGCAAAATTCGGCCCCTACGTCGAGAAGGTAGCCAAACTCGGCTTCGACGTCATCGAGGTAGCTGCGCACCATATCAATGAATACAGCGACGCCGAACTGGCAGAAATCAGACGGACCGCCACGGACAATAACATCGTCCTCACGGCCGGGATCGGGCCTTCGAAATCCAAGAACCTTTCATCACCGGACATTGCGGTGCGCCAGGCGGGAAAGGCATTCTTCGAGCAAACGCTTACAAACGTCGCAAAGCTTGACATCAAGACGATCGGCGGCGCGCTGCATTCCTATTGGCCGGTGGACTACTCGAAGCCAGTCGACAAGGAGGGCGACCGGGCTCGCGGAGTCGAGGGTATTCACGGCATTGCGGATTTCGCCGCCAACTTGGGAATTAACCTCTGCATCGAAGTCCTGAACCGCTTCGAGAACCACGTTCTCAACACCGCCGCAGAGGGTGTCGCATTCGTGAAGGATGTCGGGAAGCCGAATGTTAAAGTGATGCTCGATACCTTCCACATGAACATCGAGGAGGACAGCTTCGGCGAGGCGATCCGCACCGCCGGCCCGCTGCTCGGACATTTCCATACGGGTGAAAGCAACCGTCGAGTGCCCGGTAAAGGAAGAATTCCTTGGCACGAGGTCGGCCTGGCACTTCGCGAGATCAACTATACCGGCGCTGTGGTCATGGAGCCGTTCGTAAAGACCGGTGGAACGATCGGATCTGATATCAGGGTCTGGCGCGACCTCACCGACGGCGCAGACGAAACGAAAATGGACGAGGATGCTCGAAACTCTCTGGCATTTTCTCGATTCGTACTCGGCGGCTGATCTTGACGATGCGTTCAGCCCCTTGGATCACTTTGCCATAGATGCAAGAGGGATCCGAATTGGAGCCTCAGAAGATTGTCGAAACTCAGGCCACAAGGGCCGCCGTGCGGCGTCATCACAAACCAATACCCCTGCGCGCGAGCGCAGGGCAGCTTTGAGCATGTTATCTGGTTATACCGCTCCCGGTTTCCACCACACGCATTTGGCAAATAGCGCGTCGAAGTTTTTGATCCTGCTTCGTTGTGCGGGGATCGCTACCCCTTCCCTGGCAAGGTGGACCATATTGGTCGTCACCAGTTGGCTGTTTCCAGTACTCTGATAGCAGAACTGTCCGCTCCCGCGAGTGTCTCAATGGATCGCCCGAAGATAGTTGATGCGATCAAAGGGGTTTGCGCCCGTGCGAGCGCGAGCACGAGGCCGGACCGCAATGGGGCTGTGATGATCGAACGCGTTTTCCAAAATCCCGGCACCGCCGGATAATCCGGGCAGGACCCGTCGCAAAGCCTGGACCTGAGCGGAGGTAACCATGCCTCGCAATTGGGCGATACCACCTTCAATCAGCGCTTCCTCGGTCGATGCTCCTGATTTTGCGAGTGCGACCTGCACGTTGGGTAATGCGGTTACGGGGACCTCAAGCCGAAAACGCTCTATGGGCTCGCAGATGATCGTTTGCGCGGAAGTAAGAGCTGCCGCCAAAACGAGTGGTGTAAGCCCTCGGAAATCAGCCGCAGTGCTAGACGGCGAGTGATGTCGGACCGAAGTGAGCGCGACATGACAGTCGATTACCTGCCACCCATGGATGCCAGCCTTTAGGGTCTCGGATACCGTCTCCTCGATGGCTCGGTAAAACCCAGCGGGCATTTGTCCCACATCCACTTCCATCGCGAAACTATTGCCTGTCCCTTCCGGGCGTGGCTCGACCCGTAGGCCAATCGTTGCAAGAAAGGGGTTGGGCTCCTTGAAGATGACTTCAAGTCCGCGTCCTGTCCCTATCGGCCGCTCGACAAGGATGACCGTACTTTCCTGAAACACCGCGTCAACTCCGTAGTCTGCAAGTAACGTTGACTGAATGACTTCCTTCTGAACCTCGCCATAAAGCGACAGATACATTTCACTCGCATCTTCATTTGTGTGCAGGTTGATCAATGGATCCTGTTCCGACAGGTGTTGCAGGGCAACCCATAAAGCGCGGCTTTCCGACGGTCGTTGCGGTGAGACCTGGGTCTCCAGTGTCGGTGGTGCGAATTGCCCTTCGAGATAAGAGCGACCGTCTGCTCCAACTTCATCCCCGATCCGCGCGTCGGTTAGGCCCCCAATCTTGGCGATTTGACCGGCGCGTGCATATTCGTGTCTATGCAGGTTTCCTTCGCCAAAAACCTGGATGCTCGTTACCTTAGCGTTGCCAGTTGGCAGTTGAAGATGTCCACGCGCGGCTACCGTGCCTGAAGTCAGGTTAAGGTAGGCGAGCTTCTCTCCGCCCCAACCGCGCTCGATTTTGAAGATGCTTCCCTTTACCGGGCCGTCAGGAGAAGGGGTTCTGCTGGGCAAAAGTGTCTCGATTGCTGAGAGGAGTTCCGACACACCGGTGCCGGTCATTGCGACCCCGCAGTACACCGGATGAATCAGGCCATTGGCGACCTGATCTGCCAGGGCTTTGGTAAGCCGCGCTGGCGTCAACCGCTCCGAAGCAGCAACGAAGTCGCGAAGCAGGCAGTCGTCATTGACGGTGAGCATCTCGCAAAGGGCCGAAAAACCCGGATCGTGGCTGACATCGATTGATTTAGCGGTCGCAACGCGGCTTCCGATATCCCTCGCTTCCATCATCGCTATCGGCCGCACCGCCAATTGCTTGGCGATGTCTGCAACGACGTCGAGGTAACGCGCTCCCATCCGGTCGATCTTGTTAACAAAGACAAGGAACGGAATGCCAAGTCGCTGCAGGGCGCGTACCAGCACTCGCGTCTGAGCTTGTACGCCTTCGACGGCCGATACGACCACAATGGCCGCATCGAGCAACCTCAATATTCGCTCGACTTCGGCGATGAAATCTGGGTGACCGGGAGTGTCGATCAAATTGACGTCCAGATCGTTGATCCGGAACGACACTACAGCCGCAGCGATGGTTATCCCGCGTTGTCGTTCTATGGCGAGGCTGTCTGTTTGGGTGTTGCCGCCATCGACACTGCCGAGTTTGGCGATTGCACCTGTATCGAAAAGGAGGCGTTCCGTAAGGCTAGTTTTGCCTGCATCCACATGAGCTAGGATGCCCAAATTTAATGTGCGCATGATCCATCAACTTCTCAAAAATTCGGGTTTGAACTTGTTGAGAAGTCACTCGGCGCATTGGGGCCTCCAGGATAGAGAACTATCTGTATCTCAAGTTGGCGATACCCTTAGAACTTGTAGTGATGCTGAGAAATTTCGTCAAGCGAGAGGCAGTCGACGGTGGCCTCTTCAGCAGAAGCTCATCGTGGAAGGTCCGCAGTGTGTGGATCGTCAAGAAATGAGTAGCAAGCGGTGAGCTAACGTAGAGAGGCAGACCGATCGCAGGGATAGCGTCGGAGCGGCGAGTATATGAATGCTATGAGCCAAGTGCCAGCGTCAAAACTGGAGTGCCATTTCTGCGGCCGGGAAGTGGCAACTCAAAGACAATATGTTATTGAAAAGCCCGCTCAACGGAAGCCGTTGAAAGTAGACCTCTTGAAATGGAATTTCCCTGATCAAGGAGACCCAATGCCAAACCCTGTTCTGTTTTCCCCTTTCCGGGTTGCCGGGCTGGAGCTTGCGAACCGCATCGTCATCGCGCCCATGTGTCAATACTCAGCGGAGAATGGATGCACTACTGACTGGCACCTTATCCACTTGGGGCAGCTTGCGCTCTCCGGCGCGGGTTTGCTGACCATCGAGGCTACCGCTGTAGTGCCAGAAGGGCGGATCACATTCGCGGATATCGGTCTCTACGATGACGCAACCGAAGCTGCCCTAGCTCGGACGCTGGATGGAGTGCGCCGATATTCGGATGTGCCGATTGCTATTCAGCTTGCCCACGCCGGTCGCAAGGCGTCGACAGATATCCCATGGCTGGGAGGCAAGCAGATCCCGCCAAACCACGATAATGGTTGGCAAACTGAAGCGCCTTCTTGCATGGCATTCCTTCCGGAGTACGTGCCGCCTACAGCGCTCGATCAGGAGGGACTAAAGCGTGTTCGCGACGCATTCGTCGCGTCGGCAAAACGTGCCGCCAGTATCGGCATCGACGCTGTCCAGATCCACGGTGCCCATGGCTATCTTCTGCATCAATTCCTTTCACCGTTGTCCAATCGGCGAACTGACGACTATGGCGGGTCGATCGAAAATCGAATGCGCTTTCCTCTCGAAGTCTTCGATGCCGTTAGGACTGCATTTCCGGCGGGCAGGCCCGTGACGATGAGGGTTTCGGCGACGGATTGGGTCGAGGGGGGGCTGAAACTGGCGGAGGTGATCGCCTTTGCAAAGGAGCTTGAGGCGAGGGGGTGCGACGCGATCCACGTATCGAGCGGCGGGCTGGATGCCAAGCAATCAATTCCAGTCGGGCCTAACTACCAGGTCCCACTTGCGCGGGCCATCAAGAATGAAATCAAGATCCCGGTCGTGGCGGTTGGTTTGATAACTGAGCCTGTGCAAGCTGAGGCGATCGTGGCCACCGGTGACGCGGATCTGGTCGCAATTGCACGGGCCGCACTCTACGACCCTCGTTGGCCTTGGCATGCAGCCGCAGCGCTGGGAGGTCAGGTATCCGCGCCTCCGCAATATCTACGGTCGCAACCTTCACAGTACAAGAATCTATTCCGACCCTAAGGTTTCTACTACGGAGTGCGGAAGGGAGTGTTCGGCAGTTTATCGCGACGTTCTCTTGCGAACTGATGCAGTGAATGTCTATGTTACGCATGTTCTCAGGGCGGGGTGTAATTCCCCACCGGCGGTATCGAGGCAACTCGGAGCCCGCGAGCGCCTTCGCGATAGCGAAGGGTCAGCAGATCCGGTGAGATGCCGGAGCCGACGGTCATAGTCCGGATGGAAGAGAGCAACGCAGGGGTCGTCGTGTTTGACGACGACTTGTATGCTTGTTCGCCCAAGGGAAAATTGTGGCTGTTAAAGGCCATGCACGCCGCTCACCGCGGCAACCCTTGAAAGGCAGAAGAGAATGGCAATTTCCAAGATTGATGATGCGATCGCCGCTATTGCGCGTGGCGAGATCGTCGTTGTTGTCGATGACCGCGACCGTGAAAACGAAGGGGATCTCGTGATTGCCTCCCAAGCAATCACTCCTCAATCGATCGCGTTCATGATGAACAACGCGCGTGGTCTCATCTGCGTTGCGATGGAAGGCGAAAGGCTCGACGAGCTCGATATTCCCCTGATGGTTCCGCGCAATACCGAAGTGCTCAAAACGGCGTTCACCGTGTCCGTGGACTATATCCCAGAAACAACAACCGGGATTTCTGCTGCCGATCGCGCAGCGACCGTTCGGGCCCTCGTCACCGACGGCTCTCGTCCCGAGGATTTTGCGCGTCCAGGACATATCTTCCCGCTGAGAGCCCATCCAAACGGCGTTCTCTCTCGTCCGGGCCACACGGAAGCAGCGGTTGACCTTGCCCGGCTTGCTGGTCTTTCACCATCCGGAGTGATCTGCGAAGTGGCAAACGACGACGGAACGATGGCTCGGCTACCCGAGCTGGAAGTGTTTGCTGAAAGACACGGTCTCCAGCTAATCACGATCGAAGATCTCATCGCCTATAGAACGTCCAGCCTGTCTTCTAAGGCCGCATGATTTTCGGAACTGCAGGCGCGATTTCCATTGGGGAATCGCGCCGAAGCTAAAGATGGACGTCAGCCGACGGACGGGTAGCAAAGTACGGCTGCGTGCGACATGTCCGCCATCGGATAGCTTTTTACGGGACGCTCCCTTCCCGTTGGTCTTTAGGCGGCTAAAAAACGCCCAAGTCTCGCGCCGCCGCGGCTCCTAAGGCTAATTCATCCAAGGGTGGGTCGGTCGCCAACACGTTTTCGGCCGTAGCGTTAGACCTGGATGGCGAAATAACTGAGCTCAGATCTCAATTGGCTCAAAAACTGCTATTGCAGAATGAGCAATTAAAGCAACTGCTTGCGCGTTATAGCGGGTATGGAGTCAAGCGGACCAAGTGATTTCGGTGTGGCCGGACCAGCATCCGACACGAGCTTGTTGTTGTCGTCTGAAAGATAAAGCCCTTTAGCGCCCGCTGCAGCAGCCCTAGCCGTAGCTTTGGGTTGCCGTCGACTTCCGCAGAGAAAATCAGGGAGTCGGATTCTTTTGAACTATCCGCTCAAGACTCAAGGTTTACCGCCGCCAATGTTCACTGTATGTTCTGCTTCTCCATAGCGAGGTTGATGGACAGTGAGAATCGATACCCGATTGCATCGAGATAAAAAGCGCTTAGCGCAAACAAAGCTGACTTCGTTGGCCGACGACCATCCTTTGCGGGAGAAATATTACCTCTGGATACAAGAACTCGATGACCTGATGGCCGGAAGCGAGGCTAGGTTCTCTGAAAGTGACTCTCGGAAGAATAACGCCGTCGTGCAAGCCGAACCGAGGGGAGTGGACGATGGTGATGAAGTCCTTGGTGATGAAATAGGTAGAACGGGAATCAATTTGCCTGTCGGCCCGGGAGTTGCTTGCAATGACAAGCGCCCAGTTCATTCTAGGCAGGCAGACCGGTTGAAATGCTCGGCAGGCGTTGACGAGCGAAGAAAAGAACTAATGGCCGAAAACCAATGGCTTCGTGACATGCTTGGGCGATATGGCAATGCGGTCGACGACGGGCGAAGGCACCGCGCCGCGTCCCCTAGCGGGGGGGCAGCCAGCAAACGATGCCTCTGACGGGCCAGTTGTCGCGCTTCTCGATAAGCCCCTATCGAATAAACGTTGAATGCTCTACCCTACAAAGCTCCAAGAAGCTTCGGTTGACCGAGATGACTTTGGAAAAGGGCAAAACCTACCACATCAATGGCGAAGGCACGAAGCGGCAGGAGGCAACCCTACGTCAACGCCTTCGGCTCAAGTGGCTGCCTTTTGGAGACGGCGCCAAACCCGAGGCGATTGATCAATACGAGAGGTTTCTTGCCCTGGCGGATGATGAACAGCGCGTGTTTGTGGCGACCCTCGACGCCGATGAAGCCGAACTTTACATCGCATTGATGGCCGCCAGGGCGATGTATGTCGACCCCACCGGTCGTAAAGATGGAAGCATTACGGAAGCCAAGGTTAAGGCCCATCCCGAACGGTATCAATGGAAGCCGGAGTAACGCGCCGCTGGGGCAGTCTTGCTGCCTGTCAGGACCAGTGCGTCGCCACCTCATCCTGCCAAGCATTCAATTTTTACCGGAACGGCATGTGCGTGATGCTTAGCGTTCGCAAGCCGACGCGGTGAAATATTTGCCTCCTGTGGCGGGTGCTTGGTCAAACTGAGAGGCGTCGCGTTGGTTGTGAACAGCAAGCCCGCGAAGATGCGTAAGTAAATTGAGAATGCTTTTCCGAGCGGCTGTTCCCGTAGCTTCCAGTTTTCACATTCCGGGGACAGCCAGTACACTTCTGATGTGTGACCCATAGTCGCTGACGCGTCACCATTCTGTCGCTTCTTCGTCCTCGCCCTATCTCCAAGCGAGATACTCGGTCTGAACTAGGAGATACCCATGCCCGATACGACCGCATCTGTTCCCGCGCCAAAAGACCCCCACCTCCGCAAGCTCGCCAACTGCATTCGGTTCCTTTCCATGGACGCGGTCCAGAGGGCCAAAAGCGGTCACCCCGGCATGCCAATGGGCATGGCAGACATCGCGGCCGTGCTTTTCTCTGAGTTCATGAAGTTTGATAGCAAGGACCCTTACTGGTACGACCGTGACCGGTTCCTGATCTCGAACGGTCATGGCTCGATGCTGCTCTACAGCCTTCTGTATCTGACCGGCTACGAGGACATGACCATCGATGAGATCAAGAATTTTCGCCAAATCGGTTCGCGAACAGCAGGACACCCAGAATACCATCACGCGACAGGCATCGAAACGACGACCGGTCCACTGGGGCAGGGGCTTGCCAACGGGGTCGGCATGGCCCTGGCCGAGCGGATCATGAACGCAAAGTTCGGCGACGATCTTTCGAACCACTACACCTACGTCTTCCATGGCGACGGTTGCCTGATGGAGGGCATCAGCCAGGAAGCCATCGCGCTCGCAGGACACCTGAAACTCGGGAAGCTCATCTATTTCTGGGATGACAACTCGATTTCCATCGACGGCGCGACCAGCCTCGCCGAGTCCGATGACCATCAGGCGCGTTTCCGTTCGGCCAACTGGCATGTCCTGCAGATCGACGGACACGATACCGATGCTATCAGGGCAGCGATCATCGAGGCGCGGAAGGTCACCGACCGACCCTCGATGATCGCCTGCAAGACGATCATCGGTTTCGGCTTCCCGACAAAGGCCGGTACCCAGAAAGCGCACAGTGATGCGCCTGGGGAGGAAGAGATTGCGGGCGCAAGAAAGCTCCTGGGCTGGTCGTCGCCTCCGTTCGAGATCCCAGGTGACCTGCTTGAGGCGTGGCGCTCCATTGGCTCAAAGGGGCAAAACCAGCGGATGGCGTGGGCAGTACGCGTCCAAACCGCGAACGATGAGATCCGCACGGAGTTCGCGCGCCGGATGAAAGGTGAGTTGCCGCACGACTGGCGCAAGGCGATCGAGGCGGCCAAAAGTGAGTTGCTGGCAAGCGAGAAGGATATGGCCACTCGCCAAGCCAGTGGCACCGTCCTTAATCATCTGGCTGAAGCCCTGCCGGAATTGATCGGAGGTTCAGCCGATCTGACGCCATCCAACAACACGAAAGCCAAATCCCAGGTCGAGATCGCCCCCGGTCAGTATGCGGGCTCCTACATCCATTATGGCGTCCGCGAGCATGGTATGGCCGCCACGATCAATGGCATCGCCCTTCACGGGGGATTGATCCCGTACGGGGGCACGTTCCTGACGTTCTCTGATTACGCACGACCTGCCATTCGCCTTGCCGCCATGATGGAAATCCGCTCGATCTTTGTGATGACGCACGATTCTATCGGATTGGGCGAAGATGGGCCGACCCATCAGCCAGTCGAGCATCTGTCCGCACTTCGGGCAATCCCAGGGCTCGCTATTTACCGCCCGGGTGATCCGATTGAAACGGCAGAATGCTGGGAAGCAATCCTCGACGCTCCCCGCAGAGCTGCTCTCATCGCACTGTCCCGGCAGCCAATGCCATTGCTGCGCAGGGACCCTGGAAGCGAAAACCTGTCAGCCAAAGGCGGGTACGTGCTGCTGGAAGCGGAAGGAGGCGAGCGTCAGCTGACTATCATGGCGACCGGCTCAGAACTCCATCTGGCGGTTCAAGCTCGGGATCGGCTGCAGGCCGGAGGTATTCGGACCGCCGTCGTCTCGATGCCATGCCGACTATTGTTCGAGGCTCAGACGCCCGAGTACAAGGGGAAGGTACTCGGCGCCGGATCTGCGCGGGTCGCTGTAGAGGCTGCCGTCCAGGATAGCTGGGACCGATATCTCGGGTTCAACGGTCGGTTCGTGGGTATGCATAGCTTCGGCGCATCCGGAAAGATCGACGACGTTTACAACAAGTTCGGCATCACAGTGGATGCCGTGGTCAAAGCCAGCGAGGAAGCTCTGGCCTCCGGTTCGGCTTGAAGGCTGTCTATCGTGTACCCCAAGGTGCTAAGCGCACCTTGGGGGCTGCCGCATAGCCTGTTCTATATCTTCGATGATTTCGATCTAGTTTTTCGCCATTCCGCTTTACTAGGCGGCACCCCAACTAAGACCCCAAAATCCAAACGATTGGGCGTCGGCGGTTAGCGTCGGCTTGGCCCGTGGGACAACAAGCATGACAAAGTCAAATGTAGAATTCGGCCTCGATACCTTTGGGGACGTAACACACGACGCCAACGGCCAGCCTGAAACGTATGCTCAGGTCATCCGGAATGTCATCAAGGAGGCCGTAGCAGCCGACCAGGTTGGGATCGATTTCTTCGGGATCGGCGAACACCATCGCGAGGATTTCGCGATATCCAGCCCGGAAACTGTTCTTGCGGCCGTTGCGACGGTGACCGAAAGGATCAAGCTGGGTTCGGCCGTCACGGTGCTGAGTTCGGACGACCCCGTGCGCGTTTATCAGCGGTTCGCAACTGTCGACGCAGCGTCCAACGGCCGCGCAGAGGTCATCCTGGGCAGGGGGTCTTTCACTGAGTCTTTCCCGCTCTTTGGGTATTCGTTGTCCGATTACGACAAGCTGTTTGAGGAGAAGGTCGAGCTTTTCGCCCAGCTCCTTGAGCAGAAGCCAGTTAGCTGGACGGGGATGACGCGGCCGCCTTTGAATGGTCAGCGCGTGTTTCCCCTTGTCGAGAAAGGCCCGCTGAAGACGTGGCTAGGCGTTGGCGGAAGCCCAGATTCCGTCATTCGTGCTGCGCAGTATGGACTTCCGATGATGCTAGCCATCATCGGCGGGAGCCCTTATCGTTTCAAGCCATTCGTCGATCTATATCGTAACGCCAATGAGCAGCTAAAGCATCCGGCAATTCCCGTTGGTGTTCATTCCCCGGGCTATATCGCCGAGACCGATGCCGCTGCAAAAGCAGAGTTCTGGCCGCATTTCCGCGCCATGCGAGATCGTATTGGCCGTGAACGGGGCTGGGGTCCTGTTAGCGAGAGAGACTACGAAGCCGAAATCGATCAGGGCTCGCTGTATGTCGGCTCACCGGAGACCGTGGCCGCAAAGCTTGCGCCGGTTATCGAGAACCTTGGCATTCAGCGGTTCCAGCTGAAATACAGCATCGGAACGATGCCGCATGAGAAATTGGTCCAGAGCATCAGGCTATTCGGTGAAGAAGTGGTTCCAAGGGTGAAAACTACACTTGCCAAGGAAGTGGCAGCGTAACCCCCAACAGCCGGAGGTCGATCGCTTCCGAGAAAGCTCTCGCCGCTCTCTTTGCCAGTATGGGTGAGGTCAGGAGCAGGCTGGACCTCCAGCTTGCCTCTTCCCTTGGGTGAAACAAAAAATACCGTTCCGGCGGTCAATTCGTGGGATAACTGAGGCGAGGGGCTTCCAATCAGCAGTCCTTATCGTCGGGTTCTACGTCAACTACCTCGGGCTCACCACGGACAGTGAAATCGATAAGCTCGATTGGTGCGTTTCCTCCAATCTGGAGCCATAGTTCTACCATGGTCGTGATCTCGTAAAGCGCGCTGCCCCTCGGGATACAAACTCATCAGTTAACGACGACGTTCTCCTGCAGTCTCGCCTCAAACCGGCTCATACCGTTCATTGGCATTGCGCGTGAAAGATCTCTGTCACAACGGTATTATTCGAAACGGAAATACGCGCACGGTCACGACTTCTGAATGCCCGGCTACGGAGATTCAAGGCCTCTGACCCCGGCGCTTATCGTTTCGAGACAGGTAGCCGTTCACCGGCTCTCACCGCGCCTTTCAGTCGATTGCCCGATGGCGCTAATGGACAGACATAGCGGGAAGAATAGGCGCACGAAGGAAAATAGGAGAAATTGAAATCGAGTATCAATGCGCCGTCTGGACGGACAACTCCGAGATCCGCTCCCTTGATGGTGTCGAGGAGATATCGGCCACCGCCATATGTCTCGGTCCCTGAGGTCGCGTCGACAAACGGCAGGAACACGCCACCGCCGTACCCTTCAATCCAGTAAAGGGTTAATTCGCCGCCCAATCTGGCCTCCAGCCCCGATGTACGAGAGAACGCATGCATCGACAGGTCACCATCCGCTCCTGTTGCGACGGTTATCCGTTCCGGCGTGACTGCGACAAGCTGTACCGTCAAGCGCAACGAGGGATCATAAGAAAATGTCGTCGGCCCTTCGAACGTCTTGCGGTCCGCCAATTCAATTGGCGACTGAGGATGGTCGCGAAACAGGGTCGAACGGGTGTCGCACCAAAGCCTCCAGGCAGCAACCACGTCCGGGCTAGAACGTACCTCGTAGTAGAGATTTGCGATCTTCTCGCGCCATTCCCACAGGTGTTGTGTCTCGTTCAAATCATATCCTCCCATGCCGGAAATTTCGCCGCTCTCGTCATCGAAACGCTCGCCCCAATCATCGCGGCGTAACTTTAAGCAATCACGCACCGTTCCGAAAGATGCGGTCTAAACACCGCCTACAAACGAAAGTCGGTGCACCGCCGGTGCCTCACAGCCTTGAAGATGCAAACCGCCCTGATGATGCCACGCGACGAGGTTCGATTATGGTTCTTCTCTAAGCATCGTCGAGGTGAGTGGCCCTGTTTCGGTCCCTGGTATTGAGCGCGAGAAGGCCCGCGCCGGCGTCATCGCGGGCGTGACGCCTTGTTTGGGGGACCGCGCATTCAGTGATAAAATCGCAGACAGGTTGGTAACCAGTCCCACAGACATTTCGAGGCACGGAGGCTCTGATGAACGGGCTAGTGGCGGTTGACAGCGTCGAGGTTCGGGTTCTTGTCGACAATCTCACAGACAATCTTTCCACGGTGCCTTCATTTGTGGAGACGGAGGTCGCGGCCATAGAGCGGCGGCGTCGTGGGATGTGGATCATGGGCGGCAAATGCCTATGTTGCGCGGCCCACGGTCTGGCTTGTCTCGTTACCATTCATCAAGGAGGCGTCACGAGAACTATACTATTCGATACCGGTCCCGAAGACCGCGTTCTCGAGCAGAACGTCGCGCGCCTCGGCGTCGAGCTTGGGCGTGTTGAGGCAATCGTTCTATCGCACGGCCACTGGGATCATTGCGGAGCGATGCTTTGTGCCTTGCAACTCATCCGGGACCGCAATGGGGGCAATCCAGTCGCCTGCTACGTCCATCCGGACATGTTCGGAAAACGTGCCCTCAAGCGGCAAGATGGGTCGTTGCGCCTCATGGAAGACGTGGCCAGCTTGGAAGAACTTGCCTCCTTCGGCGCTGCCACAGTCAATACGAGGGAGCCGCAGCTGTTATTGGAAGGATCGGCTTACGTGAGCGGCGAGATACAGCGCGTGACCACTTTCGAACGGGGATTTCCCGGCCAATATCGGCAGTCCACGGACGGCAGCGGATGGGTGTCGGACGAGCTGATGATGGATGAGCGCTTCCTGGCCGTCAACGTTACCGGGAAAGGCCTGATCATTTTCAGCGCCTGCTCACATGCGGGCGTGATCAATGTACTGACGCACGCAAAGTCGAGCCTTCCCGGTGTGCCGCTCCATGCCGTCGTGGGCGGGCTGCATCTTGTCGGACAGAACGAGCGGATCATCCCGGCGACCATCGAAGCGTTGGCGTCGTTCGACCTTGCCACCATCGCTGCAGGCCATTGCACCGGGTGGCGAGCCATGAACGCGCTGGCGAACGCTTTTGGCGACAGCAAGATCGTCCCATTATCTGTTGGAAAGCGGATCTCGTTTTGATGCGGTAACCGTGTCGCCTAAACGCATGCCCGCGAGCAGTAATCCCTCGGGGCGAGCGAAATGATCCCTTCTGTGCAAACTCATTACAAAACGCCTCCACTCGGTGAACACGTCATTAACCGAGCAAGAAGTGTTCCCTGACTTACGACTTCGTACTGCTCTCGGCCTGCGGAGTGCATTTGGGCGCCATCAGCGACAGAAACTGCCGGGCCTATGTTTTGGTTGAGGCTCGAGCCGCGGATTCGACGATAACATTTGGGGTATCGACGCGTCGTCCGTAAGCAGTTAGCCGACCACGCTCGACTCGAAGTTCCAGGGCATCAGAGCGTCGATATCCTGCGCGGGCCATCCATTGGCCATGCGAACTAAGGTCTGTGTCAGCCAGGCGAGCGGATACGCTTCCTCGGTGACGGCCGCATCGAGATCGACTCCAACATAGTCGAAGCTCAGCGTCCTGAACACAAATCCTGCGGACCGATTCTATGAGCGAGCGGGGTTCGCACTAGAGGCGGAAACGCTCGAACGCCGCCGGTTTTCCAAGGCAGTACCAACATCCTGATTTCGCGCCGCGCCCAAGCCATGGTGCAAAGTCATGGTAGTCGCCACCAAGAGCCTGGATCGGACCAGGGGCATGATAACCGGGCGGCGGCCGATCGTGGTTCGCGCCCGAGGCGGTTTCCTCGAAGATGCGGATACACTCGACCTTGCGTAGCGCGTCGAGCTGTGCCGCGACCGTTTGTTCGCGGGTGGAAACGCGCGTAGCCGATCAGTGCCAACACTTCCTCATCACGCTGCGGCGCTCACATCGTATTCGAAATGAATGCGATCATAGGGAAACTCGATTCCATTCTCTGTCCGGTTGATGACACCAGCATTGACGAGAGTCGTCACGTCACGATGAACGGCCTGCACATCGCGGTTGACCCGACGCGCGACCTCGCGGATCGACAGCGGCCCGTGTCCCGCGAGCGCCTTGACGATAGCGAGGCGGGAAGGCGCGAGCACTCGGTGCATGTCATCGTAGGAGGTGAAGTTGACCGAAGGTACGGCCTCTGCTGTCTCCCCTGCAAGCGCCCGCCTTCCGGCCTCGACAAAGCGAGCCTTGGCATCCGCTATGGTACTCAAGCGCACAGTCAAAGTTGTCATCTGAGCATCCTTTCCATGTCAGCTTGGAAGGCATCGTAAAGTGCTTCAAGGGACGTAAATTCGATGGCTTCTTCGCGGTTACCCAAGTGCCGGTGATCGCCTTTCCCGCGCTCATTGTCATAGCGGAGAACGCACTCACCGTTCACAACGAAGGCCAGCCGATACTTGAACGGGTGCGTGCTGCCCGGAACCGGGTTGGGTAGGTGCCATAACACGACCTCAAAATAAGTCTTGTCATTGATCACCGTTCGCGGTTTCGCGATCGGTCTGGCCTTCATGTTGTTATTGATAACAACACTCTGGCGTTGTTGTCAATAACAACGCTCTCAATGGATGGGCAGCGCTCATGGGGAATAAGGAAGGCACAACAGTCGTCGCTGAACGATATGAAGAATAATTCAGCAGGATTTTCCACGCCCGACAGAGCATCACTGTCTGGGCGACCGGCCTGCCAGGTGCGTTCATTTGGATGGTCAGGTAGGTGCTGTTGACGCAAAAGATCGGCAATAAACATCGGCAAGTCTCACCTTGTGACCTAGGATAAGTAGCTGATTTATCTTCGTAACATGGATGCTAAAGATCGGCAAAAATCCCAACATGGGGCAAATTTCGAAAATCGGCAATCAACATCGGCAATGTTCTTGAAATAAGCAGGTTAACCCACTAAATATCATCGTGTTTTAGAGTTTCAAAGATCGGCAAGAATTGGCAGAAGAAGTTCCAACCCGCATTGAACCGGCTTTTTTCGAGGATAGCATACCTTCCTCGATCTCTGATCTCGTTGTGGAGATTCAGGCAGCATCTGGAAAGCTCGGCCAGGGCCTTCACAACGACTCGGCCTTCGAACTGTCCGATCTCGTAAGGGTAATGAACTGCTACTACTCAAACTTGATCGAAGGTCACAATACACGTCCCAAGGACATCGAGCGAGCACTAGCGGGCGTTGAGATTGAAGAGGCCACTCGTCCGCTGGCCTTGGAAGCAAGGGCACATGTAATCGTTCAGCGGGAAATCGATCGCTTGAACAGAAATGGCACATTGCCTCCACCGACATCGTCCGAGTTCATCGTTTGGGTACATCGCCGCTTCTATGAGGAGATGCCGGAGGAATTCCGCTTCGTCGAAGGCCGTGAAGGACCTAAGGTCGAGATCGTTCCAGGCGCGTTCAGATCAAAGAGCGCCGACGATGTTTCCGTCGGTCGACACCAGCCGCCGTCCTCTCAATATGTCAAAGCGTTCATGGACTACTTTTCCAAGCGCTACGCGTCCACCCAGGTGGGGGCGACAACCAAGATTGTTGCCATCGCTGCCGCGCATCACCGGCTTAACTTCATCCATCCGTTTATGGACGGAAACGGTCGGGTGAGCCGATTGATGTCGCACGCTATGGCTCAGGAAGCAGGTGTAGGCGGGAAAGGATTGTGGTCGATCTCGCGTGGTCTAGCCCGTGGACTGAAGGACAAGGGCGAGTACAAAAGGCTGATGGATCATGCCGACCAGCAACGCATGAACGATAGAGACGGTCGAGGAAACCTGTCCGCAAAGGCTCTGCAAGACTATTGCGAATGGTTCTTGTCGGTGGCCCTCGACCAGATTCAGTTTTCCAATGCTGTATTCTCTTTTGACACGCTCGAAAGCCGTTACCGCAAATTGGTAGAAGATGTTATCGACGACAAGCGTGCTCCGGACGTCATCTCAGCCGTCCTCAAACATGGCTCGATAAATCGCGGCGATATTGGCTTTATCACGAAGTCGCCCGACCGTACTGCGCGGAACACATTGAAGGCGCTGCTCGATCATGGTTTCCTGAAGTCCGCTTCGCCGAAGACACCCGTACGCTTAGCCTTCCCGCTAGACTACCGCGAGCGGCTGTTCCCCAACCTTTTCACGGAAGGGGAGATTGCCGCCCCAAAGCCCTCTGTCCCGTCGTTCCTTGCTCAGAAGCGTACACAGGAGGTGGCCAAACGGTCCTGCTTTCCGCCGCGCTTCGATGAAGATGAGGAGTTCCAAAAACGTGTTACCGGAATTGTGGCATTGCAGAAGTCGGTTGGCGCGAGAAGTACACTTGGCAAAATTGCGGCTCAAGAACTCGCAACTACTGAACCAGCAAGGGTGGACTGGAAAGCTGTCGAGGATCGCGTGATCGCCGAAAGCATCGGAGAGCACGGTCAATCTCGTGCACAAGTCATTCAAGCGCTAAGCGAACATAGCCCTGGCGCAGTGTCGGATAAGCAGAAGGACGATATTGAGAAACGCGTATTTGCTGCCGCACCAGCGTTGGTGGCGAAATACAACAAGCGCATCATGGACAGAAAGCCAAGGCGTTAAGTTTGGGAAAACTCGGCATTCGATTTTCCGCCAAAAGCAACAGATATGAAACCGCTCGGGTGTTCCATAAGATAGATTATCTGATTGCGGGCTGTAGCCGCAAAGTTAGAATGTCCTGTTTCTGCAAAGTAGAAATGTCACTCTCTCCCCGTTTTTGATGACGGCGGAGATTGCAGATGGGATTGATAGCGATGAGCGAGCGTGATCTGCAGCGGATCGAGGTTTTGTCGAAGGTGATCGCCGGCCGGATGACCATGGTGTCGGCGGCGCATGTGCTTGATCTGAGCACCCGCCAGGTCCGTCGGCTTCTGCAACGGATGTGCACGGACGGCGCGGCGTCGATCCGGCACAAGGCGATTGGCCGACCGTCGAACAACCGGATCAGCGACGGCGTTCGCGATTATGCGGTAACGCTGGTTGGCGAGCGCTATGCGGATTTCGGGCCGACCTTGGCGACGGAGAAGCTGGCCGAGCGTGATGGGTTGCGTGTGTCGCGCGAGACGGTGCGCGGCTGGATGGTCGATGCTGGACTGTGGTTGTCGCGCAAGCAGCGGCGGACGTTTCATCAGCCACGATTGCGGCGCGAGGCCTATGGCGAGCTGGTGCAGATCGACGGTTCCGAGCATCGCTGGTTCGAGGACCGCGGGCCGGCTTGCTCGCTGCTGGTGTTTGTCGATGATGCGACCGGCAAGCTGATGCAGTTGCGCTTCGTGCGTTCGGAGAGCACCTTCAGCTATTTCGAGGCGCTCGAGCTTTACCTGAAGGATCACGGTGCTCCGATCGCCTTTTATTCCGACAAGCACACGGTGTTCCGGGTCCCTAAAAAGGACGCCAAGGGTGGCCAGGGGATGACCCAGTTCGGGCGTGCGCTGTGCGAGCTAAACATCGAGATTCTTTGCGCAAATTCGAGCCAGGCCAAGGGCCGTGTCGAGCGGATGAACCGGACGCTGCAGGATCGGTTGGTCAAAGAACTGCGGCTTTCTGGCATCGACACCATGGAGGCCGGCAATGCGTTCTTGCGGGACTTCGTGGAGGACTACAACGCGCGGTTTGCGATCGTCCCTGCCCGGTGTGATGACCTGCACCGGCCGATGAATTTGGCGCCGGATCGATTGCAAGAGATCCTCTGCAAACGCGAGCAGCGCTACGTCGGATCGCAGCTGACGTTCTCGTTCGAGCGCAAGCGGATCATGCTGGAGGAGACAGAGGTGACGCGTGGTTTAGTCGGTCGCTATGTCGAGACCTACGCCTATGCGGACGGTCGGCTGGATGTGCGTTGGAAAGGCTATTGCCTGCCCTACTCGGTGTTCGACAAGGATCAGCGGGTGACGCATGCGGCGATTGCCGAGAACAAGCGGCTGGGTGAACTCCTAGCCTATATCAAGGAGCGTCAGGACCAGCAGGAACAGCCGGTCGTGAAGAGCAACAGTGACAAAAATGGCTATAAGCCGAGGGGTCGCAAGCCCGGAAGGCGCACGGATTACATGAACGATCCGGCGGTGATTGCGCGACGTGAGACGGCTCTGTTGCGGCAGCAAGCTGCCGAGTGACGGGTCGATTGGATCGTCTCAAAGCTAAAGCCGAAGGGGTGCGTCTCACCCGCCCCCTCCCTTCCCTTGCAACCCGGCCCAGCCGGTCCGGTCGGGGGCTTGCCTCAGTGCAAGTGGACATGGTGAGTGTCGCATTTCTAAATGGCTGAAGACCCGCCCAAGGTGACATTTCTACTTTGCAAACCGGCGGACATTTCAACCTTGCCGCCACACGGGCTGTAAGAGGGTACATTCTATCTCGAACTGCAACAAAGGCGTAAGCTGCCTGCTTTTCGGGGGCCATAGTTTGATCCGTACCTTTTCCCATTTGAGTTTTGACGAACGCCGATCGATTTCCAGGATGTTGGATCAGAAGTTTAGCCAGTCTGAGATCGCCAGACGCCTCGGCCGGGACCGTGCGACCATCTCCCGGGAGATCAAACGCAACTACTGGCACGATCAGGAATTCCCCGATGCCGAGGGCTACTGGGCGATGACCGCCAACGACATGGCGCGCGACAGGCGCCGGCGGATCGGCAAGCTCTTTCGTCGCGAGGATCTGCGGAACGAAGTGATCGGAAAGTTGGAATCCGGCTGGTCGCCGGAACAGATTGCTGGACGACTGAAGATCGAACCAGCGGCCAAGGCAAGCGTCTGTCACGAGACGATCTACCGGTATGTCTATTCACCAGAAGGACAACGGCAGCAACTCGCGCGGCTTCTCCCGGAACGGCGGAGAAAGCGCCGGCCGCGATATGCTCGCAAGCCGCAGAATCCAGTCTTTCCAGATGAGCGTTCGATCAAACATCGGCCGGAAGCCATCAACGATCGCAAGGAATTCGGTCACTGGGAAGCCGATCTCATGATCTTCGAAAGGGTTCAGGGCAATGCCAATGTGGCAACGGTTGTTGAGCGGACGAGCCGGTTCACCGTGCTGTTCAAGAACAACGACCGGCAGTCCAAGCCGATCATGGAGCGCCTCATCAACGCGCTCAGCCCCCTGCCCAAGCATGCCCGGCAAAGTTTGACGTTTGATCGCGGATTTGAATTCGTCTCCTGGCGGCGACTGAAGCAAGGAATGGGAACCGATGCATGGTTCTGCGATCCGTCTGCGCCCTGGCAAAAAGGCTCGGTTGAGAACATGAATCGGCGGATTCGGCGTTACCTGCCGAGGGATACTGCTGTCCTGTCAGTTCCTGATGAATCGATACGATCACTGATCGATCGGTTGAACAGTACGCCGAGAAAATGCCTTGGTTTCCGCACCCCAGCTGAAGTGTTCAGGCGTGAAGTGAACAAATGACGGCAAGCCGGGGCGGAGGACGGATTTCATGAATGATCCTGCAGTGATTGCGCGGCGAGAGAAAGCGTTATTAGGCAGCCAGCAGCAGAATAGAGATTGTCAATGGACGCCGATATCGCTTTGCGTATCCGATTCCAACTGCAGGCAAGCTGGCCAAAGTGGCGTCTTGTGGAAGGATCCGTCCTGGAAAAGAGTGAGCCCCTCTCGTGCCTCGTAGAGCAAGCCGAGCCAGCACAAGCGTTGGAAGACGCCATACTGAAGATCGGATTTCAACTCCCAGGCTTCTAGGGTCATTTCGGTGTCCGACAAAGGCGCCAGGTCTGGATAGAGGATTTTCACAACCTCCATTGGCGTGCAACCTTCTCTGGCCTTGATATTGAGAAGATTGAGGAACATGCGCCACCAGCGTAACCGCGCTCGGACCTCCTCTTCCCGCTCGGTGGCGTGGACATAGGAATAGAGATAATCCGTGGCGACCAGATCGAAGAACGCTTGCGGGTTCACCAAAAACGCCCGGCCGCGTCTGGTTGGCAGCAGCACATCCTTTTTCCGGCGAAGAAGCTTCAGATGACGGGCCATGTCGCGCACGACCCAAAGCGGCGGCATGTCGCTTTCATTGAGCACCTTGCTCATGCTGTAGAGGTCCTCGGCTGTGAATCCTGGCCAGAGGAAGTTAACAGCGGCCCAATGCACGAACTTGCGGTTCATGGCACCGGTCGCCGTCAATCCTATGCCACCCTCACCGTCAGCATAGGCAACCGAAAGAAGCATGCCGCGAAGAAGTGGTGACAGCGCGGCGATGTCGACGTCCCCCTGCAGGTTAATTTCCGGAAGCATCGTCTGGCTTTGATCCCCAACTGCGCCATGAAAGTCCCAGCGAGTATCGAGCGGTAAAAGAACAATTGCTAGTGAGAAAGCTAAAGCCGAAGGGGTATGTTATCACCCGCCCCCGCTCCGCCCTTTCAACCCGGCCCAGCCGGTCGGATCGGGGGCTGATCTCCCTGCCCTGTAGTAGCCTTTAAGCCCTTGTTGCATTTACATTAGAAGTCACAGAGCTATTTAGTAATGCGACAGTTGGGCCAGTTAGAGATGCGACAGTCTCGCCTTTCGACGCACTGGTCAAATCCAACGTTGGGAGCAAGGATGACGATCTTCAGCCTGGTCGAGACCATGAACGGTCGGAGTCGTGATGTCTTGTTTGATCACCATGTCGCAGAAAGAGTTGCATCGTCTTGAACTTATCCAGAAGATCCGTGACCAACGCCTAAGCGTTGTCCAGGCTGCCGAACGGCTCGACCTCAGTCGAAGTCAGGTCCATCGACTGCTGCGGGCCTATGACCGGGATGGTCCGGCCGGCCTTGTTTCAAAGAAGCGATCACGACCAAGCAACCGGCGCGATAGCGTCTATCACCCGCCCCCTCCCTTCCCTTGCAACCTGGCCCAGCCGGTCCGGTCGGGGGCTTGCCTCAGTGCAAGTGGACATGGTGAGTGTCGCATTTCTAAATGGCTGAAGACCCGCCCAAGGTGACATTTCTACTTTGCAAACCGGCGGACATTTCAACCTTGCCGCCACACGGGGTGTAGCCGGGTGGGTTCTAGAATGAAGTGCGACTTGCTAATGATCCCAATGGGTTATCAATTGCAAGGACGATGCAATGAAGCGCACCTACTCTCAGATTGGATTGGACGAACGCCGTAAGATTGCCCGTTGGAGGTTGGCTGGGCTCAGTATTGACGCCATTGCAGAGAAGCTCGGAAGGCATCGTTCGATGATCTTTCGCGAAGTCCGGCGCAACATATTCGTCGACAAGGAAGTTCCTGATCTCAGCGGCTACTACTGCGTGACCGCGCATCAGATGGCCTGTGATCGCCGGTTAAAGCTGCGCAAGCTCGCGCGCTTCTCGCATGTCCGGCAATCGGTGATCGAGCGGATCGTAGACGGCTGGTCACCGCAGCAGATTGCCGGTCGGATGCGCCTGGAGCACCATCCGATCTCGGTGAGCCACGAGACGATCTACAAATTCGCATACTCGGCCGACGGCCAGGCGATCAAGCTGTGGCGACATCTGCCGGAGCGTCGTGCCAGGCGCAGGCCAAGACATGCCAGACGCAAGCACGGTCAACGCTTTAGCTCGGATCTGAACATTTTGCGTCGTCCCGACACTGTCGCTGACCGCAAACAGTTTGGGCACTGGGAATGTGATCTTATCCAGTTCCGCAAGAAGTTTGGAAAGGCCAACGTCACGTCGCTCGTCGAGCGCGTTAGCCGATTTGCGATCTTCCTGCGTAACAACGACCGTCAGTCACGTCCGGTCATGGACGGCCTCATACAGGCCCTCAAGGCCCTACCTCATCTAGCCCGTCGCTCGATCACCTTCGACCGTGGCACGGAGTTTACGGATTGGCCGTATCTTCAGGCGAGCATCGGCACCCAAACCTGGTTGTCTAATCGCGCATTGCGAGTCAAGCATGTTTAAACGCGTCGAATGAGCTCCGGGCACATCGTCATTGCACGGATTCGGATCGGCTATATTGCGAGTTCTCAGTCTTTGCTCAGCGCTTCAATTCGATGTGAAAGCAAGCGTATGTCGGCCCGATATATTGGTCCATGGTTGCTCTCCTTCGATGTTTGGGCCCGGTTCCAATCGTGAGCCCGTTTTCCCATCTTATCGGGAGCAACCACCCCGATAGCTATCATCTTTTGAAATGACCTGGGACGATCGCGCCGCGATTACCCCATGTTCTGCGACCCGCAATCGCCGTGGCAGAAAGGCACCGTCGAGAATACCAATGGCCGCGTCCGGAAATGGCTTTCGAGAGAGGTCGATCCATTATCGGTCACAGATGCCGATCTGATCGAGATCTGCAACCGGCTTAACGCAACACCCCGCAAATGCCTTGGCTATCGAACCCCGGCCGAAGTCTTCTGAAAGAAACTGCTCGCGCAGATCAGACATGCCGGCTAGCTTGATGAGCCACAAAAGTCGCGGTTCAGCATGAACTCACACACTGGGAATGTGATCTTATCGTCGGATTCGGGCAATGCCCGCGCGATCTCATCGGCGTTGATCCAGACACCTTCGAGCTTGAGCTTCGCAAACGCTGAGGATTTGCCGGAGCCGTTCGGGCCTCCGAGGATGATGCCGACAGTTCCGGCATGAAGCGATCACTGCCCCATGGCAGCGGGAATGCGCTCTTCCTGCTCGTGTTCGGCGCGATCCTTGCGCTCGTTTTCGAGGTCCTTGGCAGAGATCGGCAGGCCCAGCCGACGCCTCTCGGCAAGAGCTTCTTTGCCGATGTTCATCAGGGCTTCCTTGTTCTCGTGATACTTCCGCAGCAGCATCGTTGATCGCTCTCCGTTCCTGATATCAACGTAATGCTTTCGGCCGTCGGGTGCAAATTGCAGCTTGTGCCAAGTTCCGCCGGCGACGACACTGGGTGCAACAGGCTGCGGGAGACGGCCTTGAAGCCCTCTGGCATCTTCCGTTCCTTATCTCTGCCTTGACCCCGCGGCTCACACTGCGGGGTTCTTTTGCCGTGTAGAGCGATCCTGAAATCGATCGGGTGCCCCCTCGATTGGCTTCTCCTCAGGATCTCCATCTTCCTCCGCGAACGCGCCGGGTGGCAATTGCGCGGCGGTCCTGTTCGCAGCAATCCGGTAGAGAACCCCGTTGGCTTTGAGCGCAAGCTGCCTGACGATCTCGCGCAGCTTCTCGTAATCTTCACTACCCTTCTCGGCAGCGTGTAGCTCCCGGACGAGATCGATGATCGGATCTGACACCAGGTCCTCGCGATCTGCTCGACGGTCAATTCCCAAGTCATGCCCCCTGCCCTTCTACTCCCTCAGCTTTGTTGATCTTCGAAGGTGGCGGCGAATGCCGAGCCATCAGCAGGCCGAGGAGTATCACCCCAGTTAGCTGCCGCAGCGGGGCGAAGCGGCCGAAATCGTCGACCTGCTGCCGTTCAACTCCAAGACTACTGCGGCCGGATAGAGCCGGATCTCGGTACCAATGCGCGCACGTTCATCGGTATTGCCGTCGTCAATGCGCATCGAAAATCGCGCTTAGTGCGGCTGCAAAGCCGATGAAAGATAGTTGATGAAAGTTCAATACAGAGAAGAAGTGGCGAATCACTCTGACCCCGAGTCATGCGGGGCACATCGCGAGGTGTGCGTCGAAGCGTTGACAGGGGAAACCGGCAGGCCGGCCATTGAGCCGCGAAATGATCAATTCGGGATGCCGACGCTGTTAAGCGAAGCGGAAGGCAACACGGTGCATGGCGTCAATCGCAAGCCATGCCCCGATCCCGCGCGGTCGGAGACCCTGTGCATGTCGGGAAGTCTTTCATACGGAAGCAGCGAGATCTCATCAGTGTCCAGTGCGAATGGACTGGACGGGACTGGGAAGGTCGTTGATCACAATCCAGTCGTCAACGCGGATGAGAAGTCGGATACGCCCATAGTACCGCAGATGTTGCCGAACAAAGGAGACGATCCTGCGGAGGCAACGGAGGGAAGGGGTGTAATCGGAGGGAACGCCTTCGAGACTCCAGCGTGCCGGACACAGAGCCGGATAAGACACGCTTCGATGGGGATTGAAGGTGTACGGGAAGCCGCCAAGCGGAACCCGAAGATGCGTTTCACGGCGTTGATGCACCACATCACTCCGGCGCTATTGGTGAAGAGCTTTCATGCGCTTCGCAAGCAGGCGGCGAGCGGTGTGGATGGAGTGACGTGGTACGACTATGAGAAGACTCTCGAAGGGCGCGTGCACGAACTGCACCGGGAGATCCAATCCGGTGCATATCGTGCACAACCGTCCCGACGGGTCTACATTCCGAAGAATGACGGAAGACTCCGTCCCCTCGGCATTGCAGCGCTGGAAGAAAAGGTCGTGCAGATGGCCGTATCCACGGTTCTGAACGCGATCTATGAGCAAGACTTCCTCGGCTTCTCATATGGGTTCCGACAAGGAAGAGGACAGCATGACGCGCTGGACGCCTTGTGGGTTGGGATCGACAAGCGGAAGATCAACTGGATACTGGATGCAGACATTCGCTCGTTTTACGATGAAATCGATCACGAGTGGATGCTTCGTTTCCTGTCGCATCGAGTTGGTGACCGCCGGCTGATACGTCTGATCCACAAATGGTTGAAAGCGGGCACGATTGAGGATGACCGTCGCGTAGCATCAACGCGAGGAACTCCTCAGGGCTCTGTAATTAGCCCGGTGCTATCGAATATCTATCTGCATTACGCATTGGATTTATGGGTCCAGCAATGGCGTACTCGAGATGCTAAAGGCGACGTGATCATTGTACGTTATGCCGACGACAGCGTGATTGGGTTCCAGTACGAAGGAGAGGCGCAGCGTTTCATGCAAGCATTGCGGGAGCGTCTCGCGCAGTTTGGTTTGCAGCTACACCCGGAAAAGACGCGGCTAATACGCTTTGGGCGGTATGCTGCGCGAAACTGCCGGGAGCGTGGTATCCGCAAGCCAGAGACCTTCGACTTTCTGGGATTCACACATTGCTGTGGCAGACGGCGCAATGATGGGGGCTTCAAGATTGTCCGTCTGACGATCAAGAAGCGCATGCGCACGACGCTGGAGGCCATTCGGGGAACGCTAATGCGACGCCGCCATGAACCGGTGGCAGTAGTAGGTCGGTGGCTACGGCAAGTGTTACAGGGGTATTTGAACTACCATGCGGTTCCTGGCAATCTAAGAAGACTGGGTGGGTTCCGCTGGGAAGTTGGTCGCGCTTGGCGACACGCTCTGATGCGTCGAAGCCAGCGAAACCGATTGTCTTGGGATCGTTTCCAAAGGCTGCTTCGCAAGTACCTGCCACCATGTCGGCTGGTGCATCCGCATCCAGATGCTCGGCTCACCGTCAAGACATCCGATAGGAGCCGTATGCGGTAGTGCCGCACGTACGGATCTGGCCGGGGGGCGATGGGCAACCATCGTCCCTACCGGGACCGGTGGATGGGCGAGTGGACCTTGTTGATTGGGACAGGAGGAACGATTGGTGAAGGGACCCCAATGCCATCTCTCCCGAATGCAGGAGCTCATCACCGTACGCGAATGGTGTCAATTATACTCGCATTGGTAGTTCTGCGGATATGAAAACTGGAAATCCTTGAGACAATATTCAATCGGTTGGCGCCCCGGCTCCAAGTTATGAGCTTTGACCAACGCTGAACGCTCTTTGCGATCCTTAGGCCTTGAAAGGGGGATCAAAGTGAATAGCGCTGACCACCATGTGTATCTCGCGATTAGAGAGCAAGTCTTCGACGGGCGACTTCCGCCAAACACCTTTATCCATATTCAAAGTCTGGCCACACTCCATAAAGTTAGCGCCCTTCCGGTCCGAGAGGCGCTGATCCGCTTGGCAGCGGAAGACTTAGTGGAGTACAACAAATCAAGAGGTTTTGTGCCGTCGCTGATCAGCTTAAATACGCTGATCGACAGCTATGATATACTTTATCACATCTACCAGCTTAATTTGAGAATTAATATAGCAAGCAGGCCAGCAGACACATCTGTCGACGACTGTATTATTGAATACATTGCTGAGGGTAACGATATTACAGCCAAGTCTGTTGACGAAGCTCTTGAGATCTTTGCAGCTCGGCTGATGAGGGAACATTTCTACGGCTGTTTTCTTCGAGAGCTGAGGCGCACGCGACCTTTTCGATACCAGAGTTTTCACCTGAGGGAAGATATCTCCTTGATCGCAGAGTATATCGGCAAGATGAAAGCAATGGTCATCAAACGGGAATATGCAAAAATATACAGAATGAACAGAGAATTCCGGAAGTATTATTCCTCAGACCTTACGGAACTATACCATTCATTTGTTGACAATCATCGGAAGAAGCAAGTATATAACCTGGATATATCCTAGTTATATTCTAATTATTTCATTAAAATATTGAAATAGACATTTCGTAATTCAAAAGATGTGTCAACATCCCCTTGCACTGAGAAGGTCAGTGAAGGAGGAAAGAAATGACACAGACGCGAATTTCAGGCGAGCTGGCTGCTGCCATGCCTCCCATATCGCCCGTTGCCTCGCCGGAGAAAGACAGTTCCGGTACGCACACAAGCGGCCATGCACAGGTCATTCCGGGTTACGTCGAAGATGCGCAGCGGCGTGCCGAGATTGCAGATCGGTTCGCCCTTGCACCGATTCTTGCCCGTTATTGCAAGGAAGAAGGGCTTTCGATGGAAATCGCCCAGGACCATCGACGCGAAATGCTGCGCTTTCTGGCGCTTTGCGGGACTGCGACACTGCACGGCAAGCGCTACGGCATGACCGGCGCTGTCGATGAATTGTGGCATACCTTCGTCATCTTCACTCGCGAATACGCCGCCTTCTGCGATGCTGTAGCTGGAAGGTTCCTGCACCACGTGCCTGAAGTCGAAGGCCAGATGTCGGAAAACACCTTTGAGCACTACCTCGCATTCCTCGTTGACTACGAGGCGGTGTTCAACGAACCGGCTCCTGCGGCCTACTGGCCGCGGCCCGATGGTGATCCGGACGCTGTCGCCTGCAGAGGGTGCAGCGCGTGCAGCGGTTGCGGTGGTGGAGGATCCTGCACCGTACACTGACGAGCTAACCTTTGAGATTTGATGAATCAGGAGATTGAACGATGCTTCAAGAAGCAATCGAAGACTGCAATGCGGTCGCCGAGGCCCCCGATGCGACGCAACGCGCTGATGCTGAAGCTCCACCGAGACAAGTCGTCGGCTATGCATCGACTATCGAGGGCTTCAATGAAGATGCTCGCCGCCGGACGGATGTTGCCGAAGGCTTCGCCCTCGCACCGATTCTTGCCCGCTATTGCAAGGAAGAAGGGCTTTCGATGGAAATCGCCCAGGACCATCGACGCGAAATGCTGCGCTTTCTGGCGCTTTGCGGGACTGCGACACAGCACGGCAAGCGCTACGGCATGACCGGCGCTGTCGATGAATTGTGGCATACCTTCGTCATCTTCACTCGCGAATATGCCGCCTTCTGCGATGCTGTAGCTGGTAGGTTCCTGCACCACGTGCCTGAAGTCGAAGGCCAGATGTCGGAAAACACCTTAGAGCACTACCTCGCATTCCTCGTTGACTACGAGGCGGTGTTCAACGAACCGGCTCCTGCGGCCTACTGGCCGCGGCCCGATGGTGATCCGGACGCAGTCGCCTGCAGAGGGTGCAGCGGTTGCAACAGTTGCTCTGGCCAGAGCTGCACTGTCCACTAAACGCTTATGCATTTGCCGTCCACCTCGGCCGACATGGCCGAGGTGGGGCGGCCGAGGAGATTTCAAATGCATGTGCTCCTTTTGGGAAAAATTCCGCCCATTCAAGGGGGCGTGTCCCGCAGCACCTGGCTCGCCGCCTGTGATTTTCTAGATGCCGGGCACTCCATCGACGTCATCTCCAATGCAGATGCAATGGAGTACGGGTTCCGCCAGATGACAATGGAAGCGGATGACGAGATCGAACGCTTTCAGCAGCGAGGCGGCACAATCCATAGTGTGGAGCGCATTCCTACTCAATCTTATGTCCCGTGGGCGCCTCCGTTTCTAACCCAAATGCTTGGCGCGGGCATTGAAAGCATCAAGCGCGCTGTTC
The DNA here is from genome assembly GCF_014851575.1 of Rhizobium sp. RHZ02. Lineage (NCBI taxonomy): Bacteria > Pseudomonadati > Pseudomonadota > Alphaproteobacteria > Hyphomicrobiales > Rhizobiaceae > Rhizobium > Rhizobium sp. RHZ02. Next base: position 337,623 of record NZ_JACUZX010000001.1, read on the forward strand.
CGAACCTAATCATCGGCTGGTACTTCGAACCTTACGGTGTCGCGGCATCATTGCTGGGAAGGATGTACAATATCCCGGTGGTCCTCAGGCATGCAGGCAGCGATCTCGGCCGGCTGCACAACGTCGCGACCTTGGGCACTGCATATGATAAATTTCTGTCTGAGATTGCGGCCGTCATAACGGGAAAGAACGCTCAAACTGAGAATCTATTGAAACAAGCCGGCGTCAGGACAGAGGCCATCTTCAGAGCAAAGGGCAGAGCCCTGCACAGCTCGTTTTACATACCCTCCCAAGATCTCGATTTACCGGCACTTGTCGCTAGGTCGGAGGAGTGGTTTTCGAACTACGGTTTCGATGACGACATCTATCAAAAGCTGGTCGCGTGGAACCGAGCGGGCCTGGAAAATGATGAGCCCGCGATTGGCTCCTATGGGAAAATCGCAGAGGTTAAGGGCACCTACAACCTTATTGACGCACTCGAATCTCTGGCAAGCAAGGGTACCAAGGTGTCCTATCGGGCCTTGTGGAGCGCCACACCAAAGAGGTTTGCCCATGCTTTCAAGTATCTTTCCGAGAAACAATATATGCGGGGCCGTTCTATTGTCTTGCCGCCGATAGCTCCATGGCGGGTGTCAGGTTTTATCCGATCTTGCTCCGCAGTCGCGTTTCTGGAAAATCGCTTCCCAATAACATTCCACACGCCACAGGTTCCGCGCGAGGTAATAGCCTGCGGCTCACCGTTGATCCTTAGCGGAGAAATCTATGGGAAGGTGTATTTTGGAAGTCAACTCGTGGATCGGATCAATGTCCTGAAGGTCGATGACCCACAAGACGTCGCGCACTTGGAAAGAGAGATCGCCGATCTACTCGCAAGTTCTGAACTACGGCAGTGTCTGATCCATCACAGCAAAGCGCTTTCACGGGTCCTTGAAGCGAGAGCGCCCATCGCGGATCCTATCGTTGAAATTGCGGAAGGACTATTTGCCAATGAATATCGCTCCGCGGCAGTCGGGTAGTTCATCTGCCTTAGATTCCTCTTCTGGGCGTGTCGATCAAAAGGCGGCAGCAAAAGCATTGTTGCGTTCCATTGTTGAGCTCCAACGCAGCCGAACGATTTTCGTATTCCTCTTTGTCAGCGTTATGCTTTCTTTCCTTGCGAGCGTTTTGCAGGCAGCATCGCCGGTGCTTTTTTCAAAAGCCATTGACGCGCTCTCGTCGGAAAGGTCGCTATCCACAGGAGCATTGAGCTTCGTCCTGTTCTCCCTCATCGCGCTCGGAATCTCCAAATTCCTGAATGAGCAGCGGTGGCTCATCTATCAGCCCGCCGAGAATCAAATATTGAATTCGGTCCGAGAAACCTACCTTCAACATCTGCTGAACCTTCCGGTCAGTTTTCACGTCAACCGCTCAATGGGGAGACTTGATTCCATCGTCGGCCAAGGTTTGTCAGGGATGCAAACTCTCAGCGGAATGGTGTTTACTCAATTATCTCCGTTGCTTTTTGAGATCCTGATCACATCAGTCGCCGTCTTCACATTTGTTGATGCCGACATATCCGCAATTATCCTTGCTACGATTGCTCTCTACGTTCTAACCCTCATCGTTGGTGCCGAATGGGCGAGTAGACGGCTAAAAATGGCCCTGAACGTCTCGATTGATGCCCAGGGCGCCGCTGGTGATGCCATATTGAACGCCGAAGGGATAAAGACGCTCGTCATCGAAAATGAGATCGTCAAATCATATCGTGACCGGTTGAACGATGTTCATCTGCGCTTCCGGAAATTCTATTCCAGCCGCGGCTTTCTTGGTATCACTCTATCCGCCGTTCTGCTTTTTGGATTCGGGGTCGCTCTGTGGCTGTCAGCTACGCGTTCCACAGCAGGGGAGTTGTCCGTCGGCGCTCTTGTACTCACGAACGCCTACATCCTGCAGCTCTTCCGCACGATGGAAGGCTTTAGTTTCTCCTACCGCGATACCAGGCAGTCCTTTGAATCTGTGAAGCGGTTTCTGGAGGTTTTTGCGGAGCAGAAGGATTTAGATCAGCGTCACCTAGGCCCAGTTGGCGCTATCTCGGCGATCGACGTCGACGATGTGAGCTATAAGTACACTGACGGTCGGTGGGCGCTCCGCAATGCCAGCTTGCGGATCGAAAAAGGCAAGATCACTGCACTGCTTGGAAAATCTGGAAGCGGAAAATCAACACTGGTCCGCCTCATTTTGAAGTCGTTGCCCCTAAGCGGGGGCAGAATCGGTGCGAACGGCGTGGATATCAACGAGGTCAACGGCTTTGAACTGCGACGAAGGATCGCGGTTGTCCCGCAAGATACGGTGATGTTTCGGGAGAGTTTCGGTTTCAATGTTAGCCTAACGTCCGACCCCGATCAGGCGAAGATGGAAGCAGCCATCAGAGCAACGGAAATTGCCGATCTTGTTTCAGGACTTCCCGATGGTTACGACACCGAGATTGGGGAACGGGGTTTCAAACTGTCCGGTGGCGAACGCCAACGGCTCGCGATCGCAAGAGCGATTTATCGCGATGCGGACATACTCATTTTTGATGAAGCCACCTCCGCTCTGGACGAAAGAACGAAGGCCGAGATTTTGAAGTTGATTAGGTCGCTGTCTATCAGGCGGGGAATATTACTTATAACGCATGATCAGTCGGTGGCGGCTATAGCCGACACCGTAGTGGTGCTGGATGATTCGAACGATTAGGAAAGCTGCCCGGTCGGTTTTCGGGAGCGTCTCTTCGCTGTCCCCGACAAGATCAGGGGCAAGCGCGCGGATGTCGTATGTGAGATCGACGTCTTCCGAGAATCGTCGAATGGCGCCGGAGGCATTCGAGAGCGAAGTCCCGCCTTTGAAGACAAGGCTCTTACCGAGCGCCGTGGCGTAGAGTGTTCGACGCGCCCAGACGACCCAGACGACCTTTTCGAGCAAGTGGACTGGACGCTTCGATCGATCTGACGCAATTGCGAGAACCTCTCGCTTGCCCTCGGATGAGAGCAGGCGTTGTGACAGGCCTCCTTCACGATTCCCATCGATGTGTCATCACCCACCGAATGCAACGCGAGAGCTCGGCTCGCGACGACCGTCGGATTCAAGTTTCGGGCACTTTGCAAGTGAACCGATCAATGCATTTTACGCCTGGCATGTCGCGGCCTGCGCCTGGCGCGATGCTCCGGCAGGTGTTGCCACAGCTTGATCGCATGGCCATCGGCCGGGTTCCGGCAGTCCGTGATCGACCGGATCGCGCGTGGTTCGTCGCCGCAACAAATCGACGGTCTTCAAGCGAGCATCGGCACCCGTAGCGCAGCGAGCGTTGCCCTTGCAAAATAATCAGATAAATCGTATATTTCGCATAATTCGAAGGAGCGGCCCACGATGGAAAAATTCTCAACCGTAGAATTACTGCGCGATATTAAGACCGTGACCATGGCGGCAGATCGCCAGCCAGTCGCTATTACTCAACATCGCAAGGCCCGCTACGTCCTCATGACCTACGACGATTTCGAGGCCATGAAACAAAAAGGTGATCCGCGCAGGGTCTATGGCCCCCATGAAGCCCCCCCCGAATTGGCTAAGTTGATCGGTCCCGAACTGGACCGGCTGATAGCGGAAGGAAGCGAGATCAATGGCTGAGGCTCCGGCCAATGGTTCGATCATCCGCTATCCTTATCTGTGGACATGGCAGCGCGACAAGGGAGAAACTGAGGGCAGAAAGTCACGCCCGGTTTGCATGGTTCTGGCAATCCCAAAAGGAAATCAGACAAACCTGATCTTATTGGCTATCTCAGGCACCGCCCCCCGTTCCGATCAAACCGCCTTGGAGATTCCCCAGCTCGAATGTCGCCGCGCTGGAATCCGTGAGTGGAAAGATGCGTGGGTTACCGTCTCTGAATTCAATCACGACATAGCCGAGCAGTCCTTTTACTACGACCCGAATGCAGAGATTTTGGGATCGTTCAGCAAGGGATTTCTTGCGAAGATCGCAGCCGCTTTCAAGCCCTTCCTTGCTCAGGCAAGCGCGCGGATCAGTCGAACCGATTGAGAGAGGTCAACGGCTGGTCGTCGTGCCGTGTGGTGACCCAAAGTGACATTTTAACTTTGCGCCAAAACGGACATTCCTACTCCTCCGCCACAGTGGTTGTAGCCGGGCGGGTTCTAGAATGGAGTGCGACTTGCTAATGATCCCAATGGGTTATCACTTGCAAGGACGATGCATGAAGCCACCTATCCTCAGATTGGATTGACCGAACGCCGTAAGATTGGGAGATCGGCCTCTTTGGCGATTTCGTGAACGTAATTGATGACGGCGCAATCGAGTTTGCGAACCAGCTTGTCAGAATTCTTGTCGCCCTTGGCATCAGAGTTCACCGGCATTTTGCCGCCGATAGCTTTGATCTGGCTTTTCAGCATGAGTAGCTGGTTTGGATCAGGTGCGTACTTGCGGGTAATCAGGTCAAGGCAGTTACCGAGATCGATAATTGCACCGAGCACGAACGGCTCGCTATAGGCACCTGATCCAACTTTGGCCGTGGCCCATTCGAGCGCCCGCTCAGGATCGTTTTGCCAAAAGTAGATACCGGAACCGACCCAGACATACGCCTTTTCGGATGTAGGAGTGAAGCACCGGTGAGCGCAACCATGCCCCCGCCTTATCGCAGCCATGGTAGCCGAGAACGTAAGCAGGACAGTTGGAACTCAAGCGGATGCGGCTTCTTCAGCTTCTTCATCGCCCGCGTATTCAGGGGCGAGAGTACCGTCAGCGAATACAATGCCAGCTCCACGAGATGGCGGCCAGCATCCTCAGGAGATTTCGCGGCATCTTCCGCCCGCTTCTCAATGGGCGCGATCAGCGCCTGCAAGTGGATGACCGTTATCGTCGAGGCCCTCCTGAGCCATTCTCTCGCTCTTATCTATAGAGACTCCCGCAAAAGAACAAACACGGGCGGGCCCACCGAAATGTTTGAGAGGGTAGCGCAGATTGCCCGGCCGCGCCACTTGCGAGGCGTAAAATGCATTGATCGACTCACTTGCAGAGTGTCCGAAACTTGAATATTTTTCTGACAGGAGATGTACCATGCGACGACTGACATCTCAAATTCTTGCTTATGCCGAGCAATTGCCGGAGGGTATGGCCCTGTCCGCAAAAAGCCTCCTGCATCTCGGAAACCGGGCCGCAGTGGACCAGGCTTTGTCGCGCCTGCATGAGCGTGGCGAACTGATCAGGACTGGGCGTGGTATTTATATGAAAACTATCAAAGGCCGGTTCGGAAGCAGGCCGCCGACCGTCGAGCAAGCGGTCAAGGCAATCGCACATCAACGTGGCGAGGTCATCGTTTCGAATGGAGCGGCGGCGGCCAATGCCCTTGGGCTCACGACGCAGGTTCCGGTTCGCTCCATCTACCTGACCTCTGGCCGCAGCCGAACGATGAACGTTGGAAGCCAAAAGGTCGAGCTCAAGCACGTCCCTCGCTGGCAGTTGTCGCTCGCTAGCCGGCCGGCCGGCGTCGCTGTACGCGCGCTCGCCTGGCTGGGGCCGGAGCGAGCAGAGGACGCTCTTTCGAGCATCAAGCGGAAACTGCCCCCCGAGGCGTTCAACGAGCTTGTTGCTGCAGCACCCCAGTTTCCGACCTGGCTCGCACGAAGCGTCGGAAAGGCGGCGCATGCCTGATCACTTCCAGGCTCTCATCCGCGGACAAGCGAGAGGTTCTCGCAATTGGGTCAGATAGATCGAAGCGTCCAGTCCACTTGCTTGAAAAGGACGCGGGGTCGTCTGGGCGCTTCGAACACTCCACGCCACGGTGCTCGGTGAGAGCCTTGTCTTCAGGGGCGGACTTCGCACTCGAGGGCCTACCCCGCCATTAGACGATTTTTCGGAAGACGTCGACCTCACATACGATATCCGCGCGCTTGCCCCTAATCTTGTCGGGGACAACGAAGAAGCCCTCCCGAAAACCCGGTGCGAGGAGGAGCGATGGTCGAGCGAGGTGCTACGGCGACTGCCGATGTCGGTAAGCGACACCGTTGCACCAGTCATGAGGGCGAGAAGCCGACAAGAGCCTTCGGTCAACCGGTGCCTTGCTTTCAGACGTGTCGGCTTGTAAACCGCCCGCCCGACTGAAAAACATGGACTGAAGAATTCTTATGAAACGGTACCTTTGGACGCTGGACCGCGAGGACCAGCAGACGCGCAGCGGTCTGTCCACGGAGAACGAGCTTATCGCCATCCTGCCCTGCGTGATGCCTTCGGATTGGCTTGTGGCCACGATGCAGATGGACATCGAAGGAAGCGGCCTAGCGATCCATGAATCAGCATACGATCCCAAGATGCCATGGAAACTTCAGATCAAACCGGCTGTGTGATTAGATACCTCGCTGAGTATGCGTTGACTTTGTGACGACAAGATCGGCTCCCTGATCGGTGCTGACGCCAAAACGCGCGAAGTCAAGGCCGCGAACAGGACCGCTATATAGACCGCAGTCCTGTGCGCGCCAGTCCATCGCTGGAAGCGCAACGGTTTGCAAAGATGGTGTGCCGCGAGCTAGATGACGATCTCGAACCCGCACGCAGGCTCGATCTCTCCATTCCTGATGTTGCTTTTAAGACAGTGGACGGAGCGGCGTCAGATGTATCCGGTTGCCGCTCGACGACAATGAACTGGGATCAAGGAACTAACAAACCGCTCGGAGGCAAGCAAGAAACCCTGAGTTTTGCGGCATTCGCTAGCGAATGCCCCCTGCCCTTACTATAATCTCAATTACTATAATACACATTATGTTAATCGAAGGGTGGGGCATTTGAAGTTTCTTGGCAGGCGTGCCGCCCACATCCGTGTGGATGATAGGGATTGAGAGACGGATCGCATTGGAATCGAGGATAGCGCGAACGCCGAAGATCTGAACGATTTCGGGTTCTGACCATGGGTTCTGGATTGCAGCGATTCATCTCGACGCGTCTGTCAGGCTAGACGCGACGCGATCGAAGCTGATGACATCAACATCACCCCGCAGCAAGTCATTCGCGATTTCGACAATCTTGCCCTCGTGCGTGAACAAGATCGGCTGGAACGCCCGTCCTCCGGACGCAAGAGTTTTCAAGCCGGAAGCCTTGCGCTCGTCATCGAAGGACTGAAATATATCGTCTGTTATGAAAGGAAGTGGCTCGTTGCGACTGCAGAAGTCCTCAATGAACGCCAGGCGGAACGCTAGGTAAAGCTGATCTGCGGATCCTTCGCTGAGGGCTTTCGTCGGAAGCCGCTCGCCGTCGGATCGTTCTGCTTTTAGCCTTACCGCATCCTGATCGTCGAATTCCTGCACCAAGCGAACGAAAGATCCATTCGTCAATGTGGAGAAGTACTCGCTTGCCCGTGCGAGCAGCGGATCTGCCTGTGACTCCCTGTAGCGTTCCAAAGAGGTTGATAGCAGTTTTGAGGCGAGCCTCAGAACTGCCCACTGCCGTGCCAGATCCTGTGTCTCTTGTTCCGCAGATGCTTTGTCGAAAGCAGCCTCCTCCGCGCTCAGTCCGGTCTCGAGCGCCTCTTTTGTCGATGCCAGCTCAGCGAGTCTTCCCTTGAGCTTGCCGAACATGTCGAACTGTTGGGTATCCTCGGCCGCAAGCGTCTCGATCTCCAAATCGGCGGCGACTCGATCGAAATTGTAAAGTTTTATCCGGATGTCGTCTTCGCTGATGCCCCTGGAATGCAGCGACAGCCTCCGCCGACTGTCGTCAAGCTTCTCGACCACGGCACGACGCCTTCCGAGACGCTCGAGAAGTGTCCTGCCGTCTATCTCGACATTCAGACGAGCCAACTGAGCAGCCACATCCTGGCTGATCGACTGGCTTTCTTCGGCTATCTGCTGAAGTTCCGCGGACACTCGTTCTCGGCTTGTAGCGAGATGCCGATTACGATCCTCGGCGGATTGTGCGTCGGTCATTCGTTTGTGCAAGGTATCGACAGCGAGTAACGGAGCGAGTTTGGAAAGATCATCACCGATCGATTTGCAGACGCCCGACAGCTTCTCCTCGAATTGATCTATGTTACGTGCCATGCCGTCGACACGGCGCTGTCTGTTCTGTCTTTCGGCGTAACAGCGTGGGATTTCCTTCCAGACCTGGATTGCAGCTTCAGCCATCTCCAAGGTTGGAGCACCATCAAGCCCGAAAGCAACGCATGTTTCAGCAAATTGCGACCGCCACTCATCAACTTCCGTAGCCAAGATAGCGATCTTGCGCTCACCGTCAGCGATGTCGCCCTCCAGCGCCTCCTGTCGGGCGCGGACGATGCGCCGCTCATCCCAGGCCTTTGCCAGTTCGGCCAGCTTTGTCTCCACGAGCCTGACGTTCGAGGAAAGCGGACCGGCAAGCTTTGCTTCGAGCCGGATGGCTGCTGCGATGCTCGCAAGTTCAGATGTAACTTGGACATTCCGGCTTTGAACAATGCGAAGCTGATCTTCCAGGTCCCGGACGTTCTCGCGCTTCTTGGCGATGGCATTTATGCCGCGGAGCCATTTGCCCATTTGGTCTATTTCGAGAACCGGGATTCCTGCATGATCGAAAAGTCCTGTGAATGCGGCCAATACACCTTCCTGGTGATCCCGTGCGGCCTCGAGTTCGATATCACAGGTACCAATGTCACCATCAAGTCGAGCCAGCCTCAGCGTCAACGCCGAGTGGCGGGCGGTTCTTTCAGCTTGCGAAAGTGCACCGTCCGACAGTTTGTCCGCCTCGCGAACGAGCACTGGCAACGCGCCGTCCCAGAGATTACCAGACTGAAGTCCTTGAATGGCCGCATCGCGAACAGCCCTCGCTTCTTCGATCATCGAACGGGTAATGAGTTGCCGATCATCTTCGAGGTCCGAAATGAGCTGTACTACGTCCTCGCGCTCCAAGCGGCGCTCTGTCCGCTTTTCCTGGGCACGTTTCACACGGTCGGCAGCTGCTACAAGATTTGGGCGGTGTTTCTCCAATTCAACTTCGTCCGGAAGCGGGAGCTTCAGAAGCGCTTCGAGATCCTGGACTGGAGGAGCCAGGCGAGCCTTCGCTTCGCTGATATCCTGGCGTGCCCTTGCCAGCGCGGTATCAATTTCGTCAATCCGTTCGAGCGATCGGATATCTGGCTGGAGGGCACCAAGACGTTCCTGTAGAGGCCCGACATCTTGAAGCATGCCACCGCTTTCGGTTCGTTGCATACGGCTGAATTCCGAGGTCTGGTCTTCCAGGCGCTGCCGTAGGCTCGTCTCGGTGCGTTTCAGCTCGTTTCCATCGCGGATAAGACTATTGAGACGATTGATTTGAGCATCAGCCGGCTGTGTCTGGATGAGCGTCTCGACCGAACCCCGGTGCCCTGCCCTTCGACCAAGGCCAGCAAGCTCAAGATCGAAATCCGCTACCTCTGCCCGGACTCTCGAGAAATCGGCCTTCGCTTGAGAATACGCCACCTTCTCCGTGAGAAGCTCGTGGATCAGGTCTCGCTGGTTCAAAACAGCAGGGTCGAGCCGCAGTGCCTCAAACTCGTCCCGAATGCGCTCGCTCGTCGCAAGAGAAGCAGCTTCTCGCGCGGCGAGTTCATGGAGACGCTCCAGTTGGTTTTCGAGCTGCTGCTCGATCTCCTTCGGCACTGCGGCGATCTCGTCAAATTCCGCCAGTCCGGCCAACTCTACATCGACATCGGTCAGAAGCGGTTCGAGCATGCGCAGGTTCTGTAGAAGATCAAGTCGCGTTTTCGTTCGCAGGCGCGCGTGCCCAAGCTCTTCCAACTGGCGCTCGACCTCACGGATTTCATCAGAGAGGCGCTTCCAGTCGGGCGAACGGAGCTCATGAACTTTCTCGGACTGCCGCGCAGCCTCGTGACGATCGAGCGCCTGATAGAAGGCCCGGTCCTTCGACTTTCGCTGAGAGAAGATCGCGTCAGCCTCACCGTCCAAGCTCTTGCGCAGCTGGGTGAGCCCCGTCAGTCCGGAAGCGGCCGAGAACAGGAGGCGGCCGATCTCGCCATCTCCCGTCGCCATCTCCTCTCCCCCGTGGCGGAGCCTGGCAGAATCCATTCCGAAAGCCTTTTCAAAGACTGATCGGTTCACCCCGCCAATAAAGGGAGAAAGAATATCGTCCGCGAGAGGCACCTCTTGTTCCGAATTGGAGACCAATGTTGCCTTGCGACCCTTGCGGCGCCGGAAATCGATCGATGCGCCGTCACGTCGCGTTAGGCTCGCGCCGACTCTGAGGATGGATGGCTCGAACTTGTGCAATCCGGCAACTTCGTTCTGAAAGCCGAACAAGAGATCAGACAGGGCACGGAGTAAGGTGGACTTGCCCGCCTCATTCGGTCCATAAACGATGTGCAACTTTGCATCCGGCCGAAACGGGATGGATCGGTCCGAAAGTGAGCCGTATCGGAGAAGATCAAGCCGATCGAAGCGCATGATTCAGCCTGCCGTCGCCATTCGTGCCAGAAGCAGCTCACGTGCCTCTTTCACCAGTTCGACATTTGTCAGGCCAAGCGGGCTGTCGTTGGTAGCGAGACCTCCGGGCATCTTCGGCAAGATCTCCATCAGGATCTCATCGACATGGATAGCATCTTCCCCATGATCCTCTAACGCCCTGAAAAGCTCAATTCCTGCAAAGGGGGTCGCCGCGACGGGCACCGAGGAGGAGAGCCGCAGCTCAAGTTTCTCGATCCAGATGTCACTGTACGCCCGCTGGCATGCCGCGAGCACCTCATCCTGCCACTGCGCTCGATCACGCGCCAGGTCGTCGTAGAAGGCACAGGCCCCAGAAATCCGGATGCGTGCAGCGACTGGCTTGCCGTCGAATTCCGCCGACAAGCGGATCGCTTCTTCCTCAATCCGCTTCAATACATCGACATCGAGATCGTCTTCGCTAACGTCGATACCGATTGAAATGAATCGGGCGCTGTCCACGATAAGGCGATCAACGGTTGCGATGCCATCATCGACAGTAACAAGTACTGCACCCTTTGCGCCTTGCTCACGGATGCTTCGACCCTGGAGATTGCCTGGGAAGACAACCAGAGGATCGGATGCGACTATTTCAAATTCATGAACATGGCCAAGCGCCCAATAATCGTAAGCACGCGATCGCAGATCGTCGACCGAGCACGGCGCATAGGCCTCATGCCCCTCGCGCCCAGTCATTGAGGTGTGCAGAACTCCTATGTTGTACCAGCCTGCAATTGCCGAAGGATACCCGATTGCTAGATTTTCGTATGCCGCCCGGTCCGTAAAACCCTGTCCATGGAGGGCGACCTTCTTCTCGTCGATGAGGAAGGTGGAAGGCTTGCTCGTTGCAAATTCGTGCACGTTGTCGGGTAGTGTGATCGTCTTGGTGATCACGCTCGCAGCATCGTGGTTTCCACGTATCAGGTAGACTGGAATGCCCGCCCGCTGCAGCCGACCCATTTCACGATTGAAGAACAGACCGACCTTGTTGTCCTTCCAGTCCCCGTCATAGATGTCTCCAGCAATGACGACGAAGTCGACGGCGAGTTCGACCGCACGGCTGACGAGCAGCGTTACCGCCTGTCTGGTCGCCCTCGAAAAGAGCGCCGCGAGCTGCTCATCCTTTACCGACAGCCCCTTGAAGGGACTGCCCAAATGCAGGTCGGCGGCATGAATGAATCTGAACGATGTCATGGCACGTCTTCGGTCTCTTGCTTAAAGGTTCACTTTAACGCCACCACTTTCAGCGGGTAGCCAGCTGCGGTCTTTGTCCACCGGTTTCGATTAACCGTGTTACGATGCAGGTGGCTCTGAACTCAGAAGACGCGTTGAGAGTGCCTGCGCCAAATAAGAAACGGAGCAACGTGTGCTCGTCGCGTAGTAGATCACTTCCATAGCGTAGCTTGGCGTTAAACCACTCATCCAGTTTGCGCCCTCCCCTGTCGCGCCGATCCAACGGCTCGCCGCCAAATTCCTGCATCAAACGCTCCGCGTGCGGCTTTGCAGCGAAGCAAAAGACACTGTAATTCCGATCCTCGCATTCGACCTGACGTCCGCGCAGGCAGATGGTTTGCGTGGCAGACCGCCGCCTGCTCGAGTTTACCGAGGAACAGCTCGGCAAACAGCTCTATCTGGTGTGGATACGTCCGGTCGATTTCTGCCGGAGTGAGCTCGCCTTTGCGCCTGGACATAAAGGCGAATGTTCATGATATGTTCTAAATAGTCAATAGGTTTCTGGCCGGGAAAGAGCAGGGCTAAGCGAGTGCTCGTCCATCGCGCCTCGTGCTCGAGGCATCATCATGGCCGTAAAACGAAAATGACAGTTTTGATTTACGGTCAAGTTCGGTGTCAGCCGAGAGCTTGAGGATTGCATGTGGCGCGCGGACTCTCGGCGAGCACGGCTACCGTCACTCTACCTACCTCTCGGGACACCGCGCAAGTCGCACTACCCGTAAGGCTTTTGCCCCTTATCGCGGCGGAGAAGGTCTTTGCGCTCAAAGGTGGGACCGCGATCGACTATCGGCACAAGGCGATTGGTCGGCAATGTGAGGTCGCCGGAGAGGTCTGCGCGTATAGCGGCTCTGCAAAACCTCACTTTGCGTAGAGTGCACTCGAGCGTTCGAGGTGCTTGAGGATCGCGGTTTCCGACCCGTCGATATCATTGGCCTCCAGGCGATTCACGATTTCCTCGTGTTCAGCCAAGGTGAACTTCTCCTTGCCCGTCCAGATCAGCATTTCCGTGTGGTATTCCTTCAGCCAAGCAAGCATCGCTTCGCTGACAGCGACATAGATCGGATTGCCGGAAATCTGCGCGATGCGGGTGTGGAAGCCCATGTCAGCATTTATGAACTCCTCGGCATGACCAAGGCAGTCGCGCTGGCGCTCTATGATCTCCCTAAGATCGCTGATGTCTGTCGCCGAGGCCCGCTGGGCGGCTTCGCGTGCCATGCCGCGCTCGAAGAATATCCGCGCGCTCTTGAGATGCTCAAGCGAGTCCGACGACTGCGAGAGCATGATCTTCGCCGTCAGGTCGACCTGCTGAAATATGGACCTGGCCGTAAGCTTCAGAACCCTCGCGCGTTCTCCGTGCGAAATGTTGACCAGCCCCTTGTTGGCAAGCGACTGCATGGCCTCACGGATGGCCGGTCGGCCAACCCCAAAGCGCTCCATTAGAACACGCTCGGAAGGCATCTCGTCACCCGGCTGCAACTCGCCAGACGTGATCATCCGCTCTAGTCGATCAAAGACCTCGTCGGACAGCTTCCGACGTACGATCTGTTCGATGGGTTGGCTCATAAGCTCTCGCTGACTCAAGTATCACCTCCTCCTACTACTTTCCGCGCTTTGCGCAAAGCGCCCCAATTTCCGTTTGTAAAATTTCGCTTCCCATCATATGGAATACTCATTATACCAGATCATAAGTTGACGCCATGACAAATTGATCTGGCGAGAGGAGCAACTGGCACTTCATGATGATCACGCTGACTTACCGCATCGAGACCCCTGGCAGCATCGAGGCCATGGCGGACAAGATCGCAAGCGATCAGTCGACGGGAACCTTCGTTCCGGTCCCGGGAGAGACCGAGGAACTGAAGTCGCGTGTCGCCGCGCGCGTGCTGGCGATCCGCCCTCTTGATGACAGCACCCAGCCGACCTGGCCCGAGGCTTCCCCCGGCACGCGCCTTGGTCGCGCCGACGTCGACATCGCCTTTCCCCTCGATGCGATCGGAACCGATCTGTCAGCCCTGATGACCATCGCGATCGGCGGCGTCTATTCGATCAAGGGCATGACCGGCATCCGTATCGTGGACATGAAGCTGCCTGAAGCCTTCAGAGCAGCACATCCCGGACCGCAATTCGGCATTCCCGGCAGCCGCCGCCTGACCGGTGTCGAAGGGCGCCCGATCATTGGAACGATCGTCAAGCCGGCGCTCGGACTTCGTCCGCACGAAACCGCAGAACTCGTCGGCGAACTCATCGAATCTGGTGTCGATTTCATCAAGGACGACGAGAAGCTGATGAGCCCGGCCTACTCGCCGCTCAAGGAACGCGTCGCTGCCATCATGCCGCGGATTCTTGATCACGAGCAAAGGACCGGCAAGAAGGTGATGTATGCCTTCGGCATCTCGCACGCCGACCCCGACGAAATGATGCGCAATCACGACATCGTCGCCAAGGCCGGCGGCAACTGCGCCGTCGTCAACATCAATTCGATCGGCTTCGGCGGCATGAGCTTCCTGCGAAAGCGGTCAAATCTCGTGCTGCATGCCCACCGCAACGGTTGGGACGTGCTCACGCGGCATCCCGGCGCCGGCATGGACTTCCGGGTCTACCAGCAATTTTGGCGCCTGCTCGGCGTCGACCAGTTCCAGATCAACGGCATCAGGGTCAAATATTGGGAGCCGGACGAGAGTTTCGTTTCGTCGTTCAAGGCTGTCAGTACGCCCCTCTTTGATGCATCCGACTGCCCGCTGCCGGTTGCCGGTTCCGGCCAGTGGGGTGGCCAGGCGCCCGAGACGTATCAACGAACGGGCCGCACCACAGATCTCCTCTATCTCTGCGGCGGTGGCATCGTCAGCCATCCAGGTGGCCCGGCCTCCGGCGTCCGCGCTGTGCAGCAGGCCTGGCAGGCGGCTGTGGCCGGCATCCCGCTCGAGACCTACGCACAGGACCATCCTGAATTGGCTGCCTCGATCGCCAAGTTCAGCGACGGAAAGGGCGCCTGACCGCGATGGAAGACCTTCTCGTGAGCTATTATGGCGATGACTTCACCGGTTCAACCGACGTCATGGAGGCGTTGGCCTCGCACGGTGTTGCAACGGCACTCTTTCTCGACATCCCCTCGCCCGAAATGATTGCTCGCTTCAAGGACTGCAAGGCGATCGGTCTTGCCGGGACGAGCCGCAGCCAGACGCCGGAATGGATGCAGTCGCACCTCACCCCGGTCTTCGAATGGCTGAAGTCGCTTCGGGCGAATTTCTGTCATTACAAGGTCTGCTCGACGTTCGACTCCAGTCCCGAGACAGGGAGCATCGGAAAAGCCATCGACATTGGACGCGAAACTTTCGGGCAGACCGTCGTGCCGGTCGTTGTCGGTGCACCGCAACTGAAGCGGTACACGGCGTTCGGCAATCTTTTTGCCGCCTACCAGGGCAGCGTCTATCGGATAGATCGTCACCCGGTCATGAGCCGCCATCCGGTCACCCCTATGGGAGAGGCCGATCTGGCTGTTCATCTGTCCAAGCAGACCCGACTGCCTGTTGCCTTGGCGGACCTTGCAACGATCGCGTCGGCCGATGCCGACCTGCGCGTCGATCGATTGGCCGCGGAGGCAGGCGGAATTCTTCTCATCGACGTGGATTCGGAGGCGACGCAAGCTGCCGCGGGTCGCCAGCTCGTTCGCCTGGCAGGTCAGTTCGGGAGCTTCCTCGCTGGGTCGTCCGGAATAGAGTACGCGCTTCTCAATGCCTGGCGACAAAGCGGCGCCATTGCCGGAACCTGGGACTTTCCCGAAGTTGGGCCGGTCGACCGCCTCGCGGTTGTTTCCGGAAGCGTGTCGCCCACGACTGAGCGTCAGATCAGACAGGCGAAGGAAGACGGCTTCGCAGACATTGCGCTCGATCCTCTGGCACTCGTATCGGAGGACGGCGAACGCGCGATCGACGCGGCCGTCCAAAATGGCGTCGAGAGGCTCAAGGAGGGACGGAGCGTCATTCTCCATACAGCCCTCGGCCCTGCGGCCGATGTCGGCGGCGATATCGACAGGATATCCGGTGCCCGCCACACCCTTGGGCGAGCGCTAGGGACGATACTGCGCCAGATGGTCGAGCGCGAAGGACTTTCTCGCGCGGTCATCGCCGGCGGCGATACGTCAAGCCACGCCCTAAGACAGCTGAAGGTAGAGGCTCTGACCACCCTCCTCCCGCTTCCTCAGACACCCGGTTCACCGCTTTGCCTGGCGCACGGAAGCTACCCGCCAACGGACGGGCTCCAGATCGCGCTCAAGGGCGGGCAGATCGGAACGGACGGCTATTTCGCGCAGATCCGCGACGGAAGGACGAGCTGAAATGGCTTTTTGGGTCGGTACAAGCTTCAAGATGAACAAGACCCTGGCGGAAGCACTCGCTTTCGCCAGCCGCCTGGCGGAGGCCGATCGCGACAGCGATCCCCTGATACAGCGGTTCGTCATCCCAGCCTTCACAGCGGTGCGCGAAGTCAAGCGAGCTCTTTCGGGCACCTCCGTCAAAGTTGGCGCGCAGAACATGCACTGGGAGGATGCGGGTGCATGGACTGGCGAGGTTTCCGCGCCGATGCTCAAGGACTGCGAACTAGACCTGGTGGAGCTTGGCCACTCGGAACGCCGGGAATACTTCGGAGAAACCGACGAAACCGTCGGCTTCAAGGTGGCTGCCGCCGTTCGCCATGGCCTGACGCCCCTGATTTGCATCGGCGAGACATTGCACCAGCGCCAATCCGGGCTGGCCGACGCGGTCTTGCGAAAGCAGGTTGAGGCGGCCCTGGCACCTGTAGCCGACATGGCTGACGCGCAAGTCCTGCTTGCCTACGAGCCCGTCTGGGCGATCGGCGTCAATGGCATTCCGGCCACGGCAGACTACGCATCTGAGCGCCATGGCAAAATCGCCGATGTTGCCATGGGGGTTCTGGGCCGCCAGGTGCCTGTCCTCTACGGCGGCAGCGTCAATCCGCAAAACTGCGAGGAACTGATCGCACAGGCGCATATCGATGGCCTGTTCATAGGCCGGTCGGCTTGGTCCGTTGACGGTTATCTCGACATTCTGCGCCGCGTCGCCGCGGCGATCGAACGCTGATCCATTTGCCTAAACGCTAGTGAAAGGAAACTGCCATGAAGATCGCAATTGGCGCCGATAGCGCCGGCAAGCCGCTGCTCGACGTTATCGCCGCTCACCTTGCCGGCAAGGCCGATCTGGAAGTTCACGACCTGAGCCAGTCCGGCTTCTACGCTGACCTCTCGCAGAAGCTCGCACAGACGATCGTCGACGGTGAGCATCACCGCGGTATCCTGATCTGCGGTACCGGCATTGGGGTTTGCATCTCCGCAAACAAGGTCCCGGGGATCCGTGCCGCCCTTACTCATGACACCTACTCGGCTGAACGCGCGGCCAAGTCGAACAACGCCCAGATCATCACCATGGGTGCGCGCGTCATCGGACCCGAACTCGCCAAGTCGATCGTCGATGTCTGGCTTGCGGCCGAGTTCGACCCCAAGGGCGCCTCGGCGGGAAATGTCGAGGCCATCGATCGGCTCGACTCCCAGAAAGCGCCCCACAACTAATGTTACGCTGATATGGTGATTGACTCATCATACCAGATTATGCTCCTATCCAGATCACAGAAAAGGTGAGGAAACATGACCACAATTGCCCTCTTCGGCGCCGGTGGCAAAATGGGCTACCGTCTTGCAAAGAACTTGAAAGGTTCGCGCTTCGACGTCCGCCATATCGAGGTTAGCGACGCCGGCAAGGCGCGGTTGAAAGACGATCTCGGCGTCGATTGCGTCGCTCCCGATGCTGGTCTCGAAGGGGCAGAGGTCGTCATCCTGGCTGTCCCCGATACGGCGATTGGCAAGGTGGCTTCGGGCATCGTCGACAAGCTGAAGCCGGGGACCATGGTCGTAGCCCTCGACGCGGCAGCTCCCTTCGCGGGCCATCTGCCGAAGCGGGACGACCTTACCTACTTCGTCACCCATCCCTGCCATCCGCCGATCTTCAATGATGAGACCGAGATGCAGGCCAAGAAGGACCACTTTGGTGGCCTCTTTGCGAAGCAGCACATTGTATCGGCCCTGATGCAGGGACCGGAAAGTGCCTATGGCCTTGGAGAAGAAATCGCCAAGGTCATCTGGGCTCCGGTCATGCGGTCGCACCGGGTCACCGTCGACCAGTTGGCGATGCTGGAGCCGGGCCTTTCCGAGACCGTCTGCGCCTCGCTCCTCGTCGTCATGAAGCAGGCCATGGACGAATGCGTTGCGCGCGGCGTTCCTGAAGAAGCTGCCCGCGACTTCCTACTTGGACACATGAACGTTCTCGGCGCGGTGATCTTCGGTGAGGTCCAGGGCGTGTTTTCGGATGCCTGCAACAAGGCCATCGAATTCGGAATCCCTGCCCTGATGCGCGACGATTGGAAAAAAGTCTTCGAACCAAAGGAGATCGCCGAAAGCATCCGGCGCATCACCTGACGCAAATTGGGGAGGCAGCAGCCTCCCCTCTAACCGCCCCATGGGAGTTGGGGTCCATTCATACTCGGGAGGACAACTATGAGACTGACACGCAGACTGACACTTGCCGCCTTTGCTGGTGCGCTGGCGCTCGGAACGGCCATTCCGGCCTTCTCCGCGGACTTGATCGCCATCATCACGCCCGCCCATGACAACCCCTTCTTCAAGGCGGAAGCCGTGGGGGCTGAAGCCAAGGCCAAGGAGCTTGGCTACGAAGCTCTCGTCATGACCCATGACGATGATGCCAACAAGCAGTCCGAAATGATTGACACGGCGATCGGTCGTGGCGCCAAGGCAATCATCCTCGACAACGCGGGTGCGGATGCATCGGTCGCTGCCGTCAAGAAGGCCAAGGATGCAGGCATCCCCTCCTTCCTGATCGACCGCGAAATCAATGCCACTGGCGTGGCTGTCGCCCAGATCGTCTCCAACAACTACCAGGGTGCCCAGCTTGGCGCTCAGGAATTCGTCAAGCTGATGGGTGAGAAGGGCAACTATGTCGAGCTGGTCGGCAAGGAGTCCGATACGAACGCCGGTATCCGCTCCCAGGGCTATCACGACGTCATCGACGACTATCCGGATCTGAAGTTGGTTGCCAAGCAGTCGGCGAACTGGAGCCAGACAGAAGCCTATTCGAAGATGGAAACCATCCTGCAAGCCAACCCTGACATCAAGGGCGTGATCTCAGGCAACGACACGATGGCCATGGGCGCAATCGCAGCCCTGCAGGCAGCCGGCCGCAAGGACGTGATTGTCGTCGGGTTCGATGGCTCGAACGATGTCCGTGACTCGATCCGGGCTGGCGGCATCAAGGCCACCGTGCTGCAGCCTGCCTACGCTCAGGCACAGCTCGCGGTCGAGCAGGCAGACGCCTACATCAAGAACAAGACGATGCCAAAGGAAGAGAAGCAGTTGATGGACTGCGTTCTCATCAATTCCGACAACTCTGGCAAGCTTGAGACTTTTGCCCTCACGAACTGATCGTTGCTTAATCCAATGCAGAGGGCGTCGATGGCGCCCTCTGCGCGTTGTTGCTGTTATCGGGGCCTGTCGCATGTGGAGAATGAAGGGCGCTTTGCTCGCTGCGGTGATTGTTGCGGCGCTGCCTGGCTGCAAGATCATCAAGACACCGACTGCGGAGGAAAAGGCCGCGGCCGCTGCCAAGGACGCCTTTGATCCGAAAGCAAGGGTCGACGCGATCTGGCAGCCGCAGGTCGTTCCCTACTTCGAAAAGAAGGCGGGAGAGCTGAAGGACGTCGCGCAGCTTGCGACCTCCAGCCCGGATCAGGCCGGTGAGAAATATGGCAATCCGCGCAAGCAAAGCAGTTCACCTTGGACCTATGCGGTCAAGTTCACCGGAAAGGTGATCACCGCTGATACCGCCTCACGCGCGGCAACACTTGATGTCGATACCAACGGCGACGGCAAGGCTGACGCGAAGGTCCAGATCGGCCCGGCACTTCGCGGCACCGCCTTGCGCGACACGCTGGACTTCGTCAATTTCAACGAATTCAAAAACCAGATCGAATGGGCCCAGTTCGGCAAGGCATTCAACGAGAAGGCCAACGCGGCCTTCCTTGCCGCTGTGCCGCGCGACGGGCTGGTCGGCAAGACCGTGACCGTGATTGGAGCATATCCCTTGCCTGGCGAAGGGCAGCCTCCGCTTGTCACACCTTCGGAACTGACGGTGGGATCATGAGCGTGAGCGAGATATCCAGGGACGATATCATCCTGCGTCTCGAGGACGTGTCGAAGGTCTATTCGGGCATCGTTGCAGTCAAGCGCGCCAGTCTCGAGCTTCGTCGTGGCGCGGTGAACGTCCTGGTCGGCGAAAACGGCGCCGGCAAGTCGACGCTGATGAAGATCATCGCTGGTGTCGAGCGTCCGACGCTCGGCAAGATTATCCTTGACGGCGAACAGGTCTCCTTCGACAGCCCGGCCGACGCTCAGGCGCACGGCATCGGGATGATCTTCCAGGAGCTCAATCTCTTCGCCAACATGTCTGTCGCAGAAAACATCTTCGCGACCCGCGAGATGACCCGCGGCCTTCGCGGCATCGACCACAAGGCGCAGGTCGAGAAGGCAAGCGCACTTCTGAAACGATTGGACGCCGGAATCAACGCGGAAACGATGGTCGAGGACCTTCCCATCGGCCAGCAGCAACTCGTTGAAATCGCCAAAGCGATGTCGCTCAATGCGCGCATCCTCATCATGGACGAACCGACGTCGGCGCTTTCGGCCGCGGAAGTCGAAATCCTCTTCAAGGTGATCGCGGAACTCAAGGCTCAAGGCGTCGCCATCGTCTACATCTCGCATCGGCTGGAAGAACTGATGCGCATCGGAGACTACATCACGGTACTGCGTGACGGCCAGATCACCGGCCAGGCTGTGGTCCGTGACATCGACACGCGCTGGATCGTGCGCTCCATGATCGGCTCCGACGCCAAGGACTTCGCAAAATCCGTGGATCATGCGGTCGGCAAGGAGATGTTCCGTGCGGAGGACATCAGCCTCCCCCGACCGACGGGAGGCCTTGCTGTCGATCATGTCTCGCTTTCAGTCAAATCAGGAGAGATCCTTGGAATCTATGGCCTGATGGGCGCTGGACGCAGCGAGTTCTTCGAGTGCGTGCTCGGACGCCACATGCACTCGACAGGGAAGATCTTCATTGATGGCGAAGAGATCCACGCGCGCGACGTCACCCGCCGAATCCGCAAGGGGCTGGCGCTGATCCCTGAAGACCGGCAGCGGGAAGGCCTGGTCCAGGTCCTGTCGATCGCCGGCAACCTGTCGCTTGCGAGCCTTAACCGCTTCGCGCGGTTTTTCCACATCAATGCGACGGCAGAGAAGGATGCCATTCGCGACGCCATACGGGAACTATCGATCAAGGCGCCCAATCCGGACTTCGAGGTGACGTCGATGTCGGGTGGCAACCAGCAGAAGGTGGTGATCGGAAAGGCCTTGATGACCAATCCGAAGGTCCTGCTCATGGACGAGCCGAGCCGGGGTATCGACGTCGGCGCCAAGGCTGACGTCTTCCGCACCATGCGCCGGCTGGCGGCCGAAGGACTAGCCATTCTGTTCTCGACCTCAGACCTCGAAGAGGTCATGGCGCTTTCTGATCGCATAGCAGTTCTGAGCAACGGCCAACTGGTCGAGGTTTTTAACAGGGCCGAGGCGACGGAGGACGCGATCATCGCGGCTTCGGCCAAGGGACACGGACATCAAGGGAAACGCGCGTCATGACGGCGGCCACATCATCCACTTCCGCACAGGCCAGCGCGAACGGCTCTGTTCTTCTCACTCTGATGAAGCTCAGAACCTTCATCGCACTTTTCGCGGTTATCATCTTCTTTGCGATCTTCGCCCCGAACTTCACGTCAACGGCGAACATGATCCTGATGTCGAAGCATGTGGCGTTGAATGCCTTCCTTGCCATGGGGATGACCTTCGTGATCATCACCGGCGGCATCGACCTGTCCGTGGGATCGATCGTCGGGCTTTGCGGCATGGTGGCCGGCGGATTGATCCTCTACGGCATCGAGCTTCCAATCGGCTATACGATCTACTTCAACCTTTTCGAGATTGTGCTGATCACGCTATCGATCGGGTTACTGATTGGCCTCATCAACGGTCTGCTGATTACCAAGCTGAATGTCGCTCCCTTTATCGCGACGCTCGGCACGCTCTACATTGCCCGGGGCCTCGCCCTGCTCTCCTCGGACGGGCAGACCTTTCCAAACCTCGTTGGTCGCCCTGAATATTCAACGACCGGCTTCGACTTCTTCGGTGCAGGGCGCATCCTCGGACTGCCGGTATCGATCTGGATCCTGATTGCGTTGGCGTTGCTGGCTGCCTACGTCGCGCGTTCCACCCCGATCGGGCGCCACATCTTCGCCGTCGGGGGCAATGAACGCGCAGCCCGCATGTCGGGCATCCGCGTCGATATCGTGAAGATCTTCGTCTACATGTTTTCCGGGCTCTGCGCGGCAATTGTCGGCGTCATCATCTCGTCAGAGCTGATGGCCTCCCATCCGGCGACGGGCGAGAGCTTCGAGCTTAACGCGATCGCGGCAGCCGTCCTTGGTGGCACCTCGATGTCGGGTGGTCGCGGAACTATCGGCGGGACCATCATCGGCGCCTTCGTCATCGGAATCCTGTCAGACGGGCTGGTGATGATGGGCGTTTCGTCCTTCTGGCAGATGGTCATCAAGGGACTGGTGATCATCATCGCTGTTGTCGTCGACCAGGCGCAGCGCCGCCTGCAACAGCGCGTTACTCTGATGCAAATGGCAAAGGCAGGTTGAAATGTCTGAATTGAACGGCGCATTGATCGGTTGCGGATTCTTCGCGATCAACCAGATGCACGCCTGGAACGATGTCGACGGCGCCAGGATCGTTGCGATCTGCGATCGCGATCCTGAAAGGCTGAAGATCGTCGGCGATCAGTTTGGCATTGAGCGGCGCTACAGTGACGCGAACGCCTTGTTCTCGGACGGCGGCTTTGATTTCGTCGACATCGCCACGACGGTTCAAAGCCATCGGATCCTTGTTGAAATGGCGGCGCAGCACAAGGTGCCTGCGATCTGCCAGAAGCCGTTCGCCAAGACGCTCGCCGATGCCAAGGCAATGGTTGCAGCCTGCCGCGCCGCAGGTATTCCGCTGATGGTCCACGAGAACTTTCGCTGGCAGAGGCCGATCCAGGCTGTCCGCAAGGTTCTGGACGAGGGATCGATCGGAACGCCATTCTGGGGCCGCTTCTCCTTCCGTTCCGGCTACGATGTCTTTTCGGGCCAGCCCTATCTGGCTGAGGGAGAGCGGTTCATCATCGAGGACCTCGGGATCCATACGCTGGACATCGCTCGCTACATCCTTGGCGACGTCGCCACCGTCAGCGCAAGGACCAAACGCGTCAACCCGAACATCAAGGGCGAGGATGTAGCGACGATCCTCCTCGATCACGAAAGCGGCGCGACATCGATTGTCGACGTCAGCTACGCTACGAAACTTTCCAGGGAGCCCTTCCCCGAAACATTGATCGAAATCGATGGTTCCGAGGGAACAATCCGTCTGACGCAAGGCTACCAGCTCGAGGTCACAAACGCCAACGGGACTGCGACCGATGACGTATCTCCGATACTACTGTCGTGGGCCTCGCGCCCCTGGCACAACATCCAGGAAAGCGTCTACGCGATCCAGCAGCACTGGGTCGACAAACTGAAGCAGGGCGCGGAGCATTCGACGTCAGGGGCAGACAATCTGAAGACCTTTGCCCTTGTCGAAGGAGCGTATGAAAGCGCAGCCAGCGGTCAGACCGTAGATGTCGGAGCAATGCTGCGATGACCGGCGACCCCTTCCTTCTTTACGGCACCCGTGACGCCGAGACGACACCGGTCCGGCTCAGTGCCAAAAAGCTCGAAGTCGACCTCGTCGGCGGTAACCTTCGAACGATCCGTTACGATGGAACAGAGGTGCTGCGGGCAGTCTCCTACCTTGTTCGTGACCGCGACTGGGGTACCTACAGCCCGGAAATCGAAGATCTGGCGATCGAGCACGACGGAGGTGCGTTCGAAGTAACCTATCGCGCTCGATGCCAAGGGCCGGGGGACACCGGTCTCGTCGTTGACGTCCGCATCGTTGGACAGAGCGACCGCCTCGACTTCGAAGCCGAAGCTGCGTCGGAAACCGGCTTCGAGACCAACCGCTGCGGCTTCTGCATTCTTCATCCGATCGTAGGCTTGGGCGGCGCACCCGCCACGGTAGAACACGTCGACGGCGCGACGGAGGTGACGCGGTTTCCTGACTTCATCGAACCTTGGCAGCCGTTCAAGGACATGCGCGCCATTACCTACGTGGCGATGCCCGGCGTCAGCGCCGAATGCCGGATGGAGGGCGACACCTTCGAGATGGAGGACCAGAGAAACTGGTCGGATGCGTCCTACAAGACCTACGTCAGACCGCTTGCCCTTCCCTGGCCCTATCAAATACCCGCTGGTCAGCCCGTCCGGCAGAAGATATCGCTGATCATCAAGGACAGCCGCCCAGAGGGGCACCCAACGGCCGGCGCCTCGGCAGAAGTGGTCAAACTCCGCCTTGGCGGACGGACCGGCGCGATGCCGGCGATCGGCCTGATCATCACGCCCGAGGAGGCCGAGGCTTGTCTGTCCGCGCAACCTTTCCTCGCGGAGATAGCCCCACAGGAGCTGCTCTTCCATTTCGATCCAGGTGCTGGTCATGGGGTGGAAGCGCTGAAGCGGTTCGCTGACATCGCCGCGACGCATCCCGGTCGCTCGACGTTGGAGATAGCGCTTCCGTGCAGGCAAGCCCCGGCGGATGAAACGGCGACCATTGCACGAGACATGCGCTCGGCCGGCTTCAGGCCGGACGCGATCATGATCTCGCCCTCCGTCGATCGGCAGTCGACGCCGCCTGGAAGCAAATGGCCCGACTGTCCGCCGCTGGAAGACGTCTACGCTGCTGCCCATGCCGCATTTGCGGGCATCCGGATCGGCGGCGGCATGCTCAGCTACTTCACCGAACTCAACCGCAAGCGTGTGCCGGAGGGGCAGCTTGCGTTTATCAGCCATTGCACGAATCCGATCGTGCATGCGGCCGACGATCTCAGCGTGATGCAGACGTTGGAGGCCCTGCCCTTCATTACCCGCTCGGTGCGTGCGATCTACGGCGACAAGCCCTACCGGATCGGTCCTTCGACAATCCCGATGCGGCAGAATCCCTACGGCAGCCGTACAATGGATAATCCGTCGGGCGGGCGTATCCCGATGGCCAACCGTGATCCTCGGCACAATGGACAGTTTGCCGCTGCCTTTGCCCTAGCCTATGCGACAAGCGTTCTGGGTGCGGATCTGGAGTGCCTCACGCTCTCTGCGCTGACGGGACCGTTCGGATTGATCGCAGGTGCGGATGAACCAGGCAGAAAAGGCGATCCGCGTCCATTGTACGGCGCCGTTCGCGCGCTCGCAGCGTTGGCGGGAACAGAATGGCAAGAATGCATCTCGAGCTCGCCTTCCAGGGTTCTTGCGTTCGCCAGCATTGGCCCGGCGGGCTCGCAGCTCCACGCCGTCAACGTGACAAGCAACGAACAGGCGGTGGAATGTGGCGGCCTGAAGCTCGGGCTGCCGCCGTTCGGCACCGCTATCCTTTCGCTGTCCGATTGACCTCGAGCGCGGCGGCTGCATCTATCGTACCGGAGCTCGATCGGGGAGGTTGGCGTGAAGACCAAGAAACTAATAAATTCCGGTGCGGATGCCGTCGACGAAATGCTGGAGGGCGTCCTGGCGGCGCATCCCGAGCACCTGTACGCGGTTGAAGACATGCCTCGCGCAATCGTCGCCAAGAACGGCCCGCGAAATGGAAAGGTCGGTCTTGTCATCGGGGGTGGTTCCGGACACGAGCCGACCTTTCTCGGATATGTGGGCAAGGGACTTGCCGACGCTGCGGCGATTGGGAACGTCTTCGCATCGCCACCGCCCGACCCGATCGTCGCATGTGCCAAGGCCGCAGATGGTGGCGCCGGCGTGCTTTTCATGTACGGGAACTACGCTGGCGACGTCATGAATTTCGACATGGCGGCCGAACTGCTCGGTCTCGATGACATCGAGGTGCGAACTGTCTTGACGACGGATGACGTCGCTTCCGCTCCTCCCGAACAGGGCGACAAGCGGCGTGGCGTGGCGGGTAACGTCTTCATATTCAAGGCGGCGGGTGCGGCGTGCGATCTCATGTATTCCCTTGAGGATGTCGAACGTGTCGCTCGTCACGCGAACTCCCGAACCTATACGATGGGGGTTGCTCTCTCGCCTTGCTCGCTTCCGCAGACGCTGAAGCCCAATTTCCTCATCGGCGAAGACGAGATGGAGATCGGCATGGGTATCCACGGAGAACCCGGTGTGGCTCGCGGTCCACTGAGATCGGCCGACGAGGTCACCGACCAGTTGCTGGACGGCATTCTTGGGGAGATGGGAGCCGCGGAGGCTGGTGATCGTGTGGCGGTGCTGGTCAACTCACTCGGTTCGACGCCGATGATGGAGCTCTACATCATGATGCGACGCGTGAAGGCCCGTCTTGAAGACGCCGGCCTGCTGATCCACACGTCACTTGTTGGAAACTACTGCACATCGCTCGAAATGGCCGGGGCATCGATCACGGTGATGCACCTCGACGACGAGCTGCAGGAATTGATCGATCATCCCTGCGACTGCGCAATGTTTCGAAAGTGAGCAGATGGCGATAGCGACCAGAGAACTGCAGCAAATGTTTTCGCTGACCGCGGAGGAAGTCGCGAAGAATCGCGACCGGCTGTGCGAACTGGACGGTGTGATCGGCGATGGAGATCATGGTCTCGCCATGGATGCCGGCTGGCAAGCGGCATCCAAGGCTGTTCTCCAGCTCGACGAGGTCGAAGCCGCCCCGACCTTTCTTTTCAACACCGCGGCCAAAGCATTCTTGAATGCAGTCGGAGCATCCTCTGGTCCATTGTATGCGACCGCATTCATGCGTGCAGGAACTGCCGTTAAAGACAAGCATACGCTATCGGACGACGACTTCCTGGATGCTTTCAGGGCGATGGCACAGGGAATTCAGGACAGGGGCAAGGCCGAGACCGGTGAGAAGACCATGATCGACGCCTGGAGGCCGGCGGCGGACGCCGCGATGGAAGCGAGGCGGACGGGGGCGAACATCTCGGCATGCCTTGACGCGGCGGTTCGCGCGGCACGCGATGGCTGCGAAGCAACCCGTGACATGGTTGCCGCAAAAGGGCGTTCCTCCCGACTGGGCGACAGGGTGTTGGGGCATATCGATCCTGGAGCCGCCTCTGCGGTCATCGTGATCGAAGCAATTTCAGCCTTTCTAACCCGGCACGATGGTTAGCTCATCATACCAGTTGACATGTCGATCACTATCTGTAAGAAGGTCCTCAGCTTACAAGAGGAGGACGGTAATGCTGACCCTGACTGCAAAATTGAAATCTGCGAGCATCGTTGCAATGGCTGTTGCCGCGCTGTCGGCGACGCCCGCACTGGCCGAAGACATCACCCTCTGGACGCTTAACTTCGATAACAACGCCGCAAATGTTGCCCTCAAGAAAATCGCCAGCGATTTCGAGGCCGCCAACCCCGGAACTCATGTAGAAATCGTCCAACGCGCAGTCGACGAGCATAAGACCGCATTGCGTGTGGCTGCGGGATCCGACAAGGGCCCGGACATCTATTTCAGTTGGGCAGGGCTTGGCCTTGGCGGCGAATACGTGAAGGCCGGTCTCTCGTTGCCTCTCGACAAGTACTACACGGAATACAAGTGGAACGACGAACTGCTCCCCTCCGCCGCGGCTTTCGCCGATCTCTACCCCGGCGGCAAGCATGGCGTTCCGTTCACTTTCAAGGGCGAGGCCGTCTATTACAACAAGAAGCTCTTCGAGCAGGCCGGCATCAAGGAAGAGCCGAAGACCTATGAGGATCTCCTTGCCGCTGCAGAGAAGCTGAAGGCTGCGGGCATTCCTGCCTTCACGTTCGGCGGAACCGTCAACTGGCACGTCATGCGCCTGATGGACGTTATCCTCGAAACTAAGTGCGGCGCCGACAAGCACGATGCTCTGAAGGCGATGAAGGTCGATTGGACGAAGGAGCAGTGCGCAACCGACGCATTCGCCGAATTCGCCAAGTGGACGAAGGACTACACACTGCAGCCGTTCATGGGCATCGACAACAAGCAGTCCTATAGCCTCTTCACGGCCGGGCGTGCGGCGATGATGCTCGAAGGTGACTGGCTTGTCGGCCAGCTCGACGGCAGCGGCGCAAACCTCGATGACTACGGCATCTTCCCCTTCCCGACGAACACCGATCGTCTCTATGGGTTTGCCGAGTACAACTATGTCAGCACGAAGAGCAAAAGCCCTGACATGGCGGCCAAGTTCCTCGACTACTTCCTGTCCGACAAGGTTCAGCAGGATCTGGTTGGCCAGATCAGCTCGATCTCGGTCAACAAGAACGTCAAGTACACGAACCAGAAGCCTCTTGAGGCCGAGTGGCTCGACATCTTCAAGAAGTACAGCAACGTCTACATGAACGGTGACCAGGCTTTCCCGCTTGATGTTACGACGGAGTATTTCCGCATCATCAACGAAGTCGCCTCCGGCAATGTTGAGCCGGCAGACGCTGCCAAGCAGCTCCAGAGCTTCATCGCCAGCCGGACCTAGTTCCTCCCAGAGCGCCAGCCGATCTGACTGACCGTCGATCGGCTGGTGCACCGTTCAATGAGCTGGCGGGGTCGCTTCGCTGCCAGGAGGAGAACATGTCACTACGTCAAACGACACACGATCCGCGAACCCAAGCGCTCATTCTGCTCGTTCCGGCCCTGGCGATCTACGCGGTATTCGCGCTCTATCCGATGCTGAACGTCGTGCTTCTGAGCTTTCAGAAATGGAACGGTTTAGATGCGAACCGCCAGTTCGTCGGACTTGCCAACTACACGGCAATCTTTACGCGCGATCCTGTCTTCTGGGTTGCCTTCCGCAACACGGTGATCTGGACCTTGATGAGTCTGGTCTTTCCACCAATGGTCGGGCTACTTCTTGCACTTAGCCTCAATCAGAAGATCTTCGGACGCAACAGCCTCAGAGCCATCTTCTATCTTCCCGTCATCATCGCCCCAATCGCTGTGGCGACCATGTGGAAGTGGATGTATGACCCGTTCTTCGGTCTGTTCAGCCAGGTGCTGACGTCCTGGGGCATGCAGGCTTGGATCAAGGACTGGCTGGGTAACAAGGACATCGCCCTCTACTCCGTCTTCGTCGCCTATATCTGGCAGACGGTCGGCTTTTCGATGGTCCTGTTCCTCGCCGGTCTGCAGAACGTTTCGCTGACGCTTGTCGAAGCCGCACGCATCGATGGCGCCGGGCGCTTTGCCGTGTTCAAGCACGTGACGCTGCCGGCCCTGCGTCCGACCATCACCATCGTGCTCGTGCTTTCCATTATCTCGTCGCTCAAGGCCTTTGATATTGTTTATGGTTTGACCGGCGGCGGCCCGGCCCAATCCACGCAGATGCTGGCGTTATGGGCGTTCACGCAGGCCATGCAGATTTTTGATTTTGGTCGCGGCGCAGCCATCTCGGTCGTTCTGTTGCTGATCACAATGACGGTCGTCATTCCCTACCTTCGATGGACACAGAAGCACGAGGAGGTTGAATCGTGACAGCAATTCCGACCGATCCCGCCGTTGTGCACCTCAAAGCGCATCCGTCGTCGATGAAGCGTGACCCCATTCTGATTGGCCTGTGGATCGCACTGGTGATCGTGGCGCTGATCTGGGTCGCTCCGTTCGTCTTCATCGTCTTCACATCGCTGAAGACGCCTGCCGCCGTGACAAGTACCGGCGCGTTCGTGCCGCCGACCGAGCTTGCCTTCGACAACTACAGTGGCGCCTGGAGCCGGGGAAACTTCGCCAACTCGTTCTTCAACAGCGTCATCATTACCGTCATCAAGGTACCGCTTGGCCTGATGCTGTCGGCGATGGCGGCCTATGCGCTGGCCAAGATCAAGCTTAGGTTCAGCAAGGCTCTATTGCTGCTTGTGGTCTTCGGCACAATGATCCCGTTCCAGGTCATGCTCGCCCCTCTCTTCACCCTGGTGAATTCGTTCGGGCTGATCGACACATATCCGGGCGTCATCCTTCCCTATATCGCCTTCGGCGTTCCCTATCAGGTCTTCATCCTGCACGGCTTCTTCAAGGGGATCCCGAAGGAGTTGTCGGAAGCCGCCCTCATCGACGGCGCCACGCACTTCACGATCTTCAGGCGGATATTCCTTCCGGTCTGTCTGCCGGTACTCGCGGCGCTGCTCATCCTTGATTTCGTCTCCACCTGGAACGAATTCGCCATGGCACTGGTCCTTCTGCAAGACCAGAAGATGTGGACGCTGCCACTCGGCCTCATGTCCTTCCAGGGGCAGTTCTCGAGCAATTACGGGCAACTCAACGCAGCCATCGTCATGACCGTCCTGCCGGCGACGATCGTATACCTGATGTTCCAGCGCTACTTCGTGTCCGGCCTCACATCAGGTGCGGTCAAGGGCTGAAAGCTTATTCTACGAGGAGAGAATTCAATGTCCAATGCAACAGTCGAAAAATGGGGCGTGTTCGAGGCCTCTTTCCAAGGTCCCTCCGACGGCAACCCCTATCTCGACGTGGCATTCGATGCCATCTTCACGCACAAGAGCCGGGAGGTCAGGGTTCCAGGCTTTTACGACGGCAATGGGACCTATCGCGTTCGCTTCATGCCTGATATCGAGGGCGAATGGTCGTTCCGCACCCGCTCGCAGACCGCGGTGCTTGATGGAAAGACTGGAGCCCTGGTCGCCACAGCACCTTCGTCGGGCAACCATGGCCCTGTCCGGGTGCGCAACAAGTTCCACTTCGCTTACGCGGACGGGACGCCCTTCTTCTCGTTTGGCACGACCTGCTATGCCTGGACGCACCAGCCGCTTGAGATGCAGCAGCAGACCCTCGATACGTTGAAGAAGACAAAGTTCAACAAGATCCGCATGGGCGTCTTCCCGAAGGACTATCCCTATAACGTCAACGAGCCCCTTTATGCCTCCTTCGAGAATGGCGCCGATGGCAAGGAAAACTTCGACCGTCCAAATCCTGTCCTCTTCCAGCATTTCGACAAGCAGGTCGCAGCCTTGTGCGCGCTGGGCATTGAAGCCGACATCATCATGTTCCACCCGTATGACCGCTGGGGCTATGCGGACATGTCCGCCGAACAGGACTACCGCTACGTCGCCTATCTTGCCGCGCGCCTGTCGGCCTACAGGAATGTATGGTGGTCGCTTGCCAACGAGTACGACTTCCTGATCGACACCAAGCCGATGGCGCAGTGGGATCGCTACTTCCACATTCTGGAGGAAAACGATCCCTACCAGCACCTGCGCTCGATCCACAATGGCGACGTCAACTCGAACTACGATCATCGCAAGCCATGGGTTACCCACACCTGCATCCAGAACCCGGACGTCAAGCGTACCCAGGAATGGCGTGACACTTATGGCAAGCCCGTGGTGAACGACGAGCCCGAATATGAAGGCGACATTCTGGAGTCCTGGGGCAACCTCACTGCTCGGGAACTCGTTCACCGCTACTGGATCACGGCGACACGCGGCGGCTACACGGGCCACGGCGAGACCTATTCCCATCCGGAGGACTTGATCTGGTGGGCGAAGGGCGGCGAGCTTCATGGCGAAGCCTGGAAGCGGATCGGTTTCCTTCGCGACCTTCTCGACGCCGATGTCAAGAATGGTCTCGACCCGATCGGTCCGGTCACGCAGTGGCCGTGGTCGCGCGTGTCTGGCGCGCGTGATGGCGACGGCGATTTCCGTCTGATCTACTTTGGCGAACATCAGCCGGTGATCTGGTCGTCCGGGCTGCCCATGGACGGCGACAGCTACGAGGTCGACCTCATCGATACCTGGGAAATGACGATCACTCCCGCCGAAAAGGTCAAGGCTCCAGTGACGCATCCTGTGCGCCACGGTGCGGTGACACGCGGAGGAAAACCGGACGCTGCCTTCGGTGTCGTCATCCCGCGCAAACCGCATCAGGCGCTGCGCGTTCGCGCAAAGCGCTAGTTTAGGGGTTCCGAAATGTCCGGATTGAACATCAAGAACGTCAAGAAGTCCTACGGGGCGGTTGATATCATCCACGGCGTCGACGTCGACATCGCCAACGGCGAGTTCGTCATTCTCGTCGGTCCTTCCGGCTGCGGCAAGTCGACGTTGTTGCGCATGATCGCCGGCCTCGAGGAGATTTCGTCTGGGCAGATCAGCATCGACGGCAGGGTCGTCAACGATCTGCAGCCAAAGGATCGCAACATCGCGATGGTCTTCCAGAACTATGCGCTCTATCCGCAGATGACGGTTGCCCAGAACATGGGCTTCGCCCTCGAGCTCGCAGGTGTGAAGCGGCCGGAGATCGACAAAAAAGTCAGCGAGGCGGCAGCCATCCTTGGACTGCAGCCTCTGCTCGAGCGGAAGCCCGCGCAATTGTCTGGTGGTCAACGACAGCGCGTTGCCATGGGGCGCGCCATCGTCCGCGATCCCAAGGTGTTTTTGTTCGACGAACCTCTCTCGAACCTCGACGCCAAGCTCCGTGTCAAGATGCGCGCGGAGATCAAGGCGCTTCACCAGCGGCTGAAAACGACGATCGTCTACGTCACGCACGATCAGATCGAAGCCATGACCATGGCCGACAAGATCGTTGTTCTGCAAGGAGGGCGCGTCGAGCAGATCGGCAGCCCGCTCGAGTTATATGATCGACCGCGGAACGTATTCGTCGCTGGCTTCCTGGGTTCGCCTGCGATGAATTTCCTGGAGGGAACCCTGCAGCATGGAGCCAGCCCAGCACTTACCCTGTCGGGCGGATCGCGTGCAGTCCTGTCGCGCGCTCCCAGTGCATCGGCCGGAAGGCCCGTGACACTCGGAATTCGTCCCGAAGACATTTCGTTGGGCGGCGAGGATGGTGTCGCAGCTACCGTAAAGGTTGTCGAACCGACTGGCTCGGAAACTCACATAGCCGTCGATGTGGAAGGAAAGGAGCTGACATGGGTGGTCCGAGATCGTGTCGAGCTTGTTCCTGACCAGCGCGTAAAACTATCCTTCGCAACGTCAAAGGTCCATTTCTTTGACCAGCAGACCCAGCAACGCCTCGAGTCTTAGCAGATTTGAAAGGCGAACGCCTCACTGAGTAAGCCGGAACTATTGCTGCTGTTTCCGTATCATGAGTGGGAAATGGAGGCACTGAAGCGCTATTCACGCGTCCGACTTGCGCATCTTGCGACCTACTCATTCCAATGTTGTATAAATGTTCTAAATTGATGAAGCGAAGCCAATGGCGACAACAAGAGGTCAATCGGCGAGGAAAGACTTTTCGACAACCTCCAAGCTAAAGAAGGCTGGCGGCTCGTTGGTCCTAACTGTGCCGGCCGCTGCTCGCAACATGCTCGGTCTAACAGAGGGCCAAGAGATGATCGTTTCGGTAAAGGGAAGGCAGGTTATCGCAGAACCTGCATCGAGTGCCCTTAAGATAATGAAGGTGCGTCAACCCAAATATACGCTCGATGAATTGCTGGAGGGTTATGACGCCAACTCTTCTCGGTCTCCAGAAGAACAAGCGTGGATCAATGCACCTGCAGTAGAAAATGAGGTCTGGTAAGACCTAACATCCCAGCCCCTGGCGAGATCTGGCTCGACATGGCTGGGTGGCGGATCCCACCATGGAGATCCCCTACGGTGGTTCAGAAGCCCTCAAGAACGATCTTGCCCCTGGTCTTACCGCTCTCGATCCCGGCGTGCGCCTTTTGCAGGTTTGCTGCGTTGATCGGCGATAGTGTCTCCGTCAAGGTCGTGCGAATCTTGCCATCGTCGACGAGACGGGAGACCTCGTTCAACAGCTTCCCCTGCTCCGCCATGTCTGCCGTCTGATAGATCGAACGCGTGAACATCAGCTCCCAGTGTATCGAGACCGCCTTTCGCTTGAAACCTGTCACGTCCAGGGTTTCAGGATCGTCAATCAAGCCGAAGCGCCCCTGCGGAGCGATCAGCTCGATGATTTCCTTCAGATGACGGTTGGTCTCTGTCGTCGAGAAGACATAGGCCGGGGCACCGATGCCGAGGGCGGCCACCTGTTCGGCGATCGGTTTTGAATGATCGATCACATGGTGAGCACCCAACGACTTCACCCATTCCTGCGTTTCCGGCCGAGATGCGGTTGCGATGACAGTGACATCAGTCAGAGCGCGTGCGAGCTGGATTGCGATAGACCCCACGCCGCCCGCTCCGCCGATAATGACGATGGCGTTGGCGGCGCCTGGCACCAGCCTGCGGATGTCGAGCCGGTCGAAGAGCATTTCCCAGGCGGTGATAGCCGTGAGAGGCAGGGCTGCAGCCTCGGCATTGGACAGCGTCTTCGGCTTCAGTCCGACGATACGTTCGTCGACGACGTGGAACTGGCTGTTGGCGCCGGGTCGGATCAGGGAGCCTGCGTAGAACACTTCGTCACCGACTGAGAAGTCGCCCGCGTCCGGGCCAGTCTCGATAACCTTGCCGACGGCATCCCAACCCAGAATTTTCCATTCATCGCGCGCAGGATTTACGCTTCTGCGGATCTTGGTGTCGACCGGATTCACCGACACGGCCTTGACTTCGACGAGAATATCGCGGCCGGACGCCGTCGGACGGGGAAGTTCGACGTCGATCAGGGCATCCTTGCGCTCGATGGATCCTGCTGCCTTGTACGCCACAGCCTTCATGTTCAGCTCCTGCTTCTTGCTGTTTGATATGAGGCATAAGCTGGCGTACATTCGCGAAAGTGCAATACGCACAAAATATGCACGTAGTATCAAGAAGGATACTGTAGATGGGCAAGGTTCGTCATTCCCGGTTCGATTGCTCGCCGGGTTGCTCGGTCGAGGCTGCGATTGGCCTCATCGATGGTAAATGGAAGTCTGTGGTGCTCTTCCACCTTCTTTCTGGCACGCTTCGGTTCAACGAGATCCGGCGGCAGCTGCAGAACGTCACTCCCCGCATGCTGACGAACCAGCTTCGCGAGCTCGAAGAGGATCGGTTGATCGAACGAAAGGTCTATGCGCAGGTGCCGCCGAAAGTGGAATACAGCCTGTCTCCGCTTGGCCGCAGCATGGAGCCGATCCTCCTCGCCCTGAAGCAGTGGGGCGATGCCAATATCGACTTGTATGGCAAGCCGAAAGGCACTCCTGCCCCTCATGAGAGTAAAGCCGCGTAAGCACGAAGGTTGCGCGCCACTTCCATCAGTGTCTTCGCCTAAAGGCGCGGTAGAGCGCGATCGTCGTGAATACTGCCGCGGCGGGGACCCGCTTCCGGCTCATAGACGCGGATTTGGAGCCAGTACGAAATCGTGTTCCACCTGCCAGAACTTATCCCGGAACCCGAGTTCGTGTGCCCGAACAGGATCGTTCATCAGGCAGAATTTTGCGAGCAGGCTTTCCTTGACGCCGAAGACCGCATCCGAATGGATATAGGGATCATCCGGATCGAAGATGTGGGTGGTGAGTGTTTCGAACCCGTCTGCCTTGACAATATAGTGCAAGTGGGCCGGCCGATAGGGATGGCGACCGAGATGGCCAAGCAGTTGGCCGACCGGGCCGTCGTCCGGGATCGGATAGTATTTCGGCTTCACCGCGCGAAACCAGTAATGTCCATCAGCACCGGTGCGGAAAATGCCGCGCAGGTTGAAATCCGGCTGAATTCCCTTCTGCTGCACGTCGTAGAATCCCTCGTCATTCGCCTGCCAAACATCGATGACCGCATTTTCAATCGGCCGGCCCGCGGTATCGAGGATGCGGCCGCTGATCACCATGTCCTCGCCCTTCTCGTCGAGGCAGATATTGGCACCCATCGGTAGTTCCGGCGCATCCGCGACATGGAATGGTCCAAGGACGGTACTCTCGGAGGCGCCCGAGGGCTTTCTGTTGTTGATCGCATCGACCAGCATCGAGACGCCGAGCACATCTGACAGGAGGATGAACTCCTGCCGCCATTCGTTGCACATATGGCCGGTGCGGGTGAGGAAGAGGATCGCCTCCATCCACTCCTCCTGCGTCGGCTCCAGTTCCTTTACCGCCTCGTGCAGCTTGCGGGTGACGACCTCCATCACCTCCTTCAAGCGCGCGCTCTTCGCATCGGCGTTTCGGCTTGTGACCACCTCGACGGAATTTTCCTCGGTGAAATAGCTCTTTTCCTTGGCGTTCATGATCACCTCACCGATCCAGGATGGTCTTCAACACGCGGCGCAGGGCGCCTTCGGGATCGGCGACCGCCGCATCTGCGCGCCAGGCAACATGGTGATCCGGCCGCACGAACACAGCACCGGAATCGCGGACCTCGCGGATGCGGGCCCAGTCACCGGTCAGATCCTGCCATGCCTGCCGTGGGCCTATCTTGTGAACGGTGATCGGCAGGCCGAATTCCTTCGACAATGCCTTTGCCGCCGCCACCCAGCCATCGCCGCCGATGCCGGTCAGGATGGTGAAGACGCCGTGGCCGGTGAGATCAAGGCTCGACACCTTGCCACCATCGGCACCAAACAGCCAGGCATGTGGCAACCGGGCGCCGGGCCATGTCGTCTGCTGGAAATGCAACTCGGCGTCCTTCCCGAAGGCCGGTTCCGGTTGGCCATCCTTGACGACAGCAGTCGAGTCATAGCGGTGGTTCATCTCGACACCATGGGCATCGAATTCATAGACCTTGTAGGCGATTGCCTCGCGGATTGCGGCGCGCTGGCGCTCGGCCTCGGCGGTGTCGTCGCAGCGCGCATCCATGTTTTGCTGCATCTTCACCGGATCAACGGAATCGAGCAGGCCAAGCGCCTTGAAGATTGGACCGAATTCCTCAATCGACTTGTTGGCGCGGGTGACGATCTGCCTGGCGACCGGCGCACGCTCCGCCTGATAGCTGTCGAGCAGTCCCATTCCGGCCTGCCCCTTGATGACCATGGCGAGCTTCCAGGCGAGGTTGAAACCGTCCTGGATCGAGGTGTTGGAACCGAGACCATTCGACGGCGGATGGCGATGGGCGGCATCGCCCATGCAGAAGACGCGGCCATTCGAAAGCGTCGTCGCATACATGTTGTTGACCGTCCAGGTGGAGACCGACTTGATCTTGGGCTGGAGGTCGGCAACGCCCGTCAGCTCGCGCACAACTTTGGTCGCGAAGGCCTCGTCGACCTCAGGCGCCGGCTGGTTGATGTCATAACCCCAGACGATCAGCCATTCGTTCCACGGCCGCACCATGCGCACGAGCCCCATGCCGATGCCGCCGACATCCGCGCCCGGCTGCAGCACCCAGTAAAGTACCGAGGGACGATGGGCGACATGGCGGGAAAGATCGGCCTCGAACAGGATGTTCATCGAGCCGGCGACACCCATCTTTCCTTCGAAGGAGAGACCCGCATGTTCGGCGACCTTGGAGTTGCCGCCATCGGCACCGATCAGGAATTTTGAGCGGATGGTGATTTCCTTGCCGGTCAACCGGTCGAGACAGGTGGTGGTGACGCCCTCGGTATCCTGCACATGGTTCAGATACTGGGTTGACATGCGCGACTGCGCGCCACGCGAACAGGCCGTCTTGAAGAGCAGCGGCTCCATATAGGTCTGCGGCAGGTCGTTCATGCGCCCGGGCGAGGACAGGATATGCTCGGCACGCGAGAGCGGATGGTTGCCCCAGCTCTGCATGCGGCCAATCTCCTCCCCCGCAACGGCGGTGCAGAACACGTTCTGGCCCATCAGATCCTGCTCGGTCGCGAACATGTAGGCCTCATCTTCCACGTCGCGGCCGAGATCACGAAGAACCTCCATGGTGCGCTGGTTGGTGATGTGCGCGCGCGGCGTGTTTGCCAGCCAGCGGTAGCGGTTGACCACCAGCGGCTCGAGCCCATAGCTAGCAAGCAGCGCGGCTGTCGCCGAGCCCGCGGGTCCCGTTCCAATGATCAAAACGTCGGTGGTGATGTCAGCCATTCGGCCCTCCCTTGTCATCCTGTCTGAGTGGTCCGCCCTTCAGCAGGCGGCGGACCGGAAAGAGTTGCCAACCGGTGCGGTCGCAGATCAGCCCCCAGAGCCCCCTGGGCGCAAAAAGCATGGTGACGATGGCCAGC
Organism: Rhizobium sp. RHZ02; assembly: GCF_014851575.1. NCBI lineage: Bacteria > Pseudomonadati > Pseudomonadota > Alphaproteobacteria > Hyphomicrobiales > Rhizobiaceae > Rhizobium > Rhizobium sp. RHZ02. The sequence goes on from NZ_JACUZX010000001.1 coordinate 375,535, forward strand.
CCACCAAGCGCCATCAGATACCAGGAGCCGTAGTTCGAAAAGGCATTCTGCAGCAGAAAGAAGATGATGACGCCGAGGATCGGACCTTCGATCGTGCCGATGCCACCGATAACAACGATGAAGACGACATAGGCCGTCCAATCGGTGAGCGAGAAGGCGGCATCGGGCGAAATCCGCGCCTTCTGCAGGTAGATGAGCGCGCCGACGATGCCGGTGAGAAACGCCGTCAGCAGGTAGATCGCAGTCTTGAGCTTCCGCGCATCGACGCCGAGCGCTCGGGCCGCCGTTTCGTTGTCGCGCACGGCCGCGAGCCCGAGGCCCTGCTTGGAGCGCAGCAACTTGTAAACGAAGGCGATCGTCAGCGCCGCGAGCGCCAACGCCAACCAGTATGCTAGCGCGTCGGCAGCCGCGGACGCGCGCATGCCGAACCAGTCCTGAAGCAGCGAGATGCCGAGCATCTCCCGTGTCGCTTCGCGTGGCAGCGAGGTGCCAGTGCCGCCGCCGAGCATCTTCCACTGCGCAAAAAGCAGCCGCCCGACTTCTGCGATGACCCAGGTGCCTATCGCAAAATAGGGACCATAAAGCCGGAAGGCGAAGAAGGCCGTGGGTACGGCGATGATCATGGCGAAGAAACCGGCAAGCGGGATGGCGAGGATGGGATCGAGACCCGCAAGGATCACCAGGCCGAACAGAGCATAGGCACCACACCCGACAAAGAGCTGCTGACCGACGGAGATCAGACCCGCATAGCCGGCAGGCAGGTTCCAGTTCTGCGCCAGCGCCAGCATGGTGAGAATGAAGAACAGATCCTGAATCACCCCGCGCGAGACAAGGAAGGGAGCCGCCGTCAGCGCCACGACCGCTACGAGGGAAATGACGGCGAATATGGTGGAAAGCCGTGTGCGCGTTTCCACCCGCCAGCCCGCGGGCGCTTCGATCTCGGTCGTCATCGTTTCAAGACCTGGGGTCATGGCGTCTCAGTCCGCTGCTCGGGGAAACAGGCCGCGCGGCCGGAAGAGAAGCACGAGAAGGAAGGCGATATGCCCGACAAGGATCTGCCATTCCGGATTGATAGCCGCGCCGACGGTCTGAGCGACACCGAGGATGATGCCACCGGCAAGCGTGCCCCAGAGTGACCCAAGCCCGCCGATGATGACAGCCTCGAAGGCGTAGATCAGCCGCGCCGGCCCCGCCGTCGGGTCAAAATTCGCGCGCGTGCCGAGATAGAGCGCCGCGATCGTAACGATCACCATCGCAAGCCCGGTGGCGATGGCGAAGATCGAGTTCGGCCGGATACCCATGAGACTTGCGGTCACTACGTCATCGGAGGTGGCGCGGAAGGCGCGCCCAAGCGCTGTGCGATAGATCAGCTGGTTGAGCGCGACAATGACCAATATCGCGGACGCGAAGGTGATCAGCGGCATCACACCGGCACTGATGTTGCCGAGACTGACAGACGCCGTTTCCAACGCACCGGCCGAGATGCGGCGGCTATCGGCGGTGAACCCTTCCAGGAGGCCGTTCTGGACGACGATCGACAGGCCGAAGGTGACGAGCAGCGGCGGCAGGATATCCTTGCCCAGAGTGCGGTTCAGCAGGTGATATTGCAGCACCCAGCCGAGGGCGAACATCAGCGGGGCTGCAACAACGGCGGCGACGAAGGGATCGAGCCCGAGCGTGGAGACGATCACAAGGATGAGGAAGGCCGCGAGCACGATAAGGTCGCCGTGGGCCAGATTGACGAGGCGCATAATGCCGAAAACAAGGCTCAGGCCCGCGGCAAAAAGGGCATAAAGGCCGCCGAGCAGCACACCCTGCAGAAGCGTATCAATGAAGCTCATTGGGCTCTGCTCCGAAATAGGCCGCATGGATATCGGCGCGATCGAACTCCGCAGGTTGACCGGACAGCGTAACGCGGCCCTCCATCATGCAATAGACGCGGTCGGCAACCTTCAACGCCTGGGCGATATCCTGCTCGACGATGATGATGGCAGCGCCCGCGGCACTAATCTTGGAGAAGGCGGCGTAGATATCCTTGATGACGACGGGCGCAAGACCGAGGCTCAGCTCGTCGCAAAGCAGGATATCCGGGTTCGACATCAGCGCCCGGCCGATTGCCACCATCTGCTGCTGGCCGCCAGACAGCGCGGTCGCCGGATTGCGTCGGCGCTCTTTCAGGATTGGAAAAAGCCGGTAGATGCTGTCGAGGGTCCAGGGACCGTCCACCGAGCGGCCGTAAGCGCCGACCTGCAGGTTTTCCTCGACGGTGAGAGAGGAAAACAGCTTTCGTCCCTCCGGCACCAGCGCGATGCCGCGGCGCACGACATCGGGGGCGGCAAGCGCGCCGATCGGCTCGCCGCGATGCAGGATCATCTCGGCGCGATTGGTGATGATGCCCGCGATCGAGCGCATCAGGGTCGATTTACCGGCGCCGTTTGCGCCAATCACGGCGACGGTCTCACCGGCGTCGAGCCTGATATCGACACCGAAGATTGCCTGGAAATCGCCATAGAAGGCAGTGAGGGCTCGGGTTTCGACGAGGCTTGGCATCAGACCTCCATTCCCAGATAGATTTCGCGTACTTCGCTGGAGGCCATGATCGTCTCCGGATCGCCGACCCCGATCACCCGGCCAAAATTCAACACGAGGATGCGCTCGGCGACTGCGGTCAAGGCGTGCAGCACATGCTCGATCCAGATGACGGCGATGCCGCGCTGATGCACGCGCTTGATGGTGGCAACCAGCTGGCGGCATTCGCCCTCGGTCAGCCCGCCGGCGATTTCATCGAGCAGCAAAAGCTTCGGCTTTGTGGCGAGCGCGCGGGCAAGCTCCAGCCGCTTGCGTTCAAGGAGGGTAAGCGAGCCCGCGGGCATGTTGGCCTTGGCAATCAGACCGGTTTCCACGAGAATATCAGCGCAAAGACCGGCGACCTCGCTTTCCCTCGCCTGCGCACCAAAAGCGCCAGCGACAAGAAGGTTTTCATAAACAGTCAACTGATCGAAAGGCTGCGGGATCTGGAAAGTACGGCCCATGCCGGCCAGGCAGCGCTGCATCGGGGGCTGACGGGTGACGTCACGGCCATCGAAGTGGATGGAGCCGGTCGCGACGGAAAGATTGCCGCTGATCAGATTGAAGAGGGTCGATTTGCCGGCGCCATTCGGCCCAATGACGCCGAGCGCCTCGCCCGGCTCCACGCAAAAGCCGATGTTTTCGGCAACGACGAGCGCGCCGAAGGATTTTGATACAGCGTTGAGTTCGAGTATGGGCATCACGTTCTCGGTTCTTTATGTGGCTTTCCGGGAAAACCCCTTATCCGGCCTGACGGGCCACCTCTCCCCGCGCGGGGAGAGGCAAGAGCAAATCCAAAAATTCCGGTTCCCCTCCTCCCCGAGAAGAGCCTAGGCCAATGCCTCCAGCTTGCCGCCCAGCGGCACATTCGGCGCCAGGCTGTTTTCGACAACCACGAGATCATACCCGCCGCCCGATTTCAGTCGCCACTGGCCGCCGACCAGCGGCGTCTTGGCAATATTCTTCTGGACAAAAGGCGGCAGCTTGTCGCTGCCCCAGGCAACTGGACCAACGAGTGTATCGAGCTTGGTCTCGCCGATGGCCTTGGCCACCGCACCGCCATCGCCCACGTCCTCGGCGCGCTTCATCACATCGACCGCTAGCTCGAACAGGGCGTGGGCAAAGCCGATCGGCTGCGTCCAGGGACGTCCCGTCGCCTTGGTGAAGGCCTCTGCAACGGTCGCAGCCGTTTCGCCCGTCAGCGACGACTTGAACGGATGGCTCGGCGTCCACCAGACTTCGGTCGACAGGTTGTGACCGGCATCGCCCAGCGCCTCCACCGTTTGCGGGAAGAGAAGCGCCTTGCCGATCGAAGCGATCTTCGGCTTCAGGCCCTGCTGCTTGGCCTGGTTCCAGAAAGTGGTGAGATCAGGCGGGATCATCACGCCGGTCAGGATATCGGTTCCGGCCTGCTTGAAGGCATTGATCTGTGCGGAAAAATCGTCCGTTAGGTTCTGGTAGCGGCCGGTATCGGTCAGCCCATAGCCGAGCTTTTCCAAGACGGGCGGGAAGCCTACCACCTTGTCGCCCCAGGCATTGCCGTCGCCATCGTTCGGGAAGAGGCCGCCGACCTTCTTGTTGGTCTCTATCTGGCCCCACATGCCGGTGAAGACGGCGATGATATCCTCGAGCCCCCAGAAGAAGTGGTAGGCATAGTTGAACGGCTTCCATGAGGCCGGGTCGCCGGGATTGCCCTGCTGGCCGATGAACCAGGGCTGCCAGGGCGCGACGGTCGAGATGCAGGGCATCTCCTCGGCCTCGCAAGTGGTCGAGACCGGGTTTGTCGTTTCCGGGGTCGAGGAGACCAGCATGAGGTTGATCTCGGTGTCGACGATCAGTTCCTTTGCCACTTCCGCCGCACGGTTGGGGTTGGACTGGCTGTCCTTTACCACCACCTCGTAATTGAGGCCCATACCCTTGGTCGTTGCCAGGAAGGCATCTATGACGAACTTGTCGGCTTCGCCGAAGGCGGCGAGCGGGCCGGTCTGCGGGCTGACATAGCCGAGCTTGATCGCAACGTTCTGGGCGATCGCCGGGGCGGCAAGGCCCGATGTGGCGAGAACGGCCCCGCCGGCGGCCGTCGTCTTCAGAAAATCGCGTCTGGTAAACATGCTTCCTCCCATTGTCCTCTCCTCCCAAAGAGCGCGCAAAGCGGCATGCAAATATCACTCTGTCGGCCGCCTCCCCTCGAAGGCGTCCTGCAACAAGGCCCGGATCGACGTCTTGTCGATCGGCCGTGGATTCCAGTAGGGATTTTCGACCGCAATTGACGCGGCGCGATCAAGATCGGCCGCGCTCAACCCGAGTTCCTTCAAGGACAACGGCGCACCGATCGCCTTTGCGAAATCCCAGAGCCCGCCACCGATCGATCCGCCGAAAATCTCCGCAGCTGGGGCAAGTTCCAAAGCGGCTGCAGTGGCGTTGAAGGCGACTGTATGTGGCAGCATGACCGCGTGGGTTTCTGCATGCGGCGTATCGAACGAGCCGCCGAGCGTGTGGCAGATCTTGTGGTGCAGCGCCATGCCGACCGTGCCAAGCACCGTGCCGCAGAGCCAGGCACCATAGAGCGCGTCGCTGCGGGCTTTTACATCGCGAGGTGCGTTGACGATCTCCGGCAAGCTGCGGGCAAGGGCGCGCAGGCCCTCCAGCGCCATCAGCGTCGAGATCGGATTGCGGTCCTGCGCATAAAGTCCTTCCATTGCATGGGCCATGGCATTGAGCCCGCTGGTGATGCTCATGGCGACCGGCAGGCCGAGGGTCAGTGCCGGATCGTAAATGACGACCTCCGGCAGGATTTTCGCATCGCGTATCGTCGTCTTGCGGCCGGCTTCCGTCTGGCCGAGGATCGGCGTGACCTCCGAACCGGCGTAGGTGGTCGGTACGACGATCTGCGGAAGGTCGGTTCGATAGGCGATCGCCTTGCCGAGGCCGGTGGTGGATCCGCCACCGAGAGAGACGACACAATCCGCCAGCGTCTCAGCCGCCACCTTCACCGCTGCTTCCGTCACATCGACCGGAGTGTGCATGGTGGCACCCGAAAACACGCCGCAGGCAAGGTTGCCGATCTCACGGGCCAGAGCCTCGGCATCCGCCCTCTGTTGCGGGGTCGAGAGAATGAGTGCCCGCCTGCAGCCGGTTTTCTCGATCCACCGGCCCACCTGGCTTCTCGCGCCTTCACCAAAGATGATGCGGGCCGGGCTGCCGGCATAGGAAAAGGGTTGGGTCATGACACCCTCCCCGGCTTGGCGCGAACCATGACAAAGGTGAGGTCTGCGGCCTTGCCGTGCCTACCATCGACGTCGGCGGGCTCGAAACGGGAAACAAGTTCCGGCCGCACGCCGAACAGCGCATCCTCGGAAAGATGCGGGTCGCTGGCATCATAAATATGGGTGGTGATCGTCTCGAATCCCTTGGCGCGGATGACAAAATGCAGGTGCGCCGGGCGGCGCAGCGGATAGCCGGTATCGGCAAAAAGTCTCCCGACCGGACCATCATCCGGTACACCGTAGCCCGAGGGCACGACAGAACGGTAGTCAAAGTGGCCCTGCGCATCCGTGTGGAACAGGCCGCGTAGATTGTGTTCGGGCTGAAGGTCGGGCTGCTGGTTCTCGTAAAATCCCTCGGAATTGGCCTGCCAGGTCACGACCTCGGCGCCGCCGATCGGCAGCCCATCGAGATCATTCACCCGTACCGAGACGGCGAGCGGCTCCCCGATGCCATCGAGCGAGATGGAGGATCCGCAGGCGCGCTCCGGTGTGTCGTTGCGAAAGAATGGGCCGCGAATGGTGTTCGGCGTTGCGCCTTTCGGCCGGCGGGTGTTGATCTCTTCCACCAGCGCGGAGGCGCCGATGAGGTCGGAGAGCAGCACCCATTCCTGGCGGCGCTCATCCGACGCGTGCCCGACCTCCGTCAGGAAGGTGATGACCTTGCGCCACTCGTCCTGGGTCGGGCGGAACTGTTTGATGAGATCGTGCACATGGGTTACGGCGGCAGCGATCAGCCGCGGCAGATTGCTGTCTGGACCAGTAGAAAAACGCTCGGCGAAGGCTTCCGACGATGTCGCTTCGCTGAATGTGAGCGCTTTGGCACCCAACGACATGCTCCACCTCCCCATTCCGCCGTCTGATAAATCCATCATAACAACCGGAAGCGGATGGATTGATGATTTTGCTTCAGCTCAATATAACAGATCGTTATGAAGATCGATGAACGTCACCTGATCCAGCTTGCTGCCGTCGTCAAGACTGGCGGCGTGACGGAGGGCGCGGCCCTGCTCGGGCTCGCCCAGCCAGCCGTATCGCGCACACTTTCCATGCTGGAAAAACGCGTCGGCGAACCGCTGTTCATCAAAGGCCGGCGACCGCTGCAGCCGACGCCCTTCGGCCTGGCACTGGCAGAGCATGGCTTCGTCATGCTGGCCGCCTCCCGCAAGGCTTCCGATCTCCTTGAAAGCTTCCGAGTTGGCAAGAGCGGCGTCGTGCGCGTCGGCGGTACGCCGTTCTTCATGGATGCCCTGATCGCCGGGCTCTGCGCAGAATTCCAGGCACACCATCCCGATGTGCGCATAGATCAAAGCTACGGCTATTTCCCAGATCTGCGCGCCGCATTGAAAGCCGACCAGATCGACCTTGCCATCTGCCCGATCGACATTCTCGACGAGGGCTCCGGGCTGGAATTCCAGCAAATCCTGCCCGGCCGCAACGTCATTGCCTGCCGCGTGACGCATCCGCTGCTCTTGAAACGCCGGCCGCAGCCGAGCCATCTGCTTGATTATCCCTGGATCGCCCCGCCGCCCGGAAGTCCACTGATGACGGACCTTCGCGCGCTGCTGCTCTCCTTCGGCGCGACCGAGATCAAGATCCGCTATTCAGGCGGGTCGCTTATGGCAGTGATCAACTATCTGAAATCGGCAGATGCGCTGACCGTGATGCCGCACAGCGTCGTTTTCGCGCAACGCAAGGAAAAGACGATCACTGCCCTGCCCGTGAACATTCCCCACCCGGAGCGGGCGCTGGCGATCCTGAAGAGGACGGACGCCCCAAGGACGCCCGCCGTCGAACAATTCGCCTCCTTCATCCGAACCGGCTTTCAGGATCTCCGCCACCTCATCAAGCGCCATGAAGAGGCTGTCATCTGGGGGCTTTGAACAGCTTTGCATTACCCGCCGAAACAAGGCTCCTAAACTTTGGTGTGGCAGTCAGTGACAGAAAGGGCGATCGAAATCAGACGGCGCAAGTCCGGATGGGCAACCTCATTCGCCGCAATCGATGCGGGTAGCCAACGTAGGATGCGTTGACCCTTCTCGGGAAAATCGTCGAAGGTCGTGGTAACGCGAATGCGATACAAGCGAACACGAAAGATCGAAGAGGTTCCGGATTTTTGGTAACTGAAGGATCCAACCGGATCTCTCGTCACGATGCCACGAACGCCTGCCTCCTCAAAAGCTTCGCGCACGGCACCCTCGGATGCAGTCTCCCCAGATTCCATGTGCCCTTTGGGAATACCCCAGTCTCCGGTACGACGGCTGGAAATAAGCAAGACCTCAGGCTCGCCACCAGACTCAACCTGGCGAAAGCACAGTGCGCCTGCCTGTTCGACCGTATCTTCAGGGGAGCTGCCAAGCGCCGGTCGGAGTGGAGTTGTCATCAATATGTTGCGTCCTGACAAAAAGAGCGCCGGTGATCTCGGTCATGTCGAATCAGCTCGCGCCATTTATGACAGTTCCATTACGAACTGTCTGCCGGCCACGATCTCAAAAGCCATTGAGGCGCGTCTTCGAAGACATAATTTTTCTACCGACAATCACGCGAAGAACTGTTTTCTTCTCGGATCACAGGCGCGCTATTAAAGGATAGAGCGAGCATGAGCCCCCAAGGTTCTGGCAGGAGCCAATAATTTGGATATCGAAGAAGAAGCAAGCCTGCTCGAGGTGGAAGCATCGGCGTGGAGCGAACTTGAGAAAGGTGCCCTCAGTCCAGAGTCAAGTTTCAGGCAGGTGAGCCTGTGTTCGGTCGACACATCGTTGCGGCCGCAAGCACGCATGGTCGTGCTGCGAAAGGCAGACAGACGTGGCCGCCTCTTGGAGTTCCATACCGACATTCGAAGCCGAAAGTGGAGCGAGATAAAATCAAATGCCTGTGTCACGGTTCTTGGATTCTGCAGCCGAACCAGATTGCAGCTTCGTCTAAAGGGGACGGCGACGCTTCATGGACCTTTCAGTGAGCAGGCAGAGGAGGCTTGGACAAAGCTGTCGGAGTGGACCCGTAGAACCTATACAGGTGGACCGCCCGGAGACGCATTGGGCAATGACACACAAGTGCCCATGGCTGCATCAGGCGACACCACCGGGAAAGCGGTTTTCGGAATACTGACCTTCCAGGTCGAAACATTGGATTGGTTCATGTTGGAGCGGGACAATAACCGAAGGGCCGAGTTTATCTACAATAACACGGGCGTACTGGTGTCCGCTCGCTCGATCAATCCTTGAGTAGCCGGTCGAGAATTTGCTTGAAGAAACGGACATATGCGACTGTAAACATGCCGACTGAGCCGAACCCGCCACGACCGTGGGTCGAGATGGTCGCATTCAAATACCGCTTGGCCAGACTGTCGCGGCGAAACTCACTTGATCGCACCGCCCCACCAGATACGTGCCAGCAAAAGCGAAAGGACAGCATGCAGGACCACAGCTGGCCAAAGCAGAATACCGGTCATTCCGTGAGCTAAACCGAGATAGGCGAGATAGAAGGTCACAAGGATACTGTAAGAGAGCATGCCCTCAAGGGGTTTGCTCCGCCAACAGGCGATCCCCAGTCCGATCAGCGCGATGCCGGCGACACGCGCGGCGGCCGCCGCCACGCCGACCAGGGCCTCCCCAAGCAGAAGTTCACCGACGAGCGCGGGAATGGCGACCAGCGCCAGGCCAGTCACAATTTCACCGATGGCCGCGACAGCCAGTGCCCTGTTCATCACGCCGATCCTCCTCTCGGACAGCTGGGTCACGAGGACGTGGCAACACTAGCACGGTGGCAGCGGATAGTATCCGCAGGCTGGCGGCGGGTAGTAGGGCCGGTAATAGGGACGGTCGTAGGCGGCCGCGGCCGCACCAGCGGCAGCCGCTCCGTACCATGCTCCCCGATAAGCAGTTCGTCGTGCCACACCCGCAAACGATCGCGGGGTCCTCGGCATGCCAATAATGTCGATGAAAATCGATGCCGGGCCATCTGCCTTGGCGAGGCTGCCCTCCAGTATATCCACTTTGAACGTCAGGTTCGCGCCCTCGAGCTTCGGTTCCTTCAAGACGACGACGGCGTCCTCAACGCTCGACGCGTCCTTGTTCAGCACCGAGACGGTGGCGTTTGGCGGATCCTTCTCGAAGCTTCCGCCCTGAGCCCACTCTTCCAGCAAGTGCGTGGTCAGCGCATGTCCGGCGGAGCGCACCGGTCGGTCGGCGAACAGGATCGAGTTGTTGGAAATGCTCGTCAGCGTCAGCGTGTCGCCCTTTAAGGTCGCACCATCGGAGTTCATTACGATAAGCGACGGAACCAGTTCCGTCTTCTGCGTGCTCGAGGTGCCAATGGACTTCGTCGCTGGCGCGGTGATGGCATCCTCGGCGATCGACGTCGACGACGTCAGAATGCCGAGGTTCGCGGCTACACCAAGGGTGATGCCAAGGGTGATGATCGTGTGCTTGAGGCTCATTGGTTGCTTCTCCCGAGCTCAAAGGTCAGCTTGTCGATCTTGCCGGTGAACTTGAATGGTGTGTCGTAGCGATATTCCAAGAGCGCCACGCCTGTGCGCGTATCAAGGCCGACGTCGAAGGTCTCGTCCTCGGGAAAAGTCACCGGAATGCCATGTTCCAGGGAGTTGCGGGCCACCTCCTTTCCGTCGACGGAGAGGACGCCCATGCCGCCTGTACCGAGATTGGTGCCGTCCGCCTTGTAGTCAAAGGTGACCCGGTGTTTGCCTACTTCCAGTTCGGGGCCTTCCCACATGGTCCGCTTGAGGTCGAGCAAGTTGTAGAGGAAGACCACCCTGCCCCGGCCAACGCCGAAATCGCCCTTGCTCAGGAACAGGCCGTAGCCGCCGAAGCGGCCGCCTTCCGTGACGATCATGCCCTCCGCACCGCCCTCGGGAATATCGACATCGGCGGTGATTGTGTAGGATTTGTTCATGATGTCGGGGGCCGCACTCGCTGGCACGCCGCTCAGTTCTCCGGAATAGCTGAATTCCGTTCGACCGGCCGTGAGGTTCGGGCGTGGCGTATTCCAGCGGGTAAGCGTCGAGTTGTCGAGCGGCAGCACGTTGTACTTCTTTGCCTCGGAGTAGAAGAGGTCCTGCATCTGTTTCAGCTTGTCGGGCGAGGCTGACGCCAGATCGTTGGCCTCTGTCGGATCATCGACGACATTGTAGAGTTCCCAGTTGTAGCCGGTAATCACATCAGGCGGCGTCTTGGTGCTGAGTTCCCATGGCAGCGTGGCCGGCGTCGTCGCCGCCACCCAGCCGTCGTGATAGATGGCGCGGTTGCCGAGCATCTCGAAATATTGGGTCTCGTGCCGTGTCGGAGTATTCGCGTTGGCCTTGTCCCAGGTGTAGACCATGCTGACACCCTCGATCGGACTCTGTGGAATGCCATTGATCATGTCCGGCGCCGAAATGCCTGATGCCTCGAGTATGGTCGGCACGATATCGATCACGTGGTGGAACTGACGGCGCACGCCGCCGGCGTCGGTGATATGGCCGGGCCACGACATGACGACGCCCTGCGAGGTTCCCCCGAAATGCGAGGGCACCTGCTTGACCCACTTGAACGGTGTATCCATCGCCCAGGCCCACCCGGCCGCATAGTGCGGGAAGGTTCGCTCCGAGCCCCAGAAGGGATACCAGAGGAACTGGTCCTTGACCGGCACCGAGACACCGTTGAAGGTCGTGAACTCGTTCGGAGTGCCGTTGACCATGCCCTCCGCGCTCGCCCCATTGTCGCCGCCGATATAGATGATCAACGTGTTGTCGAGTTCGCCGAGGTCATCGACCGCCTGGACGACGCGCCCAATCTCGTGGTCGGCATAGGCAAGATAGGCGCCGTAGATATCCGCTTGACGGATGAACAGCTTCTTCTCATCGAAACTCAAGGAATCCCATTGCGGCAGGCCGTCCGGCCAAGGGGTCAGCCTGGCATCCTGAGGCATGATGCCGAGCCGCTTCTGGTTGGCGAAGATCGTCTCCCGCACCTTGTTCCAGCCGTCGTCGAACAAATGCATGTCACTGATCTTCTTGATCCATTCTGGCGTCGGATGATGAGGCGCGTGGGTTGCGCCCGGCACGTAGTAGACGAGCCATGGCTTACCGGGGGCAATCTCCTTCAATTGCTTGATGTATCCGATCGCTTCATCGGCCATTGCCGTCTCGAGGTTCCAGCCCGGATTGCCTTCGAAAGGGTAGATGGCTGTGGTGTTGCGATACAGGTTCGGTTGCCACTGGCTAGCATCGCCACCGACGAAGCCGTAGAAGTAGTCGAAGCCCATGCCGTTCGGCCACTGGTTGAAGGGTCCCGCCTGGCTCGACTGATAGGACGGCGTATTGTGGTTCTTGCCGAACCACGACGTGGCATAACCGTTTTCCTTCAGGATGGTGCCGATGGTGCCCTTCTCGATCGGGATAATGGAATCGTAGCCGGGATACCCCGTCGCGATTTCACCCACGACCCCGAAGCCGACCGAATGATGGTTGCGTCCGGTGATCAGCGCAGCCCTCGTCGGCGAACAGAGCGACGTGGAGTGGAAATTCGTGAAGCGCAGCCCTTCCTTCGCGATGCGATCCATCGCGGGCGTAGGGATCACCCCACCAAAGGTGCTCGGTGCACCGAACCCCTGATCGTCCGTCATGATGAGCAGCACGTTGGGCGCCCCTTTTGGTGGCACGATGCGCGGGGCCCACCATGGTGTCGATTCCGACGCCTTCTGCTTTATTGCGCCGCCAAAATTCGGATCGGGCGAGGGAAGTTGTTTTCCGGTAATGGTGGTGGTGGCTCCGGGAGACCCTGGCGTACCCGTTACCTGTTGAGCCCAAGCCCATCCTGGGACACAACCAAGGGCTAGGAAGCCCGCACCCGCAAGCATGCTCCGGCCAATTTTCATGACGCCCCCCTGCCGCAAACATCGCAAGGCACGATTATAAATTAGAGGTTGCTAATTTGCATCAATTAATTCGTGCGCCAAGGGCCGCGAACCCATTGGGATCCATAGCTCCGAGGACTTGATACCGGTTATCTTGGGCTAATAAGTTGACAGAATAGGGAACCCTTGATTTCGCTGAAACGGTCAACGAATTTTTCTTGAACTGACGGCGAATTGTTTGGGGACGCCGCCGAAAGAAGCGCTAATCCGCCGACGAACAAGAACGACAAATGTTGACACTTTGGCCAAGGGGAGAATGGCCCAGCGCCGCGATACAAATGGCGTGAGACATGGCCGGGAGTAGGCCATGAGGACTACATCGCCTTTGACGGCACCCGCGAGTTCGGCCACGATCCTTGAGTACCCGATCGAGGTCCATCAGCGCGGCCAAACGGCGACTATACTAGATTTGCGGAAACAGTATAGACCGCCAGCTGGGCGATGCAGGTTGCCCAAACGAGTTGGCTATACTAGATTTGTGGAACTGGTATAGGAGCCGATCTCATGAAGCAAATTGACCTCATGTTTCGCACGATGGTAGCGGAACTCCAACAGCGGACGTTCGATGCTCAATGGTCGGCCGACTTTCCTCCGACGGGTCGCTTCGTCCCGGTAACAGTCGATAATCGCAAATACTGGTATTTCGATGAACCAGACGGCGCGGGCGGTCAAAAGCGGCGTTATGTCGGACCTGCTGACGATACCGAAATCTCCGCTCGGGTCGCAACGTTCAGGGCTGAAAAGGACGATTACCAGAACCGGCGAAAAATGGTATCAGCCCTGACGCGCGAAGCCGGTATGATCGCGCCGGATCGTTTCACGGGCGCGGTCGTCGAGGCGCTGGCTGCAGCCGGTCTTTTCCGGCTTCGTGGCGTCTTGGTGGGAACGGTCGCCTTTCAATGCTATGCGGCATACCTTGGCGTGCGCCTACCAATGGCCGCGATCCTGACGGGTGATGCCGACATTGCCCAAGATTACGCGATCTCGGGAGAAGTGGCAGATTCCATGCCGCCAGTTGTGGAACTGCTGCAAGGGATCGATCCGTCATTCCGGGCGCTCCCGCACATATCCGGATCGCCCCGCTCTAATGCTTTCCGGAATGATAGCGGCTACCGCGTCGAGTTCCTGACGACAAACCGGGGATCGGAGGAATACGCTGATCAACCGGCGAACATGCCCGCGCTCGGCGGAGCTGCGGCGGAACCGCTCCGATACATGGATTTCCTGATCCGTGATCCGGTCCGAACGATCCTGCTGCATGGTGCCGGTGTCTCAGTCGTTGTGCCCGATCCGTCGCGGTTCGCGGTCCATAAGCTGATTGTCGCTGGTCGTCGCCTCAATGATGCCGGTGGGCGGGCAAAGAAGGACAAAGACTTGCGCCAGGCCGGAATGCTTTTCGAGGCACTGCAAGAAACTGCCTATGGTCGGGAACTGGCTGCCGCTTTGCGTGAGGCGTGGGGTCGAGGGCCGTCATGGAGGAGTGCGATCACGGCGGGCGTTGATGCAGTTCACAACCAATATGAACCGGCCGTCCATCACACGTTTGGCATTCTGCCGCTAGAGGAAGTGGAAAAGGCCCGTCTATCCAATGAGCATAACGTCTGACGGGTTGCTCATCGCGCATTGATTTGCAACGGAAAATTCAACTTGAAGTCAATACACTTTATACTTTTATTAACAATCAGCAATACACTCAACTGCATCGCGAGTTGCCAAGAAACGATGTTTTGATTTCGGCACCGCCGAGATGGTCGAAGCACCCATCGATGCCTTGTGCTCAAATCGTGCGATGCTAGCTCATCAAACTCAAGCAGCTAGGCAAACCCCGCGACAGCCAGGGCCCAACCGCTTCGACTCGGCTATAGGTAGTCCGGCACTGGACGCGACACGCAAGAATGCTGCCCATCCCTACCAGCAAACCGAAAAACACTGCTGGTGAGCTAACGTGCCCCAACTATGGTCGTGAGTGACGTGCACGCCTTCGAGCAGGGCGAGCCATCTGCCGATCGAAGAGAAAGGGCTCCGACAGCGGACTCGGGATTGCGACCATTTCCATCACGCCCTACCTACTGGCGATGATCGTATTCCTCGACTTCGAAGCCTCCTCCCTCAGCAAGCACAGCTACCCCGTCGAGATCGCCTGGGTCTTCGAGGATGGGCGCTCGCGGTCATTCCTGATCAAACCGAAGTCCGGATGGACGGACTGGTCCGCAGATGCAGAAAAGATTCACGGTATTTCGCGCGACCGCCTGCAGAAAGATGGAAGCGACATCGAACTCGTCGTGGGGGAATTGATGGCAGAGCTTTCGGGGCACGAGCTTTATGCGAGTTCGCCCTCCTGGGACGGGAAGTGGCTCAGCGCACTGCTTCGGGGTGGAGGAAAGCCACGCCATGCATTGCGGCTTCGGAAATCAGACGATCTCTTCATCGAGGTGGCGTCTGCCATCCTTGGCGCCGATAGCGCAAACGTCGATATTCCGGGTTTCGTCGCCGATGTCATCGCCCAGTCGGAACCTGTCAATCCGGCTCATCGCGCCCTTCCCGACGCACGCCTCGAGCTGAAACGGCTCGGGCTTGTCCAGGCTGCCGCCAGGAAAATTGCGGCCTCCTGCCACGATTGACGCGTCCGTTGCTGCAAGCTTTGCCGTTGCTCCAAAGCAGACATCGTCGGCGAACAGGTTGTAGGTCGCAGATGCACCAGAGAACCTGATCTCAGAAGAGATCGCTCCGAGCGGACGTTCTCCTGTCTCTGTCTTCCTGCTATCGTGGAGATGGGGGATGACCCTATGAGCGAGAATCGCAAGCTGGCTGCAATTCTGGCCGCTGATGTAGTCGGATATAGCCGGCTCGCCAGCGAGGACGAAGATCGCACCCTTGCAAGGTTGCGGGCACTGCGCAGCGACCTGATCGATCCAACCATCGCCGTGCACAATGGCCGCGTTATCAAGCGCACCGGAGATGGAGCGCTGGTCGAATTCCGCAGCGTTGTCGATGCCGTGCGCTGCGCCATCGAGGTACAGAATGGCATGGCCGAGCGCAATGCCGGCGTTCAGCAGGATCGGCGCATCGAGTTCCGGATCGGCATCCATCTGGGGGACGTAGTAGAGGAAAGCGATGGCGACCTGATGGGTGATGGCGTCAACATTGCCTCCCGTCTCGAGGGTATCGCGACCCCCAGCGCCATTTGCCTGTCCGAGGATGCCTATCGCCAGGTCAAGGCGAGGCTCGATCTCTCCGTCAGCGATCTTGGAGTGATGCAGCTCAAGAACATCGCCGAGCCCATCCGGGTCTATTCGCTTCAGGTCAGTGCCGCTGCGGAGGCAAAGCCAGCAGTAAGCGCAGGCGCCGTGGCTCATGCTCCGGCCGAATCGCCGCCTGAGCTTTCGATTGCCGTGCTGCCCTTCGTCAACATGAGCGGCGATGCCGAGCAGGAGTACTTCGCCGACGGCATCTCCGAAGATATCATTACTGCGCTATCGAAGCTGTCGCAGCTGTTTGTCATTGCTCGCAACTCATCATTTACTTTCAAGGGCCGGAGCGTGAACGTGCAGGAGGTGGGGCGCAATCTCAACGTGCGTTACGTGCTGGAGGGAAGCGTTCGCAAATCAGGCAATAAGGTAAGGATCACCGCGCAGCTCATCGATGCGACCACTGGCGGGCATCAGTGGGCTGAGCGTTTCGATCGCGACCTGAGCGATATCTTCGCGGTGCAGGATGACGTCACGCAGCAGATCGTCGGTGCTTTGGAACTCAAGCTGACGGCGGGAGACCAGCAGCGCCTCGCGGCCGAGCAGACACAAAATCTGGAGGCCTATGACTGCTTCCTGCGGGGTCGTGAACACATGTGGCGGCTCACGAGAGAGCAGAATGTTGAGGGCCAGCAATTGTTGCAGCGCGCCATCGATCTGGACCCCAACTTTGCCCCGGCCCACGCGTTCCTCGCCGTGGCGCAGGCACTGGCCTACGTCAACCAGTGGAGCCAATCGCCCTCGAAGTCACTGCAACAGGCGATCGTTTCTGCGACGCAGGCGGTCGCGCTCGACGATCGATATCCCTACGCGCATTGGGCGCTGGGCGTCACCAACTTGTACCTGCGACGACTTGACGTGGCCATCCGCGAGGCTGAACGCGTGATCGCGCTTGCCCCCAATCTTGCCGAGGGCCATGAAAGCCTCGGCAACGCTCTGCATTATGCGGGCCGGTCCGACGAGGCCCTCGTCTGTTTCGAGCGCGCAGTTGCGCTGAATCCATATTATCCCGACATCTTCCTGCACTTCCACGCGCAGGCGATGTTTCAGTTGGGCAGGTACGAGGAAGCCGTTGCCTTCCTGAAGCGTCGGCTTGTGCGCAATCCCGGCACCGACATCTCACGCGTGTTGCTAGCGGCGAGCTATGGTCACTTGGGCCGCTTCGCGGAGGCGCGCGAGGAGTGGGACGGAGTGTTCCGCATCAATCCTGATTATTCACTGGAGCACAGGCGCAAAGTGCTGCCCTACAAGAACCCTGCCGATTTCGAGCGCGTTGTGGACGGCCTGCGCAAAGCCGGTCTCACCGAGTGATTGACGCGGCAGTCTACAGCCTGCTCCGCGGCGGCGCTCATGCTTCCAGCGCTGTGGCGCAAATTGCGCCGACACCCGGAATTGTCATCAGTCGAGAAGCGAGGGCATCTTGCGTGGCGGGTATGCGAAGTTCCTTCTGAAGCACGGCGAGCTGTCCGGATCCGGCTGCTATGGGCTCAGACCGCAGATCCGCTCACCAAGGAGAAATTCAATGCCACTCCGATGAGCAACTGACAGCAAGGCCTTACCCATTGGGGTTAAGCGCCTGGTAGAACAGACTTCGGTGCATGGCCTTATCGACTGGAACCGAGGTGTCTTGGCGAGTCCACTGCACCGGGGCTGCCAATGAGAGAAGACGCCAGCAGCTCCAAACGCGCCGATGAGCGCTGAGACAGCAGCAGAGGTTCGCGCTAAGCCGCGCCGATCCACGTAGGTAAAGCTACGAACATACAAGTGGGAAAGCGGGATGTAAGAATGCTGTGCCACATCCACCGGCAAGGAGATTTCAAATGCGAATTTAGAGAACATTTCCAAGCGGTTTTTGATGGGCTACTTCAGACGCGGGCCGCCTTTGCAGACTACAGCCGAATGGCGGGTGTGGTGCGGATTCCGGCCAAGTAACTAGGTGCATTTCCGTATGACGCTGTTCGTTAAGCACCCTTGCACTGCTACGCTCTGCGCCGATCTAAAAAAGATATGCGACGAGGAGCATTTCAGATCGTATGCCGTCCTCAAATTTCCCGACGCTGGCACTGCCAATTTTTCTGACATGCTTATTGGCACAGATTGGTCAAAGGACGCCATTCTTCAAATATGCAAGGAAAGCGTTTTCCAAACGAAACTCCTGGATCTTGTCAAGTTTTCGACGTTGCCGATGGAAATGGAGCTAGAAACCAGAATAGAAAATTGCAACGATTCAGTATTCATCATGTCCAATTTGGGAAACAAACTTTACGCTTTCTGCATATACGACCCGGAAGACAGTAAATATCTATTAATATTTACGTCAAACCCGCATCAATACCATAATAGCAATTCTGTACTGATGAAGTGCCTTGCTGCAATTAACAGTTACTTCAGGCAATCCGTTGCCTCAAGACAAAGATCGCCGTTATCTCAACGCGAGATCGAGTGCCTGCGCTGGGCGGCGGCGGGTAAGACCAGTGAAGAAACTGCGATCATCCTGTCCCTGTCCGGATCAACAATTAACGCGTACCTAAAATCGGCTATGCGCAAGTTGAATGCATACAACAGGGTTCAGGCGGTCGTGCAAGCTTACAAACAGAAAGTCTTGTGACGCTGCTGTCCCCTTGCAACGCTACCACCCAACTTCAGCAATGCGCGAAGACTAAAGGCAAGCGCCGCAACGCTGGGCGCGCCGAGATCGGTCCCCTCAAATAGACGGCTTTAGCAGCTCAGCAACATGCGCATCGGTATGTTTACCTACCCGGCGCCTCTACCAATTGCAGATGGAAACGCGGTATCTTCCTGAGATTTCATTTTTAATGCAGTTGTGATGGTATTCGTAAATGGTTCAGCGAAATCCGGTCTATCTCATCGATGATGATGAATCGATCAGGGATGCGATACTGCTGAATTTGCACGTCGACGGGTTGATCGCCATGGGTTTTCCCGACTGCAACGCTTTTCTTTCCAGTCTGCCGAATTTGAAGCCGGGCTGTATCTTGCTTGATCTACATATGCCGACGAAGGGTGGGTTGGAACTGCAAACGGAGTTGACCAAGGCGTGCATTTACTGGCCCATCATTGTCGTCACCGGAACCAGAGATCTTGAGAGTTGCCGAGCGGCATTTCGCGCCGGCGCGGTCGATTTCCTATGCAAGCCCATTGGTGGCGACGAGCTACGGGAAGCGCTCAAGCCAGCATTTGCACAACTGGAAACACTCCTGGAACGCGACGAAGCGAGCCTTCTGGTGCATCAGCTCACGCTGAGAGAGCGGGAGGTATTCGACTTGTTGTGTCGCGGATTCGGCACCAAAGAGATTGCGAAGGTGCTTGCTATTTCCACCCGAACCGTCGATGCACATCGCGCCAACATTTCCACCAAACTGGGCACACGGTCCGTTGCTGAGTTCGTCCATATTCAGATGTTAGCATCCGTATAGGTAGCTGACTTGGGTGAGGAAGAAAGACACCGAGACGCCGCCGAAATCCGCTGCATCTCAATGAGGACGATGAATCGGTGAGGGATGCGATACTACCGAGTATGCAGGTCGACGGACTGACCTTTGAAGCCGGGCTATATCCTGCTCGACCTTCTTAAACCAATGAAGGACAGTCTCCTTCCCCGACCCTTCACGATCGAGGATTTCGCTGAGCCATTTCATTCCATCATCATCTGCCGCATCGAGAATAAATTCTTAAGTCAGCAATTGTTAGAGGTTGTATCTAGGTAAATATACCGATGCGTGCATTCGTCGTCAGCGCCACCTTCGCTCCCGACGACCTGTAACTTTATTCTAACTTCAGAGATTGCAAGCTTGTTTGCTTCCCAGCGATTGAGAACCGCAGTTAATTTGGCATTGCCCGCCATCCTGATTTGGGTCGCTCTGCAGTTTCTAGTTACAGTAGTATTGATATTTTTCCATATAGACAAAGTTGAGAACAACATTGCTTCCTACGCCCAAAGCCTTGAGCGTCTGGCAGTTAGTCGGAACAGCCAGAACTTTGGCTTCATGCAATCACTTACGATGGTAGCGGACGCTCCACGTAGCCGTTCTATCGCGTCTTTTACGAATCTCGCGGAGAACCTCCACGCCCGGTACCCGCAAATATCTGGCATAGCGTGGTATGAAATGGAGCCGGACGAGAAGGTGCGACTGAAACCTATCGTGCAAGTGCCCACCGAAAGGGA
The DNA here is from genome assembly GCF_014851575.1 of Rhizobium sp. RHZ02. NCBI lineage: Bacteria > Pseudomonadati > Pseudomonadota > Alphaproteobacteria > Hyphomicrobiales > Rhizobiaceae > Rhizobium > Rhizobium sp. RHZ02. The sequence goes on from NZ_JACUZX010000001.1 coordinate 395,712, forward strand.
GAGCCCGATACTGAAATCTGCAAAGCTGCTTGAGGCTTTAGGAGGCCACCATGGTCAAGTGCAAGTTGTTGTTGATAGTAAATTACAGAACAAATACTACATTATTGAGCACGTCCGTAACTACAAAAATCATTTCTCTGTCATAATAACGATCGATTCTCGAGAAATGCTCAAGCCATCTTTAGTAGATAATTGCCCAAAGGTTACCTGGACGTCAGGAGAATTGACTTTGTTCTCCAATGTATCCACAAAAAGGAACAATTCGCTTATACTATCAACAATAGAACGCCGTATTGAGGTTTATATCGGCGATATATATCAAAACCCAAACGACAATTTCTTGAAAACGAGCATCAATGTCGAAAAACCAATCGCCTTGGACGCGATTTTCGACAACAGCATGCTGTACGTCTTCTCCACATTCTCCATACTTATAGCGGGTCTGTCTTCCTATGCTCTCCACCAAGGCCAGGTCACGCGGCGCCTGCGAGAGGCCGAGCGACTCGCAAAAGCGAATATAAACCGCCTTGAACTGGAAAAGCGGCACGAACATGCGTCGCGAGTCTACGCGATTGGGGAAATGGCGGCGGCAATTGCTCACGAGCTGATTCAGCCACTGACAGCCATTCTCATTAACAGCCAAACTGGTGTGAAGTTGATGGATGCCATGTCGACACCCCAGACGAACGTGACGAGTATTCTTTCCTCGAACGTGAAAGACGCGCAGAGAGCGAGCGAAATCATCAGAAATGTTCGAAGCTTCGTAAGCCCGAAGCCAACAGACACCGCCTGCACCGACATAATTGCGGCGATACGTGAGGTTGCCACCCTCATGGAAGCTTTATTCGCAGAGTGTGGTTTCGAACTCGCACTCGATTTCGACGAGGAACCGCTGCTTTGCAAAATCGGCAGAGTTGAATTCGAACAGGTCGTTTACAATCTCGTTCGCAATGCGTTGGAGGTGGGCGAGCATCTTGACGCCGAAGACCGGATTGTCGCGATCAGCGCTCGGCGTACTGACAATCGTATTTCTATCCGAGTACGGGATCGGGGACCTGGTATCGAGGAGATTATGCTGCAGAACCTCTTTGTCCCATTCTCGACGACTAAAGTTTCGGGTATGGGTTTGGGCCTTTCTCTTTCTCGCCGTATCGTAGAGCGTGCTGGAGGGGAGCTTTCTGGCAAGAACCATCAAGGTCGGGGAGCGATCTTCGAGATAGTGTTGCCAAAGGCGACGAGCGGGATAGCGTCGTCAAACCGTCGGCAGCCGGCTACAGCCGACGAGGCTCATGTCACCGCGAGACAAAGCAGTCTTAAAGTCGTTGATGTTGCCGTCGCTAGAAGGCAACCAAAGCGCCCACGGTCGTCCTGCTGAAATCGATATCGACTGGCGCGGCAAGCTCATGGAATGGGTGGAGAAACGGGGGATTGCATTGAGCCGCATCCAAACCGGGCAAGCCGAAGCAGAATGCCTATGTCGAACGCTATAACCGAACCGTCCGACATGAATGGCTCGACCAACACATCATCGAAGGCATTGAGGGGGCACCGAAATTTGCCACGCAGTGGCTATCAACCTACAACAACGAACGGCCCAGTATGGGCATCGGCGGCATCAAGCCCGCACCGAACTGAAATGGCCGCGTGAATTCTACCGCGGAGCTCCGTTGAAAACGAGTGGATTACCACTCGACGTGGCCGAGAAAACAGCCAATCTCGTAGGGATTTGGTCTGCGTCGGTGTCGCGGGCCGCGTTCGTCGAAGTCGATCGGATGCTGGAACTTGGCCCATCTATCGCCGATACCCTTTCGAAAGCGAGTCCGATGCGGCTGAGAAGAAACGCCATGCGTTTTCCCCGATCCGTTGACCGATCGAGATTGATCAGAAAGGTGTGGGGCCTGGGCCGGCACGTGCCGGGCGTGTGATGTTTTCTGGGCGGGAACGAAAACTCATCGAGGCCTCGGGGGTCGTGGCAATCGCAAATAACACCGGCCCTTAAAATCTCCGCACTCTGTCCACGATTATACGCTTTCGTAAGATTGTGCCTTTCTACGAAGGCCCTATCGCGCTAGCCGAACCACTGAAAGCTAGTTGAAAGCTTCGAGCGGCTACCAACGAGCTGCATCGTGGAGGAAGCACTTGTATCGTGATGACAGGCGATGCGTAACTCATACTGGAGGAGACCTTAATGCGTTCGTCACGCAGTCTTTTTAATAGCATCGCTGTTTCCGCAATGATCGCCGCCGCGTCGTTTGGTGCATCCACGGCCCGCGCCGCTGACAAGATCACCATCATGGTTGGCGGTTACGAGAAGCAGATCTACCTGCCCGCAAAGCTCGCCGAGTCCCTCGGATACTTCAAGGATGAAGGCCTGGACGTCGAGCTTCTGAATGAAGCCGCAGGCGTCGACGCCGAGAACCAATTGCTAGCCGGTGCCGTCCAGGGCGTTGTTGGTTTCTACGACCACTGCGTCGACCTTCAGGCCAAGGGCAAGTTCGTCGAGTCCATCGTCCAGTTCAGCCAGGCACCAGGCGAAGTTGAGCTCGTCTCCACGAAGCAACCGGACATCAAGTCGCCGGCAGACTTCAAAGGTAAGAGCCTTGGCGTAACGGGCCTTGGCTCGTCCACCAATTTCTTGACCCTCTACATGGCCTCGAAGGCTGGGTTGCAGCCCGGCGACGTCGTCACCATCCCGGTAGGCGCAGGCGCGACATTCATCGCCGCCATGCAGCAGGATCAGATCCAGGGTGGGATGACGACCGAGCCGACGATCTCGCGCATGTTGAAGACAGGAGAAGCAACTGTCCTCGTCGACATGCGAACCGTCGAGGCTACGCGACAGGCGCTTGGCGGCACCTATCCGGCGGCATCGTTCTACGTCGAAACCTCTTGGGCGGATGCTCACAAGGACGAGGCCCAGAAGCTGGCCAATGCGTTCGTGAAGACACTCCGCTACATCAACACGCACTCGGCGGCCGAGATCGCTGAAAAGATGCCTAAGGACTTCTACGTCGGCGACAAGGACGGGTACGTCAAGGCACTCGACCAGGGCAAGGGAATGTTCACGCCAGACGGCGTGATGCCGGAAGACGGCCCCAAGACAGTCCTGGCGGTCCTTTCGGAATTCTCGAAGAACGTCAAAGGCAAGCAGATCGACTTGTCAAAGACTTACACGACTGAGTTCGTAAAGAACGTAAAGTAAGTCACGTTGCGCCACTTCCGTCCAGTCGGAAGTGGCTCCCACCCTGGGCATCGCGTGTGCGCCCCCAAAACCACGCACAGGTATCACCATGAATCAGGACAACAAGCAGATCCCCGCGATCGAGCTGATCAATGTCAGCCGTCGCTTTGTTTCCCCGACCGGAAAGTCATTGACGGCACTGCGCGATTTCAACATGACGGTTGGCCGCGGAGAGTTCGTTGCGGTCGTCGGCCCAACGGGTTGCGGCAAGTCGACCACTCTCAATCTGGTCACAGGTCTTGCGAAGCCTAGTGCAGGTGAAGTTCGCTTGATGGGCGGCCCAATCAACGGCATAGACCCGCGTGTTGGCTTCGTGTTCCAGACCGACGCTCTCTTTCCCTGGAAGAATGTCCTCGACAACGTCATGTCCGGCCCGCTCTTCCGTGGCAAGTCGCGGACTGAAGCCGAGAAGGGTGCAAAGGATTGGCTCGCACGCGTCGGGCTATCCAAGTTCATCCATCACTATCCCCATCAGTTGTCCGGTGGAATGCGCAAGCGCGTTTCGCTCGCGCAGACGTTCATCAACGAACCTGAAATCCTGCTGATGGACGAGCCGTTCTCGGCCTTGGACGTCCAGACCCGCACTGTAATGCACGAAGAACTCCTGAAGCTTTGGGCGGACCGCAAGGCGTCGGTCATTTTCGTCACCCACGACCTCGAAGAGGCCGTCGCGCTCGCCGACAAGGTCTACGTGCTGACCGCAGGTCCGGCGACCGTGAAGTCGGTTTACACGATCGACCTGCCCCGCCCGCGCGTTGTGTCTGAGATCCGTTATGACCAGACCTTCATCGACTACTGCAAGACGATCTGGGACGACCTGCGGCAAGAGGTCGAGACCAGCTATAGGCGCGCAAGCGAAGCAGCCTAAGGGAGGAAATCAGACATGGCATACACGACTTTCGAGGCCCGAACCGCGCCAATCTTCTCCGCCGGCACCTCTGATGCCGAAATTGAAGCTACTGCGCTGAAAGCCATAAAGCGCCGGAAGAACCTCGTTCTCTTCTGGCAGGTATTTATCCTGGTAGCCGTCGTCGGCATGTGGGAGCTCTCCTCCAACATGCACTGGATAGATCCGTTCTTCTATTCGAGCCCCAGCGAGGTGATGCAGCGGCTCTACGAATGGGCGACCCAGGGGACCACCGAAGGCTCGCTCTGGTACAATCTCTGGGTCACAATGGAAGAAGCCCTGATCGGGTTCTTCGCGGGATCGATCACCGGCGTATTCGTCGGCATCGGCCTTGGCCGCAACAAGTTCCTGTCGGACATTTTCTCGGTCTATATCAAGGCGATCAACTCGATCCCGCGTGTTGTTCTCGCGCCAATCTTCATCATGATCATGGGCCTTGGGCTACCGTCCAAGGTTGCCCTCGCCTTCATCATGGTGTTCTTCGTGGTGTTCGCCAACGCCTTCCAGGGCGTCCGCGAGGCAGATCGCAACATGATTGCCAATGCTCGCATCCTGGGAGCATCTGACTGGCAAGTAACGCGCACAGTCGTGATTCCTTCCGCCATGAGCTGGATCTTCGCCAGCCTGCACGTATCCTTCGGCTTCGCGATTATCGGTGCGATTGTTGGCGAGTTCGTCGGAGCTCGGTTCGGCATCGGCCAGCTGATTTCAATCGCAAAAGGAACATTCGATGCTGCTGGAATGTATGCCGCGATCCTGCTTGTGATGGTCGTTACGCTTTTCGCCGAATTCATCATGACGTTGATCGAAAACAGGCTCGCGAAATGGCGGCCGCAACAGCACATCGACACGCAATAAGCAGCTAGTCCTCCCAAGGACCATGGGGCTGGGTTCGTACGGGCCCGGCCTCATCTATTTCTTACGTCAACCGCAATAACCTGTTGATTTAGAGCAATAGATGGCGATCATCAGACACCTGTAAACGCTTAGAGATTCCTCCTTCGCAGAGAGTCGTCGTTCAAATTCGGTGCCAGGCGACGGCATGTCTGAAGAATCAAAGCTACGAGGTCTCCGACCCGCCCACTGATCCAGCGCTGCAACTGGGGCAGCATCTTTCCTCGTGGGCAGCCAGCCCCTTGTAGGACCCTTTCTGATAAACCCTCCGCAAGGGCCACCTGCTGACGTAGACAAGCGCAGTGTGTCGTCGCTTATCGTCAATGCAGCGCCAGCATCGATAACCAGGACGGATCGATGCTTACCTATGCGTGTTATTCAGCTGCGCAGAGTTCCCCAGGGATGGATCCGGTCCATTGCTTTATCGACAGAATGCCCGTATATGTTGTGTAGTCGGTGGTTAACGTGGGTAATACCTCCCATCCCATGCGCCGACCGTTCCCCTCTGGAGGTTTCAAACCTCCACACCTTGGGCCTCGACTGTCGATGGCCCTATTTTTTTGGTCCTAGCCAACCATCTGTTGGACAGTCCAGCCTCCGGGTGGCTGAAGGGCCTTCAACTTGACGACCTTGCCCTGTCAGCCTGGTCTCCTGCGAGGCTGAGCATGTTGGGGCCTGCTAACACGCTCAGTGTTTGGCTCTTGCAGGCAGCCTAACCGTTACCACCAGTCCGCCACCCTTGGCACCATCCAGCCAAACGGTTCCACCAGCACCCGTCGCAACCTCAAGAACGATGGCTAGCCCCAAGCCGCTTCCCTCCCCTTCGGTGCCGATAATGCGATAGAAGCGCTCGAGGACGTGCTCGCGCTCCATTGGGTGAATTCCCGGCCCGTTGTCCTCGACACGAAGCACGGCTGTCCCATTTTGTCGCGTTACACCCACAGTGACCCGGCCAGGCGCAGGCGTGTAGCGGATGGCGTTGTCAACGAGGTTTACCAGCATCTCCCGCAACATGGTGCCGTCGCCCTCAACATCGACTGAACCATTTTCCTCCAGCCCGATGTCGATGCCACGGCGAAGCGCTTCCTCGGCTTGCGTGCCGAGTACCTCCCTTGCAACGGCGACGAGATCGACAACGTCTGTCCGTGGCCGTCTGCTTCCAGGCTCTGCCCGCGACAGGGTCAGGAGCTGACTGGCAAGCCGCGATATCTGGTGCGTGCTGTTGCGAAGCGCCTGCAGGGCCTCATCGCGGCGCTCTGTATTTTTCTCCCTTGCCGCAACGCTGGCCTGCGTTGAAATGAGCGCAAGGGGCGTGCGGAGTTGATGTGCTGCGTTCGAGACAAATCGCCTTTGAGCGGCCATTTGGTTCTGGACCCGCTCCATATGGTCGTTGAGCGCGAGAACCAGTGGGCGCAGCTCGGATTGTACCATCGACGGTGACAAGGGGTCGAGCCGATCTCGACCCCTCTCACGAACCGCATCGCGCAACCTAAGCACGGGAGCGAGCCCACGCTGGAGACCAATAATCGTGACAACGCCCGCGAGGAGTACGAGGACAACCTGCTTCGTGAAATCCGAGAACCACAGACGGCGCCGCAACGCATACTGAGCGTTGTGGGTGACCGCAACCGTCACGGCGATTTCGCCGTCTTTGGGGAGGCCAACGACCGGGTGATTCAACGTCAGCGCTCGTATCCCGGCGTTACGAAAGGCACGATCCTGCCCTACCCGCTCGACGGTCGGCAACGGTAGTTCGGGGAAGCCCGCGACGAGATTTCCCCAGGCCGTAATGACTTGGTAGAAGACTTGATCCCCGTATCCGGTATCGAACATTTCGATTGCCGCAGGCGGGATATCAACCTCAACTGTACCTCCTGCGTCAACGCGCACTGCTTCCGCGATGACGCGGGCCGAGGCAAGCAACGTATGGTCTGTAACAAGCTTCGATGCGGCGTCTGCGGTTCGGAAGCTGTCGTAAAGATTGAAACAGATCGCGCCGAAGAGCGTCAGGATCACCCACGCAAGCAGTTGCGCTCGCAGGCTTTCGCGAAGCCGCCTGAAAACCGACCGCGGATAGTTGTACCACGCCAGCTGCATATCACTGTGCATCTCGGAGCAGATAGCCTAGACCACGCAACGTCGCGATCTGCGCTGAGCTTCTCTCAAGCTTCTTGCGCAGACGGTGAACATAAATCTCGATTGCAGTCGGGTCGGCCTCGTCATCGAAACCGAATACGCTTTCGGACAGCGTGGCCTTTGACACCGTGGTTCCCACCTTCATAACCAAGTATTCCAGCACCGCGTGTTCGCGCGGAGTAAGGGCTAGCGGTTCACCGCCGATGAAGAACTGACGCGTTGAGCCAGCAAATCTCAGATCGCCCACCATGATTTCAGGCGCGGCCCTGTCTTGCCCGCGTCGTACGACCGCTCTGATCCTGGCTTCCAGTTCCGCGATTTCGAAGGGCTTTGCGAGGTAGTCGTCCGCGCCGCCATCAAGCCCGGCCACCCGACCGTCAAGGCTGGCATTGGCCGTCAGAATAATCACGGGCACCTTCTCGCCATTTTGACGAATGCGTTTCAACAGCGTCATGCCATCGATCTTGGGAAGGGAGAGGTCAAGAATGACGACCGAATAGCTCGCGACCTTGAGCATCAACTCGGCATCTTCGCCGTCGAAGGCGATGTCCACTGCATACTGGGCTTGCCGAAGCGCCTTGCCGAGCCAGTCGGCAAGTTCCTTATTGTCTTCAACGATCAGGATTTTCATAGTCTGTCCCTAGCACATGCGAGCCGTTTGTTGAATGCGAGAGTGCTTCAATACAAACCCCATGTGTGCACAAACCCCATGTGTGCGAGATAGCTCGATATGACCATCGATTGTCGGCAGCGGCTACGACAGGCTTTCGAGCGAACCCGCCAGAACTCCCGGATTAACACGCCGCGCCGTATAGGCTGGGCGTTCACCGCGGCCAGCCGACTTTCAGCTTGTCGGCAATCCGGGCTTCGACAATCAGCAATGCCATGAAGAGAATGATCGCCAAGAGCCAGCCAAGCAAGGCATCAGACGCGTAGTGTGCACCCACTGCGACACGCAAACCTGCCATTATCAACGAGCCTGCGACCAATGGCGGTCCAACCCACAGGCGAATACGGGACGGCAGCAGGAAGAGAAGACAGAGCAGCCACCCTGCCCCGGAGGCTTCGCCAGAGACAAAGGAACAGTTCTTCGCACACTCGCCAACGAACGTCCCGGCTGCTGCAAAATCGAAGGGGCCGCCGAAGAGGCTCGTCTGTACAGGCCGAGGTCTGCCCGAATAGGATTTCAGAAACCCGTTTACAATTAGCCCCGGCCCCAAGCAAAGGCTTACGATCGCAACCACCAGCCTGCCCATCGGAATGCGATTGCGAATTTCCCTTGAAAGAATGCCACTCGCACCGACCACGACAATCAGCGCTGCTGCTGCGTATGGAAGCACGTACAGGATCTGCCTTACGTGTTCGACGACCTGCAGTCGACGAAGTGGGAAGTACCCGCAGACAAAATCTGGAAGAGCTGCCTCACAAAGTGGGCCGGTGAAGAAGAACGAGGACACCTCGACGTCAAGGGAAGGATGGAGATAAAACGTGGCCAGCAACGCGAACCATGCGCCGATTAGTGCGAGTACTGCCGTAGCCGGAGGGGCTGGCGTATAAGAGGACTGGCCCATGTGCGCCATATTCAAATCTCAACGAATGAAGCCTGAGATTGTCGCGTATCCATCATCAGCCTGACAAACACCTGAACCGGCAAATCATACCGACGATTACCTTTTGCGACAGTTAACGGGTTGCTTCTGTCGGCTCGCTCGAGCTTTGGGACAGCGTCATATAGATCACGATACCGACGATCAGCCCGAGGAAGAGCAGGCTCGTGTAGGTCGTTCCGAAGCCCAACCCGCCGTATTCAAGTGGTTGTGACAGCAGATCACCCAAAGAGGCACCCAACGGGCGGGTAAATATGTAGGCAAGCCAGAACGCCACGATTGAATTAAGGCCCGCGAGGGCATAGCCCGCAGTAATAACGCAAATGACCACCACAAAGAGGAGGGCTGTGGTCAGGTAGCCGAAGTCAAACGTTTCCGCGATCAGGTCCCCCGCCGCCGTGCCCAATGCAAATGTGAAGAGGATAGCCAGCCAATAGAACGCCTCGCGTCGCATCGTATAGATCGTGTGGATCGACAGTGTGCGTTCGACCGCAAGCCAGACCGAAAACGTCACAGCGAGTGCGATTGACAATCCAATGGTGGTTGCCTCGAGCGGAACCCCGAAATTATCAACCAGATTGTCCGTGATAAGCGTACCGACAATACTGATCAGCACAACCGCCGCCCAATAACTCGCAGGCACATAGCGCTTCTGTGCGAATTGCATTGCCACGACCGCGACGAGGACCACTGTCATGATGACCGACGTCACCGTCAGGCCCAGGCCGAGGTTGACTGCGAGATAGTCCGCTGCCGTCTCGCCCATTGTTACGGCCATGAGTTTGATCAACCAGAAATCAATGGTGACCTCGGGGACCCGGTTTACGGGGGCGGTCTGTGCCAGCGCTTTCATCTGCCCGCTCCTTTACTTGCCCATGATCTTCATTGCGTCGGCAAGGAACTTGTCCGAACGGATGTCATCGTCTGCATTGCAGCGTTCAACCGCTTTCGTTTCGAGGTCGTTGACCTTTTGCACGTCTGCGTCACTGAGCTTCGCCCCGGCCTTGGCAGCGCGCATGTCCTTCAGCATTTCTTCACAGGGAACGGCCGAATGCGCAGGAATGGAGAGAGCGAGGAAGCCAAGCGCAGCGACCCCGTTGAGAACAGCGGCGGCAACAATCGTTTTCATGATGAGTGTCCTTTGAGGATTTCTCCGCTGCCCAGAGCGGCAGTAGCGGGACACTATGCGTCGTCGTATACAGGCGCCTTGCCACAACCATACGGTTTCGTAAGGTCGCGAGATCCGTCACGTTTCGGATCCGTGTGCTTTCCGAAAGATTGGCGAAAAGCCAATGGTTCAGACAGCGGTCAGGTAACTATGGCACGCGAATCTGATGCGGATTTTAGTTATCGAAGACGATCGCAAGACAGCTGACTTCCTTGCCAAGGGCTTCGGAGAGGCGGGACATGTTTGCGATGTCATGAAGGATGGGCGAGACGGCCTCTTCCAGGCACAACGGGAAGAGTACGATGTCGTCATCGTCGACCGCATGCTTCCGGGATTGGACGGTTTGTCGATCGTCCGGTCGCTGCGCGCTGCCAGGGTCAGCACCCCTGCCCTGTTTCTCACGTCGGTCGGCGGCGTGGATGATCGGGTCGAGGGGCTCGACGCGGGCGGCGACGACTATCTGGTGAAGCCGTTCGCCTTCTCGGAGTTGCTCGCAAGGGTCAATGCGCTCTTGCGACGCCCTCCCGTGCAAGAGCAGAAGACGGTCCTAAAGGTGGCCGACCTTGAACTCGACCTGATCCGACGGCAGGCAAGGCGCGCTGGACAGGCAATCGAGCTTCAACCAAGGGAATTCACACTGCTCGAAGTCCTGATGCGAGGAGAAGGTCGCGTGCTTACGAAGACCATGCTGCTCGAAAAGGTCTGGGATTTCCACTTCGATCCCAAAACCAGCGTCGTTGAAACGCACATCAGCCGCCTTCGCGCCAAAATTGATAAGCCGTTTCAAGCGCAGTTGCTGCACACGGTCCGTCATACCGGATATAGCCTGCATGCGCCTAACTAACCTCAGACGAAGCACGCCGTTTCGCCTGGCGCTATCGTTCGCGCTGCTGTTCATCCTGACAGTGGTAGCAACTGGTGGCATCATGTATCACCTGCTCCGCAACGGCCTCAACGCCCAGCTCGACACCGCGCTAAACGACACGTTCCAGGTCGTTTCCTCGACCTATGCGCCTGACGACATTGAGGACTTGGTCACCACCCTCGACAGCTATTCTAATCTCAAACCGGCTGACGACGGTGTCTACTCCTTGATTGATGGGTCCGGGAAGAAACTGGCTGGCAATTTCAAGGCGCCGATACTTCCGGAGGGCGTCTTTACCGTGACATCGGCCGATCTCGGCTTGAAGGGTAGCACCGTCTACCGGCTGCAGGGAGCCAAACTGGGCCAGAATACGCTCGTTGTCGGCAGGAGCTTCGCGCAGATGGACTCCATGCTGAGGACGGTGCTCGTCAGCCTGATCTGGGCTGCGGTCCTCGCTGTCCTTGCGGCGGTCGGCGGAGGCATATTCCTTGCAAGCCGGGCGCAAAAGCGCCTGGATGGCGTTGCCCGGACGATGCTGGAAGTGTCAAATGGGCAGCTGGAAAGCCGGATACCGCTGCGAAACGCAGATGATGATCTCGACCACGTCTTCAAGCAGATCAATGACGCACTCGTTCGGCTTGCAGGACTGGTCGAAGGCATGCGCCAGGTTAGCGCGGACATCGCACACGAACTGAAGACACCACTCAACCGCCTGCGGCTGACCCTGGAGGAGGCACGCCAAGCACACGGCGAACAAGATGACGTCGCGAGGTTTCTCGACGAGGCGCATGACGAGTGCGATCAGATAAACGCGACGTTTGAAGCGCTGTTGCGCATTTCACAGATTGAAGCAGGCGCGCGCCGCCTGAGCTTCAGCTTGGTAGGACTCGGCGAACTCCTTGATCTCGTGGAGGACGTCTACACCGATGTCGCGCAGGACAATCACCAACGGCTGATCGTCGAGCCGTGCCGAGAGACATACATCAATGGAGACCGCGAACTGCTGGTTCAAATGGTCGTAAATCTGGTTGAGAACGCCATTGCGCATTGCCCTCCGGACACCGTTATCAACGTTTCCCTGCGGCGCGATGGTCCGATCGCGGTCATCACGGTAGCCGACACTGGTCCCGGTATACCCGCCCCCGAGCGCGACAAGGTATTCCGACGGCTCTACCGCCTCGACAAAAGCCGGACGAGGCCGGGAAGCGGTCTCGGACTAAGCCTTGTGAAGGCGATAGCCGATCTGCACGGGGCGCGGATCGAGATTGAGGATAATAGTCCTGGCGTCAAGATTTCGGTGCAGCTTCCAGCACTCTAGTCCCGGTCCTTCAGGCCTCCGTCAGCTTCGGCTGGCATTTGGCCGTGAGTTGTCAAAACCTGCGGAACATTGATGTCAAAACGTACTTCGGTGATTTTCGCTTGCCTGATTGCTGTGGGAACGGCGGTCGGTTGCTATCCGCTTTATCTTCAACTTTCCGGCAATTTCCACACAGTGATTGAAGGGCAATTGTATCGCTCGGCTCAACCAACTCCCCGGCAACTTGAGAGATATGTCTCCAGCCACGATATCAAATCGATCATCAACTTGCGTGCGAGTGGCGACAAGGGAACATGGTATTCCGCGGAACTCGCGACCGCGGGCAAACTTGGCGTCGAGCATGTTGACTACCCGATGTCGGCCTCCCAGGTTCTCACACCTGAGCAGGCCGACCGTCTTGTAGCGCTCATGGCAAGCCTTCCGAAGCCTATCCTGATTCACTGCCAGGCAGGTGCAGATCGTACGGGACTTGCTTCAGCACTGTACGTCAGTCGGATAGCTGGGCGCGACGAAGAAGCCGCCGAGCGGCAGCTATCTTACTATTTTGGCCATGTGGGTATCCCTCGTCTTTCGGCAGCATATGCCATGGATAAGAGCTGGGAAAATCTGGAAGTTCATTTCGGGCTAAGGGGTTAGGCTGGATTTTTCGGCCGACTCGCCAATCCATCCGTCTTGCACAGTACGACGGGGTGCCGTCCTCGAAGATCGGCGAACTCTGCCCCGGCGGTGGCGATCTCTTAGAACTAGAAGCCGAAAGGCCTTTGGCCGGTCGAAACACGGTCGCCTGTCGTGGCACCCGCCATCGCTTCCGAGGGACTCCGTTCGCATCGAGATGACGCCCACCAACCGCCTGACCCATATAACCGTTTCAGGAACGTCACTTTCCGGGAAATGGCCGACATTTCGAACTGCACGCAGAAGACACGCCGACCGCACAGAACGGCATCACACCAGAAGCGACGCGCCATGATCGTTAATTCTACTTGGCGGCCGCCAAGGGGCAGGCCAGGTCGCCGCATATAGTGACTTTGGACTCTCCGCCTGGGCCGTCCATTCCGGACAAGGGGCCGAGCGAAATCGCGATCGTAGCCGAATCGGAAGAATGTCCCCAACAACCTTCACCTCGTCAGGGCCCTCAGGGCGAGGTTCGCGCACTGGAGTCGATGCTGCATATGCTGATCCGCCAGTGAATGAGCCGAAGCCTCGCCCGCAACAGCAGCAATTCTGAATCAGCGCGAGCAAATCAACATCCTACGACGCCCCCTTCAGGTTCGGGTCAGCAATTTACGCAATTTTTGAAATACTGGTTTGGGGAAAGAGGCAGCGGAGGGGCATTTTATGAAGGGGACTTTTATTGACTACGAACTGCTGCGGCAGTTCGACCTTGACGCGTTCAGGAAAAGGGCACCCTTTCCTTGGGAGAACATTGGAGGCTTTTTGACCCAGGAGGGATTTCAGTCCCTCTATACCAACTTCCCATCGCTTGAGCTGTTCGAACACCACAACAATATACGTCGATCTCATGGTCAGCGCCCACACAACCGCCACTATCTGGCCTACGAGGACTCGATCTATCATAGAGACAGGCCAGCGGAAGCGGGTGGCGTTGTCGGTCGCGAACAACTGCCCACGGCCTGGCAGGGTTTCTTGGACGAACTAGAGACGAGCAAAGAATACCAACGTTTCATTCGCCGTGCGCTCGGAGTTTCCACATTCATCCCGCGCTATGCCTGGCACGTTGGCTCGCGGGGATCCGAGGTCTCGCCGCATCTCGACACCCCACCAAAGATCGGGACGCATATTCTCTATTTCAATACGAGCGATGATTGGAATCCCGAGTGGGGGGGCGCCACGCTGGTACTCGGCGGCAAGAAGATCGAAGCTATGAATCCCGATTTCGCGGACTTCGAGACGAGCACTGCGGCTCGTATCACCGACAACCACAGCTTTCTCTTCAAGAACACGTCGTCGGCCTGGCACGGCGCTACAGCACTTACCTCTCCCGACGACAGCTACCGCCGCCTCTTCAACATCATTTTTGAAATGCCGAGACGCTCCGTCGGGCGCAAGCTGGTCGATCGTGCACGCGCGCTGTTCAAAGTACCAGGTTAGTAGCACCACACCGGGCACTTTAACGTTCCTTCGCATTCCGGCTGCCCCTAAGCGCTCAGTTACCGTCACCCGGGGGGTACCATATGTGGAAGCCGTTCACGACAGAACGCCTGGCAGGCAGACAATGCTCGGCGTCGTCGGCTCGTCGGTGAAAACCGGCAGCCGGCCAGTCGATACGGTCTTCAAGATCGCCCAGTGCGAGGACACTCTCGCGCGCCTCCAAAACTCAAAACCGAACTCCAGAACCTTAGCCAGCCCTGCAGTTCGGCCCGAGGAAACTCACACGAAGAAGATTTCAGCGTGCGGCTTTCAGTTCGTCAAAGACACCCATTTTCTTCATCGAGCTCACCAGACCAGTAAGCACAATCACCGCAACGAAAAGCCCGACAAGTACCATCGCATAAGAGAGCTCCTGATCCGATATGGAATCTGCCGCCACCCTGTAGAACTCGGTAGCCAACAGCGCGATCAGCGTTGACGACATCGTCGAGTAGTCCTTGGCAATAACGCGCCTGATATTGAATGCCATTCCTTCCGTGGATGCCGAGAATGCACTCAGCTTGAGCCCCCACCTGGGGACGTCCCGGCAGTACGCGCTGTAGGCCTCCCCGAACTTGTCGGCCAAGAACTCCTCTTCCGCGTAAATGATGCACTGGTAGATAAACCCGAACAACAAGCATCCGACGGCAACGACCACTGGATTGCCGTGGAACAGGAAGAGCCCGGAGTAGATGAGCATGTTCCCAACGTACAACGGGTTGCGGCAAACACCGAACATGCCTTCCGTGACCAGGTCCTTGGCATAGACCCGCTTATTCAGGCCGCCACGCTTGATATAGGCATAACCGATCACGGTTGCGCGCAGTATCAAACCGGCGGATATGATGAGCAGTGCGGCGGCGTCTTTCCACTGTTCGAGCGTCGCGCTGCCCAGAACCGTTGCGGCCGGCGGCACAGCGACAAACAATGCGACGATGATGAGTGGAAACGCCTGGTTTCGATACTTGAAAAAGAAATTCCCGATCGACAGCATGAGATCCTTCATGGCTTCTTGTCTCACTTAACCGCGACGATGCCGCAGAAATTATACCAACGGAAGAACACTTCCGTGCTCTTGAAGCCCACCTCCTTGAGCAATTGGGTGTTCTCCTCGAGGCGGTAAGGGATGAGAACGTTTTCCAACGCCTCCCTCTTCTTTGATATTTCGATCGAGGAATACCCGTTACGCCGCTTGAAGTCGTAATAGTGGTCGATGAAGAGCCTGTTGAAGGTCGTGTCCTCGCTGGTCAACTTCTCGATCAGCAGCAAGCATCCGTGTTCGTTAAGACCGTCGTAGATCGTTTTCATGACCCGCTCGCGGAAGAGCGGACGTACAAATTGCAAAGTTAACAACATCGTCACGACGCTGGCGTTTTCCACGGAGAAGCCGCGGTGAAGGTCGCCTGTGACGAGCTCGATAGATCGGTTTGTTCCCGACTCCTCGATCTTCTCGGCAGCTTTTTTGAGCATCTCCGGGGCATTGTCGATACCGACGAAGTCCACGTGGTTGTCGACGACATGGTCGAGTGCGAGGAGCGTCGTGGCCGTCGAGCAACCAATGTCGTAGAGGTTGGACTGAGGCTGAGCAAAGTCCCGGGCCAACTCGCAAACCATCCGCTGCATCTCTCCGTAGAACGGGACCGAGCGGCTCACCATGTCATCGAAGACATTCGCGACGGTGGAGTTGAATGAGAAATCCTCAACAGCATTGCGTTCGTCGGCAAACACCTCGTCACGCGAATTTGTATGCAGCACAAGACGGCTAGACTTATCGGTCATGTCCGCTCCAAATGTATAGCAATGTCAAAAGGGCGTGCTTTTCCCCTGCACACCCGGCGCGCCGCGAATTTGTCACGGTATTCTGACGGCTACCTGAAAGCGACGCCATTGACACCGCTGGCGGAATGCAACGCCTGAAGGCGAGCAAGCACGCGAACGCCCAAAGAGCCGCGAGCACCACACGTACTAAGCTGGCACACCTAGGAATCGGGAGGCGACAATTGCCTGTGCCAGATAGGTTGCCCCCGAAACCATGGCGTGACCGCTCGCAAAACTTGCATTGCCGACCGCCAAAGACCGGTCACAACGTCGCCACGGGCCTATAACGTCAGGCTGTTGCTGGATAGCCAGTCGCCTGCAAGCAAAACAGGAAGGGACAGGGCTTCGACCGGTCGGCGTGAAACCACAGAAAGACCAACCGTGCCCATGGTAATGCACTGAACAACCGCCACTCCACAGAGGCGTCCCCATCGCCGTCGTGATCCAGGAAGGTCCGAGAGGCAGGCCAACATCCTCCGCGCGTTTCGACGAAAGGAGGAAAGTCTGATCCCAAGCCCGCTGTCGTCCTCACCGACTTCAAGCAAGAAATGGAAGAGACCTGCGGTAGCCAACAGCGGCAAAGCAAAGGACATTGACCGATCGGCAACTGCCGAGTTCACTCGCGCGCGCTTTGCCAAACGGCCATTTCATTGCGTGATACGCCCGCCTCATCGCCTGATCTTCTTCATTCGTGCGGAGAGTTCGTCTAGGTCGAAAGGTTTGACGAGGAAATCGTCCGCCCCACCCTCAATTCCCGCCAGTCGATCGCTGTATTGGTCCTGCGCCGTCATGATGATAACCGGGGTCTTGTCACCTTCCCTTCGGATAGCTCGCAGGAGGGATAGGCCATTGCCGTCCGGCAGCCACAGGTCCAGAAGCACCAGGTCATACTTCTTCGATGTCAGTCGACAGGCAGCGTCCTTCAGGTTCACACACCAGTCAACGCAATGCCCATCAGCCACGATATGAGACGATACCGCGTCCCCGATGTCGATGTTGTCCTCGACGACAAGCACATTCACCCGATCGCGCTCCTATCTGTTGTGTTGCTGTCGCGTGGAAACGATGTTCACGAATTTCGACTTCTGCACTTTGCGAATACGTCGAGCCGCTTGTCGTAAACCGACGTCTCCACGTTCATCATACCGAGCACGCTGTGGAACAGGTTGTCGTGAGACGTCGTGCCAAGTGCCTCTCTTCGGAGGCAATCCGTGTCCAGATCCATCGACTTACTGAAGTCGTTGTCAAACCACGTTAGGAACGGCACGTGCGTCTGCTGCGAGGGAGCAAACATGTACGGTGTTCCATGAAGGTAGAGCCCCTTCTCGCCGAGGGACTCCCCATGATCGGACATGTAGATCAGGCCCGTCGCCATCTTGCCCGAACGGGACTTGAGGCGGTCGATGACGGTCGCGATGAAGTCGTCCGTATAGAGGATCGAATTGTCATAGGCATTGACGATCTTCCCGGTCGAACACTTGCCAAGCTCAGGGGTACGGCAGTCGGGAACGAACCTACCTTGATGTTCGGGATATCGTAGATAGTAAGCGGGTCCGTGGCTGCCCAGCTGATGGAGTACCAGAACGCTATCGCCTTTGACATGGTCCAACCAGCCATCAAGCTTGTCCAGGAAGATGCCGTCCAGGCACTCGCCTCCCTGGCAGAATCGCGGATCTTTCGAATTCGCCAAGTCGAGGTATTGGACACGATCAGCAACGCCCTTACTGCCCGTATTGTTGTCGAACCAGGCAACGCCAATTCCTGCATGAGCCAGCACGTCTAGAAGTGATTCATTCGCCATAGCCTTTGCGTGGGTGAAATCCGCACGAGTGAACCGCGAAAACATGCAGGGAATAGAGGTCGCGGTAGCCGTGCCGCAGCTGGTTGTATTTGGAAAATAGATGACATTTGCGGCCTTGAGGCGCGGATTGGTTTCGCGGGGATATCCACCAAGCGAAAAATTCTCCGCGCGCGCAGTCTCGCCGGCGACAATTATCGTAACCCGCGGCTTGTTGATCGGCGGTTCTGACGGTTTGACTGTGGCGTCTGCTCCGACGGTCTGAACAACGAGTGCTGCCTCTTTCCCGGCGCTCATGAAGTAGCGGGCGGTGCTGACAATCGGCGCGACGGGATTGACGCTCTTTGCGATGTCTCGCCGTTGTCTGACGGCAGCGGTATACTCCCGCGAGTAGGTCACGCCACAGATTCCGAAGATCGCGAGTGAGGCGAGGATTGCTGTCAGGTTCCAGAAAACCTTTCTCATGAACGGGCGGTGATCAACCTTCGCCCAGACGATCACAAGAGATGGCAGGATCCCGAAGATGGCAACGTGAACAATGAATTCGGACGTGATCAGGTGTTGCGCTTCCGCAGGCGTTGTCTCCATCGCGTTGCGGATCATGTCACTGTCGAAAAGCGCCCCAAACGTGTCAGTGAAATGGGACGCCAAGGCGGCGACGAGGATCAGGAAGATCAAAACCGGCTTGACGAGGTACTTGGTCGAAAATGGAGTAATTACGGCGACGAACAGGGCCAGCATCGCGAGGTACAACGCCCATAGCGAACCGCTTCCGCTTCCGAGATAGTCGGTTGCCTTCCGCCAGAACGTGTTGTTGCAGAATAGGAGGATGTAGCCGCTTGCCAGTATGCAGAGCGGGACGCTTCCGATCCTCGGCCGCAGCGAGCTCATATGTCCGGGCATTTTCATCAGCTTCACCACTCCACTGCAAGCGCGCGTTTTGGAGAGGGTTGCTGACAGTAACCTGAAGCGGAGAAGATGACGGAGATCCGATTGTCGCGGCTGCCATCACGGGAGCCCTTTGCGTCGCTCAACGGCAATGTCGCCAAGGGGATGAAACGGACGCAGATGGCGTGTACCAGAAATTGGCTGACGGCGACGCCTCCGCCCATGTTGGACGCCGTCATAAATGTCTTGCGATGCGTTCGATTAGGCGAGGAGCCGCGATCGCCAAAATGCTGCCTGAGTTGAGCGCGGAGGCAAAGTCAAGGCCGGCAAAATAGAGGCCGGCAGGAAGCCCAGCTAACGGATGGTCCCAATCTATGGCTGGTGCGATACAGGAAATCCGTAAGGTCTCTCCCTAAGCCGTTATCAACGAATTGGGGCGTCTCTCTCGAGCTTTCGCGCGTACTCGGTCAACGGATAGCACAGGGCAAAGAAGATTGCAGCAACGAGGCCGTAAACCTTGAAGGGCTCGAACGTGGCGTTGTTGATCGCATTTGCTGTCCTCATCAGTTCCTCAAAGCCGAGAATGGACGTCAAGGCGGTGCTCTTGATCAGCTGCACCAGAAACCCGACGGTCGGCGCGCGAGTTATCCGGAAAGCCTGTGGCAGGATGATAAGCCGAAGTTCCTGCAGGCGGTGCAGACCAAGGCTTGCGCCCGCGTCCCACTGGCCACGCGGAAGTGCCTCAACACCGCTGCGCCATATCTCGGCCAGATAGGCACTGGCATAAAGCGTCAGCCCGCACACGGCAGCCGTCCAAGGCTCAATCCGGAATCCCAACATGGGCAATCCAAAGAACATCAGGAAAAGCTGCATGAGCAGAGGTGTTCCCTGGAAAAGCGCTATGTAGCCTGACGCGAACCGCCGTGGCCAAAAGGATTGCGATATCCGAGCAAAGAGGATTGCCATGCCGACCGTTGCCCCGCCGACAAAGGCGGCGATCGACAAGAGAACCGTCCAACGAGTCGCGAAGGCAAGATTGCGCAAAATATCCCAGAACGTGAACTCGATCATGATATTCCCGCCCCAAGAAACCGACGACCGCCAGCGATCAGCAACCGCCTGAGGCTTGCCGACATGGCAAGATAGATCATCGTTACGACCAGATAAGTCTCAAATGAACGAAACGTGCGGGCCTGCAAAAGATCGGCCTCCTGCGCCAGTTCCCGAACGGAAATCTGTGAGACCACGGCTGATTCCAGCATCATGATGACGATCTGGCTTGTCAGGGCCGGGAAGATTACCTTTAGCGCCTGGGGCAGGACGACTTTGAAAAACACGTGTCTCGGCTTCAGCCCCAGCGCCAGGGCCGCTTCGCTTTGCCCTTTCGGGATCGCATCGAGGCCCGCGCCTATGACCTCGGTCGTATAGGCCGCCATGTTGAGGGTCATGGCGAGTATTGCCGCTGTTACAGGATCGAGATGGATTCCAATGCTTGGAAGGCCAAAGAAGATGAAGAACAGCTGGACAAGAAACGGCGTGTTTCGGATCACTTCAACATAGATGCCAACTGCCCGTCGCAACCAGCCGAACCGACCTCTTCGCGCAGCAGCACCGAAGACACTGAGCACCGTCCCGAAGACGGTGGTGCAGGCAATCAGGAAAAGCGTCATGCCCGCACCATATGCGAGCGCTCCCGCACCGCCCCAGAGCCAGTCGAACCCAAGGCTATAGGACATCGCCAATCCTTTCACGGCGGAGAGCACTCATTTCGATCAATCCTTGAGATTTTCAGGGTTGAGTGGCGTCTTCAACCAGGCCTTCGAGCTTGCGTCGAGTTTCCCCTCGGAGATCATCTTGGCAACGACGTCATTGACGGAGCTCTTGAGACCCTCCTCGCCCTTGCGGAGGGCGATGTGCGAAGGCGACGTCAAGAGCTGGAACTTTTGCTCGGGTTTCAACGCGTCCTGGCGTGCCAGGACCTGCGCTCCAACATCGTTTCCGACCACCATCAACTCGGTCTGACCAGAAATGAAGGCCTGTATGACGGAATTGTAGTTTTCGAAGCGCTGGATCGTTGCCGATGCCGGTGCTGCAGCCGTCAACGAGGTGTCTTCGAGCGTGCCGCGGTTAACCGCAATTGTCTTGTCGGCGAGGTCATCCTTGCCTTTGATCGAGACAGCTGCCGGGCCTATGACCGCGATGTAGTACGGGGCGTAGGCAGCAGCAAAATCGATGACCTCGGCACGCTCCTTGGAAAAGCCGACGCTCATCAGAATATCGACGCGCTTGTCGTTCAGATAGGCAATTCGGTTTTGTCCGGTGACGCTTACGAGGTTGAGCTTCACACCAAGATTGTCGGCAATGCTCTGGGCGACATCGACATCATATCCCTTGAGGCTCATGTCGGCGCTGGCCGACGAGAATGGAGGGAAATCAGAGAAAATGCCGACACTGATTTGGCCGGCGGCCTTGATGTCGGCGAGGTCGTCGGCATGTGCCGACAGTCCGACCAGAGTGAATGCGGCAGCAGCAGCGATGGCTCTTCCTAGTTTGCTCATATTCATTTTATGTTCCCTTTTTCTTGGTTCTGGATTTTGAAGACAGGTCCGACTGTTTCAGGCGGCCCGCTTGCGTGCGGACGGACTGAACATGGCAAGGCAAAGCAGTTCGAACAGCACCTGTGCGGCTATCTGGGCAGTATTGGTAGTCGCGTCATACTGCGGTGCGACCTCCACCACGTCGCCGCCGACGAGATTAACGCCTCGGAACCCGCGCAGCATGGCGAGAACTTCTCTCGGAAGCAGTCCACCAACCTCCGGTGTTCCAGTTCCCGGCGCAAAGGCGGGATCCAGGCTGTCGACATCAAAACTGATATATGTCGGGCCGGAACCGACAACCTCGAGGGCGCGCGCGATGACGGCCTTGATGCCCATCTCCGCGACTTCCTCGGCGTGTATAACCGTCATGCCCGAAGCGAAAGAGAATTCCCAGAGGTATTCGGCTCCTCCTCGAATGCCGATCTGGATCGTTCTCTTGGGATCGAGGACACCGGCGAGGACAGCCTCCCGGAACGGGGCGCCGTGATGGAACTTCGAGCCCTCATATGGCCCGGCCGTATCACAATGGGCATCGATGTGGATCATTCCAACGGGAGTACGGCTTGCAAATCCCTTGAGGATCGCGCCGGAAATGGAATGGTCACCCCCCACGGACAAGGGGATCACTCCGGTATTGGCGACCATGCGGTAGCAGGCCTCGATGTCCGCGTGGCAACCGGCGAGATCAAAGCGGCTTCTCATCGGAACGTCACCGACATCAGCGACCTTGAGCTTGCCCATCGGCGCGACCCGAAGAACATGCTCGTAGGGTCCGACACGTTCGATCGCCCGGACAGCCCTCGGGCCCAACCGTGATCCGGCTCGATTGGTTACGCCAAGGTCCATTGGCACGCCGATAAGAGCTACATCGAGGGCCTCCAAAACCTCCGGCCTGATGCCGTTCTCGATGAAGGACGCGCCAAGGAAGGTCGCCGGATCGGCAAACGGCCATTTGCGGCTGTCGCCATCCTTGAAGACGCTTGCAGCAACTTCGCGAAAATGTGGATCCTGCATTTCACCGCCGGCGGCATTGCCGAAGCGACGGCGTAGGTCCTCCAGAAAATCCTGGTCAATCGTCAAGATAAGCTCCCCCGTTTGATCCGAGATGCCATCATTCGCCGAGCCAAAAGGCTTTACAACCTTGATATTTCGTGAGGGCCTATAACGATTTCTGATACTCAAGTCGCTCCCATTGCAGCATTCAGCAGCGTGTCCGTTCAGAAAACCTTATAAGCTGGACGTGGGGGGCGATTATGACATTACAGACGACGGCAAAGCTTCTGGCCGTTGCGCATGAACTTCAGATCGTACAATGTCCACGCTTAGCCGAAGACGGAGACCGTCGCACGGCTGGTTTAACGCAGACGAAGAACCCGCCTAATGCTTGATCTCGATTCATATTTGTTGCGGGCGTTCCTGACGGTCGCCGAAATCGGCACGGTCAACGGCGCTGCTGCCAAATTGCACCGAACTCAAGCGGCAGTGAGCATGCAGATCCGCAAGCTCGAGGAGCTCGTCGGAGTAACGCTCTTTTCCCGGTCGTCCAAGGGACTTGAGCTCACCGCTCACGGCCAGATCATGGTGGCCTACGCCCGAGAGATCGTGGTCCTTTCCGACGAGGTCGGCCGTCGGCTCACCGGAAAGATACTTCAAGGGCGCATCCGTCTCGGAGTCGTCGAGGACTTCGCCGCCAGTCGACTGATAAATATCCTTCGTGACTTCAGGGCTCAGAACCCCAAGGTCGACATCGACATAATCGTCGAGCCCAACCGGCGTCTGGCAGAGATGTTTGAAGAAGGGAAACTCGATATCGTTGTTTGCGATATCACCGTCCTCAATCGGAAACCCATCCTGATCTGGACCGAGTATCTCACCTGGGTCGTCAGATCGGATTTCGTGGTCGACGCAAGCAGGCCGCTCCCGGTGATCATGTTTGATGAGAGCTGCCCCTGGAATGTCCGCACCATCGCGACGTTGTCGCAGCGGAACATAAAATGGAAGACGGCATGCGTTGCTTCAACGTTGGTCGCGATGGCAACGGCGGTAAGGGTCGGCATTGGTGTCGGTCCTATGCTTGAAGCCACTATCCCCGAGGGATGCCGTGCGCTGGACAAGGCCGCCGACCTACCTGGCGCAGTGCGGATCGAGATTGGATTCTATGCCCAGTCCGAGGCATCCGAGGGCGTCCGTTATCTTGTCGAGTTCGTGTCACGGCACACCGCCATGGCGGACCGCCCATAACGACCCGTTATAGCCGCGAAAAATAAAACAGCCTGTTCAACTGGCGCGATGGCTGCAATCTGACCTTCGGCAGCAACCGGCATGCCAAGTGAAACAAGGATACCGGCCGATGGCTATCGAGCACTCGTCCGTGGACGAGGAGTCGCCACTCCAAACAGTCCATATTATCGGCCAGATCGCCAGCTCCGCCGCGGGGGACAGCGTAAGTGCGCAGACGACCGAAATTCTTCATCGCATTGATGCCCTTCTCAAAGAGGCGGGCACCGATAGGGACGAACTGATTCAAGCAAATATCTGGCTTCGGGATCTCATGGGTTTTGACGAAATGAATGCCGTTTGGGAAGGATGGGTAGCTGCCGGCACGACACCTCGGAGAACCACTTTTGAAGATAGGACACTGCCGCGCTTGTGCGATATCCGGGTAGACGTGATCGCTTGGCGGAAAACCGATGAGTTTGCCTCGCCGTGAGGCGGAGCCTGGGGTCCCTGGATTGCTCTGGCCGCCATCATTTTGGTAGCTGCATTTGCATGGATCCAGAGGGGTGGCACTGCAACCGACCCAACTTCAACAGCATCCACAACGCCCCCGATTTCTCGATCTTTTCCGAAGCCAGTGATTCCCGTAACCCCGCCGGCCGCCGCTCCGGCAAATCCGTCAACCGGTACTCAGCCGTAACGGCGCGACGATGGGATGGCCGCTTGGAACCATCGTGGCAGTATGCTCGAGACCTTGATTTCACCTAAACCGTCGTCATTTTCCTCTGCAAGGTGTGCCTTGGATGGCGGTGACTTTGCCATCAGGCGATTAAAGTGAAAGCTCAAGAAAACAATTCAACCCGATATGACAATGGGCAAAGGAATACGCGGTTGAAGAGAGCTTGACGTGATGGGGCATCACGTCGGCATGTCTTTGACTATCGGGGCGGGAGCGGAAACCAAAATCATCGACAACATGCGGCCTAGGCAACCTCTCAAGGAGAGCATGGTGGCTATCGGCACTCGTTACCCGCCCACGGTGTCGCCCATCCAAGCGCGGAACGCCAAATTATCCGCCAGGATCATTAGCAGCATCTTGGAAATCCCTTCGATTCAAGTCAAATTCAAGCCGCTCTAGTGTTTGGGGAGGTTTCGATGGAAAACCACGAGCCATTTTTGCACGAGGCAATTGCACTTTCGAAATCCGCGGTGGAACACGGCGACGAACCGTTTGGGTCGCTGCTGGTCAAGGACGGCGACATAATCCTGCGCGCTGAAAACAGTGTCTATACCGGCCACGACATGACCAACCACGCCGAGATGAATTTGGTTAAGCTGGCGGCGAAGCACTACGATACTGCTTTTCTCGATCACTGCACGATTTACACCAGCACGGAGCCTTGCGCGATGTGCTCGGGGGCAATTTATTGGTCGGGTATCGGGCGCATGGTGTTTGCGTGCTCGGAAACGCGGCTTGGCGAGATCGCTGGGATCGGGTTGAACGTGCCGAGCCGGTCGATTTTGCAAACCGGCGCGCGCGTCGTCACCGTGGTTGGTCCGACGAACCTTCAAGACGAAGCCGCAAAAGTACATCAGGAATTCTGGCCGAAGCATCTTGGCAGGGCATAGCCAGATCAACGTTTGTCCCCTCCGTCTTCGTACCCGTCATATGTACCAGCCCGCTCCAAGGCTACGTCGACGCCGATTGTCAGCTTTGCATCCTGGACCTCGCCGCCGATCGCTGGACACGCACCGCACGCCAGTCGTCTCACAGCATATGCTGCCGTTCGAAATCTTCACCGGAGCCAATATTTGACAGCTAAAGAATCTGCGATCAACGCGTTTCGGCGTCCAATGGCCTGAAGGTCGCTCCCGGGGAGCGAAACGCCTTAAGATCGACCCAGATCCCGAGCCAACGTTTGTCTAAGTGATCGCTGGCCGAACCCGGTAACAGCCTATGGTCCGCGCTCCCCGCGGTCATTGCACTCAGCGCTGGGTCCGCGCAACTGCCAGTGACGCTCCCACCACCAGGGCACGCAGACCCAAGTAGTCAGGCACGGCCGGCCGGTTCTGGAGGGTCGCACTGTTGGTGTGGGTAATAACAACAACAGAGGCACCAGCAGCCTCCGCGGCATGTATCCCCGCGTCAGCATCCTCGAAGACCAGGCATCGCGTGGGAGAAACGGAAAGAAGTTCGGCGCCGGCAAGAAACGGGTCGGGCTTCGGTTTTCCTCGAATTACATTCTCCGCGGCAATGATGGCCATCGGTTGCGGCAAGCCGGCGGCTGCAATACGCCTCAATGCGAGCTCCTTCGGAGCAGAGGTCACTACCGCCCATTTCCCACTTGGAAGCGATGTCAGGAACTCGAGCGCTCCGGGGATTGGAACAACGCCGTCGAGATCCGCGAGCTCGCGTTCTGTGATTTCGGCGGCGGCCCTTTTCGGATCAATTCCCGAAGCCCTCAGGTCAACCATCGTGTCCTCCACCCGCCGACCATGATAGGGCGGTGTCGGAATTCCGTTGTCCCTTGCCCAGCCTCCCCAGACGCGCTCTGACGCAGCACTGGAATCGAGGATCGTTCCGTCCATGTCGAACAGGAACGCGTCAAAGGATTGGGTTTCGAGCGGATTGTACGATAACATTCTTTCTCTTCTGCCTGATGAACGAGTAATTGAAAGGAATGTGCCGTCCAGGCGCGGTTCCCATTGACGTGCGGACTGGAGTGTTGGGCGTTGCCGTTGCCGGCGCCGCGCTATTCACCGGACGGTGACGCCTGCTCGGATCCTTTTCTCAGACGCCTGGACCGCATAGTGCTGATCGTCTAACCCGTCAATGACCAAGGCGCTTTAAGGCCCTCAAACTCGGTGGCAGAGCTCGGCAGATCACGCTTGGCGAGACACTAGTTGCGACGCCATTTCGTCGATGAACGTATCGGTACGCCGCGTGTCCGCAGGTAGCAGTTGACACTAAAAATACATCCGTTATTCTGGATATATGGAATCGAAATTGGCAATTGCGGCGCTTGCCGCCCTGGCGCAGACGACAAGACTAGAAACCTTCCGCTTGCTTGTGAAGTCCGAGCCGGACGGCATTCCGGCCGGGGAATTGGCGCGAATGGTGGATGTCCCCCAGAACACCATGTCTGCCCATCTTGCGACCCTTTCGAGGGCGGGCATCGTCAAGAGCGAGCGACGCAGCAGGTCCATCATCTACCGGGCGGATCTGGAAGGTTTCCGCGAACTCACGCTCTTTCTGCTCAAGGACTGCTGCGGCGGAAATGCAGAGCTGTGCGCTCCGCTGATCGCCGACCTCACACCCTGCTGTTTGCCGGAGACCGGGCCGTGCGTGAACTGAAACTCGATCCGATCAGTGTTTCTGACGAGCTGACGACCGGTCTTGCGGCAGCTGGGCTACCGATCGACGACATCGGCGAACCGGGGCGATCATTCTTCCGGCTCGCTGACACCGAGAACCAGATCATTGGCTACTCCGGGATCGAAGCGGCCTCGCACGATGCTGTTCTCCTGCGGTCTATGGTGATCCTACCGGCGTTCAGGTCACAGGGATATGGCCGCCGCCTCGCGGCAATGACGATCACGCGAACGCCAAACGGATCCGCCGTCTATCTCGCGACCACCAACGCTGCACGGTTTTTCGAGCACCTCGGCTTTACGGCTATTGGCCGCGATCAAGTTCCCCAAGCGATCCTTTCCACCCGCCAGCTCTCGGGGCTCTGTCCCGCGTCGGCGACGATCATGAAACTGACCAGGCGGCCTGCGACCTAACCACGGAACACGACCATGACCGACAAGACTTACAACGTGCTCTTCCTGTGCACGGGCAATTCCGCACGCTCGATCCTCGCTGAGTCCATACTCAACAAGGAAGGCGCTGGTCGCTTCAGGGCATTCTCCGCCGGCAGCCAGCCCAAGGGCGAAGTCAACCCGCATGCGCTCAAGGAGCTGGACGCCCTCGGCTATCCCTCGACGGGTTTCTCATCGAAAAGCTGGGACGTCTTCGCTAAACCCGGAGCACCCGAGATGGATTTCATCTTCACGGTCTGCGACAGCGCCGCTGGAGAAGCCTGCCCGGTCTGGATCGGTCACCCGATGACCGCGCACTGGGGCGTCGCGGACCCTGCCGCCGTGGTCGGAAGCGAGGTCGACATCCAACGCGCCTTCGCGCAGGCCGCGCGCTTCCTCAAGAACCGCATTACCGCCTTCATCAACCTGCCGCTGGCTTCCATCGACCGCATGGCGCTCGAACAGCATGTCCGGCAGATCGGTTCGCTCGAAGGCGCGTCCGTCAAACCCGCAAAGGCCGAGTGATATGTCCACGTTCGAACGATATCTGACCGTCTGGGTCTTCCTCTGCATCGTGGTTGGAATCGCGCTCGGCCATGTCATGCCTGGCGTGTTCCATGGCATCGGTGCGGCCGAAGTCGCCAAGGTAAACATCCCGGTCGCGATATTAATCTGGCTGATGGTCATCCCGATGCTGCTGAAGATCGATTTCGGTTCTCTGGCGAAGGTCGGCAGCTATTGGCGCGGGATCGGGGTCACCCTCTTCGTCAACTGGGCCGTCAAGCCATTCTCGATGGCACTTCTCGGTTGGCTGTTCGTCGGATGGCTTTTCCGCCCACTGCTCCCGGCCGACCAGATTGACTCATACATTGCTGGTCTGATCATTCTGGCGGCTGCGCCGTGCACCGCCATGGTGTTCGTGTGGTCGAACCTCACGAAGGGCGAACCCCACTTCACCCTGTCACAGGTAGCCCTCAATGACGCCATCATGATCGTCGCTTTCGCACCGATCGTCGGACTGCTATTGGGCCTTTCGGCGATCACGGTCCCCTGGGATACTCTGGCGATATCGGTGGTCCTCTATATCCTCATCCCGGTCGCCATCTCCCAGATCGTTCGTAAGCGCCTGACTGCTGATGGCACGACGCGATCCCTGGACAGTTTGCTGGCAAGGCTGCAACCCCTTTCGCTTCTCTCCCTCCTTGCCACCTTGATCCTGCTCTTCGGGTTCCAGGGCGAGCAAATCATAGCGCAGCCCGCCGTCATCGGCTTGCTCGCGGTGCCGATCCTGATCCAGGTCTACTTCAACTCGGGACTGGCCTACCTGCTGAACCGGATATCGGGCGAACAGCATTGCGTCGCCGGTCCGTCTGCGCTCATCGGAGCCAGCAATTTCTTCGAGCTTGCGGTCGCGGCCGCCATCAGCCTGTTCGGCTTCCAGTCCGGAGCCGCGCTCGCGACTGTTGTCGGGGTCCTCATCGAGGTCCCCGTGATGTTGTCGGTGGTCTGGATCGTGAACCGCACCAAGGGCTGGTACGAGGCCGCACCCGCCGTATCCCGAAACACCATCACAGAAAGGACATGACCATGGACGTCACGATCTACCACAATCCCGCATGCGGGACGTCGCGGAACACGCTTGAGATGATCCGCAATGCGGGCATCGAGCCGCGTGTAGTCGAATACCTCAAGACGCCGCCGTCACGAGCCGAACTGGTGAAAATGATCGCAGACGCGGGCCTCACCGTGCGTCAGGCGATCCGCGAGAAAGGAACGCCCTACGAAGAACTTGGTCTCGACAATCCTTCGTTGACCAACGACCAATTGCTCGACGCCATGCTCAAGGACCCGATCTTGATCAACCGTCCGTTCGTCGTCACGCCGCTCGGCACGAGGTTGAGCCGGCCGTCTGAAGCTGTGCTCGATATCCTGCCGGACACTCACAAAGGTGCCTTCACCAAGGAAGACGGCGAGAAGGTTCTCGACGAGAAGGGAAAGCGCGTTGTCTGAGGAATTCCCCGCTCTCGAGGAGCGGCATCTCCCCCAGCCTGACCTCGAAGCGCTCCGCCCGCGGTTCTCGACACACAAGCCGCGCATCCTGATCCTCTATGGATCGCTCCGTGAGGTTTCCTACAGCAGGTTTCTCGCTCACGAGGCGCGCCGTCTGCTGGAGCGACTGGGTTGCGAGGTTCGGGTGTTCGATCCCAAGGGCCTCCCCCTGCCAGATGAAGCTCCCGTCAGCCATCCCAAGGTGCAGGAACTTCGTGAACTTTCCGAATGGTCCGAAGGCCAGGTATGGGTCAGCCCCGAGCGCCATGGCGCGATGACTGGCGTCATGAAGTCCCAGATCGACTTGATTCCCCTTGCCGTCGGGTCGGTGCGGCCAACGCAGGGAAAGACGCTCGCGGTAATGCAGGTATCTGGCGGCTCGCAGTCATTCAATGCCGTCGGCCAGCTTCGCATCCTCGGCCGCTGGATGCGGATGATCACGATCCCCAACCAGTCCTCGGTCGCCAAGGCCTATCAGGAGTTCGACGCCGACGGACGGATGAAGCCGTCGTCCTACTACGACCGTGTTGTCGACGTCTGCGAGGAACTCGTAAAGTTCACCTTGCTCACCCGCGACGCCTCGTCCTACCTCACGGATCGCTACAGCGAGCGAAGGAAGACGCTGCCAAGCTCGAACAGAGAGTGCAGTTGAAGTCGATCTGACGGCTACCTGTGCCGCCAGACCTTGACGGCGGAGAGAAGCAGGATGACAGCGAGCGCGGGCAGAAGAACCGCGTTCGGAACGATCCCCAGCAGCAAGCCGCCGATGAACGTGCCGACGATCGATCCCGCCGCCATGACCATCACGAACATTTTGTTGCGTCCCAGTACCGAAAAGCTCTGATCACGGCTGTATCGCGTGAAGCCAACGAGCATTGTCGGCAGGCTGACGGAGAGCGACAGCGATCCGGCCAGCTTGATGTCCGCACCGAACAAAAGCACGAGCGTCGGGATCAGCAGTTCGCCGCCCGCTACTCCGAGAAGGGACGCCACGAGACCAATCACGAAGCCTGCAACGACGCCCGCGACTAGCTGGGCACCACCCGTTAGAAGCGGCTCGCCTGCAGTGGCATTGTGACCGACGATCAGGACCAGAGCGATGGCGACCAGAAGCGCGGCGATGATCTTGTAGAGGGTCTCGGACTTGAGGCGCGTCGCCCATCCGGCCCCGAACCATGCGCCCGCCAAGCTTCCGGCCAGCAGATTTACCACGATCGGCCAGTGGGAACCGATTTCGCTGAACGGTACCGTCGCCGCGCGGAACGGAAGCGCCGACGCCACGACAACCAGGCTCATCGCCTTGTTGAGGATGACGGCCTCCAGGGCCGCAAAGTTGAAAGCTCCGATCAGAAGAGGAAGCCTGAACTCCGCGCCTCCGAGTCCAATTAGACCGCCAAGTGCGCCGATTGCCGCCCCACCAGTGAAGGCAGCCGGTTTGCTACGGGATGATGGCACATCGGCAGGAGCGTCCATCTTCATTATGTCTCGAGAACAATTACGATGAAAACCCTTATGCTTACAGGCAAGATACCCTGCAAGTGATGTTCGGCGAAACAGGTTCCATTGGCCGACGGCGCAGGTGAAGGTAGCGTTGATTAGTCCTGGACAGGCGCGTATTGCTGACCTGCAATAGTTGCATTGTCTCGGCTAGGAACGACAGCGTTCATTGGTCACCGTCACCTCGTTGCTCCCTCGTCCTTATACTTTGCGCCAGTCACCAGATTGAAGAGGCTGTCGATC
Source organism: Rhizobium sp. RHZ02 (assembly GCF_014851575.1). NCBI lineage: Bacteria > Pseudomonadati > Pseudomonadota > Alphaproteobacteria > Hyphomicrobiales > Rhizobiaceae > Rhizobium > Rhizobium sp. RHZ02. Next base: position 426,910 of record NZ_JACUZX010000001.1, read on the forward strand.
GCGCTAGATGCCGCCACGCGGACCAAGGCCTGTTGCTGTGGCGACGTCGCGACACGTGGAACTTGGCAAAACGAAATCTGAGGAGGGTTCAATGCCGAGCATGCGCTGTGTTGAAGTAAAAGCCGCAAATCAATCATTGCAAATGGTCGAACGCGAGATTCCGACCCCGACCGCTGGCCAGGTCTTGATCAGGGTTCAGGCATGCGGAGTATGCCACAGTGACAGTTTCACCGTGATGGGAGCGTTTCCCGGCATCGCCTACCCACGCGTGCCTGGTCACGAGGTGGTCGGCGTGATCGATAAGGTCGGTGAGCGCGTGCCCAACTGGAAGCCCGGTCAACGGGTGGGTGTTGGTTGGCACGGCGGCCATTGTGGGCATTGCCCGTCCTGTCGGCGCGGCGATTTCGTAACCTGCCAGAACGCACAAATTCCCGGCATCAGTTACGACGGCGGCTATGCAGAGTATATGATCGCACCATTTGAAGCCCTAGCCGCAATCCCTGATGAGCTCGATGCAGCCGAGGCCGCTCCACTGCTATGCGCCGGGATCACGACCTACAACGCGTTGCGCAACAGCGGTGTTCGGGCAGGCGACACGGTTGCCGTGCTCGGCATCGGCGGACTCGGTCATCTCGGCGTACAATTCGCCGCGAAAATGGGTTGCCGCACGGTCGCTATCGCGCGGGGAGCCGACAAGGAGCCATTGGCGCGTGAGCTCGGTGCTCATCGCTATCTCGACAGCACCACCCAAGACGTTGCGGCCGAATTGGGAAAGCTGGGCGGAGCCCGCGTGATCCTGTCGACCGTCACCAATTCGAAGGCGATGAGCGAGGTGCTTGGTGGGCTGGCGGTCAATGGCAAGATGATCGTGCTTGGCGCGTCATCCGAGCCAATCGAAGTCTCGCCATTCCTGTTAATTGGCGGACGTCGCGGAATTCAGGGATGGCCATCCGGGACGTCGAGCGACTCGGAAGACACCCTGGCATTCAGCGCTCTCGCCAACGTTCGTCCGATGATCGAAACGATGCCGCTGGAGCGGGCGGCAGAGGCTTATGAGCGGATGATGAGTGGAGCGGCACGCTTCCGGATGGTGATCACGACCGGTAGATGACCCAGTTCCGGGAAGCTGCGTTACCCATTCATGGAGCGGAATGAGGAGACTTAGGACATTCGCCAGACTCCCTTGTTTTCGGGAGTCCAGCGCACGCGTCCGAAAAAGACAGGGAGCGAAGGTCCGGTTTACTACTGCTTTGCCAGCTTTACCTTCAAGGCCTCGATCTTCGGGGTGATCGTGTCGCCGCTGGACAGCTTCGGCGTGAACTTCGTCCAGCTTCCGCCCTTGCTCGGCTCCGCGCGGTATAGAACCTTCGGCTTCGCGGTATCGCGCGCCCAGAGCTGACATTCGTCGGAATGGTTCGTTCCCCATGCTCCGGCCCACTGATCCGAGACACAAAGCTTCCCGTCCGCTGTCGACCAAGTGCCTGCGGCATGGGATGGTCCGTTTCCGGTATAACCCAGCATCTTGCCGTCGGCGCCAAGGTACCAGGAGATCGGTTCTTTCTCGCCCTTGTGGCCTTTCTCGGTGAAATTATATGTCTTCCCGGAGAACAATTTCCCTGATCTCGGCCGCCGGAATTGGCGCGGCGCCTTTGGGCGCAGCCTGAGCGAGGGCCATGGTGGGGACGGCAGCAAGCACTGCCAAGGCAATGATCGGTCTCATGATAACCTCCAGTTGTCAGCAGAAGCAAAACCGCGTTCGACCTGGACCGACAAACGGCGCCACGAGGCGCGCGGAACGGCCACAGCTCGAACGGGCCAGCACGGGCATTCCTGTCCAAATCGGTGGCCGGACACCTTCCGGCGAAATCCCTCGTCAACGCCGCAAGGGCACCCCTCCAGCCACCACAGCGCAGGCTATCAAAAGCTGGGTTGGCGCGCATATATCATTTGATAGACGAACGCTTCAGTCGCCGCACTTGGCGAGTCCGAAAATCAGCCGAGCGAGCTCAGCCTGCCGCTTCGAACCCGTCTTGTCGAAGACCGAGTGAAGCTGGGTTCGTATCGTGCCCACGGAGACTGCGCGGGCCTTCGCCACTTCGTCGACGCTCTTGCCGAGGCCGATCTCGCGGGCGACGGACGCTTCAGCAGGAGTGAGGTCGTAGAGCCCAGCAAGAATGCCTTCGTCGACCGTTGCCTCCTTCGACAGGGGCGTGATGGCCATCAGCAGATCGGCTGCATTGAAGATGTCGTTCGCGGCTCCGGCTATCGGAAGCGCGTGGACGACCATTGCAAGCTGATCCTCCTGTTCGGCGATCGGGAAGGAGCCGCCGTATTTGGTGACGCCCGCTTCGAGCAGCGACTCCCAGCGGGCGTCGGCTGTCTTCTGGTCGATGACCAGCCGATGTCGACAGTCGCGCATGGTACTCGGGATCAGGCGTTGGAAACTCTGATTGGCTACGACCAGCCGACCGTTCTTGAGGGCACCAGCCCAAATGCCAAGCGCTTCCATTGCGTCGACTGTCGACTTGATCTGCTCGAACTTCAGCCGCGACGCCAGGAGAGCGGCGCGAGCAAGGTGTGGCCTTATCTCCGTCAGCGATGCGGTGACCTTGCTCGGGAGCGGGCCCTCCTCGAAACTGCGATGGATCGAGAGCTTGATGATATCTCCAGAAGGTGAAGTTATGCCCGTTCCGGCATGCCAGAAGCATCCATGCGGTCGCATGAAGCCCTGATAGTACTCGCTCGCCATCATTTCCTCGTAGGTCATGATGTCCGTGTCCATCAGGAATCGCGGTTCCGAGAACCTGCGGGTTCGCTCCTCGCTCAGGAGATATGGATTCTTTGCGCCCCAGTTCTCTGCGATGTAGACCTTCATCTTCGGAACGGCGGAGTCGTTCCCGATCCAACGGACATCACCTTCCGGCGGGACGCCCATCAGAACACCGTCGTGGGCATGGCTGCGGCGTGCCAGTTGATCGAGCAGTCCGCGACCCTTCCACAGCTCGGGAATGACTGCTGCTTCGTAGATCGATGCGATGAAATCGTGGTCCATCGGCGCCTCCGGTGCGACATTATCACAACGGTCAGCGCCCGGAAGCAACATGGTCGACGAGCAGCTACCTTCGATGGAGGTAGCCTCCCCGCGTGTGTGGGTTCAACGCGCTTGATACGGCCATCAACTCGACGAACAGCGATCGTAGTCTGTCGTCATGGCCCCGACCTAAGGCAATCGCCGCCGTGGGTCGCCGGATGCAGCGGACGGCACGTAAAGACACCCCTTTGAACGCATTGTAGGATCTGCACAAGGACGGTCTTCGCTACTGCATTCACTATCAGCTTCCGGAAACGAAGCGGACGACGTCCAATATCGCCTTTCCGGAGTTGAAGATCGCCTATTCCTTGACGGCTACTACTTCGGGCTCTACACCCGCTTCAACATTCCAAAGTTTGGGACCGAGGTGGTCAACCAGCGCTATCCTCGGATCAATCGTCAATGAAGTTTCGCCAACTTGGCGCCTCGCCGCTCAGACTGTCAGAAATCGGGTATGGCGCCAGCCGCATTGGCGACCTCGGCAGTGTTCTGGATTGCGAGGCTGTTCTGGAAGCGGTCTGGGATTGCGGGATCCGCTATTTTGACACAGCTCCCGGATACGGGCTGGGGCTTTCCGAACGGCGGCTCGGCGACTTCCTCAGAACACATGAACGGTCGTCCTACGTCCTGTCTACCAAGGTCGGCAAGATCCTGACGCCGGTCGGCGGGCGTCCCTCGAATGTGATGCCTTTCGACATCGCGTACGATTACTCCTACGAAGGCGTGATGCGCTCCTTCGAGTTCAGCATGGCCAGGTTGGGATTGTCATCAATCGACATTCTACTGGCTGATGATCTCGAGGCCCCTACCCTTGGTCGCGCGGACTATCGACGGCACCTTGCCAAGTTCCTTGAAAGTGGTGTCAAGGCGCTGGACGAACTAAAGGCGAATGGAGACATTGCCGCCTTCGGCATCGGCGTGAACGATGTCGGCGTATGCCTTGACATAATGCAGCGGTCCAAGCTCGACTGCATCATGCTCACGGGCCGCTACACGTTGATCGATCGGACCGCCGGAACTCGCCTCTTGGGACTGTGCCAGCGAACAGCAACGCCCCTGATCGTTGCAGGGATTCTGAACGGGGGAACGCTTCTTGAGGAGAATGCAGAGCGTGACGTCTCGGATCCTCTAGCGCCTTTTGCGAAGACAGCGCAGGAAATTGCCCGGGAGTCAGGCGTCAGCTTGGCAAGCGCCGCCCTGCAATTTCCTCTTGCGAATTCATCAGTCGCTTCCGCTTTGCTTGGAACCACCGATGCCCAACGTATCAAGGGCTTGGTGGCGGGGATCAAGGAGCCGATCGCTGATCACGTCTGGTCAAGATTCAATTCTGTGGCCCTCAACTAGGCAGGCCGGCGTCCAAATGGATGCTTGTGGCGATGGTCGCAATCGCGGCCCTGATATATCCGCGACATCTAATTGATTTAATTGCGTCTTTTGCGTTCATCTCGAATTATCATAACGCTCACCGAGCTTTTCGCAGCCAGCTGGAACTTTTCCCGCCGCCATCAGTTTTCCCCACCGTAGCAAATCCCAACACGCTACAAGGATCAATGCATCGCCCAAATGCTGGTCCACAGTAGGCCCGGCGGGACCCCTCCCTGCCGGGCTTTCGCTTTCTCATCACAGGGAACCTAAAGCAGGCTCAGCAGTTCTGGGAATGCGATGACCATTCAGCCGGTCAGCGCAAGCTGGAATCCAGTCCCAACTAGTGACCAGCCCAATGAAAGGCTCGGCGCATGATGTGTCGGGCCTTTTCCATTTCAGATGTGTCCCGGGGCGCCGGGATGTTGCGCTTTGAGCTCTTCACATCGCGATTGTATCCTGAGGTCTTTGGCAATTTGGGGCGATACCAATGAAGCGCATGTTTCTTCTGGCCGCGGTCCTGGCTTCAGTCACTGCCCTTGCCGTCAGTCGCAGTGCAGTGCCCCAAAAGAGTTTGCACGCAACTGTGCCGTGCGATGAGTTCCGGGCTGCGGATAGCGTGCCCATCGAAGAGAAGATCAAAGGCAAGCATGAAGACATTGCCGACATGCAGCTTCCCTCCCCGACCACATAGTGGGTTCTGCAGTTTGCCGAAGTGGGGTGCATTTCCTCGTCGGAGTCCAGTGCTTCACCGTTCAGAACGGTGGTGGGTCGCCGAGTAGGCTAGACGCCTGGCCAGGTTACTGGCCTCATGGGCTGAAAATATAGGCACAAGGGTGCCCGGTGGGCGATAAGGCATCTCTCGTGGTAAGCATCTTTTGCAAACCTGGCTTACGGCCGCGGGCATTTGCAAATGAGGGTAGAAACGCGCACCGAACATGACGGGTCTTTCACAGGTGTCCACTGCGACAGTTCTGTAGAAAAGGTGGCATTCAGGAAGTCCCGAATGTCATCCTGAACAGGACTGACGTCGCGTGGAATGCTGAAGCAATTCCTCCCAATTTGACCGGATGTGAAGCCCAGATGGTCAAACGTCGTCCAGCCTCCGGCCTTTTGGAGAAGAGTGTCTCCCTTAAACGCTGGCGAAAGGACGGCGGTTTCAATCTTCCTCAACCTGGCGGGATCCTCGTTGCAAAACCAGTTTGGATTGTCTTCCTGCCAACTCTCCACCGTGCAATTGGCCCCGGCGTATACGCTCGCAATGGTATTGCCGGATGCGTCGGCCTCATTGACATCAATTATCTTGAGAAGATCCGGCCAAGTGGCCTCCAAGCCCGTATCGAAAACTCGAACCATCTTGAGCGTTCCGTTGCGAAACTCTCCCTTCAGGTCAACTCCATCGGCAGCCAACTCGTCAACGATGGATAGAAAATCTGGGCGTGGAAGCCCGTTAACTGAAAGGAGGCTTACGTTCTCTTTCACCCCGCGGATATGTTCGAACTTTTTACTCCTGAGCGCCCGTATGATCCGAAGCGTAGATTCTGCACCGCGTCTTTTGACGCCTCCGACGGCGACAGCATAGGCACCCGAGGAGCGACCGGCGAAATAGTCCCATCCCTCTTGGTTCGCGCCATTCTCCATCAGCAGGTCAATCAAACGATCATCAGCCTGCGTCAGCAAAGCTTCCTTCAAAAAGCTCCGCTTGAACCGCCCGTCAGCATATCCATTTCCGTCAACATTCCCGCGACGTAAGATCGTGCGAGCGACAAGATAATCGTTCTTCCCGATTGCCGCCATCAAAGCGCGACCATCGTCAGTAACAGGATCTGCGACCGCAAGCTTTGGTAATCCGCAATCAAGAAAGAAGGACAAAGCGATTGCGATGAAATGCGGCCATCGTCGCGTAATATGTCGACGAGCGACAATCATGTCCCACCTTGAACTAGCCTCTCTCCCCGCTGTCGCCTGCTCAGCTGTAGATTGCCTCTATGGAAACTGCCGCGGGATTGATCGGGATTCTGGATTGTGCGGACAAATCTACACCAAGGCTACGCCCTAGGAAATGCTACAAAACTTCGTATTCGTCGGCCTGGGTGTTGCCGAGAGCTCGCAACCAGTTTCATCCGGGCACCGAGCACTGCGTTCGGCGGCGTACTTTTCATTTGTTGAAATTCCCACGGATGCTCAGCGCGCGGCCTCGCAGCTTCAGAGTGGCCGCCTATAAGCGTCGAATATTTCGCACGAACTGAACGAAGCTATCGATTTCTTCTTCCGTTGAGTGGCATCTTTGAAAGGATTCCGGCACAACAGATCGCGGGGATAGAACTCGCGGAGTTCGAGGCATCACTGGACGACGCGAAAGACGCTGCGGCCTTGAAATTCATGGTGGATGCCGTTTTGCCATTGCTGACTGCCTCCGGCATCCGCGCTCCGTAAAGCTCGGCTAGCCCGCGCCGTCAATTGCCACCGGCTGCGACCAGAACCGGATCGCGCCGGAAGTCCTCAGGAAATAGCCGCTTGAGGTTCTCGATCTTTGGAAGATCGTTGATCACGATATACGGGTAGGTCGGATTGTTCGTCAGAAAATTCTGATGATAGGCCTCTGCCGGATAGAAGCTCTTGCCTGGCTCGATCTTGGTGACGATCGCAGCATCATAGACGCGGGCATGGTTCAACTGGTCGATGTAGGCTTTGGCGACCTTGGTCTGCGCGTCGGTCTGCGGGAAGAACGCCGAGCGATACTGGGTGCCCGTATCCGGCCCCTGGCGATTGAGTTGCGTTGGGTCGTGCGCTACCGAAAAGTAGATCTGTAGCAGATGGCCGTAGCTGACCTTACTTGGATCAAAGACGACCTCCACGGATTCAGCATGCCCCGTCGAGCCCGTGCTGACCGTCTCGTACTGTGCCGAGGACTGCGGGCCACCGGCGTAGCCCGAGGTCGCGCTCACGACCCCTTTCACATGCTGGAAAACGCCCTGGACGCCCCAGAAGCAGCCTGCGGCGAGAACGGCGGTTTCGGACGCGGCGCTGACCGGCTCGTCCTCGACCGGCGCCGGGATCACCGTTGCCTCCTCCGTGGCCGACGCCGGCAGTACCAAACAGGCGCCGACACTCGAAAACACCGCCGCGCCGAGAATAATGAGACGCAGAGAACTTCCTGCTTTCTTGTCAGAAATGTGCATCGTAGCGATCTCCTCTAGCCAAATGTAAACGCATAAGCTTGGACACCTGGATCCAAGAACCGAATTTTAAACGTGTGGTCCGCGACCGATCCGGCTTCGCGCACGGGTCGATAGAGCCGCTGACCTGTCACCGTACCGTTTCCTTCCGAGTCGATATCGACACCATGGCTGTCACCCGGACGCTTGCCGTCGATCATCACCTGGAACCGAACTGGTTTTCCGTCCGCTCCCGGCCCGAGAACCAGATGCAGGTCTCGGGCGTGGAAGCGGTAATAGATGCTGCCGTTCATATCGTTCAGCCCGGTCTTCTGCACCGACGGTCCAATTTCCAGTCCGGCCCCATTCATTCAGCCGCGGTAGTAAGGCGGCCGTACTCATTGGCCCGCACCGCCCAACCGCCACCAACCGCAGCAAGTGTTGCCACGGCCGCCAAGGTCGCTGCCATGCCAACGAGCATTGGATGTGCTGCGAAGGAAGGGCTGGCCTACGCGCGCGAAAACGAAAGGCAATACCGGCAATATACAGGGACTGACAATCGTCAGCGCACCGCCGAGATAGGCAAGGATGAAAAGGAGCATAAGTCTATCTCGCAAGCATCAGGCCGGGTGAAAAGTCATGGCAACGCCGTTCATGCAGTATCGCAGCCCGGTCGGCTTTGGACCGTCGTCGAAGACGTGGCCGAGATGGCCGCCACAACGGCTGCAGTGAACCTCGGTACGCACAATGCTCCCTGAACTGTCCTGGCTAGTCGATACCGCCCCCTTGAGCGGTGCCCAGAAGCTTGGCCAGCCGGTGCCGCTTTCGAACTTCGTGGTCGAGGAGAAGGCGTTCTGATCGCAGCCCGCACAGGCGAAATTGCCCTTGCGGTGTTCGTTCAACAGTGGGCTGGTGAAGGGATACTCGGTCCCCTCCTGCCTCAGCACCGAGTACTGGTCGGCCGTGAGAATCTTTCTCCACTCTGCATCGGAATGTGAGACAGGGAAGAATTGCGCTGCGACTGCCTCTCCCTCATCCCAGCCAAAGCGCGATGCCACGACAGAGAGCCCCGCACTAAGAAACAACAGACGTCTGGTAAACATATTCGCTTCTCCTCACCTGACGTGACACACTAGGTCCGCTTGCTTGGAGCAATATATTCCACTGAATATACTACTTACCGGAACTACGTGAGAAAGCCCGACCTTGTTACACACATGATGGTGAAAACACCGAAACGTGAAGGCCACCTAGTCCTCGGCTGCGGATTAGGCAATCGCCGCCAGGAAGCTCGCGAGTGGCGGCGGCGTCATATGTCGTAATGAGTGTCGTCATATCCGTAAGGCGCTGGCTCTGTCGACGCTTCTCCGGCGCCACTTGTCGAAGGCCCGCAGTGGAATCTTGACCACGGCAAAAACATGATCAGCGCTGTCTGACGCATGGCCGCCTGTCAGGGCAGTTGGTCTCCGCAGACTTTTTCTGTAAGTATTGGCCGCCCTCGAAATGTTTCCCAGGATACAGAATGCTTCGCCTCTCCGAGCTAGCCAAAGGTGATTTCCTAGCTTTGGATATCGAAGGCGACGGTAACAAAAACCAGCGGCCCGTAGAGATTTCCGTTTGCGAGTTTAGTCACGGTGCGTTCGTGCGAGAGCACCATTGGCTGATCAATCCCGAGCGCCCGATTAGCTATTTCGCGAGAGTGAAGCACGGGATAGGAGACCGAAAGGTGCGATCTGCCCCGAAATTCACGGAAGTCAAAGAGGAGATTGCGAACTTGCTGGCCGGAAGGCTCGTTGTCGCCCACGATATGACTGGCGACTTGCTTATGCTCGGCGAAGGTGACCCATCGATTATCGAATATCCAGGACGGATAGTTTGTACCTACCGTATGGCAAAGCACGCCCTTCCCGCGCGCCAGCCCGTGACGCCTGGCGTCACAAGTCTGAGTGCATGGCTAGGCATCGACCGAGAAATGCCAGACGGCCTAAGGCGGAAAACAGTCCATTCGAGCTCGCTCGACGCGTGGAGGACGGGAAAGATATTTGTTGCGCTGGCAGGCAAGTTGCCCCCTGACGACGGGACACAGGAGATGCTCTGCCGGCAATTTTCGCTCAGCGTCAAATCACTTGAGGCAATCCGGTCGAAGTTGGCAAAGCGCGCGATGTCGGCTTCGAGTGCCCAAATTACCTAGTGGATGGCCAGCGAGGTTGGAGCGTTAACTCTCGTCGAATACAGTCCGACGTAGGTGCCGATCAGCATCGCTGCGATGTCCTCAGCATTACGATAGCCGTCGTTGTAAAATTCTATCGCCGCGCTGGATAGCACGTTCGACGCCCTCTCATCAGGGCTTTCTTCGTAGTAAAGAAACCACGCCCGAACGGCTTTGGACATCGTTCTGAAATCGAGCTCGCCGCTTCGCTGCATTGCACCCTCCTTGATTGGCCAAAGGCTTTCTTCGCAGTGCACTTTCTATGGCGTCAGGAGAGCAGAAGCCATTGACGACGAGATCGCGCGCAGTGCGGTCAAACTCCCTCGGCCGCACCTTCCCTCCAGTCTCATCTTTGAGCACGTCCATAATAAGGCGGCCACTGATACCGCAATTAACCTTCAAGTCCTAACAGACCAATCGGACTTGTCCGCGACAGCTCAGAGCTGCAAGAACACAGTCGTCGAAGTCGCGGAAGGTGCCTTACCGCCCTGCCCTTGCCAGCGACCGTGCGATGTCGACGATATCATCAGGGCCAGCGGTAGATGTGGACATGGGGAAACTTGCGGGCGATCTTGGCAAGGAAGGTCGGCAGCATGCCCATGGTGGCCGGATAGATGCTGCCGATCCTGATCTGGCGGATACGACTGCCGCCGGCTGCCCGGGTCAGTTCCGTGGTCAGGTCGATGTCGCTCAGGATCCGCACACAGCGATAGTAAAAGGTCTCCCCTGCCCTGGTCAGTTCCACCCGTCTCGTCGAGCGGATGAACACCGGACAGCCAAGCTCCCTTTCCAGCGACATCACATGATTGCTTAAGGCCGGCTGGGCAATGTGCATCCTGGCTGCCGCCCGGCCGAAGTGCAGTTCCTCGGCCACCGCTTTGAAGTAGGAGAGTTGGCGTAGTTTCAAAGGTTTCACAGCCTCGCACAGGTAGCTGGCAGTTTTGGAGGTAGTCATTCAACCCACTTTGATGGGTTGAATAATTTCTAGAAATGCATTATTTGAACCATTAAAAGGGTCAATTAATGCGCCTAACGCTCCAAACCCATTTTGATGACGAGTGGCATCACGCCGCGACCCTAGAATTCAAGGACGACGCGGCCGGCTTCCAGGGCGCGTCGATCGTCGATTACGATCTCGATTATTTCGTCACGATGGCGTCGGCGGAATTCGCGACCGGCAAAACGGTCCGCGACCATCGTGCCTTGTCAGTCCGTTATCCCGTTGACCTCGAAAATCGATACAGCCGCAGCTGGCCACCCTTCCTCTTGGATCTTATGCCCCAGGGGCACGCAAGGCGAAAGCTGGCCGATCACCTCAGCCTTGCTGGGGGTTCGCGCGCTTCCGATCTGCCCCTGCAGCTGTCTAGCGATGGCGGACAGCGGTCTGGCGGCGTGTCAATGATGGCGAAGGACCGCTAAATGGCTCGATGGAAGAAGCCGACGAAAGAGGAGATTCTTGAAAACCGGAGAACACTTGCGAAGCGTGCTCGAACTGGGGACCTGAGGCTGCCCGGTGCTGTGGCGGAGATCCGCAAAGGGTTCGGCATGACGCAGGAGGAATTTGCCAAGATGCTGTCGCTTACTAGGCGACAAGTTGCGGAGATCGAAGCCGGCTCCGCGAACCCCACGCTCGAAACGTTGGAAAAGATTGGCCGCGTGTTCGGATTTGGCGTTGGGTTTGTTCCAAAGCAACCGGGGCCAACTTGATAATCACGCAGCGCGCTCAAGTGATATTGGTTCAATTGACGGCTTACGGCACGCGCGGCGGCGGCAGGAGCCTGAATACCTACGATGCGGCCAGTAACGGCAACTTCGATGACGACCAGCCGCTGATCGACACCTCCGATCACTTTCCGATTTTCACCGCTTGGACCACCGGCCCCTGATCGTCTGCCACCCTTGGGGATTTATGAATCGTGCAACGCTGCGCTCGAGCGGCAACGACAATAAGGGGATGTCGACTTCCACCGAAATCACGGCGAAACATGGAACCGAAACCGCACCCTGCCGTTTCGTTATCTTGCCGAATTGGAGGCGTCGAAATGGACACTGCCCAACTTCATCGCGGCCGACTAATCGATCACATCCAATTGGTCGTCGCCGATCTTTCGGCAAGCCGCGCCTTTTACCTCCCACTGTTAGAGGTGCTCGAAATTCCAATTGGTGGTGAGGCCGATGACTATTTCTGGGCTGACGAACTCTTCATTTCATCCCGAGACAGCGACGCTGCCCTCGGGGAGCTGACTGGGCGGCATCATTTGGCCTTTCAGGCAAAGGATCGTGCCACTGTCGACGCATTCCACAGCGCGGGCATCGCCAACGGCGGTAGCGACAACGGTAAACCGGGCGAACGATCATATCACCCAGGATACTACGCCGCCTTCCTGCTTGACCCAGACGGGAACAACATAGAGGCGGTGTATCACGGACCGGCCAACCGCAGCGCTCGGTCAGTCGTAGTTGACTTCTGACGACGGTGGTTGGCGGCGAGGACGAAAACGACGGGCAATGCATAGCTGCGCTGCGGTAACTGGCGTTGCGAGACGCGGATTCCATCGATAGATGGACGACTCAAGCAAGCGGCCTGCCACGCAGTTGGTTTTTGTCGCTAGCAAACATACGGGCGCTCCCCAATCGGGTTGAGCGCCCGTAATGTTTTGTCCATGTTCCCTCGTCTTCGGATATTTCCGTTGGGCCAACTCCCCCAAACTAAACCGTGCATCTTGCCAAACGGGCCTTCGTGACTATTTTGCCAATCGCAAATCAACCGAGGACTTACATTGGCTACTGGTACAGTGAAATGGTTCAACTCTGAAAAGGGCTATGGTTTCATCGCCCCCGATAATGGCTCTCCCGATGTGTTCGTGCACATCTCGGCGGTAGAGCGTTCCGGGCTTTCAGGCCTTAAGGATGGTCAGAAAGTCAGTTACGAACCGAAGCAGGATCGGCGTTCTGGTAAAACAGCGGCTGAAGATCTCCGCGCACTTTAATATTGAAGGCTGCCGCGCGAGACGCGGCAGCCGAAACAACAACAGTAAAATCTGTCCGCGAGCAACGACTTTCAACCACACGTTTGTCAAGGCGGCGTTCAATAATGAGGCAGCTGAGGCAACCAGGGGCGTTCACCGCTTCGCGCTCCGTCGCGACTTTACCCCGGTTTGCCATGTGCTGAACTGCCAATCGCGTGGCCAAGGCTTTACCCGCAAAGCCAACGTGGGTTTGCCCATAATCTTCACCCAAAAGCGCTCGTCTTTCGCAATTTCTGCATTCTTACGTTTCAAATGGGTAGCACACGGTCGAGTGAGGCAGTCTAACCCGTCTCGGTTCGATGGACGGCAAGTGAAGCGGTCACCATAACCCTTGCGTATGACTGTCCAAAGTAGCGTTCTCAGGTATGTTACCTGAGATCCAACGATAGGATAGGATTTCAAATGACGCGTTGCAGCCATCAGAACTCCGTTCGATCCGTCAGGCCCCAGACTATGGGGTGTGAAGAATGCCTGGCAACCGGGCAAGCTTGGGTCCACTTGCGACTATGCCGTGAATGCGGACACGTTGGATGCTGCGATCAATCAATCGGCAAGCATGCGACGGCGCATTTTCGGAGCACGGGCCATCCCATCATCGAAGGCTACGATCCACCGGAAGGCTGGGGTTGGTGCTACGTGGATGAGACAATGATTGACCTTCCTGATCAGACCCCTCAGGTCGGACCGATTCCGCAGTTTTATTAAGACAGGAGGTTGAGTGCATGGACGTCCACTCTCGCCAAGCCCAGCTGTTTCCCGTCCTGACCCCGTTGCAGATAGAAGTAGCCAAAAGATTCGCCAGCGGAGAGCCAAAGACGTTTGGTCCTGGAGAACAGGTCTCATCGATTGGTGACCGGCAAGTCCCGGCTTGGCTGGTTCTTTCTGGGCGGCTTGATGTCTTCGGGAAAATTGGCTCCCACTCGGAGACCGCAATCGTGTCGCATGGGGTGGGCCACTTCTCAGGCGAACTCAATCAATTGTCGGGGCGGCCTGCTATGGCGGCTTCACGGGCTGGCCACCATGGTTGCGTCGCCATCCCCTTTGACGCCACGCACGTCAAGGCGCTCATCATCGGCTCGGCCGAGGTCGGCGAAATCATCATGCGGGCCTACATTCTTCGACGCGTGGCGCTCATCGACACCGGGAATTCCGGCACCGTGCTGATTGGACACGATGGAAACTCGGATTTGCGTGCCCTTCAAATCTTCCTCTCTCGGAGCGGATACCCCTACGTTGTGGTCGATGCCTCCAGCGATGGCGAGGGTCACGATCTGGTGGAGCGCCTGGGTATCCAGACCAGCGATCTACCGGTCATGGTCTGCCCAAACGGGACTGTCCTGAAAAAGCCCACCGACGCGGAGGTAGCATGCTGTCTGGGGATTACACCGGAGCTGGACCCGGAGATGGTGTACGACACTGCGATCGTCGGGGCGGGTCCCTCAGGACTGGCTGCGGCGGTCTATGCCGCCTCTGAAGGCCTGAGCGTTATCGTCCTGGACGAACGTTCTGCAGGAGGACAAGCAGGTAGTTCTTCCCGCATCGAAAACTACCTGGGCTTTCCGACCGGTATCTCGGGCCAAGCCCTGGCCGGTCGAGCACTCAATCAGGCCCTGAAGTTCGGCGCCGAAGTTGCCCTGCCCTTGAGAATTTCTGAGATGTCACCGCCCGTTCCCGGGAGTCGGCGCGGTGGTCTAATCAATCTCCGCACGACCGACCGGCGAGCAATAATGGCGAGAACGGTCGTGGTTGCATCTGGAGCACGATATCGCAGACCAAGTATCTCGAATGTCTCAGACTTCGAGGGTGCCGGGGTGTCGTACTGGGCAACGCCCATCGAAGCAAAGTGGTGTGAGAACCGGGATATTGTCGTCGTCGGTGGGGGCAACTCTGCTGGTCAGGCAATCGCCTATTTGGCCCCCAAGGTCAGCCGTCTCCATCTGGTGATACGAAGGGACCTCGCGGATACGATGTCGACCTACCTGATTGAGCGGATTGCCGCCCTCCCGAATGTCGTGATGCACGTCGGATGCGAGGTAACCTCCTTATCGGGGGATGCGTCGCTTCTGGCAGTGAAGATCAGAAACTTGAAGTCCGCAAGAGAGACGGAATTCGAAGTCCGCCAGCTCTTCATGTTCATTGGTGCTGATCCTAACACCGGCTGGCTATGCCCGCACATTACTACGGACCGCGCCGGATTCATCGTAACGGGAGCTGCTTTCGATCCCTTCGTCGAACAAGAGGTGGGCCGCGCAGCTCTGGCCCTCGAAACCAGCATACCGAACATTTTTGCCATTGGAGATGTAAGAGCGGGCTCCACCAAGCGGGTAGCAGCAGCTGTGGGCGAAGGCGCGGCGGTAGTCAGCCAGATTCACACAGCTTTGGGGTATCGAGATCGCGACCGCAATCCACCTGCGTTCCTTGAGCCTTCACCCCCGCCGAACTGAGCCTGAGCCTCGGAAAATTCCAGCTCCCGCTGACCCAAGATCGGGGTGCACCTTCACGGACCGACACCTAGAGCTCGCGCGTGTTATGCACGAAGCAACTCGAATGCTTGCAAGGGCGAGAGCCCCGAAAGCGCACGCCATAAGAGTGACCATGCGTAACTTACTCCGCGCGGAGACAAATTTCAGTCCGGTATAGCTATCAGCACTGTTATGACCACGGCGGTTAAGGCGGCAAATATGACTGCAAATGTGAGATTGCGTCCTAGAGACCTGACAATCGCGTGAAGCGCGTTTGGAGAGGCCGCACCCTTCGCTGAGGGATCAGAGATGCCAGACACAGTGTGCATTCCGACCGAACTATCACCACTTTTTTGGTGAGGCGTTTTGGCCATGCTTGGTCTCCACCGGCTGACGGTCTCTTAGGCAATACTAGCAACCACAGCGCTAAAACCCAACAAGGTTCTGGCTTCGCTATCCCTCAACGCTCGTGCGGTTGCTTCCGACTTACCTAGGCAATCTTTCCGTGACTATGCCTCCATCAAGTCGGGTTGAGGCACTTGCCACCAGTGTGTCCACGCGAATTGACCGAACCGTGCAATCACGTAGACGACAACTGCGGTCGCAATCAGCAATTCGAAGACCGCCAGCCCGTGGGTTTGGTCGATTAGTTTCTGTCGGATTTGCCAGACCTCTAGCTGATCGGCCGTTTTGAAAAGCGCCGTCGCCCCGATGACCAAGGGGAAAGTGTAAGCCGAAAACCCGGGCGAGAACGGGAGCGCAAGCAATCGTACGAACGCGACATACACAATGGCAGTCATCAGCACCGAGATTCCCATCAGCAGAATAACTGGCAATGGTTGTGGGTCGTCGACCAACGACAAATATCCTGTCAGCGACAGGCTGGCCGGGGCCGCGAGGACCGCAAGCGTCGGCATCGCTGTAACCGCAACGTTCTCCGCAAAGATGAACCGGTAAAACATTACCGGCAGCATCAGCGCGTAGATAACCATTCCGAAGTACAATGCAGTAACCGCCAACAAGAACAAAGGTCCTTCGTGCGGGCCTCGATAGGACACGGCGGCGACAATGACGCCGACCGGGGGAATAAACCAACTTGGCACCATATGCGGCAGTTCGAACCGAACCGCCATTCTGTTTCTGGCAAACAACGCCAAGAAGACAACATGCATGCACAGCCCGAACAACCATAGCAACGCCCCGGCCAGATGACTGGACTGCCAGAGACTTATCGAGACAAGCATCCACGCCATTGCATAGGTAGCGACTACACCGCCCACCACGGGATTGGCGAGGTCGCGGGAAAGCGTTTTCGGGTGAAGGACGAACCGCACGCTCAGCAGGATGAGCAGAAACGCAGCAATCACGGCACCGGTTTCGGCAAGCCCAACGCCAGGAAGCAGATTTTCCCACGACAAGCCAAGGCTCGCGATGCCAAGCGCCAGCCCTGCTACCGGCGTTGGAAAGCTACTTATTCGTTCTGACAGGTTCTTGAATCCATTTGCCGGCATTGTTTTGCCGCCACTCTTGGTTGGCTTAGCCTGAGCGCAGCAATCGTAACGGTCGAGCCTATACTCTGCAATGGCGATGAAGTCCGCTATGCGGCCAAGAGCGTACATTGCAACTAAAATGACGTTAGCGGTAATAGCCAACCGTCATGGCACGATTTTGCTACAGATGATCACCTCTTCGCCAAAGTCGAACGGTGTCTTGTAGTCGCAGGTCACGAGCGTCCTCCTGCCCTTGCCAGCGACCGTGCGATGTCGATGATGTCATCGCGGCCAGCGGTTGGGTCCTCTTCACATGAGGAGGAGATCGCGCCGCGATTACCCATGTAAACGACAGGTTCTGCCGGTTGAAGGCGATGATCTTCTGAGTGCGCAGATCGTCGATCGTGATCTCGTCCCTGGCTGCCAGCGGATTGGCATGGCCGACCGCCAGGTAATAGCGCTCATGCGCAAGCGAGACGAAGCGCAAGGAGCCGATGTTTTCCACCGGGCGGATGAAGCCTAGATTGAGTTGGCCGGTCTCCAGGCCGCGGATGATCTCGCCGGTATTGCCCGACGCGATGTGGATGCGGACATCGGGATACTTGCGGGCGATCTTGGCAAGGAAGGTCGGCAGCATGCCCATGGTGGCGGGGTAGATGCTGCCGATCCTGATCTGGCGGATGCGACTGCCGCCGGCTGCCCGAGGCCTTTCGTGGACCGTTCAGTTCGACGGCGGCCTGCTTGCTATTGGAAATTCACTATTGCTAGAGCCCGTTGGGGAAATTGGTGGCATGTGAAGGGCTCGACGATTAGTGGACATTTTTGAGGTTGATGGTCGTGCTGAATTCGCCGTTCATCAGCCGCTTCAGGTGAAAGACAGCAAGCGGGTCCTCGGGGTTGCGAGCAACCAGGGCAGCGAATGAAGCTACGGCACGAGGATCGCCGGTTTCCAATTCTTCGAAGGCAACCATGTACGCCTGCGTTGCGTCGGCGGCATAACTTTCGGCCTCAAGCGGCTCGAACGCGCGGATCGCCTCCACCCTGCCTCTGAGCAGGAGGTCGCCAACAGGGCGGCCGCAGAATCCCTGCATGCTTGCCGCGAGGCTAGCACTCACGCAGATACGCGTGCCAAGCGCCTTGTTCGCCGATTCCAAGCGTGCGGCAACGTTGATGGTGTCACCATAGGCGCTGTATTCGAAGAACTTTCCTCCACCGAAGTTGCCGACCACTGCCGTGCCGGAATGGGCACCGATCCGAGTATGACCAAGGGTTATTCCCTTGCTGCACCAGTGTTCACGGAAAGACCGTGCGAAGGCGTCAAGAGCGAATGAGCAGGAGATCGCGCGACTGGCATGGTTCGGTTGTTCGACAGGTGCGCCGAACAGCACATGGATTGCGTCGCCAATAATCTTGGCGACGGTACCGTCATGGGCGAACACTATGTCGGTCATACCAACGATGTAATCGTTGAGGAGTTGCCCGAGTACGTTCGGCTCGATCGTTTCCACCAGCGTGGTGAACCCCGTCAGATCGGTAAAGAGCGACGCAACATCCCTCCGCCTTCCACCAAGATCAAGAGAATCGGCGCTGCGGGCCAGGCTTTCAGCGAGATTCGGCGAAAAATAACGGGAAAGCGATGCACGCGCCGCCTCAGCCGCTGATTGCTTGCGCTGCGCCTCACGCAACGCCTCGATGTGGTGGATCGTCTTGACGATCGTCGCCTCTAAGTCGGGAAAATCGATCGGCTTCGTTACGAAATCATATGCGCCGCGGTTCATCGCGATCCGGATATTGGCCATATCGCTGTAGGCGGAAACGATTATCGTGGACAAATCCTCGTCCCTCTGCTGAAGCTTCGCCAGCAGGGAAAGACCATCCATGCGCGGCATGTTGATGTCGCTCAGAACGATATCCACATCGTTGTTGGCCGCAAGCATGGCCAACGCATCGATGCCGTCGCGGGCAAACAAGAAACGCAGCGTGCCGGCGAGAATCTCCTTCCGGAATTTCTGGACGAGAAGCATCTCCAGGTCCGGCTCGTCATCCACAACGAGTATGCTTGTACTCATGCGGCCCGCCCAATTCGCATGTCGATTTCTTCTCGTAATACGGCAAAGTCGATCGGTTTGGTCAACAGCGCTTCTGCGCCGTCTTGGATGGCCCTTCGCTTGGTCTCGGGATCGCCGTAGGCGGTGATCATGATTACCGGCACGTCAGGCCGCAAGCTCCTCGCCTTGGGCAGCAATTCGAGCCCGCTCATCCCCGGCATGTTGACATCGGACAATATGAGAATGAGCGTCACGTCGGCCGCATTTGCGATCCGTTCGAGTGCTGAAGCCGCCGAACGAGCAAACTCCATCAAGAAGCGACCTGCGCGCAGGTCATGGCGGAATTGCTGCTTGAAAAGCAATTCGATGTCAGGTTCGTCATCGACCACCAGTATAAGGAGGCTCATGATTTGCCCTCCGGTATTGCAATCACTGCCGCGATCGCGGCAACCGGATGCGAAACTCGGTATATCGACCAGGCTCCGTCTCCATTTCGATCGAACCGGCATGTTGCTTGACGATGATATCGTGGCTGAGCGAAAGGCCGAGGCCCGTCCCCTCGCCAGCAGGCTTGGTCGTGAAAAAAGGATCGAATATCCGCTCGTGCAGCTCCGCCGGAATGCCAAGGCCATTGTCGCGGATTGTAATCTCGACGCTGTCGCCGAGATTTTTGGTCGTCGCGGCAAGCGTCGGCTCATAGCTGTCCCCGCGCTCTGAGGCGGCGCGTTTGCTGGTCGCATAGAAGCCGTTGGAGATCAGATTGAGAAGCACGCGCGTAATCTCCTGCGGATAAAGATCAACCTCCCCGGCTGTGGGATCGAGCGATTTCTCCAGTGTGATGTTGAAACCCTGCTTTTCGGCTCGAGCACCATGATAGGCGAGACCGAGACTCTCCTCGACAATGGTGTTGATATCGGCTGGTCGGCGCTCGCCTGCACCCTGACGTGAGTGCAAGAGCATGTTCTTGACGATCGAATCGGCCCGCTTGCCGTGCTCGATGATCCTTTCGAGATTGCCCTTGAGCATCGCTGTGCGCTCGTCGATCTCGGCGCGCGTCGCGTCGTCGGCTACCATGCTGTCGAACACCTGCCGAAGCTCATCGAGCAATTCGACCGACAGCGCCGAGAAATTGTTGACGAAGTTCAGCGGGTTCTTAATCTCGTGCGCGATGCCGGCGGTGAGTTGTCCGAGCGAGGCGAGCTTCTCCGTCTGGATCAACCTGTCCTGCGCGGTTTTGAGTTCCTCGAGCGACCGCGACAGTTCCTCCGTTCTCGCCTGCACCTCCTTGAAGAGACGCACGTTTTCGATGGCGATAACGGCCTGGTCGGCGAAGGTCGATGCCAACTCGATCTGCTTGTCGGTGAAGCGCCGTACGATTGAGCGGGTCAATGCGAGCACTCCGATCGGACTTCCTTCCCGCAAGAGCGGCACCCCAAGGACGGTGCGAAACCCGCCAAGCCTCTGGGCCTCGGGCATTGCGTACTCTGGATCGTCAAGGACATCGGCAACCTGGACCGGTCGGACCTCGGAGAGAGTTCGACCAACGATGCTCCCGCGCCCCGGTTCCAGCGGGAGGGCTCGAAAATAGTGGTCGAATTCCTGCGAAAATCCAAAACCCGCGACAGGGTAGTGGGCATCTCCCATCGGTCGAGTCAACGTAGCAATATCTGCCTCGCAAAGACGTGCAGCGGACGCTACCAGAGTATCGAGGACTGCCTGCAGATCGAATGCGGAGCGGCTGATGACCTTCAGAACGTCAGCTGTCGCGGTCTGCTGCGCCAGCGCCTCGGATAGGTCTGCCGTTCGAGCCTTCACTTCCTCGAACAACCGCACGTTCTCGATCGCAATGACCGCCTGGTCGGCAAAGGTCTGGACAACCTCGATCTGCCTTTTGGTAAACGGCCTGACTTCCGTCCGACGAATGGCGATGCCGCCAATTGCTTCGCCCTGCCGCAGCAAAGGAACTGCCAGAATTGTCCGATGGCCCATGCGGACTGCCATGCTGTAACCGTCCGGGAATTCGTCGGGCACGGCCGTCAAATCAGGCACATGGACGGGCTTTCGATCAACCACGGCTCGCCCGGTCGCCCAGCCCCGTGATACTGGCCAACCAGGGAAGTCGATTGGAATTGGGCCATGGTGTGCTTGCAGGTGGAGCATGTCTCCCTGTTTCAGGAATATCGCCGCGTCGTGAGCCTCGCACAGCCGCTCGGCGGATTCGACAAGGGTGTCAAGGACGGTCTGGAGGTCAAAAGCGGACCGACTGATGACCTTGAGAACATCCGCCGTTGCCGTTTGCTGTTGCAGTGATTCTTTAAGCTCGAGGTTCCGCTCTTCCAAATCCGTAAACAGCCGAGCATTCTCGATCGCTATCCCTGCCTGGTTTGCGAAGGTCTTGAGAAGTGCGATCTGGCGATCAGGAAAAAATCCAGGATCGGGCCGTGCGACGACAATGGTTCCGATCGGGGCATCCTCGCGCATGATCGGTACAGCCACCAGGCTTCTATAGTTCGAGGATTGAGCGCCCATGACGATATGGGCCGTGTATTCGGGATCGACGCGCCAGTCCTCTATCTGCTCCACCGATCGGCTGAGGATCGAACGCCCCGCGGTACTGCCTCGATGCGGCGGGGCTGGAGGCACAGCTGCTTCGGGTTCCAGCCCGTTATGCGCCACGAAATGCAACAATTCGCCATCATAGCGAAACACGTGGCAATATTGAGCACCGCAAAGTCGGGCGGCACGCTGCGCGATCGTGTCGAACACCGCCTTTACAGCGGTGGGCGAAGTCGAGATGGCGCGCAGTATCTCGCTTGTTGCCGTCTGTTGTTCGAGCGCCTCGGCAAGCTCGCGCTTCAACACTTCGACCCGCTGCCTAGCGATGACGCTTGTTTCCTCTGTGTTGCACCCCTCCAATGTACTGTCCCCCATGATCCTGCCGAGCGTGCACCGTTTTCCACTACGGCTTTCGCCCGACATCCAATCCCCACGGTGCCTGCAAGAAGGCGAGAATACTCCATCTAATTAATTGTGACGAGGTTCCTGCGCGAACTCTACTGCCGACTTCGTGACGTCTGCCTTCGGCGCTTTGCGGTCCATGACCCCTGGCGTCACGTATGCCTAGCCTCAGCAGTCATGGTGCCACCTTGGATCGAGGCAGCCTGGGATCACGTATCTGATATGGTAGGCGTGACGACCAGCTTCTCCTTTGCGCCCGCGCCTGAGCGCATGATCACATCCACTGTCCTGATAAGGAGCTTGCCAGCGCGCGCGCCCACCTTTGCCAGTTCTGCGTCAACGGAGCGGCGGATACTCTCCCCAACGACGTCAGGATCGGTCTCTGGGAAAAGCGATATCGTGATCTCCAGTCCGTCTGGCAGCTGGGCGAATTGATATTGTCGTACACCTGGGGTCGCTGTCAGAGGTGAGCGGAGCCGATGAGCGTGGACCTCGACCATACCGCCGTCTACGCTCCCAAAACGAAGCATCTCTTCCGCTCTACCGTCAATGGAAGCGATCCGCCAGAACGGGAGCCCACACCGGCACGGTTCAGTCGCAAGAGTGACGACATCGGAAATTTCGTAGCGCACTAAAGGCAGAACGCGGTTGGTCAAACTTGTGACGAGCAATTTCGCGCCGCGGGTTCCATTTGGAACTGGGCGACCATTCGCGTCGACCACCTCAAACACAAAAGCGTCCTCTGCCAAGTGCAGTCCATTGGCCAATTCACACTCATGTCCCATGGCCCCCGCCTCGGTGCAGGTGTAGCTGTTTGCAATCACGGCTCCCCATGCTTTGGCGGCAAGTCTTCGCACGTCTTCTGTCAGAGTTTCGGCGCTCGTCCGGATCAGTCGCGGTTTGATATGCAAACGACCCGCGAGTTGCTCGTTGGCCAACACCTTTACATACGAGGGATACGTCGAGATCACTTGCGGCTGGTAGGTGTTGAGGCCGCTAACCACTTCCGACAGCGGCATTAACACATTGAGCCGCGGCGCTGACGGGCGCAAGGCGCGTATCTCCGCTCCTATTCGGTGTGAAATATGCACGGGAGAGGACGCGAATATTCCCATACTGTTCGTATCCTCGTCGATACCAACCATTTTTTGAAAGCGCAGCGTGTTTGCGATCGCCGACAGCCATCCTTCTTGGTCGAACACCGCGAATCCTCTCTCGCCGCTCGTTCCTCCGGTCGCAGCCACACGGTACTCTCCGAACATCGCCGCGCCCGGGTGTTCGCCAGAGAGATGATCGTCGACAGCGCCCCTGCTCAATCGCGGATCGGTTACGATCCGGTCAAAGTTTTGCATCAACGCGCGCTTGGTGAGAATGGGGTACTCCCCGAAGGCTGTCCTGCGGGCAACGAGATCGCCGAGCGTTTCACGGTAGTAAGGAGAGGCTTGGACGGCGTGTCGTAGTATCGACTGAAGTCTTTCTCGTTGAAAGGCGCGAAGCTTGTCTCGAGACCATTCGTTACGGCTGAGGATTTCAGCGAGATGTCGCCGAAGAAGATCGCCATTCAATGTCTGCGAGACTTGTGTTGCAGGCATCCGCAACATCCTTGTGAGGACACGTGCGTGTCAGGCTGATGCATACAGCGGGCGGCCGCCTCGTCTCTTCACTAGCGCCAACTCGGGCAAGTCTAAGCATCCGGTCCCGTGTTGAAATGCATCTTATTCCACGAAGCCTTCGCAAGGAATCCCTTATAGTGCGACCTGAGGGCCGCTAGTCCCTCAACTCCCTGTTAATTCCCCCTCTTGGATGGCCCATCTCAAATGAGCCTTCTTTTTGAGAGCTGGCTGCTTGGCTGATCTGCGTTAATGGGCGTCGGATTTGACAAAACCGTCATGCAACTTCGCGCGACCACGGGCCTTTATCGGTGGTCAACAGAGTACGTTTCCATGCCCAAAAAACAAGAGAGCATAAGCCCTACCCCAATTATTTCAGGTGACTACGCTACGCCGGAGCAAGCCGTTACCAGCGCGCTGCTTGGGAGTATCGCCGCCGAACAGGCGGCCCCGGAGCAATCTACGTCGGAATGGGGCGCGGTCCTTCTTGCACGGGACTTCGACACCGATGACGTGGGCAAAGTGTTCGCAGACGCTGTGATGCTTCCGATGATCCTGTGGTCAGCCGGAATGTCATTGGCATTCTCATGGCGCCCTTTGCTCTCGATGACAGAGCAAATGATGTAGACGGCGGAGGGGTTGACCTTTCCCGCATCAAGGGCGGTCGAGGCTGAATGGCATCGACCGCCTTCCTCATGGGCGTTTATTCGTCAGGAGTTGTCTCTTCAGACTGCTCCAGCGACGCTCGGATTTGATCGATCTTTCCGTCTTCCTCGCCAACTCCAAGGATGGTCTTGGCCCGCTCGAGAACACCGGGGCTTACTTCGCCGCTCTTCGTTGCTGACGCCAGTGCGTCCTCCAGAGCCTGGTCGCCGAGAACTGGATCGTCGACAGAGGGTTCGGTGCCGTTGTCGATCTCGTATTGGGCATAGGCCATAGCGTAGGCTGCGATCGCGGTCATACGGGGATCGGATGTGTGCATGTAGGCCTTGTAACTCCGATTGAGGGAGTTCAGACCAGCTAGCTGTGCCGAGGTATTTTTTTCGCGCGTGGCAACAGTCTCCTTGCTGCCCTTTGTTGATTGCGCCTTGCTACCGGCATCACCTGACTTTCCTTTGAGGCCGCCCTGCGACTTCGTGTTCCCGGTCTGGCTATGGCCGCCGGCTTTGCTATTGCTGTTGCCGCCGCCGTGGTTGCCGCTGTTACCCTGGCCGCCGCCGTTACCGCCCCCATTGCCGCCGCCGTTCCCGCCGCCATTTCCACCACCATTCCCTCCACTCTTCGCAAAGGCGCTCGTATCGAAACCGGCAAACCCAATGGGGCTAGCAGCAACAGCGACGGAAAACGCCGCAACAGATGCTAAAGTCAAAATACGCATTGCTTTCTCCAAATTGCATTCTTGCGTCGATGCTATTGAAAATAGAGAAAATGGCCAACGACACATCGGGCTGAAGTCTGGACCCGCTCCCGGACTTAGGTCCCACACCAACCCTACGAGCCGAACGTGACTTGGTCGCGGCACGGACTGAAGTCTGATCATCGGAACAGGTTTGTCCGCCGCTTGTTGATCCAGAAATATTACAGGGAAGCCGTATGCCGAAGGATAGCGAGAACAACGATCTGGACCTGCGCACCACTCCTCGCCGATATCGTAACCGCGGTTGGGTCTGGCTTTTGATTGCGATCCTCGTGCTGCTTCTGGTCCTGGCCTATGGAGTGTCAGAACTCAGAAGCGCTCTCGGGATTTCCTATGCTCACTCCACATCACACACGGAGGTCACAAACAACGCGCAGGCATAGACCAGCAATGAGATTGCCGGTTGTATCTGAACATGCGCATCGAGCCAGGAATAGCGGTTGGAGCAATTCCGTCGTCGTACAGTGCGACGGCGCGCGGCCCCTTCCAGCAAACAGCCGCACCAACATCCGAAACAGTCGCATTCCCAAAGCGGTACCCTCGATCCGCAATTGCGGCAGCGCTCTTCGAGACAACGGCGTCGGGCTTCCTCGCACATGAGGAACTTCAAAACGAAGTATTCAGCGCCGCGGGCATCGTCGTGCATTGCCGGGACTTCACGGATATCGAGACGGTCATCGACGCACTGGAGGGGCAGTTGACGGTCGCGCTGTTCGTCAATCACGATGATGAAGCCGATGCTCGTCGTCTTGTTCCGAAGCTTGAAATGCTCGCGGGGCGCCTGTTCGTGAACGGGTTCGGGACCGGCGTCGAAGTTTCTCCGGCGATGGTCCATGGCGGCCCCGACCCGGCGACAGCAGACGGCAGATCCACTTCCGTGGGCACTCTCGCGATCTACCGTTTTTTCGGCCTGTCTCTTATCAGGATTTCTCGACCGGACTGCTTCCGCCAGCACTCAGGAACCTGAAAGCGTAAGGTGACCTGGCTCGATCTAAGCGCCCATCTTTCAATCGATGGAAAAGCGCTTCGGAAATAGGCAGTGTGTGAACCGCCCCGCCTCCTGCACGTTGTGAGGCAGGAGGAAACGGCGATGAATGTCCAGAATGAAGGCTCCAGCAGTAATGTTCGCGACGTGGCGCCGATCGGAGCGGCTCTAACCCCCGGGCTGGTATCGTTTTGGTCACCAAAACGGAAAAGGCTTTCCGCCGCTTCCAGGTCGCCCTTGAAGTCGGACCCATCGGCATCGTCTCCACCCAAAGCTTGACAGGCTGCGCGGGGTGAAGAGAAGCTCCGTTCGCGCTCTCCCACTATTGCCCTCCGTCGGCCGTGACCCGCCACAAAGTCAATCCAGCAGCTTGCGGATCGCCATGATCCCTTTCGCCGTATCCGACCAAGATTGGCGCCAAATCAGCAGGCCCACGCCGAGTACCGTCGCCATCAGAAACGGGAGCGGACCCAGGAACCAGAAGGCCGCCGCTACAGTGAAGTAGTACGACCTCACGCCGACGCTAAATGATCGGAGCGCCGGGTTCAGGACCAGCGTGAGCGCCTCGGTCCAGGCCGCGATGTCGCGCTCTTCTTGTCGCGACGGGCTGGCGCCGATTGCGGCCAGACAGTAGTTCAGCTGCCTCACCGCCCAGATGAAATCCGATAGTCCTCTGAGGAGTGTGGCGATAATCAGCAAAACCTTGGTTTGGAAGAGCCATGCGGGGTCCTTGGCCGCGAACATAGCGATCAGGCCGTCACCGTTTCCGTAGTTGGGCTCCATGAACAAAGAGCCGCTGAGGCCCACGATCACGATCAGGTTTGCTGAGCCGAAGAAGGACGCGGAATTGATCGTGTGGCCCAGGATCGCGGCGTCGCCGATGAAATTGTTGTCGCGGGTCAGCGTCTCGCGCATCCACGCGGCTCGGACCCGCACCATATCCACGGACAAGCTATCGTTGGGCCGTGGCCACCCGAGCGCCAATAGCGGCTCAATCGCAATCCACACCACGATGAAGAATACAAGCGACGCGATGTTGAGCGTGTCCATTCGGCCCCCAGCCAGACTTTTTCGCACACTATCGCGGGCGTTGACGTCCTCCAAGAGGGGCCGACGTTTGAACCGCTGTCCGCTAGGGCTGCTCGCGCATCCCCGGCGTAGCCTCCCGCTGATCGGCATCAATCATGTCGGTGGCAACAAGGAACGCGTCCGTGTGCTCGCGAGCTGCCTCTCTGAGCATGGCCAGCTTCGGGACGTCGTCACCCTTTTCACCTTGACAAAGCCCTCGCGCGACGCTGCTCTGCAGCTACGCCTGGTTTTAGGAGGTTTCACCGCAAGCCGGCCGCACGCGCTGCGACCGGGGTCACAACTCAATATTTGGGTTATGCCTGCGGAGATGGTTGGCGCTGTTGAGTTAGATGCTCAGGGCCACGAGTTTGGCACGGTCTGCGATCGAATCGGCTACGTGATCTAACGTCGCAGCATTTGTGGCAAGTGGAGACATCTTTTCTGACAATCGGGGAATCGCGTCCCCTGTGGCATCTGATAGTTCTTTCACCCGACGGCGTACTAAGAGTAAGCCGACACCTGTCTCCTTCGAGAAAGCCTGCCAACCAGCGGCGTCCATTTCCGAAAGCGTTGCGCGTTTGCCGATTCGCATAGCCATCTTCGGAGAAAGGTCTGGATAGGCCACCGTGGATAGCAGATCGTACAGCGGAGCCATTCGCGGTCCACGATCATCATAAAGGATCGAGAAATTCTTGCCGTGGGCATCCGCATTTCCGACAATGAGATTGAAAATCGCAGCATCCAAAAGCTTTGCGATGTCCGGACCCGGCCGCTCAGATACCCGCCGCAATAACTCAAAACAATCCCTAAAGGTCGGCCCGCCCTCGCTTGCATACTTAGTTTCAGGTGGCACACCGAGTGCTTGGCAAAAGTCTTCCTGATGGATACGGCGAACCACACCGTCGGCATCGCAGTAGCGATCGTATCGCTCGACCAAAAGGAAAGGGCGACCATTCGCGGACCTCGGTTCGACGGGAGCAACGTCGAGCCCGATTGCGGCAGCAAGCCTCATCACGAAGGCTTCATTCTCGCTGGTCCCCGGAAAGCGCGCGATTGGTGGTTTCAAGATGTGCGTAGTCGCCTGGCCTGGAAGCGGTAGGGCGACTTGGCCATCGACTAGAACAACTGGAACTTTTGATTGGGCGCCCGCAAGCGATAGCCTCAAGCCTTCCTGGCCGGCCAATAGCGGCCGTGTCGGAAGTACGTCCAATATCCGAACGATTCCTGCCTCATCCAGAGGTGCCGTTTGCTGATCCGCAATCGGTTCTGCCCCGATGGGTTCCTGATCTTCAGGCAAAAGCTGAAGCGCGCCGGCGACGTCGCCGCCCAAGCGATCAAGAAGCGCGAAGTCGTTGGCAGGTGAAACACCCAACGCCTGCGCCGCAACAAGACGCTGGCTTTCTTCTGGCAGCAGGCCGCCGAAAAATGGCCGGCATTCACGGCGAGAAAAACATTGTGGACGCTTCGGAAGTGAGGCCGACAGTGGAGGCGTCTTTTCGTCATCAAGCCAAGCTTCAGCGTATGCGAAGCCGATATCGCCATACTTATCTTGGGTGAATTGCCCGACAATGCGACCACCCCACCAGACATTGAGAACCCTAACCGTCATTTTCTACGTTCACCGGGGGCTAGAATATCAATCGAACAACCCAGCGTTTGCAGAACCTGCAAAACCTTTCCTATCTGAGCTGTCGGCTTGCCGGCTTCGAGGTCCACGATGAACCTTAGGCCAACTCCAGAGACCCCGGCAAGCTCGTCCTGTCGCAAGTTTTGCTCCTTGCGTGCGCTGCGTACTAGGGCGCCGATATCGGCTGGACTTCTGACTTGTTTTGCCATCTTTATTTCCCGATCGGGAAAATAACAGCACATCAGCCGCCCTGTCGAGTACAATTTTCCCGATCGGGAAAATCATGAGCGCCCGATGATCTGTGTTTGGAAAAATTTCCCGATCGGGAAATTCAGATGGAGCCGATGCGGTGCCGGGAAACCTCGGCCGATTGGGAGTTATGGCCCCGCTGATTGGGAATGGCAGCGGTTCCTATCCTACTGAAAGTCTTGCAGACTAAATCACAACATCGGATTCCGATCCAGCTTCGATGGCGAAAACGTCCTATCGCACGTCGGGCGCCCTCCGCTAGGCGTGACAACAGTTTGTCGCCAAATCGACCTGCTGAGTCCTCCGGTCGATGCACGACAACAGTCGCACCAAAGGATCCGAGGACATGTCCTTCAAAAGGCCGACATGAACTGGTGATCGCAAACATCTACGCTCTCGGCATCGAGAAATGGTGCGGCTCGTTCCCGGTGACCTCCGGCCTGCTGCGTGTCGGGCTATCGCCCCGCGCCCCAGTCGGCCACGCGGCTCGCGACCGCCTCGAGATCCCCACTACGGTCCCGACGCGCATGGCCAGCAGGCCGGGACCCAGTGTTTCATTGGCTTGCCGTGCTTCTCGGCATAGATCTCGCCCATCCTTTTCCTGAATACCTCCGTCGCCTTGCTGGCTCCCTGGATCGGTTTCCACCCGTCCGTGGTAGAGAACACGAAGGGCCCATGATTCTCTGACTGGCGCCTCTTGATGCGGTCGAGCAGTTGTATCACCGGCACGGAGAGCATCACGAGTTCGTCGCGGTCGGATTTGAAGCGCACCGCGGGGATCGTCCACGTGCGCTTCTCAAGATCGAATTCACACCACTGCACCAAGCGGACGTCCCGGTTACGCTGGCCGGTCAGCATGAGCGCTTTGAAGTACTCGCCCCAGGGATAGGCGGTTGTCTCGGCGCGGGCCCAGTAGGCTCGGACCTCATCGGCGTCGTGTTTTCTATGCCGCTTGTTCTTCTGGAGCTTCATCTCCTCGTTAGTGAGCTTGGTCAGCGGCGACTCCATGACGCCAAGCTCGGCCCGGCGCTTAGGCGCGATCACCCACTCGAAGAACCTCTTCAGCAAGCCGAATGCCTCGTAGGCGCTGGCCGCAGCGGGGCGGTCGCGGATCGCTTCGATCACCCGCTGCACCTCGACACCGGTGACCTCCCGGAGCGGCTTGTCGATCCAGGGATTTCGCTGCGGATCGAGGAACTCGCGCGTGAGTGTCCCTTGATCCTTTTTGGCGTTGCGGTTGCGCTTCCGCTCAGGCAGCCACGCCACGTAGTCGCTCATGGCTTGTCGGAAGGTCGCTCGGCCCAGCCTTTCCGCTTCGAGTCGGACACGGAGCTTTTCCGCGGCCGGATCGACGCCTGCCCTATTCATCTCCTTCCATGGAGAACTAATTCACGGGCCTCCTTCACCGACATCTTGTGGGCATTTCCCACAACTCGACGAGTGGTGTTCCCTGCGCCGCCGAACCGGCCCAGCATCGTCCAAGAGCGATGGCCCTTCGAGCCTATGCGCAACTCGAGGTCCGGAACGTCAGGGTCTCGGCGGTATTCCGCGGCGCTCGTCTTTCTGGGCGGCCTCCTTCTGCTATTCCTGCGATCGCCTGCCATCGGACCATCCTTTCCTAGCTTTAAGGCGGGGCAGCCGGCGGCTGCCGGTCGCGCCCCGCAACGCTAATGAAACCCCTACTTCTAATTAAGTCAATAATATCACATAGTTATGGTGCGCCCGACAGTTAAATACTGCTCCTGCACGCGATTGAACGGTTCCTTGCAGGGGATCCGGCGTGCGCTTTTCAGGGTCGGTGCGCTGGGGCGCTCGTCTTCCGATTTCGGCGTGGGCACTTGCCGGGTTTCGGCTGAGCCGTTGTGGTCATCCGCCGAGGGCTATCCCGGCAAGTTGGGCGGGCACGGCTTGACCCGGTCGCGACTTCCGGCCGCAGGACAGACCAGCTTTCCCAACTGGCGTCTCTCCGGGCGCAGTAGGAACGGCGCGGTGTGGGTCCAACTGGGTCAGTAGATATGACAGCATGACGAGGAATCTGGCTGAACGAGACTGACGGGAGATGATCGCAGAGAACTTGCAGACGACAGGCGTTCCAAAAAGTTGCGGCGTTCCTGACGGCGACTGCCGGCCGCTGGCGCGGAGCGTGCTGGCGGCTCATAACCGCTTGGTTGGGGGTTCGAGTCCCTCCGGGCCGCGCGGAGACAAATTTCAGTCCAGTATAGCTATCAGCACCGTTAAGACCACGGCGGTCAAGGCGGCAAATATGACTGCAAATGTGAGATTGCGTCCTAGAGACCTGACAATCGCATGAAGGGCGTTTGGAGAGGTCGCACCCTTCGCTGAGGAAGCAGAGATGCCAGACGCGGTGTGCATTCCGACCGGACTATCACCACTTTTTTGGTCGGGCATTTTGGCCATGCTTGGTCTCCACCAGGTGACGGTCTCTCAGGCAATACTAGCAACCACCGCGCTAAAACCCAACAGGTTCTGGCTTCGCTATGGCCCCGGTGCCGTTCACGATCACCCGAGGCGATGGAAGGCCTGTTCGAGAAGCAAGTGGAGACCAGCGCTGCGCTGGATGCCCTGATTGCTGATCTGACGGCGCGTCGCTCCCAACTTTAGGAACCGAGATGAGCCATCTCTTTGCTGTCTCAGCCGTCGCTCTGGCCTTCTCCCGCTCCGCCGGGGTGCGCGGGATCAGAAAGACATCTCCGTGGGTCTCAGTGTCTTGGTCAATGATGACTAGGCAGAAGCTTGCACCTGCTCAGGCGTTCTGTGCCCTCCTCCCAATGTTCACCAGCAAGGCGATGATGACGGTGCCTGCGATGAAGACGAATGCTGCGGCAGCGATGGCCGGACTGATATTCTCCCTGATTGTAGAGAACATCTGACGGGCAAGGGTGCGTTGGTTAGGTCCGGCCACGAACAATGTCAGGACGACCTCGTCCAATGACGTTGCAAACGCAAAAACGGCACCGGAAACGATCCCCGGCATTGCCAGGGGAAGAGTCACGGTTCGCAATACCACGTGGGGCGCTGCTCCCATGCTCGCCGCAGCGTGCTCCAAGCGATGATCGATCCCCTGCAGAGATGCCGTCACGTTGACCACGACAAACGGTATAGCGAGAACCGAATGAGCAATGATGACGCCGAGATACGTATTGGCGAGACCGTACTGGGCGAACATAAGCTGCATCCCTACCCCCAGCACAACCGCTGGGACGACCATGGGCAGCAAGAAGACAGTACGGATGAACCCAAATAGTAACGAAATCTTCTTTCCGCGAAGACCCAGAGAGCCAATTGTCCCGAGAATAGTAGCAAGGACCGTCGTTCCAGCACCGATTACCAGGCTATTGAAGATCGAACGGCGCCAGGCGTCTGCCGTGAGAAGTTCGTGAAACCACCGGAGAGAGAAGCTTGGGATCGGGTAGTTGAGGAACACGCTGTTGGTAAAGGCCAACGGCAAGATTGCGATCAAGGGAGCCATCAGAAAGAAAACGACGGCTGCTCCGAAGACTAGCTTTGCGATGGTCAACGGCTTCATGTCCGAGCCTCCTCAGAAGAAAGCCGCAGATAGACGATATAGAGCAGGATCGTCGCTATCAGGAGTACTAGGCCGAGTGCGCCTGCCATGCCCCAGTTCGCAGCACCCGTCGCATAGTAGGCAATAACCGAACTTATCATTTGATCCTTGGCACCGCCGATAAGCGCGGGCGTAATGTAGTAACCAAGTGCACTCATGAAGACGAGCAGCGATCCCGAAACAACGCCGCGAAGCGAGAGGGGAAGAAGCACAAGGTAGAAGGAGCGGACCGGATTTGCCCCGAGCGATGCGGCCGCAGGCATCAGATTCTTGGGAATACTGATCAGCACACTGAAGATTGGCAGCACCATGAACGGCAATAGCACGTGGGTCATGGCGATCACGACCCCTACCCTGTTGAAGATCAAAGGGATAGGCCCGCTAGTCAAACCAACTGCTTGAAGTGTGGAGTTGATTAGTCCGTTGTCCTGAAGCAGGATGAACCAAGACGCTGTTCGAACTAGAAGCGATGTCCATAGTGGCAACAGGACCGCGCCCAGCAACAACTGCCTGGTCCACCCTGTGACTGAGGATGCGACCATTGCGAACGGCATGCCCAGCAGAATGCAGCAAATCGTGACAGTAGCGGCGGTAGTGAGCGTCCGGATCAAGGTATCCCGGTTGGCGGACGTTCCTGCTGGAGCACTCGTGATCGATCCATTTACGTCCCGGGTCAAATCCACGGCGGCGAGCAGGTTGCGGTCCGTTATTGGAGAACTCGCTGCGTCTTGGATAGCAATCCAGAATGCAGGATCACTCCAGCGATTGTCGATCGTCGTAAGGTCGCTAATGTTGGGGTCGGATGAAACGGCGGATTTTGTTTTACTCATCAGGGTGCGGAAGCCTGATTTGGCGCTGTTCAATCGCCGAACGAGATCACCAAAAAGCTCGTCGTCCTTGATGCCCCGGATGTCGGCTGCAAAAGCCTTTTGAGCATCAGCGGGAGGAGCGCTCGCCCTGTCCCACCCCTTTAATGCAGAGGCGACCGTTGGCAGAGCACGAGATGCGACGGGGTCGGATACTGCCGACTTCATCATGGTCGCGAGCGGCGCGACGAAGAAGAAGACGAGAAAGAGTGCCAGCGGCGCTACCAACAATAACGATGCGGCTTGTTTCCAGAGCCAAGTGTCCTTCATGCCACGATCCAGCATTGTTCTGGAGAGAAGGAAGCGACAACTTCATCGCCAACGCTCAATGGCGAGGATTTACGGTTCGCCTTGACGATCAAGTCTTTCCCTTGGTTGCGAATGCGAACCTGCAGATGGTCGCCATGATAGACAATATCGGCGACCGTGGCGCTCAGGCGATTGCTGGCTGGCACATCGGAATTGATCTCGACACGCTCAGGTCGAACCGAAACCTTGACCGGTTTGCCCACGTCGGCAATCGTCGAGGTTCGGACCTCGATATTTGCGCCGCTTTCGAGATGGACACCTAAGACACCATTTCCGGCACTCTTGACCTTGCCCGTTAGAAGGTTCGTTTCCCCGATGAATTCAGCAACGAACTGCGTCTGTGGGTTATCGTAAATTTGTGCGGGCGTTCCGATCTGTTCGATTTTCCCGTGATTGAAGATCGCAATCCGGTCGGACATGGTCAACGCCTCCGTCTGATCGTGAGTGACAAAGACGATCGTCAAACCGAGCCTTCGGTGGATGTCACGGATGTCGAGCTGCATTTGCTCGCGAAGCTTTTTGTCAAGAGCACCGAGGGGCTCGTCCATCAAGACGACTTCAGGTTCGAATACCAACGAACGTGCCAGGGCCACACGCTGTTGCTGTCCCCCGGACAGCTGGATCGGTTTCCGATCCTGAAACGCGCCCAACTGCACCATATCGAGCGCCTTCCCGACCCTCTCCACGATCTCAGATCTGGAGACACCCCTCATTTTCAAGGGAAACGAGACATTTTCTGCAACGGTCATGTGGGGAAACAGAGCGTAGTTTTGAAAAACAACGCCCATATTGCGCTTGTAAGGCGGCAGGCCGTCGACACGCTTCCCGCCAACAGATATCGCGCCGCTGGTCGGCTTCTCGAAGCCCGCAAGCATCATGAGCAAAGTCGTTTTGCCCGAGCCAGAGGGGCCCAGCATGCTGACAAACTCGCCCTTTGCAATCGCGAGGTCGAGATTGTCGACGACAGTCATGATCCCGAACGATTTGTTGACTTTTTCGAATTGAATGAAGGCGTTTGTCATGTAAGCCGACTCTTCTCTAACGCGAACTGCTGAAACAGCCGTTCGACAAGGGGCCTCCGAGGAGGCCCCGCACCAATAGTTACTGACCGAGCCAAGCGTTGAATCGCTGGGTCAGTTCCTCAGAGTTATCCGTCCAGAAGTCGACATCCAAGGGAATTGCGCCCTTAAGATTTTCTTCCGAGGTCGGGGATTCTTTCTGGTATTTCTCCGGCACGAGCTTGGAGGCGCCAAGATTTGGCAGGCCGTAAGCAATGTATTCGGGCAACTTGGCCTGGTTTTCGGCTTTGCTTGCGTAGGCAATGAAGTCCATGCCCGCGTCCTTGTTGGGAGCATCCTTCAGAATGACCCAGCTATCGATAGCGTAAACGCTGCCTGGGAACACGAAGCCGAAATGCTTGCCTTCGGAGCGGTTGATGCCGGTGATACGACCATTGTAGGCTGCTGTCATAACGACTTGGCCGGAAGACAGGAGCTGGAGGGGTTGCGCACCTGCATCCCACCAGACGATGTCTTTCTTCAGCTCGTCGAGCTTCTTGAACGCACGGTCGACTCCGCCTTCGGCGCTGAGGACCTTATAGACCTCATTAGCCGGAACGCCGTCCGCCATCAGTGCGAATTCGAGCGCATATTTCGGCCCCTTGCGAAAACCACGCTTGCCTGGGAATTTTTTGGTATCCCAAAAGTCCGCCCACGTCTGAGGTGCTTCCTTAAGCTTGTCAGCGTCGTAAGAAAGACCAGTTGACCAAACAATGTTACCAACACCGCAATCACTGACGGCTGCTGGCAGGAAGGACTCCTTACCTCCAAGCTTCTGCCAGTCGATCTTTTCGTAGATGCCGTCCGCGCAACCAAGAGCCAATTCCTCGGACTCTACTTCGACAACGTCCCAGTTCGGCGTTCCAGCCTTAACCTTGGCCTGGAGAACACCGTACCCGCCATCCCAGCTCTCATCGAGAACCGGTTTGCCGGACTCCTTTGCATATGGTTCGAAGAAAATTTTGCGCTGTGCGTCTTGGAAATTTCCACCCCAGGACACAACTGTGAGATCACGAGCTTGGGCGGCGAGGACGCCAGTCACCAATACTGTTGACGCAATGAGCGAGACTTTCAGGAGTTTCATCGGCGTTCCCTTTTGTTGGTTTGAACCTCGAACAGGAAACCACGTTTTGCCACTTTTGGAAGTGAGCGTTGGGGGCTTGGTGACTATTCTCACCGCTGGTGATCGCTGCTTAGAGGGTTAATACGTGGGCGGGGTGATGGCGCTCAGAATTTCACTCTCCCCATCGTGGACATTCCTGAATCGATGTGGAAGACGGCTGTCAAAATAGTAACCATCGCCCGGGCGCAAAATTTTCTGCTGTCCGCCCACGGTAACCTCAACTGCTCCCGACAGGAGCATGCCTGCTTCCTGGGCCGCATGGGTGAACGCTTCGCCAGAATCTGCCCCGACCGCGTAACGCTCGTGGAGCATTAGAAGCTGCCTATTGGGATGATCGAGGCCAATCACTCGATATGAGATCGTATCGACCTTGCCAATTTCTACGAGATCTTGGGACGTGTAGAATGGGGTATACGGTAGGCTAGACTGCAAATCTGAGAAGAAACCCGGCAGCGTGGTACCCAGCGCGTCCAAGACGGCACTCAGCGTGTCGATCGAGGGGCTCATCCGATCCCGCTCAATGAGGGATATCGTCGAGTGTGAGATCCCCGAACGTGCTGCAAGTTCTCTAACACCCAAATCGCGACGACGACGTAGCTCTCTGAGCTTCACCCCAATTTTTGGCATGCGATTTCCCTTTAGAATATGCGCCTTCGCTAGCATGGCATTGGTGAGCACGCACGCCTATCCACAATGCGTGCAGTCCGCGAGCCGCGGTGAAAATACTGAACACCTGTCTAGTGGGCAATTGTCTGAGTGGCTTCAGTACGGGATGCTTCGTTCCAGCACGCACATAGGAGAACCTCATGACATCGCGGCTCGACGCCCTGAAAGGCAAATTTACACGGATCAAGGAACCGAAGCGCGACGCAGTTTCCGACACTGCTTCGATTGAAAAGACGGTTAAGGAGATCATCGCTAGCGTACGTGAGCGGGGCGACGCCGCGGTGCGTGAATACTCGGTGGCGTTCGACAAGGCCGACGTCGCGAACTTCGAGGTTACCGAGGAAGAGAAGCTGAAGGCCATCGCCGATCTCGACCCGCAAACCCGCGAAGACACTGAGTTCGCCATTGCAAACGTCCGCCGGTTCGCGGAAGCTCAACTCGGAACCATCCTGCCACTCGAAATCGAAAGCCTGCCGGGCCTACACCTTGGCCACCGCGTCATTCCCATCGAGATCGTGGGCTGCTATGTTCCGGGGGGTCGTTACCCCCTCCTCTCGGCACCGGTCATGACCATTGTCCCGGCCAAGGTCGCTGGTTGTGACCAGGTGATCGCATGCCTTCCGCCGAATGCTCATCCCGCAATGATCGCAGGCTGCCATCTCGCTGGCGCAGACCGCATCTTCCGGGTCGGAGGAGCCCAAGCGATTGCGGCTATGGCATACGGTACGGAAACGATCCCCGCAGTCGACAAGATCGTTGGCCCGGGCAACGCCTTCGTCAATGAGGCGAAGCGCCAAGTATTCGGTCAGGTCGGAATCGATCAGCTCGCTGGCCCGAGTGAAATCTTCATCGTTGCCGATGAGACGGCCAATCCTGCAACCCTCGCAACTGACATGCTGGCCCAGGCAGAGCACGACGTACGCACCCGCGTCGGCCTTGTTACAACCGACCGCAAGCTGGCAGAAGAAACAATCAAGGAAGTAGAGAAGCAGCTTGAAACTCTCTCGACAGCTCCTGTCGCCAGCGTTGCCTGGAAGGATTATGGTGAGGTCACCGTTGTCGATGATGAAGAAACCATGATCGCCTACTCGGATTACATCGCGACGGAGCACCTTCAGGTCCATACCCGTGATCCACAAGCGACCGCTAAGAAGCTGCGCAACTACGGCTCCCTCTTCATTGGCGAATTGGCCAGCGTCGTCTACTCCGACAAGTGCTGTGGCACAAACCACACGTTGCCTACGATGGCTGCTGGCCGTTACACCGGTGGCCTCTGGGTTGGCTCCTATGTAAAGATCGCCACGCACCAGTGGCTGGATGAGCGCGGTGTTGCAGCAGTCGCCCCCGCGGCCGTTCGGCAGAGTGCCACAGAAAAGCTTGAGGGCCACCGCCGCGCAGCAGCGCTTCGCCTAAGTCCCCAGCAGCTTGCCGCAGCAACTAGGTAAACTGATTAGCGCTAATCGCGATAATCAAATTTTGCGGCAGTGGGAGGCCGCCCGGCAAACGAAACCGGGCGACCTTTTCTTCTGAGCGAGCGCCTCATTGAATCTTGTAGTAATCGAGCGCCGTCTTCGATGGCATGCGATACCGAGGCATACAGCAAGAAGCACTTAACCGAGAGAAATGTCGAAGGCGGCCACATTGTCTTGCACGTCCCGAAGCCCTTTATGGGAAGCGTGACGAAGCTTCCCGTCATCCGTCCAGGCTCGGTATCGATCTCTGCGATAAGTGTCGGTTTGACCCAGACCAGATTTTTACGGGTGCCGCTGTAAGCGACCGGAGGCGGCTTCCCATTTGATCCGATCCAGCATATTCCCGGCGACGGCGATAAATTTCACAGTGCGTTAATGCGATCGGTCGAAGCCCTTGAGTTTTACACCGATGCCGATACGGTCCGGGCCGCATTCGTCGATGCTGCCCATGAAGCAGGCATGCGCGTACTTCCCGACGACATGGCCGAGATGAAAAAGGGCTAGCTCACCCTACATCGTCCAGGTCGCAGCGATCTAGCGGGCGCGAAACGTTCAGGGATTGAAGTGATTAAGCTGTGGCTATCGTGTGAACAGGCAAGTGGATGATCGGCCGCCACCAGACGCTTGCCACGCATTGGTTGTCGGGATTAAAGGTGGCCTACCAGCCCTTTGGACCCTCGTCTCGCCCGCTGACGGCTCGCGTGCTTTTTCTGACTTCGTACTGAGGTTCGTGGGCGGAAAGCAGAGGACCCGCAGCAATCGATTGCGCACTAGGTTCCGATTGGAAGTACACGTAACCTTCCTGCCGGGGTGGATTCATATCCTTAGGCCCTCTTCGCACTGCTCCTGGCCATAACACCTGTCCGCTAATGAGCCGATCGCGGGCGAAACCCTCTTTGCGCCCCAATTCCGGCCGCACTTATCCCAGAAACTCGTGGCGGTTGCTTCCGACTTACCTGGGCAATCTTTCCGTGACTATACCTCCAGCAAGTCGGGTCGAGGCACTTGCCACCAGTGTGTCCACGCGAACTGACCGAACCGTGCAATCACGTAGACGACAACTGCGGTCGCAATCAGCAATTCGAAGACCGCCAGCCCGTGGGTTTGGTCGATTAGTTTCTGTCGGATTTGCCAGACCTCTAGCTGATCGGCCGTTTTGAAAAGCGCCGTCGCCCCGATGACCAAGGGGAAAGTGTAAGCCGAAAACCCGGGCGAGAACGGAAGCGCAAGCAATCGTATGAACGCGACATACACAATGGCAGTCATCAGCACCGAGATTCCCATCAGCAGAATAACTGGCAATGGTTGTGGGTCGTCGACCAACGACAAATATCCTGTCAGCGACAGGCTGGCCGGGGCCGCGAGGACCGCCAGCGTCGGCATTGCTGTAACCGCAACGTTCTCCGCAAAGATGAACCGGTAAAACATCACCGGCAGCATCAGCGCGTAGATAACCATCCCGAAATACAACGCAGTAACCGCCAACAAGAACAACGGTCCTTCGTGGGGACCTCGATAGGACACGGCGGCAACAATGACGCCGACCGGGGGAATAAACCAGCTGGGTACCATATGCGGCAGTTCGAACCGAACCGCCATTCTGTTTCTGGCAAACAATGCCAAGAAGACAACATGCACGCATAGCCCGAACAACCATAGCAACGCCCCGGCCAGATGATTGGACTGCCAGAGACTTATCGAGACAAGCATCCAAGCCATTGCATACGTAGCGACCACACCGCCCACCACGGGATTGGCGAGGTCGCGGGAAAGCGTTTTCGGGTGAAGGACGAACCGCACGCTCAGCAGGATGAGCAGAAACGCAGCAATCACGGCACCGGTTTCGGCAAGCCCAACGCCAGGAAGCAGATTTTCCCACGACAAGCCAAGGCTCGCGATGCCAAGCGCCAGCCCTGCTACCGGCGTTGGAAAGCTTCTTATTCGTTCTGACAGGTTCTTGAATCCATTTGCGGGCATTGTTTTGCCGCCACTCTTGGTTGGCTTAGCCTGAGCGCAGCAATCGTAACGGTCGAGCCTATACTCTGCAATGGCGATGACGTCCGCTGTGCGGCCAAGAGCGTACATTGCAACTGAAATGACGTTAGCGGAAATAGCCAACCGTCATGGCACGATTTTGCTGCGGCTGATCACCTCTTCGCCAAAGTCGAACGGTGTCTTGTAGTCGCAGGTCACGAGCGTCCCCCTGCCCTTGCCAGCGATCGTGCAATGTCGACGATATCATCGCGGCCAGCGGTTGGATCCTCTTTGTTCCAGGCGATCCCAAGCCCGATCCGGAAGTCGATCCCACTTACCTTCTTCAGCTCGAAGCCGCGATTGGGAAGATCCAGCGTCCATTCCGGCGCAAAGCCGATGCCAAGCCCGGCAGAGACAAGCGACACCAGCGCATAGGTGTCATCGCAGCTGAAGGCGATGTTGGCGGTGAGGTCGTATTCGGCAAACTTCTCATTGAAGTAGCGTTCCGAAAACGACAGGTTCTGCCGGTTAAAGGCGATGATCTTCTGAGTGCGCAGATCGTTGATGCTGATCTCGTCCCTGGCTGCCAGCGGATTGGCATGGCCAACCGCCAGGTAGTAGCGCTCATGCGCAAGCGAGACGAAGCGCAAGGAGCCGATGTTTTCCACCGGGCGGATGAAGCCTAAATTGAGCTGGCCGGTCTCCAGGCCGCGGATGATCTCGCCGGTATTGCCAGAGGCGATGTGGATGCGGACATCGGGATACTTGCGGGCGATCTTGGCAAGGAAGGTCGGCAGCATGCCCATGGTGGCCGGATAGATGCTGCCGATCCTGATCTGGCGGATGCGACTGCCGCCGGCTGCCCGCGTCAGTTCGGTGGTCAGGTCGATGTCGCTCAGGATCCGCACACAGCGATCATAGAAGGTTTCCCCTGCCCTGGTCAGTTCCACCCTTCTGGTCGAGCGGATGAACAGCGGACAGCCAAGCTCCCTTTCCAGCGACATCACATGATTGCTGAGGGCCGGCTGGGCAATGTGCATCCTGGCTGCCGCACGGCCGAAGTGCAGTTCCTCGGCCACTGCTTTGAAATAGGTGAGTTGGCGTAGTTCCACCGATTCGTTCCTCTGCTCGCCATGTGAGCATGGAGAGTCTATCGTTATTTGTATAGAATAGCCAGTTATTTTATTCCCAACAGAATGATCAGGTGGGCGGATGTCGCCACGTGATCTACTCGCTTGGAATGTGAAGAAACTTCGAGTTCGCCGAGGCCTCTCCCAGGAGCGCCTTGCGCTTGAAGCGGGATTGGAGCGTGTCTCAATCTCTCAACTCGAGCGGAAACAGGTGAATCTCGGAGTCGATTCTTTAGGAAAGATTGCCTCCGTATTGCACTGCAAGATTTTTGAGCTGTTGCTCGAACCGACAGAAGGAGAGCGACCGCCTCAAAATTTGCGTCGCGGCCGTCCAACGAAATAAGTGATTCAACCCCTGAAGCGACTGATGGAATTGAGCCGAACCTAACAAGTCGTCCACCGGCTCACAACCGCTTGGTTGGGGGTTCGAGTCCCTCCGGCCCCACCACTTTTTTCAGGGATTTGTTCCCTGCGGCCCGTATCGCCGGCATCCGCTGGCCGACAGGCTAAAGGGCTTACTTTTGCCTGCTGTCACCGGAATTATACGAGGGAATGGCCGGAATCGGCCTCCGAATTGGTCACGCCCTCCGATCAGCCCAGCCGTTCCGGCGTTGTGACGTTGCCTCGCTTCGGTCGCTGCCTTTACCCCTTAGGGAGCCACGACGCGCTCGCAAAGAACGCGTCGTCGCGGACGGCTTCCATCTCTGGCAAGCACAGCGGTTGATCACGGCGATTCCCTAAAGGGCAATATCTGCATCCTCTAATACACTGTAGAAAATGGTTGGAAGAGTGGAAGTCCTCTTCTGCAAGTCGAGGGTCACCTACGGCCGTGAGCCGCGTCTTTACCGGAGCAGACCTGCCCATTGGGTAGTGAACTGGGCGCCGCCGAGAAAACCCTCTTTTGCTTTGACTCGTCTTTCAACCAACCTTGGCCGTCATCGAGGCGGCCCCCAGAGGGAGGCATTCGAAATGAGACGGACCACGAAGCTGATAACAACCGCAATGGCGGTCGCGGGCAGCCTGCTTGCGAGTACCGCGACAATACATGCGCAGGAGGAGAGGAAGCCCAACATCCTGTTCATCATGGGAGACGACATCGGATGGATGCAGCCGAGCAT
The DNA here is from genome assembly GCF_014851575.1 of Rhizobium sp. RHZ02. Lineage (NCBI taxonomy): Bacteria > Pseudomonadati > Pseudomonadota > Alphaproteobacteria > Hyphomicrobiales > Rhizobiaceae > Rhizobium > Rhizobium sp. RHZ02. The sequence continues at coordinate 468,975 of NZ_JACUZX010000001.1, forward strand.
CTATCACCAAGGCCTCGCGGTCGGTGAAACCCCCAATATCGACCGCATCGGCCGGGAAGGCGCGAAGTTCATGACCTACTATGCCGAGCAGAGCTGCACGGCGGGGCGGACCGCGTTCATTACCGGCATGCAGCCGGTGCGCGTCGGCATGGTTCTGCCGGAGATCCCCGGAAGTCCGTCCTACCTGCGGGCCGGCACGCCTCACCTCGCCAAGTTCCTGTATGATCTCGGCTACTCCACAGGTGAGTTCGGCAAGAACCATCTCGGAGACACCACCGAATCCCTGCCGACGGCGCACGGGTTCCAGGAATTTTGGGGCTATCTCTATCACCTCGACGCCATGCAGGGGGTGAGCTTCCCCGATATCAACAAGACCTCAACCGAGCAAGGGATCGCGCCACCTTGCAGGAACACGCCCATTCCTGGCATGGCGGAAGATCCGGCGGCGGTGGATGCAAAAACCACGACCTGCCTGACGCCGCCGCGTCCAATGCTCGCGTGCACATCCTCCGACGGGTCCCCGGCCAACCAGTCATGCAAGGACGCAGGGCCACTAACGCTCGAGCGCTCCAAGACGGTTGACGAAGAGATCTCCGCCAAGGTCATCGATTTCCTCGACCGCAACGACCCGAAGAAGACCAACAAGCCGTTCTTCGTCTGGTACAACCCCGCGCGCATGCACATCACCACCGTGCTGCCGGACAAGTACCTGAACATGGTGGGTGAGCAGGGCGGCAAGGACTGGGGCGTCAACGAAGCCGGCATGAAGCAGATGGACGACAACATCGGCTACGTCTTGAAGAGACTCGAGGAGATGGGCGAACTCGATAATACCATCGTCGTCTTCACCACCGATAACGGCGCCGAGACGATCACGTTCCCGGACGGCGGCACCACTCCGTTCAAGGGCGGAAAGCTCAGCACCTGGGAAGGCGGCATGCGTGCGCCGCTCGTAGTTCGCTGGCCGGGGCACATCGAGCCCGGTACGGTCAAGAACGAGATGTTCTCGGCCCTTGACTGGCTGCCGACCTTTGTGAATATCGCCGGTGGGCCCAAGGGGGACGGCCTGAAAAAAGAGATCGAGGCAGGCAAGTATCCTGGCATCGTCAAGACCACGCTCGACGGGATTGATCAGCGCGACTTCCTGGAAGGCAAGTCGCCATCCAAGCGCGACTCGTTCCTGTACTATTCCGGCAAGGAGCCGTCGGCAGTCCGCTACAAGAACTGGAAGATGTACTTCGCCATGGTGTCAGACGATCCGGCTGGGTTTATCGGCGGCGTGCAGCCTTACGCCTGGACGCAGGTCGTCAACATCAAGCGCGACCCGTTCGAAACCTCGGTCGGACAACAGTTGAAGACGCTCTTCGGTACAGGCGGCGCCATCGCGTCACCGTCCACCGCCTATGTCTACGACTGGAACATCCTGCCCATCGGCCAGCAGTTGTGGCTGAAGCATCTCGAGACCTACATCGACTTTCCGCCGCTTCAGAGCCCTGCAAGCTACAATCTGGAGCAAGTGATGCAGCAGGTCCGCGAAATGAAGACTGGTCACGACTGACGCGCAGGCGAATAGCGACATTTGTAGCGGCCGCCACATGGCGGCCGCTACATCGGTATGCCCAAGGGCTGCAGAGGGCCGAACGATGAGCGATTTCACCCAAGCAGATCATGATGAACCGCGGTGGGCTCCGGTGTTGGCAATCCTCGGGGTGTTTGCCTTTCTGGAGGTGCTGCCGCATCACGTCTACGCCCTGCCACGGTGGATATCATACGCGGTTCTGGTGGCAGCCATTGTACCGATGGTCCTTGTCACGCTTTCCAGCGACAATGCCGTGTGGCTGCGTGTCGAGCATGTCGCGATCATGCTGCTCGCCAGTGTTTACGCGGGGAATACGGCAGCAGAGCTTGGCGACATGGTCGGGATCATCACCGTTCATCCGCCCGAGACGCGTTCGGTTTCGCTGTTGACGTCATCCTTTACGATCTGGATCACCAACGTTCTGACCTTCTCGCTGCTCTACTGGCAGATCGACGCGGGTGGTCCCGCGCGCCTCGCGCGTAGCATGGCAGGACGACCCGACTGGCTTTTCCCGCAGGCGTCGGCTCCCGAGCTAGCCGCGCCGGACTGGCGACCGCTCTACGTCGACTATCTTTCCCTCGCGTTCAATACGGCGGCTGCCTTCAGTCCCACCGACGTGCTGCCGCTGACAAGACGTGCGAAGGGACTGATGATGATCGAAAGTGCCATTGCTCTGTTGACGCTCGTGCTCGTGGCTGCGCGCGCCGTCAATGTCATTCCGTAGCGGCGCATTGTTCGTTCCGTCGAGATCGAGGGTGCCTGATGTCAGTCGAGGCCGATCAGCTTTCAACAATGATCAATCACGCGGTGGCGCCGGCGTTTATGCTCAACGGCGTCGCGGCGATGGTGGCCGTGCTCGTCAACCGGATCTCCTCCGTTACCGAGCGGATCAGAAACCTCCGTGAGATCGATGAAGCTGACCTCGTTCGAGCCAGGCTAAAGCAGGAGATCGGCGAACTCAGACGGCGGGAGCTGCTCTTGAACAGTGCCTTGCACCTCGCTGTCCTTGCCGGGATCGGGGTGACGCTGTTACTCCTCTTCGGCTTTGTTGTGGCATTCTTGGGGTACCGCCACGAACCAGGCGCCGCCGTGCTTTTCATCGCGTCGCTTTGCTTTCTGGCTGGATCCCTGTTCCGGTTCCTGCAGGACATCAGGCTCTCCCAAGGCGAGCACAAAGATCGTCAGTTGCGGTGATAGATCGAACTGTGCGGGTTCGCCTTCACTAGAAGTGGAAGGCTACCCCTATGATCGGCCCCTGCTGGACGACGTCGAAGACAAAACCATCATCCTCGTAGTTGACGCCTATGGCACGGTATCCGGCCACTGCCGAGATGGTGTCGTTGAACTTGTAGCCGAGGCCGAGGCCCACGTCCCAGTCAACGTCGGCGCCGCCACCGCCCACCAGCCCCCATCCCGTGACATAGATTTCGGGGGTGAAGAAGTAGTTTCCGCGCAGGCCCACGACCGCGTCCACCCACGTGGCACTGTCATCCCGCTCCACACCAGCCAGAAGTCCGCCGTTGAAGGTGATGTCGGTCTCAACCGACCAGACTTTCATGCCGCCGAACACGTCGAGGTGGCCATTCTGATCTTCGAGTACGGCGTAGCCCACGCCCAGAAGCCCTGCAAATGTCTCCGACGTCACTCCGACGCTATCGGCGAAGATGCCGCGCGGCGTGTGCGCATCGGCCCCCAGTTTCACGTAGACAATGTCGCCGACGACGCTGTAGCGGTCATATCGTGCCTCGGCTGTAGCCATGAAGGCGAAGTCGAGATTGTCGAGAATGTCGCCGAAATCGGCATCGATATTGACCTCAGGAAGCCCGAATTGCCGTACGTTCCCGGAAATTCCGGCAGCCCAGAAGTAGGGCGCCACGGTGAATTCCCAGCCGCTGCGGGTCTCGACCGTTTTCGCTTCGGGTGCCAGGGGTGTGAGATCAGCCGCATTGGCGAGCGATGCGGTCGACAGGACTGCGAGCATGACGATCGCTGGCAAGTGAATGGTCTTCATGAGAATCCCCCGATCTCGTTTACCGCCCAGCATTGCTTCCGGGTCGACAGTGTGTGACGGGAATGGGGTTCGGCAAGCCGAAACGGCTATTCGGACTTGCTGGAGCAACAGAATGCCTGAGACTGTGGCTCGTTGGCCTCAGTCTTGCTTTCCTGCTGGCAGGGACACGCCACGAAAGCGACGTGTCCCTTGCTGGGATCAATAGCAAGGTGGGAACGGATAGTACCCACATTGCTGACCGTTGTAGTAGGAGTTGTAGTAGTAGGGTCGCGCTGCGGCCGCGCCCACCGCAGCGCCTGCAACCACGCCCGCGGCAACCGGGGCACCACGATACCAGGCACCATGATAGACGGGCGCCTGCCAGTATGTACCTCCTACGCGGTTGATGTTGGTGTCGCCGACATGCACGTCGTCCCCCCTGAAACCTCCCGCAAAGTCTCCTCCGCGCATGTCTCCTCCGAATCTGCCTCCGCCGCCGAAGCTACCACCGGCAAAGTCTCCTCCGTGGAATCCTCCGCCGCCGAATCCTCCACCACCGAACCCTCCGCCACCACCGCCGAAATGATCGATGAAGAGGGCTGCCGGTCCGGAGGCACCATTAAGGCTGCCCTCCAGAACGGTTATATCGAAGGTGAGCGTCGTCCCATCCAGTTTAGGGGTCTTGAGCGTCACGACAGCGTCGCTGACATCTGAACCGTCGCCGCCCAGAACCGACACCGTTGCGTTCGGCGGGTCGACCGCAAAGTTGTCCTTGCCGTCGTCCCACTGCATGATGAATTGTTCGGTCGTCACATGCCCTGCGGCCCGAACAGGCCGATCGGCAAAGACGATCGAATTGGCCGACACGCCGGTCAGAATGAGCTTGCCGCTTTCCATTTTCGCGCCAGACGAATTGAGCACCGCCAATGACGGGACCGGCCCTGTCGGCGTGACCACGCCAATCGTCTTTTCCAACGGCACGTGCGGCTTTTTCGGTGCGTCCTGGGCAAAGGCGGCGGGGCTCAAGGCAACACTTCCGAGCAGGATGAGCGTAGTCAATCGGTCGAGTTTCATGGATGTGTCCTCGCAGTTGGAACGGGGTAGTGTTGCATCACCTTCCACGCCCCGTTTTGAAGTCTGAGACTTCTGGTGTGGCGATCTCCCAAACAGCAGAGCCGCTTAGTCCTTGAAGATCTTTTTCCAGTCGGCCTTCATGTCGACGACGGTCCAGCCTGTGATCGCGGCCGCATCGAGCGCCTTGTCGAGGCGGCCAAAGTCCGTCTTGCGGTCATAGGCGTATTCACGTTCCTCATCGGTGTGGTGAATGAGGACCCCGAGACGCGCAGGCGCGCCTGCCATTGTCGTCCACTGCAGCATTTCGAGATCGCCGTCGGAATTGCCGAAGGCTGCGATGGGACGACGACCGATCTCCTGGTTGATCCCAACCGGCTTGCCGGCCTTGTCGTCGATGAAGTTGACTTCCGGCAGACGGTACAAGGTCGGCGTGTCGTCCTGCATCTTGAACTGCGTCTTGATCGAGGAACCGATAACCTGCTCCGGCGGGATGCCGTAGACCTTCTCGGTCCATGGACGCATGAACTCAACCCCGCCGCCCGACACGATGAACGTCTTGAAGCCGTTGGCGCGCAAGTAGGAAAGCAGCTCGACCATCGGCTGGTATACGAGTTCCGTGTAGGGTCGTTTGAACTTCGGGTCGCGGGCCGTCGAAAGCCAGTCGGTCACCACCTTCTCAAAATCAGATGTGGTCATTCCCGCATGGGTCACCATGATGAGCTCTAGCAGACCCTTTTCCCCTGATGCGGCGAGTGTCTCCATGTCGCCGTCGAGCACGGCCTTGAATGGCTGGACGTTCTGCCATTCCGGATGCTGCGGAGAAAGGGTCTTCACGCGGTCAAGGGCGAAAGCAAGCTGGGTGTACATGGGGTGCTCGACCCATAAGGTCCCGTCATTGTCGAAGACGGCGATCCGTTCCGGTTCCGGGACGAAGTCGGGTGATCCCTGCTTTGTCACTCTCTCCACGAACGACACAATTGCCGATTTTGGCCCGGTATCATTCCAGGACGGCAGGGGATCACTTTGTGCGTACGCGGATATTGCGAAGGCGAACGCACCAAAGATGACGGCGGCAGCCACGTAGAGTGGCGCGTTGACGAGGTGGCGGAACATTGTTTTTACCCCCAGGGTAAGCGTGGCGCGGGCTGCGCGTTCCTTCTCTTCCGGCATGCATCGACTCTAACGAAAGCGTTCCCTCCGCGATATTGCCCTTTGGGGAATCCGCGCAACCATGAGTGGCTTTGGCGACGCATGACACTTCAGCGACAAGGTGTTATCATGCGCGAGCTTTGGGAGTTGGACGATGGCTTCGGGCAAGGGGGAAGGTCGATTGCGGTGCGCCGGCGCCTTGCTGGCACCGCTCTTTCTGACGGCCTCGGTCGTATTCGCTGCCTCTCAAACCACTCCACCGCCTCTCGATCGGTCGCCGCGGGTTCTCATACTTTATCCATATGACGAAAGGATCGCGGCGACCACGGCTGCCGGGGAAGCACTGCGAGGCCGGCTCCTTGAAGCAACCAGTGGGAAGATCGATCTGTTCTCCGAGTTCCTGGACCTGTCGCGGTTTCCGGAGGCTGAACATGTCCAGCGACTGGGGCGGTACATGGCAGAGAAGTATGCCATCCGTCGCCCGGACGTCGTTGTCGCGCTGGGCAAGGAGTCGGCTAGTTTCATTTCGACAAACCGGGCAAGCATCGCTCCCGACGCGAAGATAGTTGCGGCCGGTTTCGGCAACTCGACCTCTGAAAACATCGACCTTCCCGATGACGTGATCGGCGCTTTCACGACATTCGACATTCTGAAGACCGCGGAAATGGCGCGAGGTCTGCAACCCGGCGCCCGTCACCTCTACATCATCGGCGGATCATCTGAATTCGACCAGGGTTGGCTGGCAACGGCGCGCGCCGACCTCGCCGAATTCTCCAAGTCGTACGAAACGACTTACCTCGAAAACCTGACGATCGAGCAATTCATTGAACGGGCAGCCGAAGTCCCTGCCGACAGCATCATACTGGCGTTGACGGTCTTCAAGGATCAGGCCGGGCGGAATTTCATACCGCGCGAAGCGATAGGAAAAATTGCTGCAACGGCCAGTGCTCCGGTTTACGGCCCCTACCAGACCTACATCAACTACGGGGTCGTCGGCGGCAATACCGTCACATTTGAAACTTTGGGTCAGACCGTCGGCAACCTGGTCCTCGATGCCATTGCCGGTAGGCCGATTAAGGATATTCAAGCGCCCCAGACGTACATCGTCGACGCGCGACAACTGAAGCGTTGGGGCTTGGCGGAAAAGAACCTGCCCGCGGGCACCATCCAGATGTACAGGGAAAAGGGCCTCTGGGAAGGCCACTGGTTGGCAGTGACAGGAGCGTTTGGTGTCCTTTTGATGCAGGCCGGCGTCATCGCAGCCCTACTTCTCGAGCGACGCCGTCGCCAGGAGGCAGAGAGCCGGTCGCGACTTCACCTGCTCGAAGCTGTCCACCTGAACCAGTCTGCGACGGCGGGGGCGTTGTCGTCTTCCGTTGCCCATGAACTCAATCAGCCACTGTCGGCCATCAGAAACAACGCGGAGGCTGCCTCTGTACTGCTTCAAAATGACAGCCCGGACCTTCAGCTCATCCAGCAGATCCTTCTCGATATCCAGGCAGATGATCAGCGTGCGGGCGACATCATTGGCCGGATGAGAGGATTGCTCAAGAAAAGAAGCGAGATCGACTGGCAGGAGTTCGACCTGAACGATGTCACGTCGAACGCAATCAGCATCATTCACGGAGAGGCGGAACGCAGGGGGATCACGCTCAAGACAAAGCGGCCGACGACAGAGCTACCGGTGCGCGCAGACAAGGTTCATGTGCAGCAGGTTGTCCTCAACCTGGCCACCAATGCGATGGATGCCATGACCGAGGCGGGGTCCGACAGCAGGATTCTGACGCTGGCGACAGGAGTTGTGAAGGAGAAAGCCGAGCTCTGCGTGGCCGACACGGGCAACGGAATTCCGCAGGAACGCCTGTCCAGCATCTTCGAGCCGTTCTACACGACAAAGCAGGCAGGAACGGGTCTTGGCCTTTCCATCGCGCGCGCGATTGTTGAGACTTACGGCGGAACGATCTCTGCGACCAACCGACCTGAAGGTGGCGCAATCTTTCGTGTGGCGCTCCCGCTTGCCCGAGGCGGAGAGCGACACTCATGAAACCGGTCGTCCATATCGTCGATGACGACGAATCTTACCGCACGGCAACGGCACGGCTGCTTTCCGCCTATGGCATCGCAGTGGAGGTCTATGAATCCGGTGATGAGTTTCTTGCCCGCCTTCCAGGCTGCGAGCCGGGCTGCGTTCTTCTTGACCTGCAGATGCCCGGTCGGTCCGGCTTGCAGGTACAGCACCAACTATCCGAGCTCGCACCGCTGCTTCCGATTGTGTTTCTTACGGGGCAAGGGGACATAAAGGCCGGCGTCGACGCGATGAAAGCGGGCGCCCAAGACTTCCTGGAGAAGCCGAGTTCAGGTGCGGTCCTGATGGAAACCATCCAGCGCGCGTTGGCTCAGTATGAGAGGCGCAGGACCGAGTATGAGCGCCGGCAGCAAATGAGGACTTTGGTGGCTGGCTTCAGTGCCCGCGAAGCTGAAGTGTTTGGGCTTGTTGTCCGTGGCCATCTCAACAAGCAAATTGCCTACGCCCTTGGTATATCGGAGCGCACGGTAAAGGTTCACCGTCATCAGGTTATGGAGAAGCTCGGAGCAAGGTCGCTTGCGGAGGCTGTCTCGATTGCCGCGGACATCGGGCTCGACCACGGACAAGTACGACGTGTGACGCAAAGTGACGGGCCGCCTTCCCCTTAGGGCAATATCGAGTTTTCGACGACGCGCCTACAATGGGTGCCAACTGCGGATCACGAGAAATGTCACAATGGGGGCATGATAGTGGGAAAGCTGCGCGGCACTGTCGCGGTTGTCGATGATGATGCGAGCCTGCGTCGAAGCGTCGGACGCCTGCTCTACGCTTACGGATTTCCGGCCATTGAGTACCAATCTGCAGAAGCCTTCCTCGGTCGCGATCCAGACATCCTGATCGACTGTCTCGTATTGGACATCGACCTCGGCGGCATGTCCGGGATCGAATTGCAGCACCAGTTGAAAGAGGCAGGATCGAAACTGCCGGTGATTTTCATCACCGCCCTCGAAGACCCCCGCCTGAAAATCCAGGCAGAACGAGCCGGGTGTGTCGCCTATCTGCGAAAGCCTTTCGCAGGGGTCGGACTCATCGACGCGGTGAAGAAGGCGATCGGATCGTGAGTTCTTGGACGATGACCGACCGCCACGAAGCTCAGGCAGACTGACCAGCCAGAAGGCTAACAGGGAGGTCTAATATGGAATGGCTTAGACACTGGCGGCCGATGGCCGAAGCAGTAGCAATGGCGTCCTGCCTCAGCGTGCATCCGTTTTCTGCCGGAACCGCATCCGCTCAGCAAGCAAAACCGAACATCGTGTTCATTCTCGGCGACAATATCGGCTACGGAGACATCGGCGTTTACGGAGGCGGGAATTTGCGTGGATCGCCGACGCCGCGCATTGACCAGCTTGCCTCCGAAGGGCTGCGACTGACACAGTTTCTGGTCGAGCCCTCCTGTACGCCGTCTCGCGCAGCCTTGATGACAGGACGCTATTCCATTCGTTCCGGACTGTCGTTGGTTGCTGTTCCGGGCACGTCTTTTTCCTTACCGGCAAACGAAGTCACGATGGCGGAAATGCTGCATGACGCAGGCTACGCGACCGCAATCTTCGGCAAGTGGCATCTCGGCGCGCAAGCCTACAGTCAACCGCAAAACCAGGGTTTCGACGAATTCTACGGTATTCCGCCCGGCGATACCTGGGACGCATTTGGAATGATCCGGCAGGCAAGGCAGACGAACGCGCTCGATATCCCTCTCGACAAGGGGCCGCAAATCGTCGAAGCGAGCCGCGGCCAGCCACTTAAATCCGTGAAGCCATACACCGAGGAAGTCCGCCGCGAAATCGATTGGGAGCTGGCGGATCACGGCATCGACTTCATGAAGCGGCAAAAATCGGCGGGCAAGCCGTTCTTCCTTTACCTGCCGATATCGCGCACGCACTTCCCGAACCTGCCTTCGAAACGGTTCGAGGGCGCGTCGCGGATTGGTCAGTTCGGGGACTCCCTGATGGAGGGCGATGCGATTGTTGGAACGGTGCTTGACGCAATCAAGGACCTTGGGGTCGAGCAGGATACGATCGTGGTCTTTGCATCAGACAATGGACCGGACGGCCCTGGCGCAAACCGCTTCGGCGGCGACATGCCGGATATTGGCAGTTCCGGACCGTATCGTGGTGCGCTTGGCGAAATCAGCGAAGGTGCGATACGCACGGCCGCGGCGATACGCTGGCCGCAACGGATCAAACCGGGATCTTCGTACGCGATGTTTTCGATCATGGATTTTTTCCCGACCTTCGCCCACATCGCTGGCGCCAAAGTGCCGGATGACCGGCCAATCGACGGTGTGGATCAAACCAGCCTGTTGCTAGGAGAGGACGACGACGGTGCCCGTGATCACCTGCTGACCTTCGTCGGGTCGGAATTGGTCGCAGCCCGCTGGAAACAGTTCCGTGCGTATTTCGTCAACGTGGCGCCGGGCCGTAGCGGCGCAGGGGGCGCAACGTTGATGGGAGGCGTTGGCGCGAGTGCTGCACCCATGAACGGTTATCCGCAAGTGTTCAACATCGAGGCCGATCCACAGGAGGAACACAATATCGGCGAGATGTACAACTGGGTTCTGGGGCCGCTGCTGCAGGCGGTGGGAGAATATAAGGCGAGCCTTGCGCGATCACCAAACCCGCCGGCGGCGAACATGACAAGGTTTTAGCTGCCGCAGCCTTGCGCGAACTCAAGCACAACTCGTTCCATGGTCGCCAGTTCCGGAGTGAAGTACACGGAAAACAAACCCTGCTTCAGGCGCAGCTGGTTGCGCCTGAAGCAGGGAATCTGGTTTCGTCGATCGACCTAGCCGATCGACATCAGGCTGGCATTGCCGCCGGCCGCGGCGGTATTGATCGAGGTGGATACCTCTTCCAGAAGCCAGTTGAGGCAATAAGCATCCGGATCGTGCTCGAGCTTTTCTGTCGAAGCGGATTGGGTCAGCAGCAACGGGCCCGGCATCGCGGCGATCTTTGCGAGCATGGCGGAGACACGATCAGCATCGCCTTCAACAAGTGCGCCGGCCATGGGCTCGGTATCGTCAGTTGCCTTCCTCCAGGAAATCCGCTGCGCGACGCTGACGGGAACATCTTTCAGCGTCGTGCGGAGGCTCCCATCGCATTCGATTACCGCGCTGTTGCCCGTGGCAAGCACAGCCGAGACCTGGCGAATGAGGCCGGTCTGGGAGACCGGAGCGCACAGGATCGCTCCACGGGGATGAAGAGCATAGAGGTTGCGCTCACCGACGGGGCCGGCAAGTTCGGTTTCAAGTCCCAGGGCCGACTGGCTGCCGAGATGGCGTGCCGTTTCAGCATCCTCGGAAAGGCCCTGCTGGTCCAGCCACTTCGCAAAGTCCGAAAGAGCCGGGTCGCTGTAGACGGAACTGTGCTGCGGTGGGATTGGTGGCGTCGTCACCAACCGCCCGAGATAGAGCGGCCCGCCCGCTTTCGGGCCGGTGCCCGACAAGCCGCGGCCACCGAAGGGCTGGACGCCGACAACTGCGCCAATGACGTTGCGATTGACATAGAGGTTGCCGGCCTTCACCTGCGAGGTAACGTTCGCAATCGTTTCGTCGAGGCGTGTATGGAGCCCGAAGGTCAGGCCATATCCGGTTGCATTGATCTCGTCGATCAGGTGGCCGAGGTCCTGGCGGCGCCAGCGAACGACATGGAGAACAGGCCCGAACACTTCGCGCTTGAGTTCAGAGATCTTGTTGATCTCAATGATTGTCGGCGCAACGAAGGTGCCATTCGTGGTCGCATCGGGCAATTCGACGCGCTCCACGGCACTGCCGGAACGGCCCATGGCATCTACATGCTTCTCTATAATGTCCTTGGCTTCGGCGGTGATTACCGGGCCGATGTCGGAGGCCAGCCGGTTGGTGTTGGCAATCGAAAGCTCGCGCAACGCCCCCTTGAGCATGGCCAGCGTGCGATCAGCGACGTCTTCCTGCAGGCACAGGATACGAAGTGCCGAGCAGCGCTGCCCGGCGCTGTCGAACGCCGAGGCGATCACGTCGCCAACGACCTGTTCGGCGAGCGCCGAGGAATCGACGATCATGGCATTCTGACCGCCAGTTTCGGCAATCAGCGGAATCGGCTTGCCATCCTTTGACAGACGCTTGGCCAGTTCCGCCTGGATCAGTCGGGCGACCTCGGTCGAGCCGGTAAACATCACAGCGGCGGCTTCAGGCGCTGCGACCAGGGCCGCCCCTACCCTTCCGTCGCCGGGAACCAGTTGGACGACATCGTCTGGGATACCAGCCTCATGCAGGATGCGAACTGCTTCGGCGGCGATCAGCGGCGTTTCTTCCGCGGGCTTGGCAAGAACCGGGTTGCCGGCAACAAGAGCAGCAGCCACCTGCCCGGTAAAGATTGCCAGCGGGAAGTTCCAGGGGCTGATGCACACGACCGGTCCGAGTGGCGCATGCGAAGGGCCAAGAGTTCGGCGGGTCTGCTCGGCGTAGTAGCGCAGGAAGTCGATTGCCTCGCGCACTTCGGCAATCGCATTGAGCAACGATTTGCCGGCTTCGCGGATGATGAGGCCGAGCAAGGTCTCCATCCTCGCCTGCATGATGTCGGCAGCGCGATCAAGATGTGCTGCCCTTTGACCCGGCGTTACCGATCCCCAGGACGAAGCAGCTTTCAGAGCGATCGCGGCTGCCGAGGCGACCTCTTTTGCGGTTGCCTCGCGTACTGTTCCGACAACGTCGCGGTTGTCGGCCGGGTTGAGAACGTTGCGGGCAGTTCCCGCCTCGGTCTGGTTGGTTGGCGCGGCCGACCACGAGACGGTGGCGCTCGCCTTCAGTGCTTCTGTAAGCGCCTGCAGCGATGTTTCATTGGAGACATCAAGGCCGGCAGAGTTGCGGCGCTGGCCGTAGAGGTCGGAGGGAAGCGCAATCTTGTCGTGCTTCTGGCCGGGCACTTGCATTCTCGCGACAATCTCAACCGGATCGGCGACAAGCTCGTCGATGGAGACATTGGGGTCGGCAATCCGGTTGACGAAGGAGGAGTTGGCGCCGTTTTCGAGAAGGCGGCGCACAAGATAGGCAAGCAGCGTTTCATGGGTGCCGACAGGAGCATAGATGCGGCACGGGCGGTTGAGATTCTGCCGGCCCACGACCTCGTCGTACAGTGGCTCGCCCATACCATGCAGGCACTGGAACTCGTACTTGCCGACATAGTAGTCGGAACCGGCCATGTGGTAGATGGTGGCAAGCGTCTGTGCATTGTGGGTGGCAAACTGCGGGAAGACGGCATCGGTCGCGGCAAGCAGCTTCCTGGCGCAGGCAATATAGGAGACGTCGGTGTAGATCTTGCGGGTAAAGACAGGGAAGTCTTCAAGGCCATCAAGCTGCGCGCGCTTGATTTCGGCATCCCAATAGGCGCCCTTGACAAGTCGAACCATGATGCGGCGACCGGCGCGGCGGGCAAGATCGATGATGAAGTCGAGGACGAAGGGGCAACGCTTGCCATAGGCCTGGACAACGAAGCCCATGCCGTTCCAGCCGGCAAGGTCCTCGTCGAGGCACAGCGTTTCGAGGATATCGAGCGACAGTTCCAGCCGGTCGGCTTCCTCCGCGTCGATGTTCAGGCCGATATCATAGGACTTGGCGATCAGCGCAAGTGCCTTCACCTTCGGCAGCAATTCGCCCATCACGCGCGCGCTCTGGGCTCTCGAATAGCGGGGATGGAGGGCCGAAAGCTTGATCGAGATGCCGGGGCCCTCGTAGATGCCGCGGCGGTCGGATGCCTTGCCGATCGCGTGGATCGCCGCTTCATAATCCTTGTAGTAGCGTTCGGCGTCGGCGCCTGTGGTCGCGGCCTCGCCCAGCATGTCGTAGGAATAGCGGAAGCCGCGTTGTTCAAGCGGCCTTGCCCGCTGCAGCGCCTCGTCGATCGTTTCGCCGGTAACGAACTGCTCGCCCATCATGCGCATCGCCATGTCGACGCCACGCCGGATGACCGGCTCGCCGCAGCGTGCAATCAGGCGGGTGAGCGCTGCCGAGAGGTTGCGATCGTTGACTGTCGAGGTGAGCTTGCCGGTCACCACCAAACCCCAGGTCGCGGCGTTGACAAAGAGCGAGCGACCACCGCCCAGATGCGACTTCCAATCTCCTTCAGAAATCTTGTCGCGGATCAGGGCATCGCGCGTTGCTGTATCGGGGATGCGCAGCAGGGCCTCGGCCAGACACATGAGTGCCACGCCTTCCTGGCTCGAAAGAGAATATTCGTGCACGAGCCCTTCGACGCCGGTGCCCTTGTGCTTGGCGCGAAGCGCTGCAATGAGCCTGCGAGCGGTCGAAGCTGCGTCTTGGCTGACCTTTTCCGGCAGCGTCGCAGCCCCGATGAGGCGCGGAACACAGACGGTCTCCGGCGTGCGATAAGCTGCCGTAATGGCACGGGGCAGCTCGCTTTGCGGTCGGACCGCCGGCGCGAAACCCTCGAAAGGATTTGCAGCGTCACGCGGCTGCGCGCCATTGGTTTCGTTGCCCACCGTATCGTTGGTGATCGTCATGTCTTTGCTCCAGATCAGGTATGGCTGATACATAGCAGATCTATGAAGTTGATTTCACTTGAAATAGGCTGGAATGAAATGTATTTGCCTAATTTATACGGAAATCAGAGGCAATGTCGTGACTACCATCGCAAACGGCAGAGAAATCGACCAGTTCGATCACAGGATTATCGAGGCCCTTGTCGCCGACGGTCGCATGTCGATTACCGATCTTGCAAAGAAGGTCGGCCTGTCCAACACTCCTTGCCAGGTCAGACTAAAGCGATTGATCGAGGATGGCTATATTCTTGGCTTCCGCGCAATCGTCGACGTGAAGAAACTTGGCAAGAACCATGTCGCGTTCACAGAGGTAAAGCTCTCCGACACGCGTGAGCACGCGCTGAAGGCCTTCAACATCGCCGCGCGGAAGCTGCAGGAAGTCGAGGAGTGCCATATGATCGCCGGCGCTTTCGACTACCTCTTGAAAATCCGCACATCAGACATTTCCAATTACCGTCTCGTGCTCGGCGAGAAGATATCGAGCCTCCCCTTCGTCGCCAGCACATCGACCTTCGTTGCCATGGAGGCGGTCAAGGAAAACGGCGCCTGAAGGTCGGCCTTGCCTAGCCCAGCCTAAATTTTCCACCGCCCGCCCTGCTTGCCGCAGGAGAAATTTCCATTGCGAGATATTACCTATTTACAACTAACATGTCAGTCTGTTACGTCTAACACGTTGCCTTGGAGGATGGATATTGACTGAGAAATTTGGGCTTTCCGTTGCGCTTGCCACGCCGTTCGAAATCAGCGGCGAGATCGCTGTCGACACGATGATTAGGCAGGCAAAACAAAGCCTTGCAGAGGGATGTTCGAGTGTTACGCTTTTTGGCACCACCGGCGAGGGATCGTCGATCGGGACCCAGGAGCGCGAACGTATCCTCGGGGCATTCCTGGATGCCGGTATCGAGCCGCGGAAGATCGTCATGGGAGTGCTTGTTGACGCCGCCGAAGATGCCGCAGCGCAGGCCGGGTATGCGCTTTCCCGTGGCGTGCGCAACATCCTGCTTGCCCCGCCCTCCTACTTCAAGAACGTAAGCGATGACGGCCTCTTCAAATGGTTCTCGGCGGTCTTTGTGATCCTCGGCGACAGGGCGCGCGACATCATCGTCTATAATATTCCCTCGGTTACGATGGTGCCCCTGACCGTGTCTCTGATCGGGCGTTTGCGGACGGCCTTTCCAACGGTTGTCACTGGCGCGAAGGATTCGTCCGGCGACTGGCCGTTCACCGAAGCCCTTTTGAAGGCGCACGGTGACCTCATCATCCTGATCGGCGACGAGCGCCACCTTGCAAAGGGTGTTCGCCTCGGCGGACAAGGTGCGATCTCCGGGATGGCGAACTTCCTGCCTGCGGAGGTCAAGCTGATGGCGGAAGAAGGCAGGGACGATGCCCGCGTCGAGGATTTTGTCGCCGAACTTCTGAAGTATCCGGTTACCCCGGCAGTCAAGGTCATGGTGGCCAGGCAAACCTGCGACGATGTTTGGCTTGCGGTTCGCCCACCACTCATTTCGATATCTGGCGAGGGACAGGAGCGGCTTGCTCTTGCCTTCGATTCACTTTTCCGCTCCAAGGCTGCATAGGCACCATGTACGAGGGGGAGGCAATGGACGGACTGGAGGAGCAGCCGACGCTGCGGGAAAAGGCGTATGAAAGCTTCACGCGCCACCTGCTGGCGCGCGACGTGCGTCCCGGCCAATTTGTCTCCCAGCGCCGCCTCGTCGAGTTGACCGGCCTGACGCTTGCTGCGATTCGCGAGCTAATCCCGCGGCTCGAGGCCGAAGGACTGATCAAGACGGTCCCGCAGCGCGGCCTGCAGATCGCCCATATCGACCTCAATCTCATCCGCGAGGCTTTTCAGCTCCGGCTCTTCCTGGAGAAGGAGGCGGTGGCGCTCTTCACGCGCTCCGCCTCCGATGAAACGATTGCCGGGCTCATCAAGCAGCATCGCGATATCGCCGAAGCCATCGCCAGTGGCGACGCCTCCCACGAGCTTGAAGTACGCGCACAAGCCGTCGACTGGGGCATGCACGACGCCTTCATCGACGCGCTTGGCAATACGATCATTTCCAACGCCTACCGGGTCAATTCGATCAAGATGCGCCTGATCAGCCAGGAACGCTTCCGTATCGACGGGCGTGTCGGTCCCGTCATGGGAGAGCATCTGAAGGTCCTGGAGGCGATAGAGAGCCGCTCGGCCGAGGATGCGGTGAACAACCTCGCCGCTCACATCAACCACGCCAGGGATCGCGCCCTGCGGATCTAATTGCATCATAGCCGGCGATGAGGAGATCGGCGGCAACAGAGGAGGACTTACATGCCATCATCATTCTTGAATCCCACCCGGCGCGGCTTTCTCGCCGGTACCGCGGCACTCGGCGCCGGCAGCCTCATGGGCATCCGCTCTGCATCGGCGGCCGTCGACTGGAAGCGTTTTGCCGGCACGACGCTGGAAGTCAATCTGGTCAAGAGCCCTCGCAGTGAGACACTCATCAAGTATCTCCCGGAGTTTGAGGAGCTGACGGGCATCAAGGTCAATGCAGAAGCGACGCCAGAGCAGCAGCAGCGTCAGAAAACCACGATCGAACTGAGCTCAGGCAAGCCGAGTTTCGACGTGGTGCATATGAGCTATCACGTCCAGAAGCGACAGTTTGAAAAGGGCGGCTGGCTTGCCGATATCAGCGGTTTCCTCAAGGATCCATCGCTGACTGATCCGTCGCTGGTCGAGAGCGACTTTGCCGGCGCCGGCATGACCTTCGCCAAGGACCCTGAAGGCGTCCTGCGCTCCCTGCCCTTCTCGGTGGACTACTGGATCGTGTACTGGAACAAGGCGCTCTTCGAAAAGAAGGGGCTTTCCTATCCGACCACATTCGAGGAAATGGCAAGCGCTGCCGAAGCGTTGACGGATCCCTCGACCAACACCTATGGCTTCGTCGCTCGTGGCCTGAAGAACGCCAATACACCGGTCTGGACGACGTTGTTGCTCGGCTACGGATCGAGCCCGCTTGGGGCGGACGGCAAGCTGCGCACCAATTCCGAAGAGGCTGTGGAAGCGGCCAAGCTCTACCAGCGCCTGATGACCAAGGCCGCCCCTCCCGGCGTCTCCGGCTTCAACTGGGCAGAAGCCCAGTCGGCCTTCCTGCAGGGCAAGATCGGCATGTGGCTCGATGGCGTTGGCTTTGCGCCGCCGATCGAGAACCCGGAAAAGTCGCGTGTCGTCGGCCAGGTCGGTTACGGCATCATGCCGAAGGGTCCGAAGGCCCAGGCGGCGGCAACAACCGGCGACGGGCTCGGCGTCGTGGCTGCAAGCCAGAAGAAGGAAGCCGCATATCTCTTCTGCCAGTGGGCGATTTCCCATGACATGGGTGCGCGCCTGCTGCAGGCTGGCGCCGGCGTTCCCTTCCGTCAGTCGGTCCTTGAGGATCAGAAGGTGCGCGAAGGCGTGAAGATGCCGGCCGCATGGCTCGATGCTGTCGCAGGTTCCGCAAAGGTTTCGCAGCTTGCCCTGCCGATCATCATTCCCGTCACGGAGTTCCGCGACATCTATGGCGTCGGGCTCACCAACATGATCGGTGGCGCCGATCCGGCTGCCGAGCTGAAGACGGCGACGGCTCAGTTCGAGCCGGTGCTGGCACGAAGCGAGGGATAATGTCTTCGGTGAGCATGGAAGCCGCAACCGCGGCCAAGGCCAAGCAAAAGCAGAGGAGCAAACCGGGTCGGTTTGCTCCCAACTACTGGCCTTTCGTCATTCCCGCGCTGATCGTCGTGGCGGCTGTCATCGTTTTTCCCTGGGTCTTTACCCTGTGGATGAGCGTCAACAGCTGGACGCTTGGTCAGGCACAGGCCTTTGCCGGGTTGGATAACTACCTGCGCCTCGCGGTCGACCTGCGCTTTTGGGACTCGTTGTGGCATACCGTGCTCTACACGACGTTGTCGGTCGTCGCTCCGCTTTTTCTCGGAACGCTGGCCGCGCTCATCTTCGATACCCAGTTTCCACTGCGCGGTATCCTACGCGGGGTGTTCGTGATGCCGATGATGGCGACGCCGGTCGCCATCGCGCTCGTCTGGACGATGATGTTCCACCCGCAGCTCGGGGTCCTGAACTACCTGCTTTCCTATGTCGGGATCGGTCCGCAGGAATGGATCTACAACCAGATGAGCGTCATTCCCTCCCTGGTGCTTGTGGAAACCTGGCAGTGGACACCGCTCGTCATGCTGATCGTGCTCGGGGGCCTCGCCGCCGTCCCGCGCGAGCCCTACGAGAGCGCGGAAATCGATGGCGCCAATGTCTGGCAGAAGTTTCGTTACCTGACACTGCCGATGATCGCGCCGTTCCTGATGATCGCCGTGATCATTCGCAGCATCGACGCGGTCAAGAGCTTCGACATCATCTATGCGATGACACAGGGCGGACCGGGCACCGCGTCGGAGACGATCAACATCTATCTCTATAACACCGCGTTTTCCTACTATGATATCGGATATGGCTCGGCGATGGCGGTCGTCTTCTTCGTTCTGATCGTTGTGCTTTCCTTCATTCTGCTGATGATAAAGCAGCGCGCCAACTGGTCCGACGGGGAGGCACGCTGATGAAGCGCAAGGCACTCGATCGCATCGGACTTCTGTTCGTGGCTCTGGTGATGGTGTCGCCGGTGGTGCTGTTCTTCCTCTGGATGATCTCACTGTCATTGAAGTACGAGATCGACAACGGCGCCTTCCCCCCGATCTTCATCCCCGAACGCTTCGCCTGGTCGAACTACCTCAAGGTGTTCGAGGAGAACAACTTCTTCCTTTATCTGTGGAATTCGGTCCTGGTAACGGGTGCGGCAACGCTTCTGGCGCTTGTTATCGGCGTGCCGGCTGGTTACGGCATTGCCCGCCTGAAGGCCGAGAAATCCGCCGTCGTCATCATGATTGCGCGTATGACGCCCGGCCTTTCCTTCCTCATTCCGCTGTTCCTGCTGTTCCAGTGGCTGAACCTGCTCGGCACGCTCTGGCCACAGATCATCATTCACCTCGTCGTAACCGTCCCGATCGTCGTCTGGATCATGATCGGCTATTTCGAAACGACGCCGATGGAGCTGGAAGAAGCCGCAAGCATCGACGGGGCAACGCCCTGGCAGGTTTTCCGCCTGGTGGCCCTCCCGATCGCAAGGCCCGGGATCGTCGTCGCCTTTATCCTGTCGGTCATTTTCTCCTGGAACAACTTCGTGTTCGGCATCGTCCTTGCTAGTCGTGAGACGCGTACGCTGCCTGTCGCGGTCTACAACATGCTGTCCTTCGAGCAGGTCAGCTGGGGTCCGCTTGCAGCCGCGGCCTTGATCGTCACCCTGCCGGTGTTGATCCTGACCGTCTTTGCGCAAAGGCAGATCGTTGCCGGCCTGACGGCGGGTGCGGTGAAGTGACACCGACGATCCCGACCAAGCAGCAGCCGGAGCCGGCGCGGCGTATTCTGTGCGTCGGAGCCGCTGTTCTCGATACGCTCTTCAGGGTCCATGTCATTCCCGCCGGCCAAGGCAAAGTGCTGCCAACCGACATGTTGCAGATCGCAGAAGGAATGGCCTCGAGTGCCGCTTATGCTGTTGCAAGGCTTGGCGGGAGCGCCAGCATCTGGGGCGCTGTCGGAGATGACGAGACCGGCGAGCGCATCATCGGCGATCTGGCTGCAAGCGGCATCGATACCGCTGGCATGCGTTGCGTGGCAGGCGCCCGCTCAGCCGTATCGACGATCCTGATCGATGATGCCGGCGAACGCCTGATCATACCGTTTTATGATCCGCGGCTGCATCACGGCGTTCAACCCGTCACTGCTGAAGATATCGCGGCATTTGATGCAGTTCTGGTCGACGTGCGTTGGCCAGAGCTTGCTCTCAAGACATTGCTTGCTGCCCGAAAAGCAGGCATTCCTGCCATCCTCGATGGCGACGTTGCGCCCGAGGGCGTGATCGAGATGCTGGGACCGGCCGCAAGCCACATTATCTTTTCGCAACCGGCCGCCGAACGACTGACGGGAGCATCAGATCCGGTGTCGATCGTTCGCCAGTTGAAGGAGACGTTCGCTCATGCCTTCGTCAGCGTGACATTCGGCGAGAGAGGTTCTTACTGGTTCGATGATGATGACGCCCTTATTCGTCATCTCGAGGCACCACGCATTAGAGCCGTCGATACGCTGGCCGCGGGCGATATCTTTCATGGAACCTTTGCGCTGATGCTTTGCGAGGGCATGGCGA
This sequence comes from Rhizobium sp. RHZ02, assembly GCF_014851575.1. NCBI lineage: Bacteria > Pseudomonadati > Pseudomonadota > Alphaproteobacteria > Hyphomicrobiales > Rhizobiaceae > Rhizobium > Rhizobium sp. RHZ02. Next base: position 489,608 of record NZ_JACUZX010000001.1, read on the forward strand.
TGGAGGATGTTATGCGCTCGTCATCGATGGCGGCGGCCATAAAGTGCCGGACGTTTGGAGGGCGCATCGGGGCGCCTGATCGAGCAGAGCTTGATGAGGCGTTGACGAGCTGGCCGGCCCGTGCCGTCGACGTCACCCGACCCGCTGACCAAGCCGTTTGAAGATCATGCGGCCTTCGACACGGTCATGGAACAACCGGACGCCTTGAGCGCGCCTTCGACGACATCAACGAACAGCCTGCGGAACCAGACCGAGCGGCCGTCCGCGCGATCTACGCGCCGGTAAAGCATCGTCACCGGATCTGCCGGAAGCTCGATCGGTGGCTCAGAGAGCTCGAGCCCGTGCAACTGCGCAATGCAACGGGCAATCGATTCCGGAATGGTGGCGATCGCCGGCATTGCCCTCAGTGCCGGCGGCAATGCCGAGAAGCGAGGCACGGTGGCGACGACCTGGCGACGCAGGCCGGCCTTGGCAAGAACTGTATCGAGATTCGTCGCGCTATTGCCCTCGAATGACACCGTGACATGGGCGGCATCGACGAAGTCTTCCAGCGTCAGCGGTGCTTTGCGCTTTAGTTGTGTGGGGTCATAGACACAAACGGAACACTGGCTGAAAAGCGGCTGCCGGATGTGCCAGGACGCCGGCTCCTCGTGGACTGCGACACTGAAGTCGCAGGCGCCATCGTCGCGCATGCGAGCCTTCACGCAGGCCCGTGGGGCGAAGCACCCAAACCTAGCCATCATCATGGGCAGGGTTTCTACAACGCACAAAGCGCTTACTCATCCAGTGCATCGTGACATGCTCCACTTGACAAGGTTCCACTGGCCTTTTATTTAAAAGACCACTGGTCTTTTAAGTTGGATGAACATCGTGTCAAAGCCGTTCGATAATAAAGTGGCGTATGTAACGGGCGCTGGAACCGGGATCGGCGCAGAAATTGCGAAGACCTTAGCCGGACGCGGGGCGGCAGTGGCTCTCGTTGGCAGGGGTGAAGCATCTCTGAGAGACATTGAAGCTCAGATCACATCAGATGGCGGGACGGCCATCACTTTGCCCGCGGACATCAGTGACGAAGCTGCCGTCGAGCGTACGATTGCACAAACAATCGATAGGTTCGGCGCTGTACATCTGGCGGTGAACAACGCGGGAATCCCAGGTGACAACCGTGCGGTTGGTGATCTCGATGGAGAGCGGTGGACCGAAATCATCGGGGTGAACCTATCCGGCGTGTACCTTTGCATGAAGCACGAAATCAAAGCGATGGAAAAAGCCGGCGGCGGTAGCATCGTCAACGTCTCTAGCGTCTTTGCCGACCGTGGTCTTGTTGGCCGGTCAGCCTACAGCGCCAGCAAGCACGGACTTCGCGGGCTCACCCGCTCAGCTGCGATCGAATACGCAAGGAGAGGCATCCGTATCAATGAGATTCAGCCTGGCGTTATCGCCGTCGCCCGGCAGAACTCCAACGCAGACGAAGTCGGAAAAATCGCGGAGCGAATTCCGCTCGGCCGCCTCGGCCATGGAGCCGAGATAGCCACGGCAGTCTGCTTTTTACTATCCAATGACGCTTCCTATGTCACGGGCGCCCATCTTGCTGTCGACGGCGGCTTCCTCAGCTGAAGCTGCCGTTACCCAACCTCAAACGGAGAAATCACATGACAGACAATAAAACCTGGCTCATCACGGGAAGCTCCCGTGGCCTGGGCCGACAGCTCGCTGAAAGCATACTGCAAGCAGGTGGAAACGTTGTTGCAACGGCTCGAGAGAAAGCTCAACTAAGTGGTCTGCTCGAGCGATATGGTTCAAAAGTAAAAACCCTCTCCTTGGATGTGACTGACACCATAGCTGCGCATCGCGCCGTGGCTGAGGCAGTCCAGACTTTTGGTCGCTTGGATGTCCTCGTTAACAACGCAGGATATGCGGATGTCGCTTCGATCGAAGACATGAGCGAGGAGATGTTTCGAGCCCAAATCGACACGAACTTCTACGGCGTCGTAAATATGACGCGAGCTTCTCTCCCCGTTATGAGAGCACAGGGTGCGGGACACATAATCCAGATCTCGTCTGTCGGCGGTCGTGTCGGCGGGCCCGGGCTCGGTGCCTATCAAGCCGCCAAGTGGGCGGTAGGCGGCTTCTCGGAGGTTCTCGCGAAGGAGGTCGCGTCCTTCGGCATTAAGGTCACAGTTGCCGAGCCGGGCGGGATGAGGACGAACTGGGCGGGTTCCTCAATGAATGTGCCTTTGGTCAGCGGGGCCTACAAGCCTGTTATTGAACCTGTAGTGCAGCGTCTCAGGGATTCAGACGGGAGGCAGCCGGGTGATCCAGAACTGATTGCGAAGGTTCTCCTGGATGTTGCCGCCATGGATGCCCCTCCCCTTCGCCTCCTGCTTGGTCGCGACGCTGTAGCGGTAGCGAAGATGGCCGCTGACAACCTTGCCGCCTCCGACCAAAAATGGCGGTCCGTCAGCGAGTCCGTTGTCTACGCAGCATAAGCCAGAGAATTGGTTTAGAAGATTGGGCTAGACCGTTGCCACTGATACGATGGTGACGGTCTAGGCAAGGTGAAGAGATGGCGGACGAACAAAAGCCCGAATTCCTAAGGGCTCGCAGCGAGGAACAAAGAGCGGCGCGACGCACAGTTATCCTGCGTGCGGCACGTGAATTGCTGGAGGGTGGACCCGTCAGCGAGGTCAGCCTCAGAGAGCTCAGTCGGAAAGTTGACCTCTCCAAAACGAACGTCGTTCGCTACTTTGAGACACGCGAGGCGGTTTTCTTCGCTTTGTTAAACCGGGAGCTCGAAGAGTGGCTCGCTGGCCTGAGAGATGAACTGGCGAATGAGTTCTCCTCAAGAGCCGTGCAACCGACCGAACTCGCGCATGCCCTTGCCACAGCAATCGGTAGACGCCCGATTATCTGCAAGCTCTGGAGTGCGTTGGGTGGAGAGCTAGAAAGTAATATCAGCCCCGACGCCGTGCGAGCATTCAAGCTTGAACACGCGGAACGCCAGGACAAACTGGGAGAAATTATAGCTGAATCGCTGCCTGCGTTAGGGGCAAGGAATGCACGAGAACTTGTATCGACGATTGTCATTCTGGTAGCCGGCCTCTGGCCGTTCGCTAACCCGTCTGCATCGGTTCTTGAGGCGCTAAATTGCCCGGCACTTTCGGAATCGAGAGTCGATTTCGTTCAACGACTTTCGCGGCTCATCTACATTTCTACGATGGGAATTCTCGAGTCCTCTCGCGGATAGCCGCAGCACCATCCATGTTCGTCCTCTCTAATTCAACAGCTCAAGCTTGTTGGCACTGGAAAATCATGTCTCTGTTCAAGAAGGGAATTTCTGAATGCATCACAAGAAAATTGCCCTCGTCACAGGCGCGAACAAAGGCCTTGGAAGAGAAGTTGCCCGCCAACTCGCCGAGCAAGGCCTAAAAGTATTGATCGGCAGCAGGAACAGCGCCTCGGGGGAAGCAACGGCTGAAGAGCTTCGCAAGGAAGGTCATGAAGCCTACGCCCTGCAGATTGATGTGACTAGCGAGCCTAGCGTGGAAGCGGCGGCAAATTGGGTGAACGATACGTTCGGTCGCTTGGATGTTCTGATCGCGAATGCCGGCATCCTTAGGCGTGTTGCTACGTTCGAAACCACAGCGGCAGACATGTTTGAGACCTATGACACAAACGTCTTTGGTATGGTGCGTACCGTTCACCGAATGCTCCCCCTCTTACAGAAGTCGCAACATCCACGCATTGTGACAGTCGCGAGCACGACTGCATCACAAACGCTTTGCGGCGATCCAACAACGCTGTTTGGTCAATCCGATACGATACTTGCCTACGCCTCTTCAAAGGCGGCTGTTAATATGCTGACGGTTCAGTACGCGAACGCTTTCGCTCGGAGCGCCGCTCATGCTCATGTTAAGATCAACGCCGCTACGCCGGGCCATATAGCGACCGATCTCAATGGACATCAAGGCACAAGGACCGCCGGCCAGGGGGCAACGGTCGTCGTGAAGTTAGCTACTCTTGATGATGCTGGCCCGAGCGGCGGGTTCTACAACGAAGATGGCCCGCTACCGCGTTGAAGGTTAGGAAGCGATTGGACCGGAGAAACCCCAACCGGTAACACTATGGCGGCCTGCGTCGTTGTGGCGAGCTTGCTGCACGCATTCTTACGGGGAATTGTTGTAAAAGACGTCAGGGCGGCAAACTTCAGCTGAACGTTTGCCGCCCTGGTCAGAGAAGTACTATCTGAATATCGGTGGTCAAATGCTGGAGCGGTTGCCGTCGACGTTGGCAAGACGAGCAGCCAGCATCGCCGCCACGTAGAGGCAGCACAATGTCCTGACGGATGCGTCGCGAGTACAGTCGGCTTTGCCTATAGGGCTCCCGCGAAGCGGTCGCCTCCCTCCACAATTACCAATTCGCTACGGCCAGCGGCCTGACGCACTGCCGCTGCCGCCTGGTATTTTGTTGAGTTATACAATTCCAAGGCAACATCCATCGAAGGAAACTTCCAGATGAAGTAGTGCTCGAACTTCGAAGCACCTTCGAGCTCCGCAAATTTCCCACCACGAGCGACGATCTCGTAGGGGTACTCTTTCTCGAGGCCATGAATAAGCTCAGCGTAGCGCTCGATTTTTTGCATATCGTGGAATGTTCCTCGTGCGATCCAATATGCAGCCATTTTCACCCCTATCATCAACGTGACTCTTTGCCGTAAATGATAGCCCCTTCGAGATTTGGGTTCATTGATCCAATGACTGTTTTTTGTGATCGGACCTCCGAGATGGGATATACGAAATGGGAGAAGACGCGCGGTAGATGCCGTCCTACTACCTGCCCTTGAAAACGGGACGCCGCTTCTCTTCGAATGCCTTTAAACCCTCGGCGAAATCCTCAGTTTCGAATATCCGCTGTGCACTTTCGAACGCGTCCGCTAATAGAGTTGCGGAATCTCCCGACCCCGCCTTCCGCAGCAGTGCTTTGGCCGCAGTTAAGGCCAGCGGCTGCTTGGAAGCAATTTTCTGAGCAATTTCCTGTACCGCATCCATAAGGTCCGCTCGCGGAACCACTCGGTTGACAAAGCCCGCCTCAGCCATGTCTCGCGCAGTCCAAAGGTCACCGGTAAAGAGCAACTCCGCGACCTTCTTGCCCGGCATCATCAGCGGGGCAAGGACGGCAGAAACGGGCCCGAACCCAACGAAATTTGCGTGACCGTCTCCGATCATCGCGTCTTCGGCGGCAATGATCAGGTCAGCATAACAACCGAGCTCAAATCCACCGGCAACCGTGAGGCCGTTAACGGCCGCTATCACAGGATGAGGGAAATCCCGCAGCTTCCGGAACATCTCTGGCGCTAGGGTATAGAAGCGCTCCCTTAGGGATGGATCATGCTGCCACTGCCCGAGTTCCCGTATGTCTGCACCTACGCAGAACGCAGTGTCCGCACCCGTTATGACAAGCACTCGGACATCGGGATCACGTGCAGCATCAATCAATGCTGCATCAATCATCTCAATCATGGCCAGATTGATTGCATTCAGCGCACGCGGCCGGTTCATGCGAATAGTAACAACATGACCGCTTTTCATTGACTGAATGGGATTATCCATCTTGGTCTCCACCTCATTTCTTTCCATTTAGGCCGGGCCTCAAGCTGCACGGAAGTGAGCCGCCGGCTTACATACCGTTGCATGTGAGCCGGTGGTCACCAATCGAAGGCACCAACCCCTGTCGATCGATTCATTCACTCGTTGCCAAGGCCGGACATGGCTGTCCGGCAAGCTCACAAGCTGACCAAGGAAGCAATTTGAACTGGCCGCCCGAAATCCGAGTAATCGTTACGTCCTCGATTGAGAGACCGGAGTGATTTGTGGCGGTGAAAGCATAGCGCCCCTGAGGCGTCTGTACCTTTACTCGTTCGAGCGCATCTCGGATTGCGCTCGGGTCGCTGCTACCCGCATTATCTATCGCTGCCGCAATCAGTCTTACCGCAACGTATCCATCCAACGCGAATTGAGATGGTGCATGACCATATGCATTTCTGAAGGCTCCAACCATCTGGCTGGCCACAGATTTGACCTCACCTTCCGGCATATCTGCAGCCACAGCGGTTAGAGGTGCTGCCGCTATAATGCCATCGGCTCCGGCGCCAACTGAGTGAAGAAAGGCCGGTCCGACAATGCCGTGTGGCATCAGTACTGGCACAGTGCGGCTTGACTCCGCGTAGGCTTTTCCGAAAGCGATTGCGGGCGGGCCAGTTAACCAAGCCATGATGGCTTGTGGCTTGTTAGCATCGATTTTTTCCAGGAGAGTCGAGAAGTCCTGAGTATTGACGTGGACACTATGCTCTTCGACCAGCTCGATGCCGTATCTGGCCAACATCTCTTTTTGCGTCGCCCAGCCGGTTCTTCCGAAAAGGCTATCGGCGTCATAGATTGCGGTAACCCGTATAAATCCAGCCGCCTGCATGTATCGAAGCAGCTTCTCCCCAACAAGTCTACCAGTTAGAGGGGTCATAAAGACATAGGAGCGGACCGGAATAATCTGCGCTTCAGCCGCTCCGGTGGAAACGTAAGGGATTTGCGCGTCCTCAACAGACGGAATGACGGCTAGGCTGGCGTTCGAGAAAGATGTGCCAACCACAGCAGAAACACTCTGCGCCTTTAGCTCGGCGAAAGCCCGAACCGCGCTCTCTGGGTCGGTTCGATCGTCTGCCAAGCGAAGCTCGATCCGTCGCCCGCCGAGGACGCCTCCATTTACGTTTATTTCCTTTACTGCAAGAGCCGCCCCTTGTTCGTTGTCTAGACCGCCGGGGTTGTTTCCCGTGCGGGAGACGAGCTGCCCGACTAGGACCGGTGCTTTTGTCGGGTCAACCTCATGTGCTAACAGCAATCCTGGAAGCATTATTGATCCTATTATCGTCAGTAGTGTTCTTCGCATTTCTTCCTCCTCCCGTTAAAGCGCGTACTTAGTTCACCATGCGCTCGCTCCCCGCCCAGTAGGCAGCGCGGATGGCTTTCTTATCTACTTTGCCGACGGAGGTCAGAGGTAGCCGCTCGACTACATCGACGCTTTTGGGCGTCTGGTGCGCACCTTTGCGCTCTTTGACCATTTCAACGATCGAAGCGACATCGATCTCAGCCCCCGGACGAGGCACAATCACGGCCTTAACTGCCTCACCCCACTTTGGGTCCGGCACGCCAATTACCGCTACCATGGAAATCTCTGGTCGAGATGAGATGACGTCCTCGATCTCTTTCGGGTACACATTGAACCCACCGGTTACGATCATATCCTTTTTCCGGTCCACAATGAAAAAGAAGCCTCGCTCGTCGCGCACGGCCAAGTCGCCGGTATGAAGCCAGTCGCCGTTGAGGGCTTCCTCTGTCTCCTCGGGCATTTCGTGATAGCCACGCATTACGCCTGGACCGCGAACACAAATCTCGCCGATTTCGCCTTGTCGAACCGGCTCATTGTGTTCGTTGAGGAGTTCCACACGCATGCCGATTACGCTCCGTCCGCACGACTTCAAGAGCTCCGGTTCCTTTACCGGGTCATGCTCGTCCTTGCGAAGCGTCGTCGCGAACGAAACGCATTCGGTCTGACCGTAAGCTTGCAGCAGCACCGGCCCAATGACTTCATGCGCTTCCGCGATACGACTAGGTGACATTGGCGAGCTACCGTACATGAGCGTATCGAGCGAGCTAAGATCGAAACGCTCGGGTCGCCCCCGGTCAAGCAGGTTGTAAAGCATTGTTGGGACGATGAAGCTCCAACTTACCCTCTCCCGCTCGACCGTCCAAAGCCACCTTTCGGGATCAAAGCCATCTTGCAGAACAACAGTCCCCCCACGCAGAAGTGTCGGTAGAATTGGGAGTATGCCAGCGTGGGATATCGGAGCGACGGCCAGGAACCGCGGACGGTCTGGCAGGCAGAGGGATGTGATGACGGTCTGCACCTGTTGAACAAGCGCCCTATCCGGTATTTCCACTCCCTTTGGTCGACCGGTTGTTCCACCGGTATACGCGACCCAATGAAAATCATCCGGATTGCTATACCGCCGGACCAAAGTTGCACTCAAGGCGTTCGCAGTGAGGGCAATCAAGTCCTCGGCATCGGATGAAGCACCCAGCGAAAATACGTTTCTGATCGTCGGCACTCGCTCCGCCAAAGCCTGCGCACGAGCCATGTAATCGGGATGCACAACCAGCGTCTCCACGCTAGCATGGGCGCAAATGTAAGCGTAGTCGTCGACCGCACCCAAAGGATGCAAACCACTGAAGCGAGCACCCATAAGAAATATCGCCGCCTGTACCATCCAAACTTCGGGGACGTTTGGACTTAGGACGGCTATCGCGCTAGCGGCACCGATGCCTCGTGCTGCAAACACCTGCATGAAGCGGCCTATCTGTCGCGCCGTCTCGCGGTACGTAATCCGTCGTTCGCCAAGCACAAACGCTTCTCGTTCTGGATAGCGGCTGAGCGCCTCCACGATCATGTCGCTGTAATTCACATCGGTCGCCAACATCGAGAATTTATGCCTCCCATCGCCTATGGAGCTCGGGGGTCTTAGTCGAGAAGGCTCACAGTCCCGCGTTCAAACGACGATCCTGTAGCGGCCTCTCCAAAAGCCCTCCCAGCTAATGGAAGCCACTCGCGTTTGCCGTATCTGGCAAACCAAAGGTGGCTCTGCGATAGAAGTAGCTGGGTTTGATGGGAGGATCTGTAGCCGGTTTACCGTCGTTTTTGATCAAACGTCCAGATTGATCCCCCACGCAGAACGACGAAACGCGCCAGGCGGTGAGCCACTCCACCTGTGGAAAGCGCGACTGAACGCAGCCTCCGACCCATAACCGGTCATCTCAGCAATCGATGCGAGGGGGAGCAGTCCATGATGCAAGAGATCCGCTGCACGCGTCATGCGGACCAACGTTACAAATTGTGCGGGCGCGGCATCTACTAAATGACGGAAGCGCTGCGCTAAAGCCGACCGCGACAGTCCCACCAGCGAAGACATCTGTTCCAACGTCCAGTCACCGCAAAGGTCAGCCTGAACTGCACCCACAATTTTCGAGAGGTACGGATCCCTGAGTGCCCGATGGAGTCCAGGCACAGCGTGCTTTCCATCGCTCAATGCTTCTATCAGAACCTTCACCAGAAATGCCTCAGCCAACCGCACGGCGGTGACTTGACCTGACAAACCTTCCGCTCCAAACGCTGCTATTTGTGGAAGGATCGCAGACACGAAGGTATCGTTCCTCTGTACAAATTCACGCAGATGAACGACCGGCGGCAGGCTTTGCAGTACGGGCGCCGGGCTCGCTGGATCAAAAAACATCCGCAATGCCGTTATCCCGGTCGAAATCTCGCCTGTGTCCGCCCGCGCATGAAAAAAGGGCGACGAGAACAAAAACTTCCATTTGGACTCGACATCATCAAGTCCCTTGAGCTGTTCGCGCAAAAGGCTCTCAAGCGGAACAGGAGGAATGTCATCCTCCTTGGCCAACAGGCACCGGACAGGCGTTGACAGAAGTAGTGCGTCACCGCGCTTCAGCTCGATAAGGTATCGAGGGTCAAGCGTCCCGCCGACGCAATGTCCCTCCGTTATAATGTACAAAATAATGCAAGCTTCAGGATGTGGAATTGAAGTAGCCCAACGCCCTGGCCCGACCGCAATATTGCTGGAAAGAACACCAGTTACCCTGACGGTGCTGAGTGTCTGAGCTAGCGGCTCCCCTCGTTGCATCCGCAGAGGATTGCCAATAACGGGATCAACATGAGCTTCTCTCTTCATCCGATATTGCGCTCGTACTTGGCCAGGCGATGCCCCATCGTCCTTGACGAACAAAGGGCATCAAATTCTTAGGTGAGCGTCGGAAGGTGATCAAGGGCGATCTGCGCCTTCCTACCAGCGACCAGCCCCACGATGGCCATCGCCACGCTCATGGCCAAGCATAGGACTAGAGGCGCGCTCCATCCGCCTGTAAGGTCATGGGGTATCCAACCATCGTTGGCCCTATAGCCGCTAACAGATACCCTACCCCTTGGAGTAAGCCAGAAAGCGAGGCAGCATCTGCTGCCTCGATTGTGCGAAGGCTAAGGAACGACAGGCAAGAATGGGCCACCACCCGCACCGAAGCCGAAGCCGAAGCCGAAGCCGAAGAAGAGGATCCACGCCACCGCGAGCGATCGCAAGCGACCTACCGGGGCTAGATGATGCCCGCCGCGAAGCGGCACCATCCAGCTAAGCTGAGCGCAGCGAGCGAAACGCTGCACGGACTTCCTTGGTGAACAAATCTGGAGCTTCCCAGGCGGCGAAGTGTCCGCCTTCGTCCACTTCGTTGAAGTAGACCAGGTTCGCAAATGCGCGTTCGGTCCAGGACTTGGGCGCTTGGAAGATTTCGCCTGGGAAGACGCTGACGGCTACTGGAACTGAGAGGATGGTGTCGAGAGCGTTGAAATTGTTCGTCTTGTCTTCCCAGTAGATCTGGGCGGCAGAGGTGCCTGTCTGCGTGAACCAATAGAGCGAAATATCATCCAACATTTCATCTTTAGTCAGAACTTTTTCAGGCTGCTTGTCGCTGTAGGTCCACGTGACGAATTTATCGTACATCCAAGCCGCCATGCCTACTGGCGTGTCGTCCAGCGAATACCCAATCGTCTGGGGACGCGTAACCATCATCTGCGCGTAGCCTGCGTTGTCTCTGTAAAACGCGGCGAGCTTATCGAAGGCGGCACGCTCCTTGGCGTCGAGGTCCGCGGGTGCCGGATCGCCAACCGCGAGAATGCGGACAATCTCCTTAGGAACGACTGCAGGCATATTGAGGTGAATTCCCAGCAAGCCCGGTACGTTCTGGTGAGCCATACGCTCGGAAATGACTGAGCCGCAATCGCCACCCTGCGAGACATATTTCTCGTAGCCTAGACGTTGCATCAGCGTTGCCCATGCGCGGCCGATATGATCAGATCCCCAACCCTTCACCGTCGGCTTCCCAGAAAAACCGAATCCCGGAATCGAAGGCACCACCAAGTGGAAGGCGTCTGCTTCACTTCCACCATGCGCGGTTGGATTTGTCAGCGGGTCGATGACCTTGAGCATTTCGAGAACGGAACCTGGCCAACCATGCGTCATGATCAGCGGCAGCGCATTTTCGTGCTTCGAGCGGACATGGATGAAATGGATGTCCAGTCCATCGATTTCAGTGATGAACATAGGAAGCGAATTCAACTTCCCCTCGACCTTTCTCCAATCGTAATCGTTTGCCCAGTAGTCGACCAGGCCGCGCAAGCGATCGAGCTGGAGGCCCTGCGAGTCGTCGGCAACGTTTTCTTTGGCGGGCCACCGAGCAATCGCCAGGCGCTGTTTGAGTTCCTGGATCGCGCGGTCGGGGACATTTACTTTGAACGGACGAATTTCATCAGGTGCTCCTGCGGCAGCAAACGACATGGCAGGTTTCAACATTGTTGCTGCGCCAGCGATGGCCGCGGCTGCCATAAAACTGCGCCGGTTCATATCAATTGAAAAGGACGACATTGGAAAAACTCCGTCTTGGGGTTTCAAAAGGTACGCCCAAGATGTGCTCTTAGGATGTATCTCCCTTATGTTCCGGATAAGACTGAATTGTATCTCCAGATGTCATCTGCACCGGTCCGTACATTGTCTTACTTGATAGCGCGACGTTGAGAGGAAAGGCGCAAAAGCCGTTCGCGCAGGTGGTGCAAGCAAACCGAATATTCTGCACCACCTGACAGCAGACTGGCCCCCATTGCCTGCCTAGGAAAATTAATTCAGGCGATCTACGGCTGTTACATCAGCATCGGCACAGGAGCATCTGTGGCGAGCGGTCGGAGCGCTGTTTTGAGACCAGGACACTTGGTCCCTTCGCGCATGACAGTCGGGCACAGTGTGTCAGTCGACAAGTCTTGGACTTCAACGCAGACTTCAGCCGCTAGCCCACCGCCAATTCTAACAGCACCGCAAATATGGCACATCACCATGCCAGCGGAGGAGCCGTGTTCGGGCTCTCTATCCGCCCCGCACTCATAGCTGAACTTTGGTCGTCAACTTCATCCAGGCGGACATAGTCTGTTCAGCGTCGGCTCCGACAGCGAGGTGAGCCATGCGAACCCCTCGGCCACCGATGGTTATTCTAGGTAATACTGTAATTTAACGTTGGTTTTACTCATAACGCCCATAGTCGTCTGACCAATCGGAGGACGGGGTAGTGCGCATTCTTTTTACCGCAGCGTTTGCAAGCCTGGCATTTTCAGCCTGGGCGTCGCCGTTCTGCACAAAGGAGCCGGAAAGCGTCTGGCTTTCGGAGGCTGTGGTACGCGAAAGGGCCGTTGTCACGGGCAATTCTGTCGAAGTCTTCAAGAAGACCAAGGGCAATTGTTATGAGGTCTACGGTCGCAATGCGAAGGGAAAACGGGTGGAGATCTACTACCATCCCGTCACCGGCGAAATCGTTGAAGAGCATTGAGCGGCGGTAGAACCTTTCTCAGGGAATGGTCGATGTTCGAGATGATTTTCGCCAATAAGGGAAGCTTGCGTCTTGTCCTGTCGGTGAGCCTCCTCGCAGCGGTGGTTCCGGGCGCACTGTGCCTATCGCAACTTGCCGGTATCCGTGGCTACCTCGACGCAAACCGCGAGGCAGCGGAGCTTGCGACCCAAGCCCGGGATCTGCACTCGCGCGTCAGCGAAAGCATGTTCAACCTTGCCGCGGCTCCCCTGAACCTGTCCGAGGAGGAACGCAGCGAGATCTACAGCAAGACCGACAGGAACCTTGTGTCTCTGCAGCGTGAGGTGACGTCCGCCAAGAGCCTGACGAGCATATTTCTCAGCCCTCAGGAGGAGCAGGCGCTGACGGAGGCGGTGCAAGCGTTCAGCCATAGCTGGGACGAGGTCAAGGACGGCCTCGAGGAAGGCATGACCGAGGGGGAGAAGGCATATCATTTCCTTAACGTCTTCCAGCAAGCCGGAACGGCGGGCGACATCCTGAAGCGGCTGGAAGCCAGTGCCACCGGCAGGGCCCAGCAGACCGCCGCGGCTTCGAGCGCTGGGACAACCAATGTATTCTGGATGCTGACGGTTCTTTTCGTGGTCAGCGGCCTTGTCAGCACGCTCGCGCTGATCGGCAACTATCGCTTCGCCGCTTCCCTGAAGGAAAGCCACGACGAACTCAAGCATGCGCTAGAAGGCCTCAAGCGTCGTGACCGTGACCTCCAGCAGCAGAACGACCGATTCAACGCTGCTCTGGAAAACATGTCGCAGGGCCTCACAATGTATGGCAAGGACGGTCGGCAGATCGTCTGCAACCAGCGCTTCGGCGACATCTACCAGTTGCCTGACGAGTTGATGCGCGTGGGCACTTCCTTCGACGACGTTATCAGCTACCAGGTTGCGCATGGTGCCCATATGGAGGGCGACAAGGGCTATGTTCTGCAAATGATGCAGCGTGGTCTCGCGGCCGGTGAGTTCTCGTCGATCGTGAACGCGGTGGATGGGCGGATCGTAAAGATCGTCAGTCGTCCGCTGGCCGGCGGCGGCTGGGTATCGACGCATGAGGATATCACCGAGCGGACGCGCGCCGAGGCTCGGATCGCGCATATGGCGCATCACGATGCTCTCACCGATTTGCCGAACCGTGTGCTTTTCCGCGACGTTCTGGACGCCACGCTACTGGCTGTGGGCGAAAACCAGGCGGCCCATGTCCTGTTCCTGGATCTCGACCACTTCAAGTATGTCAATGACACGCTTGGTCACCCGATTGGCGACCAGCTTCTGAAGGCCGTCGCCAAGCGTCTCAGGGACGCAGTTGGCCCTCATGATACCGTGGCTCGGCTCGGCGGCGACGAATTCGCAATCATACAGCGTCACGCGACTCTTGGTGAAAACAGCTTGCTTGCGCAGCGCATCGTGACCGAGATCAGTGCCCCATTCGAGATTGACGGCCACCAGGTGGTCGTCGGCACCAGCATCGGTATCGCAGCGGCGCCCGAAGATGGCGATGATCCGGACGTGCTGCTCAAGGCTGCAGATATGGCACTGTACCGGGCCAAGAATGAAGGGCGCGGCAACTATCAGTACTTCGAACAGGAGATGGACGCCAGGATGCAGGAGCGGCGAGCTCTGGGACTTGACCTGCGCAAGGCGCTCGGCAATGGCGAACTGGAAGTATACTACCAGCCACTGGTCAACCTGAAGGACAACCGCATTTCCGGTTTCGAGGCACTGTTGCGCTGGCATCATCCTGAGCGCGGCATGGTCTCGCCTGACGTGTTCATCCCGGTGGCTGAGGAGATCGGAATCATAGGGCGCATAGGCGCATGGGTATTGAAGCAGGCATGTTCTGACGCCATGGCATGGCCTGAAATGACGCGGGTGGCGGTCAACCTGTCTCCAGTGCAGTTCAAGAGCCCCGGTCTTGTTCTCGATGTGACTTCGGCACTCGCCGCGTCCGGGCTGTCGGCCCGGAGGCTGGAATTAGAAATCACCGAATCGGTCATGCTTCAGCATACGGACGAGGTGCTCTCGACACTGCATCAACTTCGCGCACTCGGCGTGCGTATATCGATGGACGACTTCGGCACCGGCTATTCATCGCTGAGCTATTTGAGAAAATTTCCGTTCGACAAGATCAAGATCGACCAGTCCTTCGTACGCGATGTCACCGATCGGCCGGATTCTTTGGCGATCGTCAAGGCGGTGGCGATGCTGAGTAGCAGCCTTGGAATGGACACCACGATTGAAGGTGTCGAAACCGTCTACCAATTCAACATGCTGAAGGTGGAGGGCTGTACCGAGGTGCAGGGCTATCTGTTCAGCAAACCACGACCGGCAAGGGATATTCAGAAAATATTCGACGAGTTTGCAAGGGTGGCTGTGGCATAACTCAGCTTCCAATTCAGCGACCACCGTCGTCTCGTAGAGCGACGCAACCCTCATCATAGGGGTCAAGAAGATTGCAAAGAACGGCCTGAGCTGGACGCGAGCAATTTCTGGAGCAGTTGGCGATGCGCGGGAGCGCCTACTGGGTCAACTGCTGTGGTTTGAGATCACCTTGCAGGGTTTCGTCGACAGGGCGCCTCTTGGCCCGCCTCGGCTGTTCAAGCACCGTCACCGGCGCGGCGACAGCCGTGGCTGCGACGTTACCGATGGTCGTCACTGTTCCGCCAACGACAGCGGTAAGTCCTTGGCCGAGCGTGACGTTGGAATCCGTCAGCGTCTGACCGGTGACGATCCGCTGGCCAATTAGCTGAACGATTTCAGGACTTTCGGCGAACTTGCCGTGGTTCAGGCCCTCGCCTTTGACCTTGGTGAGATCGATGGCGGTAATGCCGGCGGCTTCGAGTTTCGAGCGATAGGGCTCAACGGTCGGATCGATCGCGCCCAAACGCGAGACCTTTCCCGTGATGAAACTTGAAACCGCAAGCGCCTTGTCATCCTGAGACACGAAGATCGTGAATTTCGGCGCCGGCGTGCCCATCTCCGCGAACTGCTTGGCAAAGACCTGAATATCGATATCCGGGGACGCGAGAATGACGTTGTGAATCTTGCTGTTCACGTGACCGTCGCGGATACCCATCTGCCGCAGGGATTCCATGGTCAGCCAGGTGCCCATTGAATGAGCGAGGATCGTGATGTCCTTGACGTCGGGGTCGGCGGCTAGCGTCCGCAGCGCCTGCTCGAGCGCCGTGCGTGAATAGTTGGTGCTCTCCTTGTCGTATTGATAGGCGGTAAGCTGCGCGCGTGACGGCCACGTGAAGAGGATAGGGGTCGCCTGCATCCCGGAGTCGTGGACGATCTGGGCCAGACGGAAGACGGAATCCTCGTACTTGTTGTTGAAGCCGTGGACAAAGACCAGCGCATGCCCGCCCTGGATGTTCTGGTGGAACCAGACGCGCCCCTCCGGAACGGTGTCGATCTCCTTGACGCTGGTCACCGCAAAATCGGTCGCGGGATTGGGCGGCAGATGTTTCGGCCATTGGACTGTGCCTGAGGCCCGTTTCGGCGGAATGGAGACGTCAATCGCCGTCAGATAGGGCTTTGGGCTGCGTTCGCCGGTGAAGAGCGTCGCCGGGTCGCCGGAAGGTTCGCGCGTGGTTGCGACCAGCATGCTGACCTTTGAGGTATTCTGCGTTGCCGCCGATAGCGCAACAGGGGCCATGACTCCGCTTGGATGACCGCAGCTGGCAAGAACTGCCGCGACGAGCAAAGGTGCAAGTGTCCGAACAATACGGGCTGCAATCACGTTCCGGTTCCCTCATTGAAACGCAAGCACCTTACGGTGGCCGGGCTTTGGTGAAGTACTCTTACAGCAACGACGCGGATGTTACGTGCAATTCGCGCCCCCTGCCCTCGCGCAGGACGAACGATCTACGACAAGCTCGATTCGGGGTCTGGAGCCGTCTATCCATCTCGAACTACGCCTTCGGCTTCCGCAGCTTCACTGCCACACAATGCTTGTTTTCGGCATCCCAAACGCTGTCGGTCCTGCAGACCGGCTGCTTGGGCGAGCAGGACTTTCCCGCCAAGGTGGATTTCAAGCTGCGAGTGCACAGGCACCTCCCCTTTTCCCAACCCCAATTCTCGGGACAACTGACGCAGCGCTTTGTCTTCGGATCAACGAACCGGCCGGTCCCACAGGAACAGGTCGAGCGCTTGGCATCCCACGACGCCCCCGCGGCGCACGCGACACAAGTTTTCCTTCTCGAATCCCAGTTTTTCCCCTCCGGACAAGTTCCACTCGCATTGACCGCATTGCCGGGAGCCTGCGCCGAAGGGAGCTTTTGTGGCTCGATCGCCTGCTGGCCGGGACACGTGAGCTTTTGATCGCACTGCAGCGAGCAGCCGACCACCCCGCGAGACCGGTTGACCGGCGTGTCTGGATATTCAAAGGGACAGGGCATCTGCTGCGCGCCTGCTGTCCATGCGAACAGCACGATCAAACCGAAGAGAAGAAGACGACATCCCAACATTTCAGAACACTAGGCCCCGAGATATGATCTGTCCAGCTTGTCACAGGCGCGACCCTGGACCTTGCGCACCGACGGGAGTTCACTTGACCAGCAGCTGGGAGCGGATCTGATGGCCCGGCGTATCGATCAGTCCTCATTTCCGTGCAGGAGCCGGAACCCGACGACGTCGAGGTCGACGTCTCAAAGGCCCGAATCTGAAGAAGGTGCTTTCGGTCTGACCGCAGGCGTCGGCGGGTCAGGAAGCTTCACCGGAACATCCGGCTTTTGGGGCCGATTGTCGGTTGTTGCGGGTGCGGCCGGGCCGCTTTCATCAAAGTTCACTGATATCCCGAAGAGCTTCCACTGACGATCGACAGGCGCATAGAGTAGCTCGAAATGCACCTGGATTGGCACCGACGGAAAGAACCCCGCCATATGCAACTTGCCGTCTGGCTCGATCTGCGGAAGCACGGTTAGTTGCGGCTCGATGACCGCAAGGCCACTCAGGTCGTATCCCTGTTTTCGTTGCGAGGCAAAGATCTCTGCAAGTTGCGCGGAATTATTGGCCTGAAAGCCTGGCGAGCCGAGTTCCCGCAGAACGGTGTAGTTGCCAGTCTTGTTCGCCTGGTCGAGGGCAAGAAGCGTGTTTCGCACAAGGATAAGAACGCCATTTCGATCGATATCTGCCGGACGCGGTGCTCTTGAAACATCTTCCTTCAGGGATTTCTTGATTTCGGCGCGAACGGGGCTTTCAAAGCCGGCCTCTATGCAAAGGACTGCCAGCGCCGCGACGATAAATTTGAACGGCAGATGCATCGTTGAGGATCTCGGCTCGCGTGAACCGAACGGCTGTAGCGCTCGGACGATCACCACGTGAATGTCAACCCCGCGGTCCCACCGAAAGTACCTTCGCTCGCCCCTACGCCGACGCCGCCATGGATCAGCAGATTCTCTGTAATCCGCGCGTAAGCGCTGCCAGCGAAAGCGTTCTCGCCTTCGAACGTGCCCCAATTGATGGACACCGCAAAGTTCTTGTCATTCGGAAGGGTTCCCCCACCCATCGCCAGCGCCATCGCCGTGCCCTCGTAGGCCTTGTCGATGCGTCCATTCATCGGCGACATGCTGGATTCGAGGCTGCTGACGCGATTGTCCAGGGAATCGATGGCGTTTGTATTTGCGGCTACACGCGTATCGAGGCCGGCGATCTCAGTCGTATGGAGGTTGAGAAGTTGGTATTGTTCGTAATGCGCGTCTCGTGATCGGCAAGTTCGTTCGTGTTCTGGGCGACATTCTGATTGGTGGCGTCCAGCTGGGAGCCATTGATCGCATCCGTCGAGGTCGCCGAAATCGTGCCGGGCGCGACGTTGACGATCTTTCGCTCGGCGGCCGGCGCCCCGACGGAGACGACATTGGCGATACCGCCATCCGACGAACCAGCTCCGAGCGCCACTGAATTCTGCCCTGATGACACTGAGCCGGTCCCCAGGGCAAGACTATTTAGGCCCCGGGCACTGCTGTTAAATCCAATCGCTGTTGCCTGATTGCCGGAGGACGAACTCCTATTACCAACCGCAGTGCTATTGCCGCCACTTGCACTGCTGTCACCTCCGAGCGCGACTGCGCCGCCAGCACTGGCAAGGCTTCTGACGCCAGCAGCCAAAGTATCAACACTGGTGCCCCGACTGTCGACCCCAATGGCAACCGCACCGGCACCCGTCGTCAGGCTTCGAGCACCAACGGCCGTGCTGTCCACACTCTGCGCATTGCTGTCGACCCCCAGGGCAGTCGCGCCAGGGCCGGCAGCTCTGCTATTTTCCCCGATGGCTGTGCTGTTGAATCCGGAGGCGTTGCTGGCCAAACCAACGGCGACCGCGCCCCTGTCCGTCGCCTGAGAATTTTGACCAACTGCCACCGATGCCGCACCGGACGCATTCGTCGTTGTGCCGAGGGCAGTGGCGGCTCCGCCTGTCGCCTTGCTTCCCGCACCGAAAGCGGAGTTTGCTCCCGCGGCGCCTGCCGCTGTCGCATTGGTTCCGCAGGCGACGTCATTGACACCACCGGCAGCCGCCCCGTCTCCCGAGCCTGTGGTGTTTGCGCAGACGAACAGGGCCAGGGCAGGTGCGGGCGAGATTATTGTTATGGTAGCAGATAGGAGAACACACACGGCAGGAAGCGGTACAAATACTGCAGCATGAAGTGTTCGCATCAAGACCTCCCTTCGGTCGCCAACCGAGTTGGACGATTGTATCGGCATTGTCTTGCCGGCCTATTGGCCGCGTGTAATCAAGCAGTCGAGTAGGTCAGAACCGAAAATCGTCGGACGCCCATGGAACTCGCCTTTACCCAGCGAGCGGGAGTATGCCATTTGACACAATTCCTGGAAAGTAAACAAAAATAAGTAAATGCAACACGATCGCTGTGTCGGCTGCCATCTAACCATGCTTACAACTGCCGGCTATTAACCGCCGAACATTTGGAAAGTGCCATGGTTCGGACAGAGAAAAGCGGCGCCGGAATCGGTAAAAGGTTGCTCACCGCAATCCAGAAGTGAAACGTTTGCAGGGGGAATCCAAGTCCTTCCGTCAGCTGTATTATGGCGCGCTATCAGATGAGTGATGCAACCGCCAGAAGGCCGGCAGGCGCCGCGCCTCCTTCGGGGCCTTTCCTGGCATGGCCGGGTTCACCTGGCGATGTCATTTTATGGATGACAGGCCAGCGCTTCTCTGCGAGAAGAAGGCAGTGAGAGACAGGGGCGCCCTCGAAAGATGGGCTGAGAAGGACCCTTTGAACCTGAACCGGATAATGCCGGCGGAGGGAGTCGCTCGGGACGTTTCGCCTCCTGCGTCAGTCCCCGCGCCTTTCTCCCCGATCGAAAGGCGCACCATGCAAGATCAGACCTTACCGGGAATACTGCTGAGCGAACTGCGCGCGCAACCGCCGCTCGTGCACTGCATCACCAACTTCGTTGCCATGAACATCGCAGCCAATGTGCTTCTGGCCGCCGGCGCGTCTCCCGCCATGGTGCATGCGGAAGAAGAGGCTGGCGAGTTTGCGGCGATCGCAGGCGCACTGACAATCAACATCGGCACACTGTCGTCATCCTGGTTGCGCGGCATGGAGGCGGCAGCCCTCGCCGCCAGCCAGTCCGGCAAGCCATGGGTTCTCGATCCGGTTGCCCATTATGCCACCTTATTCCGCCGGGCGGCCGTTGATCGGCTGCTGGAACTCGGTCCAACCATCATTCGTGGCAACGCCTCCGAGATCATTGCCCTTGCCGGTGGCGAAAGTCGGGGCCAGGGGGTGGACAGTCGTGACGGGGTCGAACAGGCAGAGGAATCCGCCAGGCTGCTTGCGAGGACACACGGTGCGACGGTCGCGGTAACCGGCGTCGTCGATTTCGTCACCGACGGTGAACGAGCTGCCTGGATTGAAGGCGGGTCGGCCTTGATGCCCAAGGTGACCGCGCTCGGCTGCGCACTGACCTGCCTCGTCGGAGCATTCACGGCGATCCGGCCTGCCGCGCCGTTCGAGGCAACGGTTGCAGCGCTTACGACCTTTGCTGTTGCCGGTGAGATGGCAGCCAGCAGCGCGGACGGCCCGGGTTCGTTTTCTCCGGCGTTTCTCGATGCGCTTGCAGCGCTTGACGCCCCGCTCCTCGATCGCCATGCAAGGGTGCGTTTCGCATGAGGACCATCGACCTTTCACTTTATCTTGTCCTCGATCCCGGTCTTTGTGCCGGCTTCGGCATGGTGGAGACCGCGCGGGCGGCTGTTGCTGGCGGAGCGAGCGTTGTCCAGCTGCGCGACAAGCATGCCGATACACCCCTGATGATCGAAACAGGTCGGGCGCTCAAGGCGGCTTTGTCTGGCACCGGTGCCTTGCTCATCGTCAACGATGACGTGGAGGCTGCCGTCGCAATTGGTGCTGATGGTCTGCACATCGGGCAAGAGGACATGGATGCGCGAACTGCCCGCGCGCGGATTGGAGACGATATGATCCTTGGCCTCTCCGTTGAGACCGAGGCGCTGGCCGCGGGGGTCGATCCGGCAATCGTCGACTACGCGGGTATCGGCCCGGTCTTTGCGACATCGACGAAGGCGGATCACAAGGAGCCGACCGGTTTTGCTGGCCTTGCTCGCCTCGTGCGCATCTGCCCCGTTCCCGCAGTCGCAATCGGCGGGCTGAAGGCGGCTCATGTCGGGGATGTCTTTGCTGCTGGGGCTGACGGTCTTGCCGTCGTCTCTGCGATATGCGGCACGCGTGACCCTGAGGCGGCGGCTCGCGAGATCGCGGAAAACATCAGAAAGGTTCACCGATGATCCGAAACGTTCTCTCCATTGCCGGGTCCGATCCTTCCGGCGGCGCCGGAATCCAGGCGGACCTGAAGGCCGTCTCTGCCCGCGGTGTCTACGGCATGGCAGTGCTGACCGCGCTGACGGCGCAAAACACACAGGGCGTTTGCGGTGTGCATCTGGTTCCGGCTGCCTTCGTCGCCGACCAGATCAAGGCAGTGTTTGCCGATGTCCGTGTTGATGCAATCAAGATCGGCATGATTGCCAATGCCGAAATCGCCAACGCTGTCGCCGATGCGATCGAACCCCACAAGGGCATTCCGGTCGTTCTTGATCCTGTCATGGTCGCCAAGGGCGGGGCTAGCCTCCTCGATGTGTCCGCGGTCGACGTCCTCACCCGACGGCTGCTGCCGCTTGCGACGCTGCTTACTCCCAATCTTCCGGAAGCGGCAGCACTCCTGCATGGACCGACGGCCGATACCCGCGCGGACATGGCTGAGCAGGCGCAAAGCCTGCGTGCTCTTGGCCCGGAGGCGGTGCTGGTCAAGGGCGGTCATCTGCCAAGCCAGGAGAGCCCGGATGTCCTGGCGACAGCCGCAGGGTTGAGCTGGTTCGAGGGGCTCCGGATACCGACGGCGAACACGCATGGCACCGGCTGTACGCTATCGAGCGCGCTTGCCGCCGAGCTCGCGAAGGGGGCGACGCTGCCCGAGGCAGTGGCGGATGCGAAAAGCTACCTCGCCCATGCCGTCGCGCAGGCGGATACGCTTTCTGTCGGTTCCGGGCACGGGCCGGTTCAGCATTTTCATGAGCTTTGGAAGTTGAGAGAAGGACATTCGAGATGACATTGGCGATCAGCGAACAGACCGTCATCATCACCGGGGCCGGGCGTGGCCTGGGCGCCGCCATTGCTGCTGCCTTTGCCCGCGAAGGCGCGAAGGTCGCAATCAACTACCGCAACAGCCGCATCGAGGCCGAGGCGCTTGCCGCGTCATTGGGTGATCGTGCCCGAACCTTCCAGGCGGATGTCCGCGACAGCGAGGCCGTCAAGCGCATGGTGGCCGAGGTCAAGGATACACTCGGTGCGCCGACGACAGTCGTGCACAATGCCTTGACCGACTTCAGCTTCAACGGAGACGCCCGATCGAAGCTCGACCAATTGACCTGGGGTGAAATGACATCACAGCTCGATACCGCCGTGAAAGGGGCTTTGAACGTGATCCAGGCCACCCGCCCGGTCATGGCCACTGCCAGTTTTGGGCGGATCATCACGATCGGCACCAATCTCTTCCAGAACCCGGTGGTGCCCTACCATGACTACACGGCTGCCAAGGGTGCGCTTCTGTCCTTGACCCGCACGGCGGCCGCAGAGCTTGGCCCATCAGGCATTACCGTCAACATGGTCTCGGGCGGCTTGCTGCGCGCCACCGAAGCGAGCAGCGCCACACCGGATGCGGTCTTCGATCTGATTGCGGCAAACACCCCGCTCCGGCAAGTGACGACGCCCGAGGAAATGGCTGATGCGGTCCTGTTTTTCGCAAGCCCCTGGGCACGCGCCGTTTCCGGGCAGAACCTCATCGTCGACGGCGGGCTCGTCTTCGGCTGAGGCAAAGCCACCTCAGGACTTGACCGCACCCGCGGTCAAGCCGGCGATGATGTGCTTCTGCGCCAGGAAGAAGACGATGATCGTTGGCATGATTGTCAGCGTGATGAAAGCGAGCACCAGCTGCCAGGCAGTGCCGAACTCGCCGCGATAAACCATGATGCCGAGCGGCCAGGGATACATCGTCTCCGAATTCAGCATGATCAGCGGCAGGATGTAGCTGTTCCAGCTGCCGACAAAGGAGATGATGCTGACCGTTGCAATGATCGGCCGCGAGAGCGGCAGCGAGATGTGCCAGAAAAACCGGATGTAGCCACAGCCGTCGACGATGGCAGCCTGGAACAATTCTTCCGGAAGGTTGCGAAAATAGTTCCTGAACAAGAGAATGCTCATGCCGAGGCCAAAGGCGACCTGCGGCAGGACGACACCCCAGTAGGAATTCAACAGGCCCAGGTCCCGGATCCGGATGAACAAGGGAAGGATGGCGGTCGCGGCCGGAAACATCAGGCCGATCAGGAAGTAATTGAGCAGGAAGCCGGCACCGAAGAACTTTACATGCGCGAAGGTGAAGGCAGCCATGGCGGAAACCGAAACCGTCAGGCAGACAGTCAAGGTGGCGATGATCAGCGAATTCATCATCTGTCGCCAGTAACGGTCTCCGAAGAGAATGTCGGTATAGTTCTCCGGATGCCATGCGGCAGGCAGCCCGAAGGGGTTGGTTCTGAGGTCGCCGAGGTCCTTGAAGCCGCCAAGTGCCGTCGTCATCAGGGGAACCAGCACGATCGCCGCGATGAGCGTCAGCGAAACATAGAGATAGATCTTCGTGCCGGTCGTGGTCCGGGCAGATGAGGCCATGTCAGTCATTGCGCATGAATATCCGTTTGTAGCCGAAGGCCAGCGTCACGCAGATGACGAAAAGGACGACGCCGACGGCGCTGCCGAGGCCGACCTGCATGCGCGTGACGCCGAAGTTGAACAGGAAGGTGACCATGGTCTGCGTCGCATTGAACGGCCCGCCACCGGTCAGCGGCATGATGAGGTCGAAGAGCTGCAGCGAGCCGACGACGGCAAAGAAGATGGACAGGCGGACCGTCGAACCGAGAAGCGGCAGCGTGATGTAGCGGAACCGTTGCCAGCCGCTCGCGCCATCGATTTCGGCAGCCTCCAGCACGCTCTTGTCGAGCGACTGCAGCCCGGCGATGAACAGCATCATGTGGAAGCCGAAATACTTCCAGACGACGACAGCCAGCACCGCATAGATTGCCAGGTCCTTGTCTGCCAGAACATAGGGTGTCTCGACGCCAATGAGGTGGGCCGCCGAGGCAAACAAGCCATAGTCGCCGTCATAGACGAAGCGCCAGATGAGGCCTGCCGCCACCTCCGCCAGGACGTAGGGCAGAAAGAAGATCAAGCGGAAGAGAACCACACCGGCGATCCGGTGCGCCAGCATCATCGCCAGCCAGATCGCGAGCGGAATCTGAACCAGAATGGAAACAACGATGATCAGGGCATTGTTTTTCAATGCTGTTATGAAGGCGCTGTTCTTGAACAGGACCTCGAAATTCCGCATGCCGACAAACTGTGTCGGCAGACCGTAGCCATCCCACTTGTAGAGACTGTACCAGGCCGCCTCGCCCATCGGCAGGATGACGAAGATCGTGAACAGCAGCAGTGCTGGCGGCAGAAACAGAAGCAGGACAGGCAGGCGCCGCGCCAGGCTGGGATCCTTGCTGCGCGCCGACGATCTTAAAGTCGGGCGCGCACGGATGACGCTCGTCGCGCTGATGGTGGTCATTAAAGCCGATCCTCCTCATTCAGATTGAGGGCGGCGCGGATGCTTCTCCGCGCCGCGATAGTCTTGATCAGAGCTGATCCTGCTCGAAGGCTTCCTGGATCTGCTGTGCTCCATCGGCAGGGCTCATCTGCCCGGAGACTATGGCAACGGAGACATCGTTGACGACACGGCCGACCGAGGGGCCGAGATCCTGATCGAAGAAGTTCTGATGCCAGGTCGAGTGCGCCAACTGTTCGGCAGACTGATGCAACAGCGGATTGGTCACACCGTCCTCGGCACCAACGGCGACCGGGATGAGCATGCCGGCCTTGGCCATCTCGCGCTCGTTTTCGGCGTTGGTCAGATAGGCGAGGAAGTCGAGCGTTTCAGGCGGCGCCTTCTTCGTCACGGCCCAGCCATTCAATCCACCAAGCGTGTCGGTGACCGCGCCTGCGCCGCCCGTCACGGCCGGAAACGCAAAGCGGCCGATATTGTCCGGATCGAGCCCCTTGCCGTCACCGGCATTCGTGCGTTGGTTGGCCGCGGTGTTTTCAAACGCCAGGATCATTGCTGCCTTGCCATCGCCGAAGACGCCGAGCGTCTGCGGCCAGGTGGCGCCGAGATAGCCCGGCTGGAACGGCTCCAGTTTGCCGAGCTCGGCAAGCTGCTCTCCGGCCTTGATGATTGCCGGATCGTTGAAACCTTCCCCTTCACCGGTCTTGGCCGCGTCGAAGACCTTCTGGCCACCGTTGCGCATCACCAGATAGCTCCAGTAGAAATGGAGAGGCCATTTCTCGCCACCGCCGCCCGCAATCGGGACGATGCCGGCATCCTTGATCTTCTTCACGGCATTGAGATAGTCATCCCAGGACTTGATGCTGGCGGCATCGACACCGGCCTTGGCGAAAAGCGCCTTGTTGTAGAAGAAGGAGACGGTGCCCATCTTGAAAGGCACGGCGCCGATCTTGCCATCATAGGACAGGCCCTTGATCGCGGCCGGGTTGTAGCTCTTCACCCAGGCGCCGTCCTTTGCGTTCATCGCCGCCGTCAGGTCCATGAGCGTTCCGGTCGCCAGCTGCTGCTTCAGCACGCCGCCGCCCCAGCTGTAAAAGAAATCCGGCGCATCGCTCGACTGCAAGAGGGTCGGAAGCTTGGCCTTGAAAGCCTCGTTTTCCAGGAACTGCATTTCGATTTTCACGCCGGGATGTTCGGCCTGGTATTTGTCTGCAATCTTGCGCCAGATCGCGACATAGTTCGGATCGAGCTCAAGGTGCAGCCACTTGACGGTGGTGTCTGCCGCGGCACTTCCCGCAGCAATCAGGAGCGCCAGTCCCGTGGCCGCCGAGCGGGCGATGAAACGGCTGCGAAGCAAGGCTTTCGCCTTCATATGGTCAAACATGATTTTCTCCTCCAGCAAGGGCAAAAATCGTCCTCTTCAATTTTTCCCTTATGCGGATTAAATCATCGGGAGGTTTTGGCGAATGTCAACTCCCCTCGTTAAAATCGGGCAGATTTGCCTTGACAGACGGGGATGCTGGCGCGCTATTTAATTCGCATACCGTTGAAAATATGAGCCCGCACGCCGCGGTAACATTGAAGAGCCTGGCCGACCTGATGAAGACCGCAGATCCCGAATTGATGCGCGCGATCAATCGCTTGAACGTGCTGGACACGATCCGGCGTCACGGGCCCATATCGCGTGTCGAGATCAGCGAACGCACGCAGTTGTCGACCACGACCGTTTCGGCGATCACTGCTTCCTTGCTCGACGACGGGCTGATCCTGCCGCGCCACGAGGGCGATATTCGCAACGAGGCGGCACGCGGAAGGCCGCGCGTCATGCTGGAGCTCAATCCCGATGCAGCACGCGTCGTCGGGGCGAAGATCGCGGCCAACCGCCTGGTGTTCGTGGTGACCGATTTCCGTGGCGACGTGCTGTCGAAAATCACCCTGCCGATCCGCATCGACCGCCAGCCGATCGGCGTGATCGCAGACCTCGTCGAAGACGGGGTGCGCCGCTGCGTCGTCGATGCCGGCCTTTCGCTCGAGGATGTCGATAGCGTCTGCCTTGGCCTTCCCGGCGTGATCGAGCACCGAACCGGCCATATCCGCAGCAGCCCGATCTTTCGCGACACGAATGTCGATTTTGCAAGCGAGATGACGACCAGGCTTGATACCCCGACCATCGTTGAAAGCGATGCGCATGCGATCACGCTTGCCCATCACTGGTTCGGCAAGGCCCGTGACCTGGAAGACATGGTATTGATTTCGCTCGAGCAGACACTCGGTCTCGGCGTGCTTCATGACAATCAGCTGTTTCGTGGTGCTGGCGGCCTCAGCCACAATCTCGGCGACCTGGTGCTTGGCATAGGACCCAACGGGGTCGTGCGGCTATCGAGCCAGGCTGGCGAAAGCGAAATCCTTGGCGAGCAGCCGGCCAGTGGCCGCTTTGCCGAAGCCATCAAGCTTGGACGCGGCATGACGCATGCCCAGGCGCTCATCAAGGCCGAGGACAGTACGTTGATTGGCGCGGCCATCCGGGCCGGCGAAGCCGTTGGCGTTGCGATCGCCAACATCGTCACCTTGTTTGCGCCGCCCCGCGTCATCCTCGTCGGCTCCAGCCTTGCGCTAGGTGAGCCATTTCTCGACAGCCTGCGCAACGCCTATGCGCTCGCCGTTCCGCCATCGCTGAAGGGCGTTGCCGAACTCGTCTTCGACGATTCGACGGACGACTTCTGGGCGCAAGGAGCTGCTGCGGTGGCCCTTTACGAACTCTACGAGTCGCCCTGGAACACCACTGGTCCAGCGCTCTGAGCAGCAAAATCACGACATCCAACGGGAGGAAATCATGGAACCAGTCGGTATCGGCATCATCGGGTGCGGCAATATCTCCGGCGCCTATCTGAAAGCGATGGCATCCTTCCCCATCCTTGAGGTTCGCGGTGTGGCCGATCTCAACCACGCATTGGCAGAAGCCAAGGCCAGCGAATTCAACGTGCCGGCAAAGAGGATTGATGAGCTTCTCGCTGATCCGAAAGTGGAAATCATCGTCAATCTGACGGTCCCGAAGGCTCACGTTGCCGTCGGCCTGCAGGCGCTTGCGGCCGGCAAGCATGCCTATTCCGAAAAGCCGCTGGGCATCAATTTCGCGGAGGGCAAGAAGCTCGCCGAAGCCGCCAAGGCCAGGGGGCTGCGCATCGGTGCGGCTCCCGACACGTTTCTCGGCGGCGGACATCAGACGGCGCGTGCCCTCATCGATCAGGGTGTCATCGGCCAGCCGGTCGGCGGCACAGCAACTTTCATGTGCCCCGGCCACGAGCGGTGGCATCCAAATCCGGCCTTCTACTACGAGGTCGGCGGCGGACCGATGCTCGATATGGGCCCCTACTACATCACCGATCTCGTCAACCTTTTCGGACCGGTCGCGCAGGTGGCGGGCTTCGCCATCACGCCGCGAAAGGAGCGCGTGATCACCAGCGAACCGAGAAACGGGGAACACATTCCGGTACACGTACCCACCCATGTCGCCGGTCTCATGGCGTTCGCCAATGGTGCGGTCGTACAGATCGGAATGAGCTTCGACGTTGCCGGACACAAGCATGTGCCACTGGAGATCTACGGCACCGAGGGCACGCTGATCGTTCCCGATCCCAATCACTTCGGAGGCGATGTTGAAGTTTTGAAGAAAGGTGGCGCCTTCGAACAGCAGCCGCTGACGGCGCCCTATGGCGACGGCAATTATCGCTCGATCGGCGTTGCGGATCTCGCCCATGCCATCCGCTCGAACCGGCCGCATCGCGCCAACGGCGACCTGGCTCTGCATGTCCTCGAGGTCATGGAGGCCTTCCATGCTGCCTCCGAGAGCGGGCGCACGGTTGCCATCACCACTCAAACAGAGCGGCCCATGCCGCTGTCACAGTCGCTCATCGACGGGCGACTGGCCAAGTAATCATCAGGAGGAAGACTATGCGTGAAGCACTGATCGTCTGGGGCGGATGGAGTGGCCACGAGCCACAGGAATGCGCCGCAATCATCAAGGACATGCTGGAGGAAGACGGGTTCAAGGTCTACGTCGAGCACACGACCGAGGCTTTTGCGGATCCGTCCGTCCATGATCTCAGCCTCGTCGTGCCGATCGTGACGATGTCGAAGATCGAAAAGGAAGAGATCAAGAACCTCGCGGCCGCGATCGAGGGCGGCGTCGGCATTGCCGGCTACCACGGCGGCGCTGGTGATAGCTTCCGCGAATGCGTCGAATACCAGTTCATCATCGGCGGCCAGTGGGTGGCACACCCCGGCAACATCATCGACTACACCGTCAATGTCACTCGCCCGGACGACCCGATCATGGAAGGCATTACCGACTTCCCCTACACGTCCGAGCAATACTACATGCACGTCGACCCCTCGAATGAGGTGCTGGCCACGACGAGGTTCACCGGCGATCACGCCTACTGGATCGATGGTGTCGTCATGCCCGTCGCCTGGAAACGCAAATACGGCAAGGGCCGCGTTTTCTATTCCTCGCTTGGCCACCAGGCCAAGGAATTCTCGGTGCCCGAGATGAAGACCATCTTCAGGCGTGGTGCCAACTGGGCGGCACGCTGACCACCCGGTCGTGAAACCCCGGCGCTGCCATCGCGGCGCCGGTATTTTATCAGGATAGCGTACGAATTCTGCCTTTCGGATACTCAGCCGTAGCGGCTGAGATCGAGACCCTCGATCGATATCTGCGGTCTTGCCCTGTTGATGATATCTGTCAGCACTCGGCCGGAGCCGCATGCCATCGTCCAGCCAAGCGTGCCGTGGCCAGAATTGAGGTAAAGGTTGTCGTAGACGGTCTTGCCTATGATCGGCGTTCCGTCGGGCGTCATAGGGCGTAGGCCGCACCAGAACTGCGCCTGGCTCTGGTCTCCTGCCCCACCAAACAGATCTTCGACGGAATGCACGAGCGTTGCCTTGCGGGACGTCGGCAAGTCCTTGTTGAAGCGGGAGATTTCGGCCATGCCGCCAACCCGGATCCGGTCGCCAAGGCGGGTGATGGCGATCTTGAAGGTCTCGTCCATGATCGTCGAGACTGGTGCGCGGCTTTCGTCGATGATCGGAACCGTGATCGAGTATCCCTTCACCGGGTAGATCGGGATCTTCAGTCCGAGCGGCTTCAGCAGACTTGGCGTGAAGCTGCCGAACGCGGCCACGACCGCATCGCCATCGAACACGCCGCGCGATGTTTCCACCGCGCTGATCCTGTTGTTGTCGATCCGCAGCTTGTGGACATCGGTTCCGTAGACGAAATGGACGCCCAGTGCCTCGGCACGCTTGGCGAGTTCATTGGTGAACTTGAAACAGTCACCGGTCTCATCGTTGGGAAGACGCAATCCGCCGACGATCTTGTGCTTCACCGGCGAAAGCCCGGGTTCGGCGGCAACACACTGGGCCGGATCGAGCACCTCGAACGGCACGCCGTCCTTTGCAAGAACCTCGATATCCTTTGTGATCGAGTCCAGCTGCTTTTGCGTGCGAAAGAGCTGCAGGGTTCCCTGGGTTCGCTCGTCATACGGAATGCCGGTCTCAGCGCGCAGTTCAATCAGGCAGTCGCGGCTGTATTCGGCAATGCGAACCATGCGGCTCTTGTTGATGGCATAGCGCGCGGAGGTGCAATTGCGCAGCATTGCCATCACCCAGGCCCAGGTGGCCGGATCGACAGTTGGGCTGATGATCAACGGCGCATGCTTCATGAAGAGCCATTTGATGGCCTTCTGAGGTATTCCGGGGGCGGCCCATGGCGACGCGTAACCCGGCGAGATCTCACCGGCATTGGCATAGCTCGTCTCCAGCGCTGGTCCGCTCTGGCGTTCCAGCACCGTTACATCGTGTCCCGATCTTGCCAGATAGTAGGCTGTGGTGACGCCGATGACGCCGGCGCCCAAAACGGTGATCTTCATTGTGCACCCCAGAAAATGAAAGACGTCAGCTCTGATGTAGCGGCGATGGCAGCAGCGCTCCAGACCGTCGGCAGTTTACGGCAGGGGCGCCATCGTCAATGGAAAGGACGCCGCATCCGTCCGTTGCAAGCGTCACGTTGAAGGTACTGCTGTCCATGATCGGTCCCGATTTACCTTGAGTGAGGATATCGTTCGTCAAACGGAAGTTTCGCTCAATCCGTTATGGAAACAAGCAATTGCGGTCGTATTTTCGCAATTTTCATCAGATCACTGAGAGTTTTGTGCGGACTGCGCTAGATGAGGTCGCTGATGAACCGCTCTGCTGCCGGAGACAGGCTCGTGCGGCTGCGGGTTCGTGAGCCTGACGCTCGAGACGATGCTGTCGCGGAGGCTTGAGGGTTCAATCGCATTGATGGCGAGATTTCGATCAGGAAATTCCATGGTACAATTCGGCTCTTGGCGTTGTTATCCCTTGTGATTACGCACACGGAGACTTGTCTCATGAATGAAGTGGACGCGCTTTTTGCCAGCCTGCGACAGGCGGCTGACCCGCAGACGGTTGACTGTATCGAGCGCGTAGTCACGCATGGGTCCGATCGCGATCTTAATCGCATCAATGTGCTCGCCTTTGCTGATACGCATCATCTCGACGAAGAGAAAACGATCGCAGCATTTCTGCATGCAGCGCGCATAGGCGCGTTCGACATGACCTGGAATGTCCTTTGCCCAGGTTGCGGCGGCGTTCTGGACACCGGTGCAACTCTGAAAACAGTCGATCAGGAAACGTACCAGTGCGCGCTCTGCGCGGCCGGATATGAACCAACCCTCGACGAAATGGTCGAGGTGACGTTCACGGTCAGTCCGAGGGTTCGCAGGATTTCTGCCCACGAGCCCGATCGGCTTCCGCCCCTTGAATACTACCGACAGATCTTCTTCAGTTCCGGAGTCGACCTGCCAGAGGACTTCGAAGCAAGGTTCGCACGCATCCAACTGGAGATGATCGAGTTGGCTCCGGGTGAGAAGGCTTTCGTCTCACTGCACCTGCCGGCGCAATTCGTGATCATCTTCGATCCGGCAACACACGCGGCGCAGTTCATCGACGTGAAGGGGGAGCCCACCGACGAACGGCAAAACCTATCGATGGTCATCAGTAAGGCGCATGCGCTAAACGAAACGGTCCCGCTTCGTCCTGGCCCACTGCGCCTCATGCTTGAGAACCACACCGAACGCAGGGTGATACCGAACGTCTGTGTTGCAGGGGACGAGCTACACGATCTGCTGGGCCGCAGGCGAGCTTTTCTCACGGCGAAACGTCTCCTGTCGAACCAGAGTTTCCGGGACATCTATCGGACCGACACTCTTGACGTCGACCAGCGCCTCAAGATCACCAGCCTCACCTTCCTCTTTACTGACTTGAGAGGCTCGACCGCGCTCTATGAGCGCGTCGGTGACCTTGCCGCATTCGATCTGGTACGAGCGCACTTCAGGGTCCTTCACGAGATAGTTGCTGCGGAGGCCGGGGCGGTCGTCAAGACAATAGGCGACGCCGTCATGGCGACCTTCCCGAGCCCCGACCGCGCGGTGGCCGCCGCGCTCCGGATGCGCGAGGCGATGCTTCAGTTGAATGCCGAGCACGGCAGCGACGATCTTCTCCTGAAGATCGGCATCCATGAGGGACCATGTCTCGCAGTCAACCTCAACGACAGGCAGGACTACTTCGGTCAGACCGTCAATATTGCCTCCCGCGTACAGGGCCTTGCTGATCCCAATGTGATCATGACGACGGAAGCGATTGTCAAGGATACCCACGTTTCAGAAATCCTGCGTGACACCGGCATCACGTCGGTTTCCCGAATGGAGGAACTTCAGGGCATAGCGAGGGAGGTGAGAATCTTCGCGCTGTCCTGAGCCTCACCCTGTCGACCTCATCCGAACTTGAAATCCGCTTCCGCCCTATTCCGGGAGCGCTGCTCGTGCCAGCAACGAATTGCTCGACGGCAAGCCGCAAGGATTGGCGGTCGAAAAGGCGCTCAACGCGAGCTTCGCAGAGATGTCAGGCGCGGCTTCATCTGCTGCGGGGCGGCCTATTCGGGTGCGGCGATACGTATAGGACGTGTTCCGACCGGAGCGCCAGTCACGCGGTCGATGGTGACGGGATCGATCTCCGTCCCGGTCTCGGCGTCGAAGAACCGGGTTACCTTACCGCCGCCGCGATGCTTGCGTCCCCACGCGCCGATCGCAAACAGCACTGGCAGAAAGTCGCGGCCGGCTTCCGTCAGCACATACTCGTCCCTTGGCGGACGGTCGGAATAGCGTCGCTTCTCCAGCAGCCCCTCATCAGTCAGGCCTGAAAGTCGCCCCGTCAGCATCGTCGGCGCGATACCGAGGCTCTTGCGGAAATCGTCGAAGCGGGTCAGCCCCGCATGGGCGTCGCGCATGATCAGCATGCTCCATGCGTCCCCAACAAGCGCGAGGCTTCGAGCGATCAGGCAGGGCTGGTTCGAAAGATTCTTCATGTCCATATCTTTTTAGTAGTGACTCGATATCAATTTGATAGTAACTGATTGTTCATCGATGTTCCATGACAAAATCAAAGCGGAGGCCGATGAGCAAAACAGAATAGGCATTGCCTAAACCACGCTACACCGCCGGAAAAGCGGCGAGACAGGTCCGCTTCATCCGCCGCTTCCTGCCCCGAGTCCTTCGTCGACAAGAACCTTCGGAAATTCAACAAACTTCGCGATTGAGCCTTCATCGCCGCACTGCTGGCGCTGCCAGCTCATCCTAGAAACGAGAGTTAGTATGATGAAATCATTCCAGATCGATCGCTATGCGAAAGGCGGTGCCCTGCGGCTTGGCGAAGGTCCCGAGCCGGAATTGCGTGAGAACGACGTCATGGTCGAGATCCATGCCGCCGGTGTAAACCCTTTGGACAGCAAGATCAGGGACGGAGAGTTCAAGCTCGTCCTGCCCTACCGCCTTCCACTGGTTTTGGGCAACGATGTCGCGGGCGTCGTGGTCCGGGTCGGGGCCAAGGTCCGGCAATTTAAACCCGGTGATGAGGTCTATGCCCGTCCGGCCCAGGATCGCATCGGGACATTTGCGGAATATATCGCCATGGACCAGGCCGATGTAGCAATGAAGCCGAACAATCTGACCATGGAAGAGGCCGCATCCGTTCCACTTGTCGCCCTTACGGCATGGCAGGTGCTTGTCGAGCGGGCAAACGTGCAGAAGGGGCAGAAGGTCCTGATCCATGCCGGCTCGGGCGGCGTTGGCACGATCGCAATCCAGCTTGCCAAGCATCTTGGGGCATATGTGACCACCACCACGAGCTCGGCAAATATCGCTCTTGTGAAAAGTCTCGGCGCAGACGTCGTGGTCGACTACAAGAACGGTGACTTCGAGAAAGTGCTGCAGGGCTATGACGTCGTGCTGAACAGCCTCGGGAAGGATACGCTGGAGAAATCCCTTGCTGTGTTAAAGCCGGGCGGCAAGCTGCTCTCGATTTCCGGTCCGCCCGATCCGGACTTCGCGAGGCAGAACGGCTCCGGCTGGCTACTTCAACAGGTCATGCGCTTGCTGAGCTCTGGTATCAGGAGAAAATCGAGACGCCGAGGGATCAGCTATTCGTTTCACTTCATGGCAGCCAACGGCGGGCAGCTCGGAAAGATCACCTCCCTGATCGAGGCCGGTCACATACGTCCAGTGATGGACCGGGTCTTCCCGTTCGAGAGGACAAACGAGGCTCTGGACTATGTCGAAACGGGTCGTGCGAAGGGGAAGGTCGTCATCGCTGTGAAGTGACGTCTGGGGGCGAATAGAGGTCAGCGGCATTTGCCACTTGCAGCAATATCCAGGGATTGATTCCTTGCAGTGCAACGAGGGCTGCAATGAGTGATATAATGCTGTTATCCCAAGCGCAAATGCGCCGAATAAAGCCCTACTTTCCACGCGGCCTTCCGTGAGTGGATGACCGTAAGATCGTAAGTGGCACTATCTTGGTCATTCGCAACGGATTGCGCCGGTGCGACGCGCCAAAGGAATACGGTGCTTGCACGATGCTTTACAATCGCTTCATCCGCTGGAGCAGGCTCGGCGTCTTCAGTCTGGCTCTGATTAGTAAGTCCTAAACCTAGGCAAGATCCTGCTTATCCTGTGAGAGGTGCTAAGTGAGGTAGGCGATAAAGCGCTTTGCCGCAGGCGGCAAAGTCGAGCGAGTGCGGGTTAAGAGATAGAGCGAGCGCACCAGGTGTAGGTCAGCGATCTCGCGAAAGACGATCTCGTCACTTTGGATGACATCGGCAGCCTGCTGTGGCAGCAGGGCTACGCCAGCGTTGCGACTGATCAAGGTCAACTGGGCGATGGTGCTGAATGTTTGAATGCGGCCGACAGTCAGCTGTTGCGGCAGGTCAGCGCAGTCCGCGAGCATCCTCGCAATACCGGCCTGCCCGTCGAGGACTATCAGGTCATCTGGATCGATGTCGGACAGAAGGACCGAAGCTGAAGACTGGGCCAGGCGATGGCTTTTATGGCAAACGAGACCAAATCTATCTTCGCTGATCTTTTCTTCATGCAGTTCGGCCGACTTGAAACCCGGCCCGGCCAATGCGAAATCAAGCGTTTCGTCCACAACCAGACTGGCAAGGCGCTCGGCAACGTCGTCGTGAACAATGACGTCGATCCCAGGATGATCTGAGCGGAATTTAATGATCGCTTCAGAAAGCGGAGTAAGGACGGCGGATGGCGCAGCGCCTATGAGCACCCGCCCCCGCTTGAGACCACCTACCTGTCGCACATTTGCGAGCGAAAGCTCAAAACGAGCGAGAATATCGCGTGCGCCCTCCAGGAATTCCTGACCCGCTTCAGTCGCTCGTATCGGACGAGATTTCCGGTCAAAAATTGCCGTCCGGCACTCTGCTTCGAGTGTCCGAATTGTTTCGGTCAAGGCTGAGGGAACGACCCCAAGCAACAGCGCAGCTCGGGTAAAGGACCCCTCATCCATTACAGTGAGCGCTGCCCTCAGGTGTCGCAAACCGATGTTCGTGTTTTCTGGAAATATCTTCATCGAAGAAATAGCTCCAGTTCAGCGGTGGTTGGTCGAGGCGGGACGCAGAGGCACCCTGATTCTGGAATCATCTTTTACCCCGGGTCAGAATGATTGTTTTGCGAGTTTGAGATCATTGCTTACCGGATCGGATTCCATAACCGTTAGCGGGGCTCGGAGATGGCGCAGGCCCAGGTTCGTATTTTCCGAAAATATCTTCATATCTTTCTAATTATACGAACGTCGTCTTTGTGGTTCAATGCCTTTCCGTGATGCCCCTGGGTTACAGTGATAATGCACCAGAACATAAAGAAGCCCCTTTATCATCCTGCTCTTGAACGACTTCCTGCTCTTCTGAAGGAAAACGGTTTTCGTGGCGACGTCGCAAGTGATGCTGCACTTCTCGCGGCCATGTCCACCGACAACAGCGTCTATGCGATCGCGCCGGATATCGTCGTTGCCCCACGCGATGCCGAGGACGTGCGACGGCTGATGCGTGTCCTCGATACTGATGATCTCAGCAGCGTTCCCGTTACCGCGCGCGGTGGCGGCACGGGCACCAACGGCCAGAGCCTGAATGCCGGCATCATCGTAGACTTTCAGAAGTACATGAACCGTCTACTGGCGGTGAACGTCGAAGAGCAGTGGGTAGAGGTGGAGCCCGGCATCGTTCTTGATGAACTGAATGCGCAGCTTGCGTCGACCGGTCTCTTTTTTGCGCCGACGACATCAACGGCGAGCCGCTGCACCATTGG
This sequence comes from Rhizobium sp. RHZ02, assembly GCF_014851575.1. Lineage (NCBI taxonomy): Bacteria > Pseudomonadati > Pseudomonadota > Alphaproteobacteria > Hyphomicrobiales > Rhizobiaceae > Rhizobium > Rhizobium sp. RHZ02. Next base: position 525,983 of record NZ_JACUZX010000001.1, read on the forward strand.
TGGCATGGTGAGCACGGATGCGTCGGGCAAGGGGTCGCGCCGCTACGGCAAGACCAGCGACAATATCCTTGGAATGGAACTCGTTCTCGATGGCGCGCGGACATTGGATAGTGCCGCGCCGCCCCCCGATTGGGCTCATGCAATGCTCTTGGAGATCGAGGGGGCCTGTCAGTCGGGTCGCGAAGCACTGCTGAAAAAAGTGCCGGCGCTTTCACGGCGTTTTACTGGTTACGATCTCGAGCGGGCCAAACCGCCTGGAGGCGATCTCGAATGGTGGCGGCTACCGATCGGCGCGGAAGGCACCCTCGGTCTCGTCACGCGGGTAAGATTGCGCCTGCTGCCGAAGCCGAAATTCAAGCGACTGGTCGTCATCGGCTTCGAGACATTTGCCGCGGCACTTGATGCGGGCGGTGCCCTTCTGGCGCATGATCCGCTGGCGATCGAAGTCATGGACGAATGGGTCCAGGGCCTGGCCGAAACGGCCGAAATTCTGCAGGCGCTGCCTGCCGGGCTTCGCGCTCGCGACGGGCAGCCGATTGCCTATAATTTCGTGGAGTTCGTCGGAGACGACGAAGCCGATCTCGCACGGCAGGTTGAAGTCCTGCGCAAGAGCGCGCTGACGCTTACCGGCGCAATCGCAAGCCACGTGGCTGTTGATGATATCGAAATGGCTGCGCTCTGGCAGGTCAGGGCGGCAAGTGTCGGGTTGCTCGGCAAGGTCGGTGGCACACGCCGGCCAATCGCTTTCGTCGAGGACTGCGTGGTGCCTGTCGAAAACCTTGCCGCCTTCGTCAGGGATTTTACGGGGCTGCTGAGCGCCAACGGCTTGAACTTTGGCATGTATGGGCATGTCGACGTTGGCTGCCTGCACATCCGCCCTGCCCTCAATATCGATCGCGACGAAGACAGGGCCATCATGAAGGCGATCTCGGACGGCGTGTTCGAATTGACGCGCAGGCATGGCGGCATCTTCTGGGGGGAGCACGGCAAGGGCGTGCGCGGCGCCTACCTGGCGGAGTTCGTTGGCGCCACGGCCTACAAGGCGTTCGGCCGCATCAAGCGGGCATTCGACCCGCGGCATCGCTTCAACCCGGGAAAACTCGTAGGTGAACCGGGTGCCCTCATGGGTATCGAGACGACCCCGTTCCGCAGCGTCAACACCGAAGACGGCGATCCTCTCAGCCTGGCGTTCAAGTGCAACGGCAATGCGCAGTGTCTGAGCTATCAGCGCAGCACCGTCATGTGCCCCTCGTTCAAGGCGACCCGTGACCTTCGCCATTCCCCGAAAGGCCGCGCCGACGCGCTGAGACATTGGCACCAGATGCATCAGAGCGGCCATGCGACCGAGGAACTGGAGGATGATGTCCTGGCCGCGCTCGACGGATGCCTTGGCTGCAAGGCCTGTGCGACGAGTTGCCCGGTGCAGGTCGACATACCCGAGATGAAATCGCATTTCCTCGACCGGCTCTATCGGAAGCGTCGACGATCACTGGCGGACAAGGCAGCGCTGTTGCTCGAAGAATATTCACCGGTTCTGGTTCGTCACAGAAAATTCGCGGCGATTTTTGCAAGACTGTTCAACCCGCTGATGGAGACACTGTCTGGTCTGCGCAACCTTCCTGCACTGGCATTTCACGATGTGGGCAGAGGCGGATATCAGACCTTTTCCGCCGAAGTGATCGCAAAACGGCAATGGCACGAGGAAACGGTCTTCATCTGGCAGGATCCGTTTACGGCGCTTTTCGACACGCAGGCAGCCCTGGCGCTCGCCGATGGTCTTAGCCGGTTTGGCTACCGGCCTGTTTTTGTCGCGATGTCCCCGGGGGGAAAGGCGGCCCACGTGCTCGGCGACAGAACCCGGTTCATCAGGCAGGCCAGGAAGCTGAGGTCGGCGATCGACGAAGTTGCCGGATCCGGCAGGGCGATGGTGGGGGTCGATCCGGCTTTCGTCATGATGATCCGCCAGGAATACAAGAAGGCCGGCCTGGCGGGGGAGCCTATTCTTCTTGTCCAGGAATTCCTGAGCGAGGAAATCGCCCGGGGACGCGCCCTGCCGAAGCTGACCGCGGCGCGATTGCCACGCAAGCTGTTCGTCCATTGCAGCGAAAGCGCTGGCGGTAGCCTGATGGACTGGAAGAGGGTTCTTGCTGCTCTTGGCGCGCCGGTCGAAATTGCGGCAACCGGATGTTGCGGCATGGCCGGCATGTTTGGCCATCAGGAGCGGCACCAAGCCCTCAGCAGGCAGACTTTTGATCTTTCCTGGGCGGGCCAGCTGCAGGGCGAAGACGAGGCGATGGTCTCCGGCTTTTCATGCCGTTGCCAAACGAAGCGATTCTCTTCTATTCGGGGTGAACATCCCATGCGATGGATTGCCGACGCAATCGATGCTGGATGAAGGCGGTACCTTCCGCGGCTTAAATAGATGAGGCGACAATGTATGAGATTGATGCTCTCGACAGGAAAATCATTCGGCAATTGCGTCTGAACTCCCGGATATCCAATGTCGACCTTGGCAAGGAAGTCGGCCTGTCCGCCTCCGCCTGCCTGCGCCGCATAGGCCTGATGGAAAAGGCAGGTATCATTAGAGGTTATACAGCCATAGTTGATGTGGTGGGTGAGGAAGCAATTGCGGTTATCATCCAGATCACACTGGAGCGTCAGACGGAGGAATACCTCAATCGCTTCGAAGCCGCCGTGCGCAAGTATCCGGAGATCCGCGAGTGCTTCCTGATGACGGGCGGGTCCGACTATATGCTTCGCGTTGACGTCGAGAGTGCCGGCGCTTTCGAACGAATCCACAAGGAAATCCTTTCTGCCCTGCCTGGGGTGCTGCGGATCAATTCCAGCTTTTCCATCCGCAACGTCCTATCGACACGCGAGAAATAGACTTCTGGGAGGGGGCGCCGCGCCGACGAAGCGTTCAACGAGCTGGAACGGCGCGGGCTTGGGCCCTTTGTCCATATGCTGCTCGGGTTGGATTTGTGCGGCGACCGCTGGCCGTGCTCGTCGGCCGATGGCGCCGATGTTGCCCGTAACTTCAAACGGAACCTGATTTGCCCCGAACGCATGGCGAGGCGGAGATGCCATTCAGCCATTTCGACCTCGAGAGATCTAATTGGAATACTGAGTGCACTCTCCTTGACAAACAAGAGGTCGCAACATGGGGAAGTTGGTTCGTTTTCGTCCAGGTCTGGCGAGAAATCATATTAGCAGGACTGTAAATAAGGTTTAGTGTGGGGCGCTTTCGGGACCGGCGTCCCGAAGGTGCGCCGTAACAGGAGGCCTCCCTTGCGCCAACCCCCGCCGGGGGGGCCTCCTGTCATAAGCCCGCCTCGGGTGAGGTTCTGAAAGAAATGGGAACCAACGGGCGCCCTATCCGTTTGGGGTTGGGCTTTGCGCATCTTCTTCCCCGCTGAGCCTCAACGCTCAATTGCCCCTGAAACCGCGACTTCCGGGGTTCAAAAACTCCAACCCCGCTTCCTTCAGCGGGGTTCTTTTCGTTATGACGGTGAGAACCCGGCCGTTTGCCAATTTCCCCCGACCATGGCGTCGACACGCGCCCCCCCCAGCAACAAGAACCGCGCGCTCTATGCCCGCGCCTGACGAGCAAGTTACGTCATAAGAACTTCAAGACGGCGTGGCGCTCGAGTGCTAGCCTTGCAACAGGCAGCAGTCGGAGTCGGGCAGCAAGATGTATGATTATTGTATCATTGGCGGTGGCATCGTCGGTTTGGCTGTCGCCATGGCGTTGCAGGAAAAAATGCCGGGCGCCAGCATCGTAATCCTGGAAAAGGAGCCCGAGCTTGCGAGACACCAGACAGGCCACAACAGTGGCGTCATCCATGCCGGAATTTACTATGCTCCCGGTTCGCTGAAGGCAAAGCTTTGCCGTGAGGGCGCCGAGGCGACGAAGCGCTTCTGCACTGAGAACCGCATCCCCTTCGAAACCTGCGGGAAGCTTTTGGTCGCGACTGATCATGCGGAGATGCAGCGCATGGAGGCGCTTGAGGACAGGGCGCGCCAAAACGACATCGATTATGCGCGGCTGTCGACGGCGCAACTGAGAACCGATGAGCCCAATATCGCGGGTCTCGGTGCCCTTCTCGTCCACTCCACGGGGATCGTCGACTATGCAATTGTCTGCCGTGCCATGGCACGGGCGATCGAGACCGGAGGCGGCGAAATCAGGCGCGGAACGGCAGTCAGAGCCATTCACGAACACGAGAAGGGCGTGCGCATCGAAAGCGCGTCCGGTCCTGTCGAAGCGAGAAGACTGATAGCCTGCGCCGGTCTCCAATCGGACCGCATCGCATTGATGGCCGGCGTGAAGATCAGCCATCGGATCGTGCCTTTCCGGGGGGAATACTACGCACTGCCGGCATCGAAGGCGAAGGTCACGCAGCGCCTGATCTATCCGATCCCCGATCCGGATCTGCCGTTCCTCGGAATTCACCTGACGCGAACGATCGACGGTGGCATGACCGTCGGCCCGAACGCAGTGCTTGGCTTTGCGCGCGAGGGCTATGCCAAGGGCAGCTTTGCGATCGCTGATGTCGCCAGTATGACGACATTTCCCGGCTTCTGGAAAATGGCACGGAGGAACTGGCGCTCGGCAATCTCAGAATTCGCCAATTCCGCATCTCGCGCCCGCTATCTTGCCGAATGCCGGAAATATTGCCCGTCCCTGAGAATTGATGACCTGCAGAGCCCACAGGCTGGCATTCGCGCTCAGGCAGTCATGGACGACGGAAGCCTGGTCCATGATTTTCTCTTCAAGCAGACCGAACGAATGCTGCATGTCTGCAATGCCCCCTCACCCGCGGCAACCTCGGCCATCCCGATCGGCCGGATGATCGTGGACCGGTTGCTTGAGGGCGAGGCAACCAAGGCGCCCGCCGTCCCGGAGCACGCTCGAGCCTAGCGTTCTGGCAGGGCCGGTTTGACGTTCGTGCGCGTCAAGGGATCGCGAGCCCGATCAACGGCGAGCAATATGCCGGTGACCATGTGGTCCACTTCGCCCGAGGGGGTGACGTGAACGTGTCTCTCATGCCTGAGCATTCTCCCCGCCACAGCGGCCGCGGTCGCCGGCGGCAAAAGCAGATTCAGCTGGAAATATGCCAAGTGGCATCTACGTAACGCTAAATCGGATGACAAAAAAGTATCGGCCGGCGGGGTCAAATGTGGTGGAGCCCCCTGTCGCATCCGGCTAAACTTCTTCCATGGTCGCGGGATGGAGCCGGGAGAGCTCCTCCGTTCAAGGCCTGGCAGCAGAGTGGATCCCAGGGAGGGGTTGTCGTATGCGGGATGTATCAGAGCCCGATCTGGAAGTCGTCCAGATACGATCCGGCGAGTCCTTCAAGATGTGGTCGCACGGATATCCCTATCATACGGTGCGGTGGCACTTTCATCCCGAATACGAGATCCACCTCATCACCGAGACGTCCGGCTGCTATTTTGTCGGCGACTTCATCGGTGACTTCCAGCCGGGCAATTTTGTCATGACTGGCCCAAACCTGCCCCACAACTGGGTGAGCGACGTTGTCGACGACAAGCGCATCGAGCAGCGATGCCTGGTTCTGCAATTCTCCGAGGCCTTCATCGATGGCCTGCTTTCCATTCTTCCGGAGCTCAAGGGATTCCGCTCGGTGCTTGCCGATAGCCGTCGGGGCGTGCTCTTCCCGCTCGAGACGGCTCAACTTGCAAAGCCGATCATGCAGGAAATGCTGGAGGCCGTGGGTGCCCGTCGCATCGCACTCTTCATGCAACTCGTCGAACTCCTGACCGGCGCCAGCAATCACGTCGCGCTCACGACATCCGACTACCAGCCCGATCCCTCCGGTTACATGTCGATCGGCACCAACAAGGCGCTGGCGTATATCCGCGAGCGCCTGACCGAACCGTTTTCCGAGACCGATCTGGCGGCGATTGCCGGTCAGACGCCGAGCGCATTTTCCAGGTCGTTTCGCAAGCACACCGGCTTCTCGGTGGTTCAGTATGTCAACCGGCTGCGCATCAACCTGGCCTGTCAGCTGCTGATGAGCAGCCAGGAGTTGGCGGTGATCGATATCTGCTACGCATCGGGTTTCAACAACCTTTCGAATTTCAACAGGCACTTTCTCGCGCAGAAAGGGATGCCGCCCTCGAGGTTCCGAGCCCTGAGGGCACAAAACGAAAAAGCGGTGGAGGCCGCCTAACTCAAGGAGGACAGGGAGGAGACAGGACACATTGAGGGCGAGTGCGAACGGAGACCGTGGCCTCCGCAAGGGATCGCTTGTCTTCAAATTTGGAAACAGGTGCAGCTCAGAAGTGCGGCCGGCTGCCGTCTTTGACCGTCAGCTTCGGACCGGGGCTCTGCACGCTTTCGAACTCGGGCCAGCCACGGGTCTGAGTCAGTAACCGCAACAATCGATCTCTTCAATGGAGAAACCGAAAATGACTGAACTTTCGACGAAACTCGCAGGCGCCGCGGTTCTGGCGCTGGGCCTTCTCAGTGGAACGTCCGTTTTTGCACAATCGGCAAAAGTCACCGACGCGACCGTCGCCTTCCTGATGCCCGACCAGAGCTCGACACGCTATGAAGAGCATGATTTCCCGGGCTTCCAGGCCGAAATGGCAAAGCTCTGCGCCGGCTGCAAGGTAATCTACCAGAACGCCAACGGCGACGCATCGCGCCAGCAGCAGCAGTTCAACTCTGCGATTTCGCAGGGTGCCAAGGCAATCATACTCGACCCGGTCGATTCCACCGCTGCTGCTTCGCTGGTGAAAATGGCACAGAGCCAGGGCGTCAAGGTCATCGCCTATGACCGCCCGATCCCGTCCGCAGCAGCCGACTACTACGTTTCCTTCAACAATGAAGAGATCGGCAAGATGATTGCCGCATCGCTCGTGGAGCATCTGAAGAAGAACAACGTCAAGCCGGAAGATGGTGGTCTGCTCGAAATCAACGGCTCGCCGACTGACGCGGCCGCCGGCCTCATCAAGAAGGGCATCCATGCGGGCATCGCTGAGGGCGGATACCAGGTTCTGGCCGAATATGACACACCGGAATGGGCGCCCCCGAAGGCTCAGCAGTGGGCAAGTGGCCAGATCACGCGCTTCGGCAAGAAGATCATCGGCGTCGTGGCGGCAAATGACGGTACCGGCGGTGGAGCGGTCGCCGCCTTCAAGGCGGCTGGTGTGGATCCGGTCCCGCCAGTGACAGGCAATGACGCGACGATTGCCGGCTTGCAGCTGATCATCGCCGGAGACCAGTACAACACCATCTCCAAGCCGAGCGAGATCGTTGCTGCCGCTGCGGCCAACGTCGCGATGCAGTTGCTCGCCGGCGAAACGCCGAAGGCCGATACCAAGCTGTTCGACACGCCGACACAGTTGTTCACGCCGGCACTCGTGACGGCCGAAAACCTCAAGGCCGAGATCATCGACAAGACGGTCAACGGCAAGCCGATCCAGACACCCGAACAGCTTTGCGGCGACCGCTACGCGGAAGGCTGCAAGAAGCTTGGCATTGGCAGCTAACAGCTCCTCCCGAGGGCCCTCCGGCGCTTGTCGTCGGGGGGCTCATTGCAGGTATCATGCGAAAATACGGAAAGGCTTGCCTCGATGACGAACAATCAACACGACGCGCCGCCGACCGGCGAGCTGGTGCTTAGCCTGCGTGGCGTCTCCAAGAATTTCGGCGCCGTGTCGGCCCTGACCGATATCGATCTCGACGTGCATGCGGGAGAGGTCGTGGCTCTGGTCGGCGACAATGGTGCTGGAAAGTCGACGCTCGTCAAAATTCTTGCCGGCGTGCACCAGCCGACATCGGGCACGGTCACCTTCGCAGGCAAGCCGGTGACGCTCTCCGACCCCAGCACCGCACTTGATCTGGGCATTGCGACGGTGTTTCAGGATCTCGCCCTTTGCGAAAATCTGGATGTTGTCGCCAACATCTTCCTTGGCCGGGAGACCAGTCCGCTGCAGCTCGACGAAGTGTCGATGGAGGTGCGTTCCTGGAAGCTTCTGAATGAACTCTCGGCGCGCATCCCAAGCGTTCGCATCCCCATCGCCTCGCTTTCCGGTGGTCAGCGCCAGACGGTGGCGATCGCCCGATCACTGCTCCTGGAACCGAAGCTCATCATGCTCGATGAACCGACGGCCGCACTTGGCGTGGCACAGACGGCGGAGGTCCTGAACCTCATCGAACGGGTCCGCGACCGTGGCCTCGGCGTCATCATGATCAGCCACAACATGGAAGACGTCCGGGCCGTGGCGGACCGCATCGTGGTCCTGCGCCTCGGTCGCAACAATGGAATATTCTATCCCGACGCAACCAACCAGGAACTCGTCAGTGCCATCACTGGAGCTGCCGACAATTCCGTCTCCCGCAGGGCAAGCCGACGCCAGCTGTCGCGGGAGATCACTGATGGAGACAGCCTATGAGCAGCAACGCCAATCAGAACGCGCCATCAGCGCCGTTGCTGGATAGAAGCGACGTTCGCGTCAAACATGAAACCGGCGTCAGCGGCGCCGTCCGGGCTTTCGCAGATCGCGTGCGATCGGGCGACCTTGGATCATTGCCTGTTGTCGTCGGGCTGGTTCTCATCTGGACAGTGTTCGCCTCGCTCAATCCGATCTTCCTTTCGGCCAACAATCTCGTCAACCTGCTGTTCGACGCTTCCACGGTTGGCGTTATCTCGCTCGGCATAGTCTGCATCCTGATGGTCGGCGAGATCGACCTTTCCGTCGGCTCGATCAGCGGCTTTGCCTCGGCACTCGTCGGTATGCTGTGGGTCAACGAAGGCTGGCCGGTTGCCCTGGCGATCCTTGCCGCCCTTGTCGCAGGCGGCCTCATCGGGGCACTGTACGCATTGCTGTTCAACCGCCTGGGAATGCCGAGCTTCGTTTCGACCCTGGCCGGGTTGCTGGCGGTTCTCGGCATGCAACTCTATCTTCTCGGCGCGACCGGTTCGATCAACCTGCCTTACGGTTCGGCGGTCGTGAATTTCGGACAGCTGCTCGTCATGCCCGATCCTGTTTCCTACGTACTCGCCGCCATCCCAGGGATCGTGCTGTTCGTGACCGGCTACCGGACCGTCGTTCGCCGACGTGAGGCAAGCCTGTCCTCACGCTCGCTCGGCAGCCTCGTCTTGCGTGCAATCCTCATCACCGGTGTGCTGGAGCTCATCGTCTTCTATCTCAACCAGGACCGCGGCATTCCGTGGATGTTCGGCCTGTTCGTGGGATTGGTCGTGGCCATGAGCTACGCCCTGACCCGGACCAAATGGGGGCGCTCAATGACCGCTGTTGGCGGCAATCGCGAGGCTGCGCGCCGTGCCGGCATCAATGTCCGCCTGATCTACACGAGCGCCTTCATGCTCTGCTCGATACTGGCTGCGCTGGGTGGCGTGCTGTCTGCGGCTCGTCTTGCATCGGCAAGCCAGCAGGCCGGGACGGGCGACGTCAACCTCAATGCCATCGCTGCTGCCGTCATCGGCGGAACCAGCCTGTTTGGCGGTCGAGGCAGTGCCTATTCGGCCCTGCTCGGCATCATCGTCATCCAGTCGATCGCCAACGGACTGACGCTGCTCGATCTGTCATCGTCGCTTCGCTACATGATCACGGGTGCCGTTCTTGCCATTGCCGTCATCGTCGATTCACTCGCACGCCGTTCAAGAGTGTCGCACGGACGCGCGTAGACCCAAGATAAAGGTCCCAAGATAAAAGGTCCAAGTTAAAAGGTAAGGAATGCTATGAGACAGGAACTTTCGGGAAAGGTCGCAGCGGTCACCGGCGCGGCTTCGGGGATCGGCCTTGAATGCGCCAAGGCGCTGCTTACCGAGGGCGTCAGTGTCGTTCTCATCGATCGGGCAGAGGATTCACTGAGGAATATCTGCTCTGAACTCGGCCCGCAGGCATTTCCGCTGGTCATCGATCTGACGAACCCGCAAAGCGTTGCAACGATGATGCCGCAGATCCTGGAAAAGTTCGGCAAGCTTGACATCTTCCACGCCAATGCCGGTGCCTATATCGGCGGCGATGTCGTCGAAGGGGATCCCGATGCCTGGGATCGCATGCTGAACTTGAACGTCAATGCTGCCTTTCGCTCCGTTCAGGCCGTCTTGCCGCATATGGTTGAACGGCAGACCGGCGACATCATCATGACGAGCTCGATCGCGGGCCTGGTTCCCGTGGTTTGGGAGCCGATCTACACTGCCTCCAAGTTCGCCGTGCAGGCGTTTGTTCACACTGTTCGGCGACAGGTGATGAAGCACGGCATCCGCGTCGGCGCCGTCGCGCCGGGCCCCGTCGTCACCGCCCTGATCAGCGATTGGCCGAAGGCCAAGCTCGAGGAGACCATCGCAGCAGGCGGTCTGATGGAGGCCAGCGAAGTGGCCGACGCCGTCATGTTCATGCTGACGCGACCGCGCAACGTGACAATTCGCGACCTCGTCATTTTGCCTCACAGCACGGATCTCTAGACATGGCACGCTATTTTCTCGGCATAGATGTCGGTACCGGCAGCGCGCGCACGGGGGTATTCAACGAGAGCGGTGATCTTCTCTCATCAGCCAAGCAGCCGATTGCCATCTGGCATGAAGCTGGCGGCGTCGTGGAGCAGTCCAGCGAGGATATCTGGCGGGCAGTGTCCGGCACCGTTCGTCAGGCCGTCGCAGATGCGGGCATCGACCCGGCCTTGATCGCCGGCATCGGCTTCGACGCCACCTGTTCGCTGGTGGCTGTCGGCAGGGGCGGAGCCCCGATCAGCCTCAGCCGTTCCGGTGACCCCGACAGAAACATCATCGTGTGGATGGATCACCGGGCGGTCGCGGAAGCCGACGAAATCAACGACGGCGGGCATGCGGTGCTGCGTTATGTCGGTGGCCGCATCTCGCCCGAGATGGAGACCCCGAAACTCCTGTGGCTGAAGCGGCACCTCCCCGAGCAATACCAGGCGGCCGCCCACTTCTTCGACCTTTCCGACTATCTGACGTGGCGTGCCACGGGAAGCCTGGCACGATCGGTCTGCACGGTGACCTGCAAATGGACCTATCTCGCCCATGAAGGGCGTTGGGACGCCGACTATTTTCGGGCCATCGGCCTGGAGGATCTGGCCGCCGATGAATTCAGGCGGATCGGGACGGATATTGTCGCGCCGGGCGTCGCGCTCGGCACCGGGCTTTCCGTCGAAGCGGCTGCCGATCTCGCCCTGCCGGTCGGCACGCCTGTTGGCGCCGCGCTCATCGATGCGCATGCTGGAGGCATTGGGACGCTGGGCGCAGGTGAGATCGATACAGAACGAAGCGCTGACATCGGCCGACGGCTCGCCTATATTTTCGGGACCTCGGCTTGCTCGATGGCGACAACAGGGCAACCCACCTTTGTCGATGGGGTCTGGGGTCCGTATTTTTCCGCGATGGTTCCAGGCCTCTGGCTGAACGAGGGCGGACAGTCGGCGGCAGGCGCCGCAATCGACTATCTGGTGCGCATGCACCCGGCCGCCGGCGCAATCGAGGCGCGTGCCAAGGCGGAGGGACTGTCGCTCGTCGGCTATCTGGAGCGAGCAGCCGCTCGCGCAGGGGATGGTGTTGCCGACCTCGCCGACGGCATCGTCGTCGTGCCCGAATTTCTCGGCAACCGGGCGCCCTTTGCCGACCCTGATGCGCGAGCCCTGATCGCCGGATTGACGCTCGACGAAAGCGAGGCTTCGCTTGTCGCACTTTACGTGGCGGGCCTTGCAGGTCTCGGCTGCGGGCTGCGGCAACTGCTTGACGCATTGGCCGACAAGGCGATCGGTATCGACTTGATCATGGCCAGTGGTGGAGCGGCAAACAGCCCCCTCGTCCTGCAGATGATCGCGGATTCCACGGCAACGGAGGTGGCCAGCGTGACAAGCCCTGAGCCGGTGCTGCTTGGGGCTGCAATGCTCGGGGCGGTCGCCGGCGGGCACTACCCGGACCTTTCCAGCGCGATGGCTGTCATGTCGCGTATTGCAAAGGTCTATCGCCCTGTTTCAGGGGCGCTTCGAGACAAACACGATCGGCGATATCAGGCGTTCAAGCTGCTGCAGGAAACGGGTCGACGATTGCGAGAGATGATCTGACAAGGCTGGTGTCGTCCACATCCCTTTGCTTCCATGTTGCAGCCCGGGGGTGCCTGAATACCGGAGCAGATCGGTCCCGGGCTTCACGGCTGGTCGCTGGCTTATTGCTGGCGACCTGGACGCTTGTTGCTTTCTTGTCCCGTTTACATTGCCGCGAAATAGGGATATTTTCTGTCCTTAATAGGTGCCGCTCGGTACCCTTTCGGACGGAAATGATGATCCTGAAAAGCCAAGTCGAATGGGCGCTGCATTGTTGCGCCATACTTGCCGGTCTGCCCGAAGGCCGTTACCTGTCGACGAAGGCGTTGGCCGAGTTCCACGGACTTCCGAAGGAATATCTTTCGAAGGCGCTGCAGAGCCTTTCTCAAGCAGGTCTCGTTCATACGACGCTCGGCCCATCTGGCGGCTACAGACTGGCAAGAGCACCCGCCGATCTGACCTTTCTCGACATCGTCGAGGCCGTCGAAGGCAAGGCGCAGACCTTTGTCTGCAACAACATCAGAGCCAACAATCCCTGTCGGCCCCACGATTATTGCGAAAGCAGTCCATGCGCGGTGGCGCGCGTCATGTGGGAAGCCGACGAAGCGTGGCGCCAGAAATTGCGCAGCGTCAGCTTTTCCGATCTGATCGAGACCCTTGCGAGGGATATTCCGCAAGACCTTTGGAAGAACAGCTTCGAGTGGGTGTTAGAGCGAGCTGGCTGATCGCAGCTTGACCTCGCTTGCGTCGGGCAATGCGTAGAGATAGCTCTGTGGGGGCATTGCGAGCGAGAGCCCGCTTTCCCGGCAGTGGCTGTGGACGAGATCGATCACTTCGTTGCGCGCCGGCGTCCTGTTTGCTGGACTGGTCACGCGAAACTGCAATTCTGCCTCGATTGCGACAGCATCGATCCCCTTGAGAGCGACGATCGGCGGTGGATCCTGGACGATGCGCGTGCTTGATTGCAACGCGGTTCGCAGCGCCTCCTCGACAAGCTGCGGGCTATGGTTTGCCGCGATCCGGACAAGCAGCGTGATCTGATGCGTTTCATCGGGACGGCTGAGGTTGGTAAGACCCACCTTCGCAAGGACGCTATTGGGCAGAATGACGACATTGTGAGCGCCGGTGAGCAGAAAGGTGGAGCGCCAGTTGTTCTCGATGACGCGGCCCTCGGTGCCGTCGCCAAGCAAGATCCAGTCACCGATGGCAAAGGGCCGGCCCAATGTCAGCGCGATCCCCGAGAACACGTCGCCAAGCGTATTTTGCAGCGCCAGGCCGAAGATGATGGCAACCACACCCGACGTTGCCACCAGGGTGCCGATGGGCGCTTTGAAGACGAAGCCCAGGATGGACAGCGCGACACCGAGATAGACGACGGCAACGATCAGATCCTGCAACAGCCGCGCTTCCCGCGGCCTCTTTTCCAGAACGATATAGATCCGTACGAAGCCGATGAGGGTCCATGCCAGATGTGTCCACCACAATACCCTTGCCGAGATGGACAGGAATGCCATCACGCCGGCAAGCTGCGTCTCCTCAACGCGATGAGGCAGGATGCCTGCCATAACGAGGACGGCGGTCATGCCTGCAAAGAAGAGGATCTGGACGATCAGCCGGGCAGTCGGGCGGTCACGGCCCTGGAGATGCCAGACAACAATGCCGGCTACGCCCAGAATGTTGATCAGAACAAGCGGCAACGAAAGTGGGTCGTTGAACATGGCAGCTCCGATCGCGATAATTGCTGCGCTTTGGGGGGGCCGAGTGCGCGATCGACACCCGGCCCCGTCCTCGCCTACTTCTTCAAGGGATAGGTCAGCTCTTTCTGGTCGGTGTCAACCACGAAAACGGCAAGGAGCTTGGCCGGCTTTGCCTTGCTGCCGTTTGCGCTGACGCCATGACGGTCGCCAGGCATCTCCGAGAAGCTCTCGCCGGCCTTGTAGGTTTTCACCGGCCCATCATTGACCTGGCTGCGGATCGAGCCTTCGAGGACCGTTGCATAGATGAAGGCGGAATTCGGATGCGTATGCCCCTCGGAAAAGCCGCCCGGACCATACTCGACCAGAACACCCTTGATGCTCTTGCCCGGGGCGTTCGGCAGTTCATGCTCATAGACGAGCGTGACCTTGGCAGCCTTCCCGCCTGCCTCGGCGGCAAAGGCTGTGTTGAATGATGCGGCTGCGAGCGCAGCCGCGACAAAAAGCGACTTCATCATTTCGAAATTCCTTTCGTGGGTGGTTATTTTCGCAAGGATGATTTGAACCATTGCTCGAAGGTGATCTGTCCCAGGCGGGGGTTGTTGTCCGAGACCAGTGAACCATCCTCCAGCAGGGCGCCGAAGTAAGGCGCCTGCGGATCCGGCTCGACCTTGCGTGGATCGCCCATCGCCTTGAGGTAGCGAGCGACGAGTTCAGTGAGCCTGAAGCGTTCCGGCCCGGCGATTTCGATCGTTGTGTTGACGGGGGCAGCAAGGGTCACATCCGTCATCGCGTCGGCAACATCGTCGGAGGCGATCGGCTGCACATAGGCCGGTGACAGATGAACCTTGTCGCCGACCGTGCCCGACTGCGCGATACCGCTCAGGAATTCCATGAACTGCGTCGAATGAACGATCGTGTAGGGAACGCCGGAGGCCTTGATCAGCCTTTCCTGGGCGAGCTTGCCGCGGAAGTAGCCGCTTTCCTGCAGCCGCTCGGTCCCGACGACTGACAGCGCGATATGGTGTTTGACGCCGGCGGTCTTCTCAGCCGCAAACAGATTGCGTCCCGAGGTTTCGAAGAATTCCAGCACGGCCCGGTCTTCGAAGGACGGCGAATTGGCGAGATCGACGACGACCTCTGCACCGGCAAGTGCGGCGGCCAGTCCTTCGCCGGTGATCGTGTTGACACCGGTGTTCGGAGAGGCGGCAATCACCTCATGTCCCCGCTTGCGCAGGCGGTCCACTGTCTTGGAGCCGATAAGGCCGGTCCCGCCGATGATGACAATCTTCATGGGACTTCTCCCTTTCGAGCGGCCGCCGGCCGCGGTGCTGATGGCTATGAGGTTGCAGGCCTAGTTGAGGCCGGCTTAGTTGAGGCCTGCCTTGTCGAGGCCATAGGCCTTGTCGGCGGAGCCGGGTACTGCCTTGAAGGCGATGCTCGCGCGGTTCCAGGCATTGATGACCATGATCGAGAAGGTCAGGTCGGAGACTTCCTTTTCCGAGAGCTGACCACGGACCCGCTCGTAGAGTTCGTCGGGAATTCCGCCTTCCGGAAGTTTCGTGACGGCCTCGGTCCAGGCAAGAGCTGCCCGCTCGCGCGGAACGAAGAGGTTCGATTCACGCCAGATCGCGACATGATAGAGGCGCAGTTCGCTTTCGCCGTGGATCTTGGCTTCCTTGACATGCATGTCGAGGCAGAAGGCGCAACCGTTCATCTGGGAAGCCCGGATGTTCACGAGATCGCGGATTTTCTGCTCGATGGTGCTGTCCTTCAAGCTCATGCTGAGATCCGAGATCTTCTTGAAGAGTTCAGGGGAATGCTGTGCGTAGTTGAGGCGCTGTGACATGTCTGTCTCCTTAATTACGGATATCATGTATCCTTATGGACATAAGATATCCGTAATTGCTGGACAGTAAAGCGCTTCCGACCTAGACTGCTGCATAAGGCTTATGTCGAAATGTATGGGGGACGAATGGACATCGTATCTGCGCTGAGAGCCTTTCTAAGGGTTGCGGAGACGGGCTCCTTTTCTGCAGCGGCGATCGACCTTGACCTGACACAGCCGGCGGTCTCCCGGCAGGTCTCCGCTCTGGAAGGACATCTCAACACGCGCCTGCTGCATCGTAGCACGAATGCACTTGCCCTGACGGTCGAGGGCGAGCAGATGATTGCGATGGCGCTGAAGGTGGTCGAAGCAGTGGACGCGCTCAACGAAGCGACCTGTGCCGAGGCCACCACGGTATCCGGTCGGGTGCGGCTCACCCTGCCCGCGCCGCTCGGTCTTTACGTCAGCGAGCGTCTTGCCGGTCTGCTCGATCGCCATGCCGGGCTTTCCGTCGAGTTGATTTTTCGCGAGGAGGCGTCCGACCTGATCGGCGATGGCATCGACCTTGAAGTGCGCCTCGGCCCCGTCTCTGACTGCAATCTGATGTGCCGGCGGATTGGATGGACGACCGCCTTTCTCGTTGCGGCACCGAGCTATGTCGAACGACGAAGCATGCCCGAAACGCCCGACGACGTCGGCGGCCATGACTGCATCTGCTACAGCCGCGCCGGAGATTTGCGGTCGTGGACATTTTCCAATGGTTCCGACGAGACCTCGGTGCGCATCGCGCCACGCCTGATTGCCAACAATGCGGTCGCGGTGCATCGCGCGGTACTGGCCGGGGGCGGTCTTGCAGTGCTCTCGCACATCCTCGCCTGCCCCGACATCGAGGCCGGCAGGCTGATAAACGTGATGCCCGATTTTCCTCCGGCACGCCTGCCGATCAACGTCGTCTACCCATCGCGCAAGAACCTGCCGTTGCGGGTCCGCGCGGTCCTTGATTTCCTGGCGCAGACGGTGAGGGACGACCCGTTGATGGCCTCCTAGGATTTGCCGCGCGTCGTGGTCGAGGTCGTTGAAGTCGATGGTCTCTGTCGGTTCGGTCTCCAATGGGAAGTGAAGTGGGTGATCTACGGCCGCCGGTGCTTTCGTCCTGACCGTGCCAGCGAGGATCATGCAGAAGCTCAAGGCGCGGCATCAATTGAGCTCAGGAATGCTAAGCCCGGCGTGAAGCGACGCGTGGGCATTCGTTCGGACGGAGATGTGTTTGAAGCTGGAATGCCCCGAGAACCCGAATTTTCGCGACACTAACGAGCCTTCCGGCCGGATGTGCGCCTGCTGCCGTTAACCGCTGCCAGGCCCGAGCGCGACGGGGCACTGGCGCAAAGCGAGAAACGACGCTCGTTGGACGATAGTTCGTCAGACAGGAAACCGACAGCTTCCCAGTCGTATCGGTATCCCCGTCTCCCGCAACGGGTTACCAACAGAGGACATCTTCCATGAAACTGAAACTTATCGCCGCCATCGCTATCACATCCGCAATGCCGGGCTTGGCGCTCGCAAGCCCGAGCTGCACCGGTGAACCGAAGTCCAAATGGATGTCTGAAGAAGCCATGAAGACAAAGATCGACGCCATGGGCTACAAGGTCAAGACGTTCGAAATCACGGGCAACTGCTACGAAATCTACGGCAGGGACAAGAACGGCAGTCGGGCCGAGGTCTATTTCAACCCGGTTTCTGGTGCCATTGTCCAGAACGGAGACTGAGATGACGCGGGTCTCATCGATGACGGAGGGCTCAAGGCCCTCCACCACTGCCACGTGCACGCTCCAGGTGTGGGATCCCGTCGTCCGGGCATTTCATTGGACGGTCGTCGTGGCATGCATGCTCAACCTCTTCATACTTGAGGAGGGCAAGTACTGGCACCGTGTCACAGGATATGTCGTTGCCGCCGCGATTGTCGTCCGTACTGTCTGGGGCTTCGTCGGTACCGAACATTCTCGCTTCAGTGATTTCGTGCCAACGCCTTCGAAGGTGATGGCTCACATCGTGGACATCCGCAATCGGAATGAAAAGCGCTACATCGGCCACAACCCTCTAGCTTCGGTGATGATGCTCTGCCTGATGGCATTGCTGGCGGCTACGGCGCTGACGGGCTGGATGACGACGCTCGATGCCTTCTGGGGAGAAAAGTGGCTGGAGGAATTGCACGGCGCAATCGCCAACAGCATCATGGTCCTGGCGTTCATCCACGCCGGCGCCGCCGTTTTCGAAAGCTGGAGGCACCGGGAAAATCTCGTCTGGTCCATGGTTACTGGTCGGAAGAAGGCATGAGAATTCTGCTCCTCGAGGACAGCGCACGTCTTCGCGAACTGCTTTGCGAGGCCATCAGACGCGTCGGTTGGAAAATCGACGCCTTCGCGACCGCGCAGGAGGGACGGCTCGCTGCTGAGGGCGCGGACTACGATCTTCTCCTTCTTGATCTCGGCCTGCCTGACGAGGACGGGATCGATCTTCTGATATCACTGCGAGGTGCAAAGGTTCAGACGCCCGTTCTCGTGCTGACGGCGCGCGGCGCGATCGACGAGCGTATCGCTGGCTTGGATGCAGGCGCGGATGACTACCTCGCGAAGCCCTTTCATAACGGAGAGCTGATCGCGCGCATTCGCGCTCTCATGCGGCGGGCTCCTGTCACCACGATGCCGACATTGGAATTCGCTAACATCCAATTCGATATCGCTTCGCGACGAGTAACCTGCGCCGACGCAGAGATCGCACTAACGCCATCGGAGAAGGATCTACTCGAACTTCTGATGCGCAATGGCGGCAAGGTGGTCTCCAAAATCAAGATAGAGCACGCATTTTCAGAATACGGCGATGAAAGAAGCAGCAATGCTGTCGAACTGACGATCTCGAGGCTACGCAAGAAGCTCGAAAGACATCGGACGGGCTCGTCGATCGAAACTGTAAGAGGAGTCGGCTACATGATACGAGAGGAGCGCGCGTGAGCCGTTCACGTCCTACCCTCGGTGCAATCCTGACCAGACGGATTGCGTTCTTTGCAGTACTCGCAATGGTCCTGCAACTCTCCGTAATATTCTCCGACTATTATTGGAACGTTGGCGAGCTGTCGCGCCTGTTTGTCGAGCAGGAAACCGAGCGTCTAGCCTCCGGCATAAGCGTGGATGGGAAAAGCGTCCGATACCAGCTTCCCGATAATGTCAGACATCGCTACCAAGAGCGATCATCGGGCTATGTCGCGAGGATACGCGATGCTACCGGCGCACTTGTGTTCGAGTCCTGCGACGAGGCCTGCGAAAGCCGGTTTCTTCCAGCGGATGTAAACCCGCCGGATTTTTGGCTGAGGTCTCTAAAGCCAGGCAAGCCGTTATCACTGGTCGGCGGTCGCGCATTCGTGGTTGGAAATCAACGGTTCGTCGTCGACGTCGCAACAATCGACGATCCGCAAGACGTCGTCTCCTCCGTCTTCTGGAAGGAGGTGGTCGAACATATGCTGGTGCCGATGAGTATCTTGCTGGTCCTCGTTCTCGGTGCCACCCTGCTCTCCGTACGACAGGCCCTGAAGCCGGTGCGTGCAGCAGCCAATGCCGCCGACAAGATTGATCCGATGGACGCAAATTCGCACCTGAGTTTCGACGAGATGCCGCGTGAGGTCGCCCATCTCGCCATCGCTATCAATCGCGCCTTCGAGCGCGTCGGCGAACTGATGACGTCACAGAAAGTTCTCACATCGGGCATCGCGCACGAAATTCGTACCCCACTTGCGGCGATCAAGCTTGAGCTGGGAAACATCGACCATCCGCGTGCCCGCAGGGCGGAAATCGATCTGGACGACCTCGTACGCTTCGTCGCTGAACTGACGACCCTCGCCCGACTTGATGGCTTCGACCACGGGACCTTTGAGGCCGTTGACCTCGTTATGCTGTCGTCCTCCGTCGTCGAGCAACTCGCACCATGGGTCTATGAGAACAACCACTCTCTGGCGTTCTGTCCTCAAGTAGAAACCGCCATTGTCCAAGGGGCGCCCGCGCTACTGCGAGACGCCGTGCGTAATCTCGTCGAGAATGCAGTACGCCATACGCCGGCAGGCACTGATGTTCTTGTGAAGGTAGGCAGCAATATGATCCGTGTCGAGGATCGGTATCCAGGTGGTATGCATCGAGAAATCAGTGCGTCCGACTGCAATGGCAGCCTCGGCATCGGGTTGAAGATCGTCAGGCGGATTGCTGAATTGCACCGGGCCTCGCTTCACCAGTCCGAGTCCAGGCTGGGTCTTGCCTTCGAGATTGGTTTCGAAAGGAAGAGCGGGGAAGGCACGCCCGAAATCGCCGGCCGGCGATGGGGTCGGGCGTAAGAAACTATGGTTTCCGGCCTTAACGAGGCAACGAGACCAATGTCTGGAGCAAGGCTTTCTCGTCCTTGCCAGAACGTGCAGCAATGTCGGTCACTGCCGCGTCGGGTACGGCCGCCGCAAAGCCCTGCCTCCCGCCAGAAGAAGCGAAGGCGAGAACCTGCTCGAACGGGCGGACGACGACCATTGGGTCGTCGCGATGATGTCGCCGCGAACGCTCGACTGGGCGACAAGAGAGCTTTTCTGTCCGCTTCGCCGGAAGCATGCGGCTCGACATGATGAGCGCTAATCGCCTCTTAAAACAGGCTAACGCCCAGCGGTTCTCGCCGGAGTTCTCAATCCGATTTGGGGTCCCACCGACGTCGACGAAGAGCAAGGAAACTTTCCTGGAACGTGATACGATCACAGCCGTCAGGAAGGAGGCACTGTGATGAGCATCAAAACCGCTATGTGTGTCTTTGACGTCGATTGCTGGGACGAGGACGTCAAGTCGGCAATAGAGTTTTGCGAAACGCAGGGCGCTCATATGAGCGCCCTTGTGATCTGCATGGGGGGCATTCCATCGGTCGGCACCTATGAAGCGATATCGACGAGCTGGCTCGATGGCCAGGAAAGGGAAATCGGCCACCTCGCCGAGGAAACGAATGCGGTCATAGAGGTTCTAGAAAAAGCCAATCTGTCGTTTGATGTTAAGGAGATCTACACTGAGTTCGGATGGGCTGAGGAAGACATTGCTGAGCATGCGCTTTACGCCGATCTCGTCCTTGTTGGCGCGCAAGCCGCCGGCAATGAGGCCCTTCAGAGGCGTATCATCGATGGCACGTTGTTCCGGTCCCCGACACCGATCCTGATCAACCCCCGCAAGCAGGCTGTATGCTCGTTTCCGAAGTCGATCCTGCTCGCTTGGGACTCGAGCGACGAGGCAGCACGGGCCGCCCACCAGTCCATGGAATTCTTGCAGGGCTGTGATTCCGTGCATGTGACGATCGTGGCCCCCGCTGCGAGAAGTTTGGAGAAAGGCGAAGAGCCCGGATCTGACATCGCCACCTTCCTCACCCGCCACGGCGTGAAGGTGGTGGTTGACCAGGTGGCCACCGGCGGGCGGCGCGTGGACGAGGCCTTGCGACAACACGCGACGGACGTGACAGCCGACATGGTCGTCATGGGCGCCTACAACCACCCACGGATACAGCAGCGCCTGTTTGGAGGTGTGACCCGTTCGATGCTGAAAGAAAGCCGGATCCCGCTCTTCCTGTCGCGGTAATGTCGAAGGCTGGCGGTCCGGTTAGGTGGCCTGGCCGGCAGATGGCCGTGCTGTGCCTGTGTCCGCGAAGGTTGTCTAGCACGTCCAAATCGGGCGCCACAGTCGCATCGATCGCTGTCAGGAAGTCCAGGAACTCGGTGGCAAGATGCCGCTTATGGCATGTGACGAGACAATACCGGCGGCGACTTCGCAAGCTGCAAACAACGTCGTTGTGCCATGCCGAAAATAAGAATGCATGCGCCGTTCATGGACGCCAGACCTCCTCGGCAACAGTGGCTGCGCGCGAGAGTGTGCTTGGATTTGGCTATTCTTGGCCGAACCGGGAACCAGCGGCCGATTGTGTCGACCAGTCGCGTTTGCCATTGCTCAATCACCCATGAAGAGGCCGAGCAATGTAGCGTCAGATCCAAGATGACTAGGACACCGTCACAGGCTTCGACCGGAGCCGACTGACCGTCGCCAGATCTGCCCGTCGGCAAAGTTGCGGAGGCAATCCTCTCATTATCAGTTCGGCATCGGCGACGGCCATGGAGCCCAGGGCATAGAAAGCATCGCGTGTTCCACCGGTGCGATGCGCCGAAAGAAGGATCCCCGGTACGGAACGCACGGGATCATTTGCAGGCACCGGCTCTTCGGGAAAGACATCGGTCGCGACACGGATGTGACCGGATTCGGCAGCTGCCAACATCGCAGGAAAGTCTACCACCGCGGCGCGGCTCATAAGAATGAAAGCAGCGCCTTTCCTCATCATTGCGAACTCTCGCCTGCCCAGAAATGATTGGTTTTCACTCGTCACGCTGGCAAAGACAAAAACCAGCTGGCTTTCTGTCAGCACTTCTTCCAAAGGCGTCGGAATGCAGTCTGCATTGGTGATGATCTCCCGAGGGAGCCACGGATCGAAAACCCGAACTGTGTTCTTGAACGGCCGGATCAGGTCTCTGAACTGTCGCCCAAGATCGCCGAACCCGATGATGCCGACCGGCGCTCCCGCGAACCTGAAGGTCGCGTGGTTGCCAGCCAACCCATATTGTTCGACGCCTGCCCGGAAGTCTCGGTCCGCCTGAGTGATACCGCGCGCAAGATCGAGCCCCATGGCCAACGCCGCCTCGGCTACCGGGGGCGCGAAGGCTGCAGCTGGCGTGATGACCCAGATCCCTCGCTCCACGCAGGTCTTGTAATCGATATTGGGCAAGAAGTTGGATTCGACGTTGATAATCGCCTTCAATTTCGTCGCTCGATCCAGGCGCTCCCTTGGCATGTCCGTTTGCCCGAAGATGAGCACGGCATCTGGCAGGAGCTCGTCTACGAGTGCCGAGGGCATCGGTTTGTCCTCTGAAACGACGACCTCCCCTAGCCGCTCCAACCTCGCGCGGACGTCGGGCTCCATGATTAGGTCAAGGGTGCGTGGCAATGGATCGACGATGACTACGGCGCGGCTCATGTTTCCTCCCATCGAATAAAGGATGGCTATAGTAGTGGAATGTTGAAAGAATCACAGCGTCGGGAACCAGTTCAGTCTCGTGCAGCATCGCAGCGGCTGCCTGATAACTTTTTGGGGCTGCCTAAGGCCCCCTTCAGACCAGCAAGTTTTCCGGAATAGCTTCTTCATAAAATATCCTAAAGCTCTATCGCGCCTCGCGTCGTTAAAGTGCTAGCCTGCGGCAAAAGAAGAATGCCGGAGGATAGCATGACGAAGAAAACGCTTGGCGACTGGCAGGCTCTTGCCGAGAAAGAGCTGAAGGCTTCCCCCGACGCACTCGTCTGGCACACGCCCGAAGGGATAGACGTCAAGCCGCTCTATACCGAGGGCGATATAGAGGGTGCCGAGCACCTCGGGTCGCTGCCGGGTTTTGCACCCTTTACCCGCGGGCCCCGTGCCACGATGTATGTTGGCCGCCCCTGGACGATCCGGCAATATGCCGGTTTTTCCACCGCAGAGGCCTCCAACGCCTTCTACCGCAAGGCGCTCGCTGCCGGCCAGCAGGGCGTTTCCGTGGCCTTCGATCTTGCAACCCACCGCGGCTATGACAGCGATCATCCGCGCGTCGTCGGCGATGTCGGCAAGGCAGGAGTTGCGATCGACAGCGTCGAGGACATGAAGATCCTGTTCGATGGCATCCCGCTCGAGAAAATCTCGGTCTCGATGACGATGAACGGCGCCGTCATTCCGATACTTGCGAGCTTCATCGTTGCCGGCGAGGAACAGGGTGTGTCCCGGGCCGAGCTTTCGGGGACGATACAGAATGACATCCTAAAGGAGTTCATGGTCCGCAACACCTACATATATCCGCCGGAGCCCTCCATGCGCATCGTTGCGGATATCATCGAATACACAGCAAGGGAGATGCCGAAGTTCAATTCCATTTCGATCTCCGGCTATCACATGCAGGAGGCCGGCGCGACGCTGGTTCAGGAACTCGCCTTCACGCTTGCCGACGGGCGCGAATATGTTCGTGCCGCGCTCGCCAAGGGATTGAACGTCGATGATTTTGCCGGCCGCCTCTCCTTCTTCTTCGCCATCGGCATGAATTTCTTCATGGAGGCAGCGAAGCTGCGTGCTGCGCGCCTGCTCTGGACGCGCATCATGGAGGAGTTCGAGCCCAGGAAACCGTCCTCCCTCATGCTGCGCACGCATTGCCAGACATCGGGCGTCTCGCTGCAGGAGCAGGATCCCTACAACAACATCATCCGCACCGCCTTCGAGGCAATGTCTGCGGTTCTGGGCGGCACTCAGTCGCTCCACACCAATTCCTTCGACGAGGCAATCGCCTTGCCGACGGAGTTTTCTGCCCGCATCGCCCGCAACACGCAGCTCATTCTTCAGCATGAGACGGGCGTAACCAATGTCGTTGATCCACTTGCGGGCTCCTACTATGTCGAGAGCCTGACAAAGGCGCTTGCCGACAAGGCCTGGGCCCTGATCGAAGAGGTCGAGGCACTCGGCGGCATGACCAAGGCGGTGAACGAGGGATTGCCCAAGCGGCTCATCGAGGAAGCGGCGACGCGACGCCAGGCGGCGGTCGACAAGGGTGAAGAGGTCATCGTCGGCGTCAACAAATATCGTCTCGACACGGAAGAAGAGCTCGAGATCCTGGCGATCGACAATGCAGCCGTGCGCGCCGCCCAGATTGCGCGGATCGAAGACACGAAACGCCGCCGCGATGGCGTTACAGTACAAGCGGCCCTCAAGGTGCTTGAGGAGGTCGCAAGCAGCGGCAAGGGGAACCTGCTTTCGGCAGCCATCGAAGCGGCGCGCGCGCGGGCAACTGTTGGCGAGATCTCGGATGCCATGCGTCGGGCCTTCGGGGACCACGCAGCCGAGCCCGAGGTCATCAGGGACGTCTATGGTCAAGCCTACCGCAACGAGCCGGAGCTGGCAGTACTGAAGGACCGCATGGTCGAAGTCGGCAAGGTCCTCGGTCAGAGGCCGAGAATCATGGTTGCCAAGCTTGGCCAGGACGGTCATGACCGCGGCGCCAAGGTGATCGCCTCGGCGTTTGGCGATATTGGCTTTGATGTGCTGGCAGGCCCCCTCTTTCAGACGCCAAAGGAAGCCGCCGACCTCGCGGTCGCCAGCAAGGTACATGTGGTTGGCATGTCGTCGCTGGCGGCTGGCCACAAGACACTGGCACCGCAACTGGTTGACGAACTCAAGGCACAGGGCGCCGGCGATGTCATCGTCGTGGTGGGAGGGGTCGTTCCGCGGCAGGATTACCAGTACCTGATGGACCACGGGGTTGCGGCTGTCTTCGGCCCGGGCACGAACGTTCTGGACGCCGCAAATTCGGTGCTTGACCTGCTTGAGGGCAAGCGGCGAAACCGCTAGATTCGAGCCGTGCGACAAGGCCCTCTCTAGGCGTTGCCGTCCCTCCAGCAGCATCTGAGGCGATCGTTCGGCGTTTGCACGCAGCCGAAATGGGCGTGCATGCCCGTTTGAAGGCGAGTGAAGCTGGAAAACGGGCGGTTATGAAAATTAATTTCATGCTTGCAACTTTTCGCGGGATTCGTGTTGACGAGTTCGAAATTTTGTCCCAACTTGACGAAAATAAATTACGTGAATGGGAACGAGAAGAGCATGAAAGTGGGAATTATCGGGCTAGGTTTCAGGCTCGGCTATCTTGGCTACGTCTTCAAGTCCGTCGATGAAAGCTTCGAGATCGTGGGTTACGTCGACCCCGATCCGGCAGGTCTTCCGGGTCTTGTCGAAAAAGGCATCTCTGCCGGCACGGCCTATGCTTCCCCTGAGGAGCTGATCGCCAGGGAGAAGCTCGATCTCCTGATGATCGGTTCGCCCAACCACATGCATCTCGATCATATCAGGCTTGGTCTTGAAAGTGGCCTGAAGGTCTTCTGCGAAAAGCCGATCGTCACGACGATCGCCGAAAGCATTGAGCTCGCCCGTCTGATGGCGAAGTTCGGTCATGAGCGCCTGATGGTTGGTCTCGTCCTTCGCTATTCGCCCCTCTACAAGGACCTTCGCGCCATTCAGGCCGCAGGCAAGCTTGGACAGATCGTCTCGATCGAGGCTTCGGAGCATATCGAGCCCTACCACGGCGCTTTCTTCATGCGCGATTGGCGCCGCTACGAGCGTTATTCGGGCAGCTTCATGCTGGAAAAGTGCTGCCACGATCTTGATCTCTACAACGGCGTCGTCGGCGCTCGTCCGGAGCGCGTTGCAAGCTTCGGCGGCCGCAAGAGCTTCATTCCGGCCAACGATCCCGCACGCGAAGGCATCAACGACCTGGAGCTTTTTCACCGCAAGCCGAGCGGCTGGATGGGCTCCGACAAGGTTTTCGACAGCGACGGCGACATCATCGACTATCAGGTGGCGATCGTCGAATATGCCAATGGCGTCGGCATGAATTTCCATACCAACCTCAACGTTCCCGACCAGTTCCGCCGTTTTGCCATCATGGGATCGCGCGGCATGGCGGAGGGCGATTTCGTCCGCGGCTATCTCGACGTCCATGAGCAGTTGACGGGCAAGAAGGTGATTGAGAACAAGTACGTGGCGACCGAGCTTTCGCAGCATTACGGTGCCGACGAACAGATGGCAGCGGATTTGCTCGACAGCGTGCGTACCGGTACCGAACTTCCTGTTTCGACACTCAATGCCCTTGAGGCCGGCATCCTTGCCCTATCGATGGACGAGGCAAGGATGAAAAAGGCGGTGATCGATCTACGCCCGATTTGGGACAGGTTCGACGAAGCCCTGCACGCAAGAGCGGCTTGAGGAGGGCGGCAAGATGAGCGTCCAACGCAACGCAGTCATCTTTGCCTGGATACTTCTCCTTCCGGCAGTCCTCTATGTCGCAGTGATCGTCGCCTATCCGCTGGTCGACACATTCATCCTCTCCTTCACCGATGCGTCGCTGAAGAAGACGACGAACTGGGTCGGCTGGGTGAACTATAGCAAGATCTTCAATGCTACCTTCGCCGAAGTCATCATTCGCACCTTCATCTGGACGTTCTTTTCCGTCTCCATCAAGATGATCATCGGTGTGTTCGGCGCAACGATGCTGAATTCTGCGGTTCCCGGCAGGGCGCTCTTCCGCGTCCTGACCATGCCGCCATGGATTGTCCCAATGGCGATTGGCATCTTCATGTGGGGCTGGATGTACAACGGCCAGTTCGGGATGATTTCCGGCATGCTGCAGCGCTTCGGGCTGGTGGACGCGCCGGTCGCATTTCTCGCGCAGGGGTCCACGGCGTTCTGGGCGACGATCATCACCGATGTCTGGATCGGCGTTCCGCTGGTCACGCTTTATATGCTCGCGGCCATGCAGGCGATTCCGCAGGATCTCTATGAGGCCGCCTGGACCGACGGGGCCGGCCGTTTCTATCGCTTCCGGCGCATTACCCTGCCACTGATCGTCCCGTCGATGATCACCATGTCGATGCTGTCGCTGATCGCTACGTTCAACTCATTCGACATCATTTGGATCCTGACGCGTGGTGGCCCGAGCGGCGAAACGACGACGATGATCATCGACACCTATAAAACCGCGATCGGCTCGAACAAATACGGGGAAGGCGCCGCGCGCGCCGTGCTGATCTGCATCTTCCTGTCGATTTTCTGCGTCTGCTACTTCCGCGTGACCAGCCGCCTTACTTCCGGAGACAAGCGATGAAACAGCCGCATCTGCTGATCCATCGGTACAAATGGTATGAGATCATCGGCATCTATGCCGGCATCCTGGTGTTCCTTACCTTCGTGCTTGCGCCCTTCGTCGAGGGCTTCCTGGTATCGCTGAAGCCGCTCAGCCAGCTCTTTTCATCGCCTTACCGGTTCATCCCCGAGAACGGTTCGTTCGAGGCCTATCGGACCATGTGGGTAAGCGTACCGGGCTTTGCGCGCTACATCTTCAATTCCTTCTTTATCTCGACCATCGTCACCGCCGTTGTCCTGGTGCTCGTCATCCCTGCCTCCTATGCGTTCGCGCGGTTTGAATTCAAAGGCGCCGGGCTGCTGCTCGGCGCGTTCCTGGCCGTCAACATGTTTTCGGGCGCGGTGCTGCTCATCCCGCTCTTCCGGCTGATGCGAACGCTCGGCCTGCTGAATACCTATTTCGCCATCATGGTTCCAGGCGTTGCCTTCCTGATCCCTTCGGCGATCTGGCTGCTCAGAACCTACATGATGCGCATTCCGCGGGAGCTGGACGAAGCCGCATTCGTCGACGGCGCCAGCCATTTCTATACCCTGCGCCGGGTCATCCTGCCAATCGCCATGCCGGGCATCATGGTAGTTGCGATCACCACCTTCATCGGCTCCTATGCCCAGCAGTTCATCTTCGCGCTCACCTTCAATTCCAAGACCGAATTTGCGCCCTTGCCGGTCGGACTCTTCGCCTATTTCGGCCGCCAGGAAGTCGTGTGGAATGAACTGATGGCTGCAAGTTTCGTCGGCATTGCGCCGGCCATGATCGTGATTTTCTTCCTTCAACGGTATCTCGTCAGCGGTCTGACCGCGGGCGCGGTGAAACAGTAAGTCAACCACCAGAGAAAAAACGGGAGCTAACAACGTGACAATTCAATTCAAGACCGGGCTGATGGCCCTTGCCCTGCTCGGCTCTACCGCGCTCGGCGCAATGACCGCGCACGCGGCTGACAAGGAGATCAGCTGGATCTATTGCGGCGACAAGATCGATCCGATCCACGAGAAATACATCAAGGAATGGGAAGGCAAGAACCCAGGCTGGAAGGTCACGCCTGAGGTTGTCGGCTGGGAACAGTGCCAGGACAAGGCCACGACGCTGGCTGCTGCCGGCACTCCGGTCGGCATGGCCTATGTCGGTTCGCGTACGCTGAAGGAATTCGCCCAGAACGATCTGATCGTTCCGGTGCCGATGACCGACGACGAGAAGAAGAGCTACTACCCGAACATCGTCGACACCGTCACCTTCGACAACAACCAGTGGGGCGTGCCGGTCGCCTTCTCGACCAAGGCACTCTACTGGAACAAGGACATCTTCAAGCAGGCCGGCCTCGACCCGGAGAACCCGCCGAAGACTTGGGCTGAGGAAATTGCCGCCGCCAAGCAGATCAAGGAAAAGACCGGCATTGCAGGCTACGGCCTCCCGGCGAAGACCTTCGACAACACCATGCATCAGTTCATGCATTGGGTTTACACCAACAACGGCAAGGTGATCGACGGTGATAAGATCGTCATGGACAGCCCGGAAGTCCTGGCCGCCTTGCAGGCCTACAAGGACATCACGCCCTACTCCGTCGAAGGCGCAACCGCCTACGAGCAGAACGAAATCCGCGCCATCTTCCTCGATGGCAAGGTCGGCATGATCCAGGCAGGTTCGGGTGCTGCTGCCCGCCTCAAGGACACCAAGATCAACTGGGGCGTCGCACCGCTGCCGCTCGGCCCGTCGGCCAAGGGTGAAGGCACGCTGCTGATCACCGACAGCCTGGCGGTCTTCAAGGGTACGGGTGTGGAAGACAAGGCGATCGAATTCGCCAAGTTCATCACCTCGCCGGGCCCGCAAGGCGAATACGAACTTCAGGGTGGTGCCGGCCTGACGCCGCTGCGTCCGTCACCGAAGGTCGATGAGTTCGTCAAGGCTGATCCGTCGTGGAAGCCGTTCATCGACGGTATCACTTTCGGCGGTCCCGAGCCGCTCTTCACCGACTACAAGGGCTTCCAGAATTCGATGATCGAAATGGTACAGTCTGTCGTGACGGGCAAGGCCGAGCCGGCCGATGCTCTCAAGAAGGCTGCTGGCGAGATCGAAGCGTTCAAGTAAGCCTTTGTCGGGATCGCGGGCGCAACAACCGCGATCCCTTTGACTATCGCATACAGTGCCGCAGCGGCGGTGACCGGAGACAAGTTTTGGGACAGCTTCTTCTCAACAAGGTTCAGAAGTTCTACGGCGACTTCGAGGTTCTCAAGGGTGTTCAGCTTGAGGTGAGGAACGGCGAGTTCGTAGTTTTCGTCGGGCCATCAGGCTGCGGCAAATC
Organism: Rhizobium sp. RHZ02; assembly: GCF_014851575.1. Lineage (NCBI taxonomy): Bacteria > Pseudomonadati > Pseudomonadota > Alphaproteobacteria > Hyphomicrobiales > Rhizobiaceae > Rhizobium > Rhizobium sp. RHZ02. Next base: position 555,671 of record NZ_JACUZX010000001.1, read on the forward strand.
CACCTTGCTGCGCATGATTGCCGGCCTGGACGCAACCTCCGGCGGCGACATCGTCATCGACGGGCTGAGGGTCAACGACCTGCCGCCGGTCAAGCGCGGCATCGCCATGGTGTTCCAATCCTATGCCCTCTATCCGCACATGTCTGTGTTCGAGAATATCGCGTTCCCGCTGCGGGTGGAAAAGATGGAGGAGGAAAAGCTCAAGGCCAAGGTCGAGCATGCAGCGCGCATTCTCCACCTCGACCAGCGCCTGCAGCAGAAGCCCGGCATGCTTTCGGGCGGCCAGCGTCAGCGCGTTGCAATCGGCCGCGCGATCGTGCGCGAACCGAAGATATTCCTGTTTGACGAACCACTCTCCAACCTCGACGCTGCCTTGCGCGCCGACATGCGCATCGAGCTTGCCAAACTGCACCGCCAGCTGAAGGCGACGATGATTTATGTCACGCACGACCAGATCGAGGCGATGACCATGGCGGACCGGATTGTGGTTTTGAATGCCGGCGAGATCGCCCAGACCGGCGCCCCGCTGGAACTCTACCACAAGCCTGCCAACATCTTTGTTGCCGCCTTCATCGGCAATCCCAAGATGAACTTCTTGCCCGTCACCTGCACAGGTATCAGCGATGCCGGCATCGAAATCGACTACAAAGGACAGAAGGCGGTGATCCCTGTCACGCCAAGAGGCGGCGCTATTGGCAAACAGCTGACCCTGGGCGTGCGTCCGGAGCATATCCAGATCGGGTCTGGCGACATCGCCTTTACCGTTACGCCGTCTGTCATCGAGCGCCTTGGCGCCCAGACGGTCGCCTACGCGTCGCTCGACAGCGAAAGCGAGAATTTCTGCGCGACGCTGCAGGGGCGCGCCGCTGTTCACCCGGATCAGCCACTCGTCACCGGGATCAACGTTGCCGACTGCCATCTGTTCGATGAGGTAGGCATCTCGTTCGAGCGCCATGTGGAGCTGACGAGCATCGACATGAACCTCCTCAACCCCACGGCTGCGTGATCATTAACCCCGTGCTGGCGCTCCACCTCAGAAGAGAGGATAGAAGAGCCTGTTGGCCGGATAGGAATAAGCCCCCCGGTCCGCGACCCCGAATCGGTACATGCAGCTTCTCAGCGCTGTAATGTGCCAGGCATTTGTCGGATAAGGAGAGCCCCGATAGTTGGCTTCGGGCAAGCAATAGCGATAGATCCTGTCAAACCGCGAAAGCAGCACGGGGTCGGAATCCATCCGTACGCCGTGAAAGGTCTGCCATTGCCAGGGCGGCTCGGCCGCCGATATTGCCAACAGACTTGCTGCCATTCCCAATGCAACCGAAACTCTCATCGACGTGACCTCCCGCGTGCCTAACGCCCACACAAAAGAAGATGCTTTTCAATCGCGTAAGGTCAAGTGTCCTACACCAAAGGAAGGCGCGGCGTCTGGCATCACAGGTCATCTTGCCGGGGTGCTTCTCGATTGCAGCCAATGGAAAGCGTGCCTCGCCTCAGGCAATGCGGACCTCGCAGACGGTGTTGGCTCGGCGTCATACGATGATCCTGTTTGCGCGGACAGCAAGGGCAGCCCTTGCCGGCTGCCCGCTGCTTGAGTTCTATTCGTCAGTTGCCCGGCTTGTTCCTGATAGCGGCATCTATCTGTTTCTTGACCGCATCCAGATTGAAGGAAGCCGGATCCTGCATTGGCGGGTAATCGACCGCTGTCAGGGCGAGTTTCTTGACCTCGTCCTGAACGCTGACAAACCGCCAGAACTCGCGGGCAAAGAAGTCATTCATGTATCCTCCACCAAGGTCATTGAGACTTTGCTCGCCAATCGACGGGGTGCGCTCGAACGGATCCTGACGGATATTGACCATGGTGGGCATGTCCGTCGTTACCTTTCCACCGGGCCAGCCCTGGGGCTGCTGGAAGAACTGGAACTTGAAGTTGTCAATGCGAACTGCCCCGAGAGCAGGGCCGCCGAAATAGAAGAATTCATGCCGTGCGGACGGTGATTTGCCGAGCAGCAGGTCCAGCTGATTGTAGCCGTCAAGATGGTTCTTGTAGGTTCTGTCGCCCAGCTGCACACCCTTCAGCAACTGGTCGGTGATGTCAGTATTGCCGGCTGCCGCTGCTAGCGTCGGGAACCAATCCAGCGCTGAAAAAATGCCGTTCTCGACCGTTCCAGGCTTGACCTTGCCCGGCCACCGAATGATGGCTGGCGCGCGGAAGCCGCCTTCCATCACGGTGCCCTTGGTGCCCTTGAACGGGGTCATGCCGCCGTCTGGCCAGGTGAAGACCTCCGCCCCGTTGTCAGTGGTGAACACGACGATCGTGTTGCTGGTCTCGCCAGCATCTTCCACACATTTCAAAAGAGCGCCGACGCTATCGTCAAGCTGCGCCACGCCGGCTTCCTCGAGGCCATAGTTGCTGTCGCTGTTCATGAGAGCCTGATACTTGGGCGACAGAAAAGTCCAGACGTGCATGCGCGTCGTGTTGTGCCAGACGAAATACGGCTTGTTATCGGTCTTGGCCTTGTCCATGAAGTCGCACGAAGCCTTGACCAGCACTTCATCGAACGTGCCCATGTCGTACTTGGCCTTGGGCATGATGTCATGCATGTTCGGCACCTTGGACATGTCGGGATAGGGTGCCAGGGGGCCCTCGTCCACTATCCTCTGCTTGCCGACCTTGCCCCAGCGCGGTTGTTCGGTCGTGTCGTCGGTATCGGTCGCGAAGCTGTGGACCAGATTGCGCGGACCGAATTTGTCCCGGTAGGATTGGTCATTCGGAAACGAATACCAATAGGGGTCTGACATCGCATCGAGGTGATAGAGATAGCCAAAGAACTCGTCAAAGCCATGCAATGTCGGAAGATACTTGTTCAAGTCGCCAAGATGGTTCTTGCCGAACTGTCCGGTGGCGTATCCTTCTGTCTTGAGGACGGTGGCCAGGGTCGCCGCCTTGTCGGGCATGCCGACATCCGCGCCCGCCTGGCCGACAGTCGTCAAGCCGGTGCGCAACGGAATTTCACCGGTGATGAAACTCGCCCGGCCAGCCGTGCAGCTTGCCTCGGCATAGTAATCGGTGAACATCAAGCCCTCGGATGCGAGCTTGTCGAGATTGGGCGTCTTCCCGGACATGATGCCCCGGTGATAGGCGCCAAGGTTGAACCAGCCGACGTCATCGCCCATGATCACAAGGATATTGGGTTTTGCCTGCTGCTGCGCAACAGTCGGCGCAGCCAGCGCGGATGTCAGTGCGGAAGCCAATAGACCAAAGCAAAGGTTTCTCATGCTGTTCATGGCATGTACCCTTTCTTGAATCTGCCTGAATCACAATTCACGCCCAACGCAAAGGGCGGCGCTCCTGCGGATGCAATCCGAAGAATCGCGTGGCATAGCCCGCCGGCGTGGGCCTGTTGGAAGTCAATGCTGCTTCGAATGACTCGCCATAGGGCGGCGATAGCACTTGCGCCACCGAAGGGGTCGGTGGCGGCAATGACACATTCGTTCTAACGGCCCGCATCAAAGACTGCGGTCGTCCAGAACGAGTATTACACATTTTGGCTTTCGCCGCCAGATTGAGGGTCGCGAGCTCTCCTGTCTGCGCGCACCAAAGAGGTTGCGAGCACGCAAACCTCCACACGACCGAGGCTGATAGGGAAAGCACCCAACGCCCTGCACCTAAGGCCCTGCACCTAAGGCCCTACCAGACAAGACCGCGCGCAGCCACGTTTTCGACGCGCGTGACCACGCCGTCACGATGAAACACCATCGTGTCGAAGAGATTGGAAACAACGCAGGTATGGTTGGGAATGATGCGGATCTTCTCGCCGATCTCAGGACGCTTGTCGCCGCATTTTGAAAGGTCGATGACGCCATGCTCCTCGGACAGACCAGCAATCACCGCCTCGGGATAGCCGACGACTGTTCCGAAGTCGGAGAAGCCAAGCAGATCGGACGTCAGGGCCTTCGATCCGGCGTCAATGACGGCGCGATCTGCGGTCGGGCGCGACACGACGGTTGCCAGTACATGCATGGCGCAGTCGGCCTCGCTGCAGTGGCCGGCACGAACCATGGAGCGATCGTTGTAGATATAGGTGCCAGCGCGGTGCTCGGTCGCAGCGCTCACGAGATGCGCCTCAAACAGGCTTGGCGTGCCGCCGTTGCTGACAATTGGACAGGCAATGCCGTCAGCGTTCAAGAGCAGTAGCGCTTTGCCGAGGAACGCTTGCACAGCCTCGGCGGAAGCGGGCTTCGGGTAGTTGAGGAGGCCGCCGAAGGAAAGGCCCGGCGCATCGTGAATGCGCTTGGCAAGGTTCTTCGCTTCTTCAGGCGTCTGGACACCGCAGCGCCCGCCACCAGTGTCGCATTCGACAAGAACGGTCAGCGGCTTGCGGGATTGAAAGGTAGAGGACAGTCCGTCGACCGTCACGGCGCTATCGGCAACGACCTTCAGACCCGAGATCCTGTCGTTGAGCGCGACAAGGCGCTCGAGCTTTTGCGCGCCAAGGATATTGAAGGTGATCAGGATGTCTTCGAAGCCGGCCGCGGCGAACACTTCCGCCTCGCTGATCTTCTGACAATTGATGCCCTTGGCACCTGCCGCGATCTGCTCGGTGGCAAGCGCGGGGATCTTGTGCGTCTTGATGTGCGGACGGAAATTCAGGCCGTGCCTGTCCATGTAGGCCTGCGTGCGGGCAATGTTTGCCGCCAGTCGCTCCTCATCGATGATCGGCCGCGGCGTTGAAAGGTCGGCAACCCTGTCGCCCGGCTTGGCGACGACGGCAAACGAATTTTGCTGCATGTGACGGCTCTCCGCGCTAGCGGCCGTGGGGATCTTCGACCATCGGCCAGATGTTCTTCGGCGCCCGACGATAGGGTGTCTTGGCCGGATTGTTGGGATAAGGCGTTCCGGCAGAGCAGTAAATGATCTCCGCAGCGATTTTGGAGAAGGATGCGTAGAAATGATTGGTCGATTTGATGACCAGGATCTTCCTGGACGTCGGATCGATGCCCATGACCGAGAAAAGGCTTGGGTCGAAGCTCTGGGCGCGGGTCGAATTCAGAATGATATCGATGCCGTCGAGTACGATGTGCGCTGCATCGCCGAATGGCGCAAAGCTCTCGCCGAAACGCATCTCAGCATTCGTGACGAGCTTCACGACCTTGACGACGCCATCGACCGGGTTGCCGGTGCCGGGTGCGGACTTGGCACCAAAGCGCAGGGGAATTTCGGCCCCCTCTCCCGCCGCCATGCAGATCTGCACCGCCATCGGGTCCCAGATCGTGCCGATCGCAACATCTCTCACACCCCTTGCAAGGAGTTCCTGCAACAGGACGGTGGCATCGCCGGCAGTGCCGCCGCCCGGATTGTCCCAGACGTCGGCGACGACGACCGGCCAGGACGTCGCTGCGACTGCCTGCGTTACGGCCTCAATCTCGTCGATCTGCGGCATGATGAAGGTACCACGCTTCGAAAACAGCTCGAGGCCGAGTTCACGCGCCAGGGCTTCACCCTTCTCCGGTTTGTCGTCGGTGACGACAAGCAGCTTCGTACCCATTTCCGGCACGTCGCCTGCCATGAAGCCGTGAATGACCGAGATCGAGAGGATATCAGCGTCCTCCTTCTCAAGCCGCATGATCTTGTCGACAAAGGAGCGCATCGGATCGCGCGAGGTGGGAAAGACATCGATCATCCGGCAGTCGAAGACGGACATGACCGGTTTTGATCGACCCTCCAGCGTCTGGCTGGCAATGCGCCATAAATCCTCCGCGCGATCGACGAAATCGGTGTGCGGGAACTCCTTGAAGTAGACAAAGAAGTCGGCGGCCTGCAGCCTTCTGGCTGTAAGATGACTGTGCGGATCGAGTTCGGCGCAGACAAGGACATCAGGTCCGACAATCGCGCGTACACGCGCCAATATGTCGCCCTCAGTATCCTCGTAGCCGGCTGCGACCATGGCGCCGTGCAGGCCGAGGATAACGGCGTCGACCGGCATCGCGGCCTCAAGCTGGGTCAGCACCTCATCGCGAAGCCCCTCATAGGTCGAGCGGTTCACCAGTCCGGCCGGGTCCGCCCACGCCGCCGTACCCTCGATCAGCTCCCATCCCTTCTCGGCGCAAACACGCCGCCCTACGGTGATTGGCGCCGTGCAGAGGGTCGGGGTTTCCGGGTGCTGCCCTGGGGGCGCATAAAGGGACGCCTCGAACGCCCGCCGATCGACGCAGATCGGGGAAAACGTATTGGTCTCGGTTGCGAGCGCCGCCGTAAAAATGCGCAAGGGTTTGCCTTTGTGTTGATCAGCCCATCGGGTTCGGCAGGTAGCCGGTGAAGCCGCATATCTTCCAGCGGCCTTCATGCAGGCGGCAATAATAGAGCGTCTGCCACTGCATCACATCACGCGTACCATCGGCCTTCGTAAGGCCGCCATCGAACTTCTTGCGCACCAGCGCCATTTCACCTTCGATCTCGATGTCCTCAAGCGTGGTGGTCGTGAAGATGGCGCTACGGGTGTCCTCAGAAAAGGATTGTGTTGCAAAGTCTCGTGCCTGACGCAGCCACTCGTCACGGTAGGCCGACAAAGTCGGAAACGCCAGGCGCCACTTGTCGGGGCTGACTTGCTTGCGTCCGTCGATGCCGAGGAAGCCTTCCTCGACGAAATCATGCTCGACCATCGACCAGTCGGCAGCCAGGAATGCGTCGATATCGCGCGCTACCAGCATCTCCCAGATCGAGTGGCGGGCAGCGTCCGAAGCAGGAAACGGATTTTTGAAAGGATCGCGCATTATCTCCCCCGCATTGAAATTCTTTTCATGAATGCTGTTTTTCGCTGGTCAAATTCGGCTTTCTATGGTGACTTGTCAACTTAATACGAAAATAATTTGCAAGGATCGACCAATGTCCATCAAGCGTTATGGCACGGTTCAAAAAGGTGCCGGCGGCAAGCCCCTCCCCTTTGCCCGCGCCGTCGAAGCAGACGGATGGCTCTATGTTTCCGGCCAGGTTGCCATGGACAATGGCGAGATCATTGATGGAAACATCGTCGCGCAGACGCACAAGACGATCGAGAACGTGATCGCGATTCTCAACGAAGCCGGCTACGGCGTCGAGCATGTGGTGCGGTGCGGCGTCTGGCTCGACGACCCTCGCGACTTTTGGACCTTCAACGCCATCTATCAGCAATATTTCGGCGACCACCCGCCGGCGCGCGCCTGCGTCCAGTCATCGATGATGGTCGACTGCAAGGTTGAAATCGACTGCGTAGCGTATAAGCCGAAGGATCAATAGCGCAAACGACGGGAGAGCTCGGTTGGACATTTTCTCTACATTGCAGGAAGAGAAGCCCCGGCTTTCGCCCTCGGAAAACCGTATCGCGGATATCCTTCTCAATGACTTCGAGTTCGCGGTGAACGCCTCGATCATCGAGCTTGCCGAAAAGGCTGACGTATCGCCGCCGACGGTCACGCGTTTCTGCCGGCGGCTTGGCTGCGAGAGCTTCTCCGATTTCAAGGTCCAGCTTGCCCGAACAGCCTATGTCGGGATGCGGTACCTGAAACCTGAGCCGAAAAGCACCAATCCGGGCGATGTCGCGCAAGACATCATAACAAAGGCGCAGAACGCTCTCTTCCTGCTTCATCGTTCACTTGATCTTGCTGCCATCGAGCTTGCCGCCGGGCGACTTGCACGCGCCGACATGATTTATGCCTTCGGCTCTGGTGGCAATTCATCAATGATTGCCAGTGAATTGCAAAACCGCCTGTTTCGCTTCGGCCTGCATGTCACCGCAAGCTCCGATCACGGCATGCAATTGATGATGGCCGCCGCCGCCAAGCAGACCGACGTGCTGATCGGCTCGTCCTTCACCGGGCGCAACACCGAGCTCGTGCGTGCCTTCGCTCTTGCGCGCGAGTCGAAGGTGACGACGATCGCGCTCACCCAGAGCAATAGCCCGGTCGCGCAAGCAGCCGAAATCGTCGTGCCGATCGATTTGCAAGAGGGCAACAATATCTTCCGGCCCACCTCCACGCGCATCGCCTATCTGGCGGCGGTCGATATTCTCGCCAGCCTCGTCGCCTATGCCATCCAGCCAAAGGCGGCAGTGGCGCTGCGCCGCATCAAGCAGCAGCTCGTTGCCCACCGCGATGGCGATGACCGGCAACTGCTCGGGGACTGACCATTCCATGCCAAAGAGGGGTAGAGAATGACAAAGACGGTAGCAATCGTGACCGGTGCTGCGGGTGACATAGGCCGTGCGATTGCCGAGCGGCTTGCCGAGGATCACGATACCATCCTGATGGTCGACATCGACTTTGCCGCCGCCGAGAGGGCCGCCCGCACGCTGGGCGCGGCCGAACGCTTCATCGCGTGTGGCTGTGATGTAACGAACGAGGCAAGTGTTGCCGAGATGGCGAAGCGTGCCGCGACGCTCGGTGCCGTCAGGACGCTGGTCAACAATGCCGGTGCTGCGCGCGCCGTCAGCCTGCACGATACCACGGCCGAGATCTGGCGGATGGACAATGCCCTCAATCTCGAGGCGGCGTTCCTCTGCTTCCGCGCCGTCGAGGGACAGCTCGAAGCGGCGAAGGGCTCGGTTGTCAACATTGCATCCGTCAACGGCATGAACGTCTTCGGCCATCCTGCCTACAGCGCAGCGAAAGCCGGACTGCTGCATCTGACCAAACTGATTGCGGTGGAATATGGAAAGCTCGGGATCCGCTCGAATTCGGTTGCGCCCGGCACCGTGCGTACGCAGGCCTGGGAGGCGCGTGCTGCCGCCAATCCTAATGTCTTTGAGGAAGCGCGCCGCTGGTACCCGCTGCAGCGGGTTGTCGATCCCCGGGATGTCGCCAATGCCGTTGCATTTCTGGCTGGCCCGCAGGCCGCCGCCATCACCGGCGTCTGCCTGCCGGTGGACTGCGGCCTGACCGCCGGTCAGGCGGAACTTGCCCGTACCTTTTCGCAATCCGAGCACTACTGAAAGACATAGCAAGAGAGGAACAGATATGACTGTGGCGCCCTACCGCCTGGAAAGTTCGTGGCAGCCGGATGGTGGCCCGAACGGCCGCTTTAGCTTTTCCCTTTTCAATCTTTCCGATGTTGCGCTTTCCGGCTTCACGCTGGTCTACACCTCGCTGACGCGTGTCATCGATGCCAAGGCCTGCGACAATGCCACCTTTGTGCGCCGCAATGCCAATTTTCACGAGTTTGCACCGCCAACCGACTTCGTCCTCGAACCGGGCAAGAGTTGGACTTTCACCGTCAGTGGCCTGCACAGGCCCGCGCGCCACTGCACCGATGGCGCCAAGTCCGCCTATGTGACGCTTGCTGATGGCAAGCATGTCACGGTTGGAGTGTCCGATCTGCTGCTTGAAGGTCGCGTCAATGAACCGCCGCCGATGCTTCTCCCGGAAGGCAGGCTCACGCTTCCATTCTCGTTGCAGCCATGGCCGGCAGAAATCGACGCCAGGCCCGGCGATGGCTTTCCTGTCGTTCTCTATCCCGCCGAAGGATCCTCGGCTGACGACATGCGCGCCGTCTCAACTGCCCTTTCGCTCTTCCGGCGCCTCTTTGAGAGCGACCACGCACCTTACAATCTCGTGGCCTCGCCGCAGGGCCGGGCCCTGCAGTTTTCGGTTGATCCGACGATAGCTCCGGACGGCTACAAGCTTGCCTTCTCGCCCACGACGATCACGCTATCCTTTGCCGATGCTGCCGGACGTCAATACGGGCTGACTTCGCTTTCGCAACTCCTGCACGGCGCCCGCAGCCATCCACAGACGTTCCGCTTTCCCGTCTCCGGGACAATTTCCGACAAACCGCGATACGGTTGGCGGGGGTGCCATCTCGACGTTTCCAGGCAGTTCTATCCGGTCGCTGATATCAAACGCCTGATCGACATCCTTGCCTGGTTGAAGGTCAACATCTTCCATTGGCATCTGACTGACGACGAGGCATGGCGACTTGAGATCAAGGCCTATCCGGAACTGACGACGACAGGCGTCTTGCGGGGGCCGGATGAGCCGCTCCTGCCTCAACTCGGCAACAGTGCCGAGCCGGTTGGCGGCTTTTATTCCCAGGAGGACGTTCGCGACATTGTCGCTCACGCTGCAGGCTTGAACGTCGAGATCATCCCCGAAATCGATATTCCGGGCCACAGCACGGCCACCTTGACGGCGCTGCCTGATCTGTCCGACGGGCAGGAGGCGCCGGACAGCTATCACTCCGTGCAGGGCTATCCGAACAACGCGCTCAATCCAGCCGTGCCCGGGACCTACGAATTTCTCGAGAACGTGCTCGACGAGATGGTCGAGCTTTTCCCCTCTTCCTATCTCCACATCGGTGGTGACGAGGTGGCGAACGGCTCATGGCTTGCCTCCCCGCTTGCCAAGGCGCTGATGGAGAAGGAAGGGATTTCAGGAACGTTTGCGCTGCAGTCCTATTTCCTCAAGCGCGTGAAGGACATGCTGAACGCGCGTGGTCGCAAGTTGGCCGGTTGGAACGAAGTGGCCCATGGCGGCGGTGTCGCCGCCGCAGACACGTTGCTGATGGCTTGGGAGAACCCGCAGGTCGGGATCGATCTCGCCAGACAAGGCTACGAGGTCGTCATGACCCCTGGCCAAGCCTACTATCTCGACATGGTGCAGGCGGAGGCCTTTCAGGAGCCCGGTGCAAGCTGGGCCGGGACAGTGCCGCCGGCCCACACCTATGCCTATGAGGCAGAAGGTGAATTTCCGGAGGAACTGAAGGACAGGATGAAGGGCGTTCAGGCCTGTATCTGGTCGGAACACTTTCTCTCGCGCGGCTATTTCAACCGGCTGGTCTTCCCAAGGTTGCCGGCAATTGCCGAGGCGGCGTGGACGCCGCGGGCGATGAAGGACTGGCATCGCTTCGCCGCGATCGTTCCCCTTAGCCCAAAACTGTGAGGCCGGCGATGCGGATTGCGGTTGGCGGAATTCATACGGAATGCAGCACCTATTCGCCGGTGCTGATGGCGGTCGACGATTTTCGCGTTCTGCGTGCAGCCGATCTCCTTGCTTCCGACTATTTCAGTTTTCTCGAAGCGGAAGGGGTTGAACATCTCCCGCTACTTCACGCGCGCGCAGTGCCCGGCGGCCCGGTTTCCGCTGTTGCATATGAGGCGTTCAAGGCGGAGTTTCTTGATCGATTGAAGGCTGTCCTGCCGGTCGACGGGCTTTACCTTGCAATGCATGGCGCCATGAATGTCGAGGGCATGGAGGATGCCGAAGGCGACTGGATCGCGGCGGCCCGCTCCGCCGTCGGTCCGGACTGCGTGGTCGCTGCAAGCTATGATTTGCATGGCAATGTCAGTCAGAAGATTGTCGACCAACTCGACATATTCGCGGCCTATCGCACCGCACCGCACATCGACGTCAGGGACACAATGATACGTGCCTGGTCGATGCTTGTGGACGCCTTGAGATCCGGCAGACGACCCGGTGTAGCCTGGACACCGGTGCCGGTGCTCTGGCCGGGCGAGCGAACCTCGACCGAGGACGAGCCTGCAAGAAGCCTTTACAAGGCGCTGCCCGACATCGACCGGCGCGCCGGCATTCTCGATGCAAATCTGATGATCGGCTATGTCTGGGCGGACGAACCGCGGGCGAGCGCCTGCGCGGTTGTCACAGCGACCGACAGACAGGCGGCAGCACGGGCAGCTGAAGAGATCGCCGCATCCTATTGGAATGCGCGGGAAAACTTTGTTTTTGGGCCGGTGACCGGGCCGCTCGAACAGATGCTTGAATTGGCGGAGGAAGCCTCTACAGCGCCTGTGATCCTTGCGGATTCCGCCGACAATCCGACAGGCGGCGGTGTCGGGGATCGCGCTGATGTTCTCAAGGCTTTGCTGGAGCGGCGGTTTGACGGGGCGCTGCTTGCTGGCATTACGGATCGGCCGGCTGTCGAGGCGTGCTTTGCCGCCGGCAAGAGCGCAAGGATCGGGCTCGATATCGGTGCGACGCTTGACCCGTCGAGCTCGCCTGTCCACGTGGAAGCAGAGGTTGTCTTCCTCGATGATCCCGGCGCCTTTGACGAGCGTCAGGCGGTGGTGCGGACCGGAGGGATTATGGTCGTGCTTGCTGGCCGCCGACGGCCCTATCACAACATCGCCGATTTCACGCGCCTTGGGCTCGATCCAAAGTCAGTGCGCATGCTGGTGGTAAAGTCGGGCTACCTCTCTCCGGAACTTGCGCCGATCGCCAACCCCAACCTGATGGCCCTGACTGAGGGGGTGGTGAACCAGGACATCGAAGCTCTGGTGAGCAAACGACGCATCCGGCCGGTCTTTCCCTTTGACCGCGACTTTGCCTATATGCCGCAGGCACGCCTTTCGGCGCGCTGGAAAGACTGATTTTTTTCCTGGCAGGTTTCGGCCTCGCGTCGAACCTGTTAAGGCGTCTCGATCCGCATCGCCGGTTGATTTCCTTCCCTCGACCCATCATGACCCGTTTTCTGCCTGATGTATTCCGCAACCCGACAGTTCGGGTCAGCATGCTTGCGATCTTCGCCTTTGGCTTTGCCGGCGCGGCGACCTCGCCATATCAAGCTGTCATTGCGATCCGCGAGCTTGGCCTGAGCAATGGCCTGTACTCGGCGCTGATCTTTGCTGCAGCAGCCGTCAATGTCACCGTCAGCATCCTGCTCGGCAATCTGGCGGACAGACTTGGTGAGTTCCGCAGGCTGATGCTGTCGGTCGCCGTGTTCGGCATCTTCGGCTATGGCGCGGTCTACGTCTTTCCGGCACAGGCAACCTTTGTCCTCAGTGCGCTGTTGCTCCTGCCAATCTACAACGCGCTCAATTCCCTGCTCTTTGCCAATGTGCGCGCCACCACCAACGGGATGCCACGCGGTGACGTGGCGACGGTAAACTCGGGCGTGAGAGCGATGATTTCACTCTCCTGGGTGCTGGTCCCAGGGCTTGTCGGTATACTCCTGTCGCGGTCAACAAGCATGCTGCCCGCCTATCTCTTCGCAAGCCTTGCCTGCCTGGTGTGCCTTTGCCTGATCGCCGCGTTCTTGCCACGCCAGAGCGGAACCGACAATGCAGCCACGCATCATCTTTCCTATCTTGCTGCACTCGCAGAAGTCATCTCACCTCGCGTCTTCGTCCGCGTGATCGCGGTGGCGCTCATCAGCAGCACCCTTCACGTGAACGGTGCCATCCTGCCACTGATCGTTACGGGCCCCGCACACGGGACGGTCGGCGATATCGGGATCCTGGTTGGCATCGTTGCCCTGCTCGAGGTGGTCTTCATCGTCGTCTGGGGCCGTGCCCAACGGATCATGAGCCACGTTACGGCGCTGGCGATCGGCACGATCATCTATGTCGTGTACCTTCTGTTGCTCGGCTTTGCCTCTGCGCCATGGCATGTTTACGCCTTGACCCTCATCAGTGGTGTCGGCGCGGCAGCACTCATCAGCATTCCGATCACCTACCTGCAGGATCTGATCGCTGAGCGGCCGGGCCTTGGCAGTGCGCTGATATCCGTCAACATCTTTGTCAGCGCGGGGCTGAGCGCCCTTCTCTTTGCGATCGGCACTGGCGTCAGCGGCTATTCCGGTACGGCAATCATCGGTGCTGCAGCAGGGCTTTGCGGGCTTTTCCTGCTGCTTTTCTTTGACGGAGACAAACGGCGCTGAGACCGGCATATCTCCAACCAGCCCCCTTCAACTGCAAATGCCCGCCGCGGACCGCGGCGGGCATTTGCTCTCTTGGCTTGGGAGAATAAGCCTCAGATGTTGGCGAGCAACTCGTTGATGCGCTGTTCCATATCGGTGAGCGCTGCATCGATCTCCTTCTGACCGGTGATCGCAGCACTCATTTCCTGGCCGATAATGTCCTGGATCGCAAACTGGCGCTGGACGGTCGACGGCAGCGGAGTGCCGAGCGTGGCGATTGCTGAAATCGTGTCACGATGCGGCAGAGCCTTGAACTGATCGGAAGCCAGAACCGCCTTGACAGCTGGCAGGTGGCCGGTCCGCGACCAGTCGAAGTCGTTGTCGTGGAAGAACTTCAGGAACTTGCCGATGGCAGCTGTCTGCTCGTCGCTGCGGTCCTTCTGCGACACTGCCCAGCTGTGGCCGTCGGCATATTGCGCCTTCTTGCCCGGGAAGAGCTGCGGATAGGGATAAACGGCATAGCCGCCGGCGTTCAGCGCGGTACCTGCCTTTTCGGAGGATGCCGTATAGTCGCCGATGACCCAGGTGCCGTTCAGGTGAACGCCGCCCTCGCCTGCGAGGAAGGCGTTGATGCCGGCCGCATAGTCAAGATCCTTGGTGGTATAACCGTTGTCGTAGATCGCCTTGTACATCTCGAGGACTTTCTTGGCCTCGGGCGTATTGATCTTCACCTGCTTCGGATCGGCAAAGAAGTTCGAATCCTGCTGGAACAGGTAGGTATAAAGATTGCGGGTATAAAGCGCGACTTCGTTCGCCAGGTTCTGGACAAAGTATGGCTTGCCGGTCTTTTCCTTGAACTGCTTGGCCTGAGCCATGAGTTCATCAACGCTGGTCGGCAACTTCGGCGTGCCGTCGGCGTTGAGGAGATCGGCCTTTTTGAAAAGGTCCAAGTTGATGTGGTACAGCATGGTCCAGTTGTCGATCGGCAGACCGTAGATCTTGCCGTCCTTGGTCACGCCGTTCAAGCTGGCATCGGTGAAGTCGGAAGACGCAACGCCAACGGACTTCAGGACGTCGTCCAGCGGCATCAGCAGGCCCTTGGACTGATAGTCAGCCAGTACCGACTGGTGGATAGTAACGATATCCGGCGGGTCGCCGGCGGCGAACTGTGCCGTCAGCTGGTCATAACCCGGCCATTCGACGGTCGTCACCGTCACATGCACATCCGGATTGTCCGCGTTGAACTTGTTGATAAGCGAGGTGATGATACCGCATTCCCCGACAGCCTTGCTGACATCGGTATTGGTGCCGAAGTCGGCATCGCACGCGCCGAAGAAGCGCTGAACCGTCAGTTCGGTGGCGGCAAAGGCCGGGCTTGCGCCGGCAAGGGCAATCACCGAGGCCGCCGCAAGCATGTATTTTCTGAAAGTATGCGTCATTCCAACTCCTCCTCTTTGGGGTTCCCCACCCCTTGACGTGAGCCCCCTCCTCGGGAGCCGGTTGCACTTAAAACGTGGTCTCTGTCGCCAGCCCTAGCGCACGGCGGTGCCGGATACGGCCGTCACGATGTATTTCTGGAAGAACAGGTAAAGGATAAGGATCGGCGCGCTGGCGAAGACTGCCTGGGACATCAGGAAGCCGAGACCTTGAGACTGCGCGAAATTCATCTGGGTCGAGGCGATCCCGACGGTCAGCGTAAACATCTCCTTGCGGGTGCCTGAAATCAGCGGCCAGAGATAGTCATTCCAGGCGCTGAAGAAGGTGAAGATGCCAAGCGTTGCCTGTGCCGGAATGGTGAGCGGCAACAGCACCTTCCAGAAGATCTTGAAGCGGCTGGCGTTGTCGAGCAGGGCCGCCTCGTCCAGCTCCTTGGGGATGGCGCGAAAATACTGCGTCATCAGGAAGACGCCGAAGGGTGCGGAAAGCCCCGGCAGGATCAGCCCCGGATAGGTGTTGTGGAGCTTCAGCCAGCCAAAGATCTGCTGGCGGGCAATCAGCACGGCCTGTTCCGGCACGGCAAGGCCGAGCAGCACGATGACGAAAAGCACGTTGCGGTAAGGAAAGTTCAGCCGCGCGAAGCCATAGCCGGAAAGCGAGGAAAGGACCAGCGTCGCGAGCGTCAGGCCGCCCGAAACGATGGTGCTGTTTAACACCCAGCGGAAAACCGAGGAGGTGCCGATGACATCGATATAGTTCTTGATCGTGTAGGGCGCGCGGAAGACGGAGTTCATGTCCAGCATGAGTTCCTTATTGTCCTTCACGGAGAGCGCCACCACCCAGACCACCGGCGCCACCATGACGAGGGCCAGCGCGATCACCAGGCCGAGGATGATGCGGTCACCCAAGGTGCGGCCGACGATATTGCCCGAGACAGATCCGCTCATCCCTCTTCTCCCTTGCGCCGCGTGGCGATGTACTGCGCCATGGCGGCAATCAGGATCATCATGAACAGGACTTCGGAAGCGGCAGCACCGAGCCCGAGGTCCCACTTGGTGAAAGCGGCCTCGTAGATGTAGAGGACGACCGGCTTGGAGACGTTGTTGGGGCCACCGTTCGTCATCAGCCGCGCCTGGCCGAAGAGCTGGAACTGCAAGACGATCTGGATGATGACGACGAGCACGAAGGTGCGCTTGATAGAGGGCAGCGTGATGTACCAGAGCGTGCGCCAGCGGCTGGCATTGTCGAGAGCTGCCGCCTCGTAGATCTCGCCAGGCACCTGCTGCAGGGCCGAAAGGAAGAGCATCATCGGCAGGCCGATGCACCACCAGACGGTGGCGATCGCAATGCCGATCATGGCAATCCGCGGATCAGAGAGAAAAGCGGGCGCAGTCGCTCCGAACCAGCCGTAGATCGTCGCCAGCAAACCGAAATTGCCGATGAAGACGATACGCCAGATCAACGTCACGATCGTCACCGACAGGACCGAAGAGGAAAAATAGAAGGCGCGCAGCACGGCGGCGGTGCGGGTGCGGCGGTTCAGAGCCAGCGCCAGAAGCAGGCCGATGATCGCCAGCGCCGGTACCGTCAGGAAGACGAAATAGAAGGTGTTGCCGATCGCCTGCAGGAAGATGCGGTCGTTATAGAGGCGGATATAGTTGGTCAGGCCGACAAACTTGCCGACGCCGAAGGCGTCCGCCTTGTGCAGGCTCAGCCAGATGCCCCAGAAGAGCGGCACGACGAGAAGGGCCACGAAGACGAGGAGATAGGGCGCGACGAAGAGGGCATTGCGCCATTGCGGCGCATTGATGTTCTGGATGTTGCGCCGTTCGGCGGCCGCAGCCGTCGCCTCGGCACGATCGAGTGCGGCCTCAGCCATGACCGGCCTCCTCATTGTGCCAGGCGTGACCGGCATCATCGAAGAGATGCGTGCGCGTCCCGTCGAGCGTCAGCCCCACCTCGTCGCCGATTGCCACGCGGCTGTTGCCGATGTCCTCGGCAATGACGACGCTGCCATCCTTGAGGCGCGTATAAAGAAGGGTGCGATCACCAAGACGCTCGAGGACATCCACCTTGCCCGTCGTCGTCGCAGCAACGCCGTTGGCGAGCTTGACGGCCTCTGCACGAATGCCCAGAGAGTACTCGCCACCCTTGACCCCAGCTGCGCGGATGGCGGTCTTGAGTTGCGTGCCGTCGGGAAGCTTTGCGCGCAGGAAACCGTTTTCTTCCGACAGGGCGACGGTCAGGAAGTTCATGGTCGGAGAACCGACAAAAGTGGCGACGAAACGGCTGGCCGGACGCGAGTAGATCTCCATCGGCGTTCCGATCTGCTCGATCTTGCGATTGTTCATGACGACAATGCGGTCGGCGAGCGTCATTGCCTCGATCTGGTCATGCGTCACGAAGATCATCGTCGATCTCACCCGATTGCGCAGCTGGGCGAGTTCGACGCGGGTGCGAACGCGCAACGCCGCATCGAGGTTGGACAGCGGCTCGTCGAAGAGGAACGCCTTCGGTTCCTTGACGATGGCGCGGCCAATGGCGACGCGCTGGCGCTGGCCGCCGGACAGCTGGCCGGGCTTGCGCTCCAGGAGGTGGCCGATCTCGAGCATGCGGGCTGCTTCGGCAATTCGCTTCGAGATCACATCGCTCGATAGGTTGATGTTGCGCAGTCCGAAGGCCATGTTGTCGGCCACCGTCATGTGCGGGTAGAGCGCATAGGACTGGAACACCATGGCGATGTCGCGCTGACCGGGCGGCAACGTGTCGATGCGCTCGCCATTGATGGAGATCGTGCCGTCATCCACGCTTTCCAGCCCAGCGATCATGCGCAACAGCGTCGATTTTCCGCAGCCCGACGGCCCCAGGAAAACCAGGAACTCGTTGGCTTTGATCGACAGTGACAATCCGTCGAGGACGGTCATCGAGCCGTAGCGCTTGGTGACATTCTGGATTTCGATATTCGCGGTCATCCGGCTGCTCCTGGATTGCAGTCAGAACCCGAAAAACCGATATGGACACATGGCAGGCATGCTGAGAGCGAGTATGCATCCGCTTTTATCGGCGAATGTCCCTCAGTCAGTGATAGTGCCAGAACAGAAGCTGTCGCTCCCATCTCTTCCTCCCAGTGGCACGTCAAAACCGGTGCGCTGACGTTAAATCATACAATTGCTTTGTCAACACATCGTTTGATATGTATCAGCAAAGCGGATTTATATTATGCCTGCAGGCGGATCATCCTGTAGGAGAGTGGCGCGATCCTGGCGCTGAGCTTGCCATCGGCAAAGCTGGTGCCCGTGACGGCCTTCGCCACGACGTTGTCGGGCTTGTCGGCGGTATTGGTGATGTTGAGATCCGCATGGGCCACGACCTGATCGTCGATGACCCGCAAGGCGCCGAATTCGAGGAGGCTCGCATCGAGATCGAGCGTCTCGGTTCCGTGGCGGTTGACGATGAAGAAGGTCACCGTCTTCTTGTCCGCATCATGGACCGCCGATACGTCGAGGTAGGGCACATCTCCAAGGTCGTCGACCTTGTAGCTCGGGCTGTCGACCATCAGTTTCAGCGCAGTTCCACGCCCGTAGACGGAAGCGAAATAGTAGGGATAGAAGATCGTCTGACGCCACGCCGGGCCGCCCGGGACCGTCATGATGGGTGCAATGACGTTGATGAGCTGCGCCAGGCAGGCAATTTTGACGACATCGGCGCGATTGATGAAGGTGTTGAGAATGCAGCCAACCTGGAGCACGTCCTCGAAGTTGTAGTCGTCTTCCAGAAGGGCCGGCGCATGCGGCCAGCCATTGGCGCCGGCAAGCGTTGCCTTGTCGCGCTCCTTGGAGTGGTACCAGACGTTCCACTCGTCGAAGGAGATATAGACGTTCTTTGCCGAGCGCTTCTTCGCCTTGACGTAATCGATGACGCCTGCGACCGTGCCGATGTAATTGTCCAGTTCGATGCTGCGGGCGAGATAGTTGGCCGTGTTCTTTGCGCGGTTTTCGAAGTACATGTGCAGCGAGATGTAGTCGACCTCATTGTAGGTGTGGTCGAGGACCGTTGCCTCCCACTCCGGATAGGTCGGCATGTGTGCGTTGGACGAGCCGCAGACGACGAGTTCGAGGGAGCTGTCAAAGGCGCGCATGGCCTTGGCGGTTTCATGTGCCAGACGGCCATATTCGTCCGCCGTCTTGTGGCCGATCTGCCAGGGTCCGTCCATTTCGTTGCCGAGGCACCAGAGCTTGACGTCCCAGGGCTCCTTTCTTCCGTTGGCAATGCGCTTGTCACTCCACTCGCTGCCGCCAGAATGATTGACATATTCGAGGAAGTTGCGCGCCTCGTCGAGACCACGCGAACCGAGGTTGACGGCCAGCATCATCTCCGTATTCGCCGAGACACACCAATCGGCGAATTCGTGGATGCCGACCTGGTTGCTTTCGGATGTATGCCAGGCAAGGTCGAGGCGAGTCGGACGGTCTTCCTTGGGGCCGATACCGTCTTCCCAATTGTAGGCCGAGACGAAATTGCCGCCGGGATAGCGTACGATCGGAACATTCAATTCCTTGACGAGATCGATGACGTCCCGGCGCATGCCGTTCTCGTCGGCGGTGGCATGATCCGGCTCGTAGATGCCCGTATAGACGGCCCGACCGAGATGCTCGATGAACGAGCCGTAAAGGCGCGGGTCGATGTCCGAGATCGTGTATTTGCTGTGCGCTGTAACCGCGGCCTTCATGAGATCCTCCACTGTATCGTCATTTGTGATTTGTATCACAATTTGAGATGAATAAAGCGGAAGCCCGGGGCGTGGTCAAGACCAAAATGCAGAAAATCGGACAGACTTACCGAGTCTTGAGACGCAGCAGAATGTCCTGGTCGTAATTGCCGAATCCGCGCCCGAAGATGTTGATGCCGCCAGGATGTTTGGCGTTGTCGCGCACACCAATGCGCAAGCGGATCGAATGATGTTCGTCGAGCTTCAGGTCAGCGAGCGTGATCTCGGAAATGCGCAGTCCATCGACAAAGGCGCCGTCGTCATTGATGCGGAAGTTCTTCAACTTGCCGTACTGCGATCCCTTCAGTTTCCACCAATCCGGGGTGAATACGCCGCGTTTGTCGCCAAAATCACCCGGAGACGTCCAGGTTCCGATGTCGACCCCGTTGACCGTCAGGGTTATGTCGGAGGGCCAGTCGGCGCTGGTACCGGGAACCTCGGAGCTTAGCTCCATCAGGAACTCGATTTCGCGGATGCTGGTATTCGTCAATCGCGCATTGTTGGGAAACTGATATTCAACATGCCCGCGTGTGAACCAGATGAGCCCCGCCTTCATGCGGTCGGGATCAAGGAAGGTATTGGGTACATCGAGCAACCCGATGATGCCGTCGGCCGAGCAAAGTCCGCAAGGCGCCGTCACCTCGAAGCTCGTATAGAGACCAAGCGGCATCGATACCTCGATCGCGTCTGGTTCAGTTTCCTTGATTTCATTCTTGAAGACCACCAGGATCTCGTCATAAACGCTGCGACAGACCTTCTGATTGCCCTTGCGGGCCTTCTGGGTTTCCGTGTGGATAAGCCCCGCCTCTTCCAACACCTGGACGTTGGTCGACACGCTGGATTGCGGCAGATCAAGGATATCAGCTATTTCGTTGACGTTGAGCGCGCCCTTCTCGTGCAGAAGCTTCAACACCGCCACGCGAGCCGGCGATGCCAGTCCCTTGAGGATAGACATACCCTCTTCGGGGTCGACGACAAGGAAGCTGCGGCTCATGGGGCTCCGATCGGCACAGGACAAGATTACGCAATTGGTTCTATATCAGAGATATTGATTTAATCAATCGGGCCCTCGACTTTATCTACCCGATAGCAAAAGTCCCGCGGCGATGCCGCGGGACCTCTTGGGGCCGTGACCGGGAGAGAGATGGTCAGGCGGCCTGAACCTTGCGGCCGGTGCGCGCCCATGCGGGCAACCAGTCACCGTGGGCGGCGAGCAGTTCGTCCACCATCGACCAGATCTGGTCGAGGTCGAGTTCGGCCGCTGTATGAGGGTCCATCATGGCGGCATGATAGATGTGCTCGCGATTTTCCGTCATCAGCGCCTGGACCGTCAGCTCCTGGACATTGATATTGGTGCGCATGAGTGCCGTGAGCTGCGGCGGCAGGTTGCCGATGAACGTCGGCTGGATGCCGGATGCATCAACGAGGCACGGCACTTCGGCGGCGCAATTGGACGGCAGCGACGTGATGCAGCCATTGTTGCGGACGTTGCCGTAGATGACGGACGGCTCACCCGTCCATACCGAATTGATGATCGAGGACGCGTATTCCTTCGACTGCTTGACCTCGATCTTGTCGGCCGAACGGTAGGCCTCGGCCTGCCCCTTCCAGCGCTCGATCTGTTCGATGCAGCGCTTCGGATATTCGTCGAGCGGAATGCCGAACTTCTCGATCAGATCCTCGCGGCCCTCCTTGATGAAGTAAGGCGTATATTCGGCAAAATGCTCCGAGCTTTCAGTGACAAAGTAGCCGAGACGGGTCAGCATCTCGTAACGGACCTTGTTCGGGCAACGCGGGTTCCAGCCGGGCTTCGGCGCACGGCCTTCGCGATAGGCGCGCACGAGATCCGGATAGAGATCCTTGTAGGAGCCATCTGGCTGGCGATGTTCGAATTTCAGATAGAAGGCCATGTGATTGATGCCGGCCGAACGGTAACGGATATCCTCGTAGGGAATGTCGAGGTCGTGGGCCAGTTCCATTGCTGTGCCCTGCACGGAGTGGCAGAGACCGACCTGCCTGATCGTGGGATATTTTTCCGCGATCGCCCAGGTATTGATCGCCATCGGGTTGACATATTGCAGCATGATCGCCTCGGGGCAGACAGCGAGCATGTCCTCGCAGATCTTCCAGAGATGCGGCACTGTTCGCAGGCCCCGCATGATGCCGCCAACGCCAAGTGTATCGGCAATCGTCTGGCGCAGACCGTATTTCTTCGGGACTTCGAAGTCGGTCACTGTGCAGGGCTCGTAGCCGCCGATCTGGAAGGCGACGACGACGAAGTCGGCGCCAGCCAGGGCCTTGCGCTGGTCTGAATAGGTTTCCGCCTTGGCCTTGACGCCAAGCGTCGAGATCAGCTTGTTGACAACGATGGCGCTTTCTTCAAGCCGCTGCGGGTTGATGTCCATCAAGGCGATGGTCGCACCCGACAGCGCCGGGCGCTGCAGCACGTCGCCGACGATGTTCTTCATGAAGACGGTGGAGCCAGCTCCGATGAACGTAATCTTTGGATTTCTTGCCATTATAACCTCCGGCATGTGCAATCAGGCGACTTCGAAAGCGGCTTTGACGAGCCGTTCCGTGTAGGCGGTCTTGGGATTGGTGAGAACTTCGTTGACGGGGCCCTCTTCCATGATCTTGCCATGCTGCATGACGATCACACGGTGGCAGAGGGCGCGCACGACCTTGAGATCGTGCGAGATGAAGAGGTAGCTGAGGCCGCGCTCGTCCTGCAGCTTGCGAAGCAGTTCGATGATCTGGGCCTGGACGGAAAGGTCGAGCGCCGAGGTCGGTTCATCGAGCAGGATGAACTCCGGCTCGAGCGCAATGGCGCGAGCGATCGCGATGCGCTGGCGTTGGCCGCCGGAAAATTCATGCGGGAAACGCGACAGGATATTGCCCGGCATGCCTGCCGCAATCAGCGCCTCGCGAACACGATCAAGCCGCTCTGCCCTGGTCGCGCCCAGTTGGTTGACGACCAACCCTTCCTCGATGATCTGGCCGATCGTCATGCGCGGGTTGAGCGAGGAGAAAGGATCCTGAAAGACGACCTGCATGCGTGAGCGAAGCGGCCGCATCTCGGCGCGGGATTTGCCATGGATCGGCAGCTTGTCGAAGAAGATCTCTCCGCCATCAGGGTCGTTCAGTCGCAGCAGCGCCTGTCCGAAGGTCGTCTTGCCGGAGCCGGACTCGCCGACGAGACCCAGCGTTTCGTGACGTCGTAGCGTCAGGTTCAGGCTGTCGACGGCGACCAGTTCCTTCAATTGCGGTTTGAAGAAACTGCCGTGGCGCATCATGAACGAGACCCTCACGTCGCGCGCCTCGAGGATAATGTCAGAGCCTTCGGGCAACGGATTGGCCTGCCCACGCGGCTCGGAGCCAAGAAGATGCCTGGTATAGGCGTGCTGCGGATTGGCAAAGAGGCGCTCCGTCGTGTTGTGCTCGCGCATTTCACCATGCTGCATGACGTAGACATAGTCGGAGAACTTCTGCACCACCGTGAGGTCGTGAGTGATGAGGATCACCGCCATTCGCAGTTCCGTCTGGAGGCTGCGAATGAGATTGAGGATCTGGGCCTGCACGGTGACGTCAAGCGCCGTCGTCGGTTCGTCTGCAATCAGCACATCAGGATCGTTGGCAAGAGCCATGGCGATCATCACACGCTGGCGCTGCCCGCCCGACAGCTGGTGCGGATACTGCTTCAGCCGCGCTTCCGGATCGGGGATCTGTACATGGTTCAAGAGCTCCAGGGCCCGTGCCTCGGCTTGTTTGCGGCTGATCTTGCGGTGGACACGGATCGCTTCGATGATCTGGCTGCCAATCGTGTAGATCGGGTTCAGTGAACTCATCGGCTCCTGGAAGATCATCGAGATCCGGTCGCCCCGCAGCTTGCGACGCTGACGCTCCGAAAATGTCAGGATGTTGTTGCCGTCATAGTGGACGCTCGACTTGTCCGAGACGGTTGCACGCTTGGACAAAAGGCCCATGACCGTGCGGGCAGTCACGGACTTGCCGGATCCCGATTCGCCGACAATGGCGATCGTTTCGCCACGGTAGAGCTGAAAGGATATATCCTTTACCGCGTCGACGATGCCGTGCTCGACCTTGAACTTGACGCCGATATTGCGGGCGTCGATGACGGGTTTTTCCTGATGCGCCTCGTGGTCGTGGCGCACCGGCGGAGCGAAGGAATTGACGAGTGAGAGAGCCATCTTCATCACCTCAATAAGGATCGACCGCGTCGCGCAGACCGTCGCCCAGTGCATTGAAGGCGAAGACGGTGACCAGCACGAAGCCGACAGGCGCCAGGATCCAGGGGTAGGTCCCGATCACGGAGTAATTTGCGGTATCCTGCAGCATCAGGCCCCAGGAAATCAGCGGTGGCTTTACGGCGAAGCCGAGGAAGCCGAGGAACGATTCCAGCAGCACGACGCTCGGGATATGCAGGGTGACCGCAACAATCACGTGGCTCATCACGTTCGGGAAGATGTGCTGGAAGATGATGCGCCGGTCAGTGGCGCCAACCGCCATGGCGGCGCGCACATAGTCTATACGGGCGAGCGCCAGCGTCTTCCCGCGAACTTCGCGCGACATTTGCGCCCAACCGAGTGCCGACATGACGACAATGACAAATGCCAGGAACACATTGGTTGGTGCGGTGACCGGGATCAGCGACGTCAGGGCCAGATAAAGCGGCAACTGCGGGAAGGCCAGGACGATTTCCACGAAGCGCTGCACCCATGCATCGAAGGTTCCGCCGAAATAGCCCGAGACCATGCCAACGGTTGTTCCGACAATGGTGACGATGAAGACCACGGTCAGCGCAATCATCAGCGAGATGCGTGAGCCGATGATGGCACGCGAGAGGATGTCACGACCAAACTTGTCGGTTCCGAGGAAATGGACCGGTTGGCCATCGACCGATCCGAAGAAGTGGCGGTCGGCAGGAATGAGGCCGAGGAGCCTGTATTCAGCGCCTCTCACGAAGAAGCCGAGATAGCGCGGGTTGTTGTAGTCCGGCCCGACAATTGGCTGGAACGTGACCGGATCGAGTTCCTCGGATTCGCCGAGCGCATAGACGCGCGGCGGAAAGGCGAAGTTGCCGTCCTTGTCGCGCAGGCTGACAAGCTGAGGCGGGGCGAAGCCAACATCGGTCGCCTTTGGATCCATCGGCGCGAAGAAATCCGCAAAGATCGCCATGAAGAGCAGCAGGCCGACGAGGATTAGGCCCATCATGCCTGTCCAGGAACGCCGGAGCCGGCGCCAGACGAGCGAAAGATAGCTTTCATTGCCGTTATGCGGGTGCTTGGTGATTTCCTCGTGCGGTGGCGGAGGAGCTGAATCGAAGGCGAGCATGTCAGGCTCCTCCGTACTGGCGGACGCGCGGGTCCAGCATGGCAAGCAGCATGTCGGCGATGATGTTGCCGACGATCAGCGTGGCGGAAAGCACCATCATGAAGGTGGCCGTGACATAGACGTCGCCGATTGCCATGGAGCCGACGATCGCCGGTCCAACGGTCGGCAGCGAGAAGATGATCGCGGTCTCGATCTCGCCGGTCAGCATGTAGGGAAGCACGACGCCCTGATACATAACGAGCGGATGCAGCGCGTTCGGCACCGCGTGGCGCATGACAACAGCACTGCCGGAGAGGCCCTTGGCGCGAGCCGTTTCAACATATTGCGCGTTCAGCGTATCGAGCAGATTGCCGCGCATGACACGCATGTTGTAGGCGAGCCCGCCGAAGGTGGCGATGGCGACGACCGGCCAGACATGGCTGACGAGATCGACGAACTTTGCCCAGGACCACGGCGCCCCGCCAAATTGCGGCGAGAAGAAGCTGCCGATTTCCGAGACGTTGAACTGGAAGACCAGGAGGTAGACGATGATCAGCGCCATCAGGAAGCGCGGCACCGTCATGCCAAGGAAGGAGATGCCGGAAAGAAGGCTGTCGATCCAGCTATACTGGCGGGTTGCGGCCCAGATGCCGAAACCGATGCCGAGCACGGATGCGAAGATGTGGCAGACCAGTGCCAGCGCCAGCGTGCGCGGCAGGCGTTCGGCCACGACATCGGCAACAGGCTTGTTGTAGAACATGCTGTAGCCGAAATCGCCGCGGGTAATGATGCCCTTGATCCAGTTGACGTACTGGATGACCATCGGTTGGTCGAGGCCGTGGGCGATCCGGTATGCCTGGGCCTGTTCATCCGCCTGCGCGAATGAGGCACCACTCTGATTGATCAGCTGCGAACGGATGTAGTCGGCATAGTCACCGGGCGGAGCCTGGATGATCGCGAATGTCACGATGCTCAAAATGATGAGGACCGGAATCGCAGAGGCTATGCGCACGAGCAGGAATCGTAACATCGGACGGTTCGCTTCTCCTTGCCGCCGGTCGCGCCTGTCGGTGCGGCTGGCTTGTTGATATTGCCCGGCCGCGCTTCACGCGCGACCGGAGTCCTCGTTGGGAGGGGAGCTCTTAGTTGTTCGGACCTTTGTCGCCAGGCTTGCCAGGCAGCTGTTCGGGGAACAGCTCGTATTTGCCCTGCTTGTCGGCGGCCACCCACAGACGCTCGCGGATGACGGAATCCTCGGCCCAGTTGAACATGAAGATCGGAGTACCCGCAGGGACGTTCGAGAAGCGCTTGTTGACGATCAGGGCACCCGGATATTCCGTGAGGCCAACCGTATCGACATTCTCGGTCGCAACCTTCTGGTACTGCTTCATCAGCTCGACCTTCTCGTTGTTGTCCTGACTGCTCTGGAACTTCGTGATGATATCGACCATCTTCTGTTCGTAAGGCATCAGGTCAACCTTGCCGTCCTTGCCGGCACGATGTTGCCAGCTCGTCCGCGGACCGACAGGCGCCAGCTGTTCGGTGTTCTGGACGACCGAGGCAAGCTCGGGCGAGCTGCGCTGGATCAACCAGTCGAAACGGCCGGCGTAATGGGCGTCGTCACGCTTCGGGCCATCCAACGCATTGAGAATGACCTTCAGGCCGAG
Organism: Rhizobium sp. RHZ02; assembly: GCF_014851575.1. NCBI lineage: Bacteria > Pseudomonadati > Pseudomonadota > Alphaproteobacteria > Hyphomicrobiales > Rhizobiaceae > Rhizobium > Rhizobium sp. RHZ02. The sequence continues at coordinate 582,495 of NZ_JACUZX010000001.1, forward strand.
CTTTTCCATCTGGCCGATGACACCCTCGGCAAGGCTCTTGTCCGTGGCGTAGCCATTGTTGACCAGAAGCACGATTTCGATGTTCTTGCCGCCTTCCGTTCCCGCCGGGAAGTTCAGGAAGCCATCGCCATCGGTGTCTTTCAGGCCGGCCTTGGCGAGCAGTTCCTTCGCACCCTTGAGGTCGAACGGATAATAGACCACGGAGTTGCGATCATAGAAGCTCGTGCCCGATGAGAGGCCGCCGGGATAGATCGCCGTGAATGGACCCTTGACCAGCGAGTCGCCGATTGCCTTGCGGTCGAGACCCATGGTGACTGCCTTGCGGAAGTCTTCGTTCCGGTTGAGTTCACGGATGGCCTGGCCGCGGGCATCAGGGTCGCCCCATCCGTTTGCGGAGAGGTTCATGCGCATGTTGTAGCCGATCAGGCGTGGGCCGAAGGCCAAACGTGCCGGTGCCGTCTTTTCGGCTGCGCGCTTCAGCGAAGCCACGAAATTTTCGGGCTGCTCAAGATTGGAGAAGTCGCCGGAACCGGCAACGGCCTGCACGTCACGATCAGCCCAGGTGGACAGCTTGTAGTGCAACTCGTTGAGATAGGGCAGCTGGTTGCCCTTTTCGTCGACCTTCCAGTAGTAGGGGTTGCGGCGCATGACGATAATGTCGTCGGGACGGTATTCGACCGGCACCCAGGCACCCATGACCGGCATGTTCATGAATTCCGGCGGGAAGGCATTCTTGAACTGGTCGTAAGTGTTCTTCGAATACTTCGGATGCTGCGGCTTCAGGATATGCGACGGGCCCGGGCAGAAGCTCGGATAGGCCATCGTGTAGAGATACTGCTTCGGGAAAGCATCCTTGAAGGTCCATTCGACGGTGTAATCGTCGATCTTCTTGAGCGTCGTTCCCTCGCCGAAGGCCTCAGGCGATGCGCCGCCTCCAAGCGGCGAAACGTTCGGATCGATGACTTCGTCGTCCCAGTAGAACATGATGTCGTCGGCGTTGAACGGCGCGCCATCCGACCACTTGGCACCTTCAACCAGATGCATGGTCAGCTTGTGGCCATCCGGCGACCAGTCCCAGCTCTTGGCGAGGTTGGGAAGCGGCTCGGTATCCTTTGCTTCGACCTGGAAGAGCGGCGCGGTGCGCGTCAGGCACTCCGACAGGCCGATATCGATGCCGCCCCAACCCTGTGTCTGGCCGGCGCCATAGTTCCAGCCTTCCGGCCGGCCGCCGATGACATGGCGCATCGTGTCGCCATAAACGCCGATGCCGTCGACCATGTTGTCGGTCTTGAAGACGAGAGGTTCCTTTGGCAGTCGATCCTTGACGGGCGGCAGCTTGCCGCTGTCGACGAAGTTCTTCGTGACCCAGTCCGGCTCGTGATACTGTGGAAGCGCCTTGAATTCCTCGATGGAGTCTCTCGATACGTATTTGATCTTGCCTTCCGCCGGAAACTGCGGCGGAACAGGCGGTGTCGTCGGCTCGGAAGCATAGGCGTTCAATGCCGAGACCGAGACGCTCAGCGCCAGTCCGGCAAGAATGCCAAGGTTGCGGATATTACTCATCGTCTCTCCCTTTGTTTTTCGGGGTGCTTGTGGCAACCCCGCTTCTCCTCAAACGATCCGGCGACGGGCCTTCGGCGATGAGTTCCCTCCCGGAGCCCCATCGCCACCCGTGTCCGGAAGCTTTAGACGGCCTGCTTGAGTGCAGCCTTTTCGGCACGCAGCTCGTCGATGGAACGGACGTTGCGACGGGCGGCACCTGCCCAGTCGCGGGTCTTGACAGTCGATTTCGCCAGACGTTCCTTGGCAGCCGGGATTGCATCCGCATATTGCGGCAACCAGCGCGCCTGGGCGACGACCATCTCGTCGACCATCTGCCAGACCTCCTCCGGCGTCGCGACGGCACCGACCAGCGGATCGTGCAGAACGGCGAGCTTCAAAAGGTCGATATCGCCACTGACGGCCGCATGAACCGACATGCGTTGAACGTTGATCGACGCCATGCAGGTGGCCGCACATGCTTCGGGGATCGTGATACCGGAAACCATGTTGATGCCGAAGCGGTCGACGAAGCCGGGGGACTCGATAATCGCATCGGCTGGCAGGTTGGTGATGATCCCGTTGTTCTTGAGGTTGAAGTGGCCGCGGTAGACACGTCCGGTTTCGAGGGCTTCAAGAATATGGCTCGCATGCTCGTTTGAACGCTTGGCCCGATCGATCGGTTTTGATGCCGACTCCAGGAATTGCGGGAATTCGGTTTCGAACCAGTTGCGGGTCTCGGTGGAGTGACGAAGATAGCCGCCGGTTTCGCCATGGATCCAGTCGGACATGTCGATCCACTTGGTGATCTCGTCGGGGCGCTTGCGGTACCAGGGAAGATACTCGGACAGATGGCCGTTGCTTTCCGTGGAGTAGACCCCGAACCGCTTCAGCACGTCGATGCGCAGCTTTTCCTGCTGCGAGAAGACGGGATGGGCTTCGAAGGCGGCAACCAGCTCGTCCTTGCCGATCTTGCGACCATTGAGTTTGAGATCGACAAACCAGGTCTGGTGGTTGATGCCAGAGCAGATGTAGTCGAGTTCGGAAGGCGATTTCGCGCCGAGCACCTCAGCGATCTGTTCGGCGCCATGCTGGACCCCATGGCAGAGACCGACCGTATCGACCTTGCCGTATTCAATGGCGGCCCAGGTATTCATTGCCATCGGGTTTGCGTAGTTCAGGAACTTCGCACCCGGCTCTGCGACTTCACGGATGTCTTTGCAGAAATCCAGAATGACAGGAATATTGCGCTGGCCGTAGAGAATGCCGCCGGCGCAGATCGTATCGCCGACGCACTGGTCGATGCCGTACTTCAGCGGAATGCGGATGTCATCGGCGTAGGCTTCCAGGCCGCCAACGCGCACGCAGCTGATGATATAGCGCGCACCCGTCAGTGCCTCGCGGCGGTTCGTCGTCGCCGTAACCCTGGTTGGCAGCTTGTTGGACGAAACGATCGTGTCGAGGATCTGCTTGATCATCTGCAGATTATGTTCGCTCATGTCGGTAAGCGCGAACTCGACGTCCTGGAATTCCGGCACACAGAGGATGTCGGTGAACAGTTTTTTTGTGAAGCCGACGCTGCCTGCGCCGATGATAGCGATTTTGAAACTCATGATCCTTGCCTCAATGCGATCAAATTTGCCGGCGCTGAACGATGAGAAGAAGAAATGGACCCGGACTTGCGCCCGAAGCCAAAAAAGGCCAGAAATCCGGCTTATTCTCCTCCCTGCCGCTCCTCGGTGCAGGCGGTGTTCTCTCTCTTGGGGGCGGATTATGCGCATATTCGGCGGGGCCGCCAGAGAAGGATTATGCTTTCATGGGTAATTTTGTGCTGCAAAAATTGATTGACAACGGGCCGGTCATGAGGACCGTGTCGCTGCCGCGTGGCCGCCAGAGCCTGCACACAATGCCGACCAGCACAGGCTACGAGATCCGGGAGAATGCGACCTACGACTGGGATGGCAGAAAGCGCGGCCAAACACCGTTCACCGTCCTGCAGCATACGATCAAAGGCGCGGGCAACCTGCGTTACGAGAATCGCCAGCTTCGGGTGAAAGAAGGCGAGACACTGCTCGTGCTCGTCCCGCACAATCACCGCTATTGGCTTGAAGATGGGGACCGCTGGGAGTTTTTCTGGATTTCGATGAACGGCGAGGAGGCGCTGCGCATCCACCGCTCGATCCTCGCGGTGACCGGACCGATCCTGAAACTGCAACCGCAAACGATCGAGCATCTGGCAGATTGCAGTCTCCGGCTGATCAATGGCGCGGAGACGCCGGGCCTGGCTTCGGCAATCGCCTATGAGGCGGCCATGGCGCTGTACGACGATGTCTTCGGTTCGCATCCTGTTTTCAGTGAAGAATACCGGACGATGCAGCATGTCATCGACTACATCATGGCGAATTTGGAACGTCCTCTGCCGGTCGAGGATCTTGCGCGGGTCGCAGGCCTCAGCAGGGCCCATTTCTCGCGAATGTTCGCAGCCAACGAGGGCCTGCCGCCGGCCGAGTTCGTCCTGCAGAAACGACTGAAGCGGGCCGTCAAACTGTTGACCAAGACCGCGAACATGCCCGTCAAGGAGGTCGCAATCCGCTCAGGCTTCGAGGACGCGAACTATTTTTCCAAGGTCTTTCGGCGCATCTATGGCACGAACCCGACCGAGTTTCGGACCACGGGCATGTATGCGAGCGTCGGCAGGCAAGGCTGACGCCCGCCTTATTGACGGCCCTGCCCTACGGCCCACTGCTATAGGTAAGGCTCGGATACCAGGTCGGCGGCCGCCCATCCGGCGTTGTGTCGAGCACGGTCCACAGCGGCATGAAATCTGGCGCGCCGCGCGGATCCTGGCCGGGATCGGCAGTTGCGGGGCCCATTTCCGGGTTCCAGAAGTGATGGATGACGCCATCCTTGATCGTGAAGACGTTATAGGCAGCGTCATCGCCGCCATCAGGACCAATGGCGTGATAGTCGCGACTGAATTCGTCCGTCGTGTCGGAGTAGAGTGGCAAGTGATGCCAGCCGCGCTCCTTCTTGAACGCCAGTAAGCGTTCAATCGGCGAGCGCGCGACGACGGCAAAGGCGACCTGCTGGTAAATATCGGGGACTTCTCCGTCGAGCGCCGACAGCATGGACGTGCACATCGGGCATGGTCGTTCGCGTTGCGGCCCATACATGTAGCTGTAAATCACCAATGTGGATTTGCCCCCGAACAGGTCTCTCAACGTAACCGCGCCATCGGGGCCCTGGAAGCGATAGTCCATCCGGACCTGACCGCCTGGCGGCAGCGCGCGGCGCTGCTCGGCAACGCGTTCGATATGTCGGCGCAACTCGATTTCCTCGGCGAGCAATTCATCGCGGGCCTGCCGATACTCGGGGCTTTCGTTCGGAAAACTGAGGCCGTTTCTTCTGGCCAGCTCCCGCGCGGAAACAAGATTGTTCGCATCCATCACATCAACTCCTCCTGATATTGAAAGGACGACTGGGCGGATTTCGAAACCGCCGTCCAACAAGGAACGTTTGGGGACGGCAAAAATCGACAACTCGTTCTGACTTTTTGATGGTCCCGCAAGGGTTCATTTGCCAGGTGCTTGATTTTGCTAGCCTACTATCCGCCTTGCAGATGGACCATATTCGCTTGTCTCAGGCTTTGGCCCCCTTCCCCGCTCCGATTTGCGACCTATGTCCTTCTTGTCCTTCATCTCCTGGAAGGACGAGGGAGGCTTCGAGGCATCGTGGCAACCGGTGCTTCGAACCCTCCCTCCAATGGAGGCCCTTCACGCCCTGGCTCGAAGCAGTCGCACTTTTCTGTATAATGCGATAGATCGGCGGGTTTGCGGCGCCAAGCTATGGCGTGGCTTTCGGCGTGAGCGTCAGTTCGGATCCATAGGCATCGCGCAACTCTTCATCTCCGGTTCGGCGGTCTTCGGCCTTGTGCAACAGGGTTGATCTGAAGCCGCGCGCGTGTGTCCCGTCGATTAAAGTCACGTCGGAATTTCCCGGATTGTCGGAGCGCTCGAACCAATCGACGGCATGCTGGAGAAAGTTCATTTCGAACGCCCTGTTGGTGACACCATGGCCGACGATGATCAGGTCGTTGTTGCCGTCGCGCACGTCGCTCGTCACGGTTTGAAGGAATAGACGAAGCCGCTGGGCCACATCCGCCCTGCTCTCGCCATCCGGTGGCCTTGCGTAGAACTTCCCGCTGTTGCTCCGCAATCTCGCCCATTTCTCGAACTCATCAGGAAATTTCTGTCTTCGCTCCGCGTGGTCATAGATTTCGGTGAAGAGACCGAAATCCTGCTCGCGCAACAGGTAGTCCTCACGAACGCTTCTGACCAATCCGGGAGGCAGCGCCTCCAGCAAGGCGTCCTTGCTTTGCCGCGTCCGCATATAGGGAGAATACCAGACGTCAATTTGTCGTATCTGTCCGCGCGGCAATTCGGCAAGATAGGCTGCGATCGCTCGCCCGGCCGCCAGTGCTTGCCGATACCCCCACTGCGTCAACGGAACATTATGGTCGCCGAACTGACGGTAGGCTTGTTCATTGATATTGCCTAGCGATTCGCCGTGTCGAACGAGGAAGATATGCATTAGCCGCCGCTTTCGATATCCGATGCGCTTATCATGAAGTGAGAGCCGGCTGGCTGCAATGCAGAAGACGCAGCAAGCTGTGCGCCCACCAATCACCTGGCCGGCTGTCAGGGCAGACGGGACGGAAAAGACCTCCAGAGCCTCTCGCAAGAGGGCTGCCCGGATGGAACATACCCGTATTGGCACAAAGAGATTTGTCGGCATAAGGATCATCGAGAATGTCAAATTTCCGCCGCGCGCCAATTCTCTGGCTAGGCTCGTTTGGATAACACCACGGCTGCCATGTAGGGTTCGTGAGGCCGGGGACCTTCAACCAGTCTACGCTCAAACCGGTTGAACAGTTCAGTGACAAATGCGGCCGGATTGCGAGATGGCTCGATCAAGCTCGCGATTGTCGGCTCGCACCAGGCTTGCATCATTGCCGTGTGACGCTTGGCGAACGCCAACACATCACCGTTCCTTTCGAATTGCTCCCAACAAGGATCAGCAAGCCTGACGAGATCCAGATGCTCGAGTTCTAGATCGGCGAAATTTTCACCTTTCAAGAACGGTTTTCTGATCTCCTCCAAGGTCCGTATGCCGATCGGTATTGTGATGCGGGTCTGCTCTCGTTCCGAAAGCCAGCCATCCGTCCTCATGTCGCTCAATGCCGACCAGAGCTCGCCAAGGAGCCATTCCCAACCAGTGATGTCGGCTGTGCGGGCCGTAAAGCCCGCCACGAGTTTCCCGCCAGGGCGCATTTCCCGTGACCGTAGGACCAGGAAGCGCTCCCAATCTTTCGCCTGTTGTCGCTTTACCGCAGAAATCACTTCAGGCGTGGCACTCATTCCGGCGAGAATGTGATCAGGCGCTTCGATCATTCCGGTACTCATCCACTGTAATGACCACGTCGACCATCCGAGATCCACGCGTTGACGTGGGAACAATGGCTCGAAATACGACCTGCCGATCGCAGAGGGAAAAACGTCAGAAGCTTCATTCATGTAGCTGTCAGGGCTTGAAGAAAGCGCTTCAAACAGAGCCGAAAAATCATTCGTGGGAAGGTCAGTGTGGACGACTTCGATTGGCACGGACGGTCCCGACCGGAGCCTCAACGCCTTAATCGCCACGCGCATGGGGGTCATCGAATTGCGGCCTTGTGAGGAACCATAATCGACGATGGTGAAGGGACCCTCGCCCGCGGCGATTGTCCGGCACGCCGTTTCCCACAATGAAAGGAGTGCTGAAATGCCAGTGGCCTGCATTGAGGAATGACGGTTGTAGAAGCCGTCTCCTTTCATTGCCGCCAGATGAGATCGCGGTGGATCGTTTGGCATGTCCGAGCCTCGCTTGGCTTAGCGGCAGCTTAACAAACCGACCCCAAAATGGCGAGCCAATCCCCAAACAGTGGCTGAAGGCTTTGCCAACACAGAAACGCCTTCATCCCACGTCCTGCGCGTCACCACGACCTCAGCGCACCACTTCCCTGCGCCGGTCACAAGGTTTGGTTCGTCATTCCACCCTCGCTCGCAGTCGAACTGGCTCGCATAGCTGCATCGACCGTTGTGCGGTTTGGATGGCGCCTCACGCTGCGTCCAGCTCCGAGTCGGTGGCGGGCCCCTTGAACTGGAGTTCGGCCAGCCGTTTGTAGAGGCCGCCGTTGCGCATTAGAGAGGCGTGCGTTCCTTGCTCGACGATCCGGCCCGCATCGACCACAAGGATCCTGTCGGCCTTGAGAACGGTCGCAAGCCTGTGAGCGATCACGATGGTCGATCGATTGTCCATGAGCTGTTCCAAGCCCTCCTGTACGAGCTGCTCGTTCTCGGCGTCAAGCGACGCGGTTGCCTCGTCGAGCAGGAGGACAGGGGCGTCCTTCAGTATAGCGCGGGCAATCGCCAACCGCTGCCGCTGTCCTCCAGAAAGGGTCAGACCCCTTTCGCCAACGACAGTGTCGTATCCATTCTCAAGGCCGGTGATGAAACCATGCGCCTGGGCCTTGATCGCGGCTGCGACGACCTCGTCCCGCGTTGCTTCGGGTCTTCCGAACGCGATGTTTTCGAAAATGGTGGTCGCGAAAATCGTCACCTCTTGTGGCACGATCGAAATCTCCTTGCGGAGGTCTCGCGGGGCGATGGAGCGCACGTCTCGTCCATCGATGGAAAGGCGTCCGGCGCTGCCGTCATAGAATCCGAGCAGAAGCGAAAAGACCGTGCTCTTTCCGGCACCCGATGGCCCGACGAGAGCGACCGTCTCTCCCGGAGAGACCGTCATGGAAAGTCCGGCGAGGATTTCTTTCTGGGGGGTGTTGGGATAGGAGAAATGCAGATCTGATACCTCGATGCCACCGCGGACGGGGCCGCGAAGCGGCATGCTTGCCTCAGGCTCGCGATCATAGGTTTGTTCATTCAGCAGCTCGAAAAGCCGACCGGCGGCTCCTGCTGCCTGCGCCAGCTCACCCCAGACTTCCGATAGAGAGCCCAAGGAGCCGGCTGCAATCACCGAGTAGATCAGAAACTGACTGAGACTTCCTGGCGAGAGCGTGCCGGCGAGGACTCTGTGCGCCCCAAGCCAGAGGACGCCGACCACACTGCCGAATATGAGTGCGATGGCAAAGCCTGTCAGGCAAGCGCGCGAGCGTGCCGCCGCAACGGATTTGCCATAGGACATTTCGACGTCGCAGACATACCGTTGACGGGCAGTATCTTCGGCGTTGAAAGACTGCACCGTCCGGTTTGCCGCTATGATTTCGCTGGCATAGGCGGAGGCGCCTGCAAGCGAGTCCTGGGCCGCTCGGGACTTTTTCCTGACTGAGCGGCCGAAGACAATCAGCGGTGCGAGGATCAACGGGATCACCGCGAGGGCGATCGATGACAGGCCAGGGCTTGTCACGAACATCATGCCGAGGGCGCCCGCGCACAGGATTGAGTTTCTCAACGCCACCGAAGCTGTCAGACTGACCGCCGTCTTGATCTGGGCAGTGTCACCGGTGAGACGCGAGGCAATTTCGCCGGAGTGGTTCGAATCGAAAAACTGGGCGGGAAGTGACAGGACGTGGCCAAAGACCTTCTTCCGGAGATCGGCTACCAGGCGTTCTCCCAGTGCCGTCACGAAATAGTATCGAAGAGCGCTGGCAATTGCCAAAGCCACTGCCAGAGCCATTGCCATCAGGAAGTAGCGGTTTATGAATTCGCCATCGCCCTGCCCGAAGCCGTTGTCAATCATGCGCCGAACGGCCATCGGTAGCGCAAGTGAAATCAAGGCTGCGGCGGTGAGGGCAAGCGTCGCGCCGATTGTCAATCGTCGGTGGCTTCCAAGAAGAGGAACAAGCCGCCGCAGGTGTGCCAGGGCTTGCCGCCTCGACGGCGCCGGACCTTCCTTTCCATCTGCTTGATCATTCTGCGCGATGGCAGCTTGCCGGTCGTGTTGAGCTATCATCAAGGCCGTCTTCTCCTGAGGAATTCGATAACGTCTTGTCCACCGGAAGGACCAAGACGTCTTTGATCGCGATCAATTATTGGCGGGCCTTCTGGCCATGCCGGGGCTGCCGAACGGGTGTGGTTTCCTCGCCCGCCGGCGACTGACACCCTCTTCAGGTTGGCAGGAGGCAGTCGACAGGGCCGGGAACAGTCGCCAATACTATCTCCAAGCATCCCCGCCCTGGCAGAGCCTTGTCCGTCGCAGTTGCGTTTTGGTTTCCGTAGCGTATGGCTCATTTCGAATGAGCGAAATCCTTGACCATCCACGGGCAATGACGAGCACTGTCGCTCGCAATTGCCAGTCCGAATAGCGCTGGCTAGGCCACGTGCCGCGCCAGCGCGCAGCGCGCCCAGAGCGAATGCAGCGCCTCGACGAGATGTTCGATGTCGGCGTCGCTGTGCAGCGGCGTCGGGGTGATGCGCAGGCGCTCGGTCTTCTTCGGCACCGTCGGGTAGTTGATCGGCTGCACGTAGACACCGCAATTGTCGAGCAGCAGGTCGGAGATCCACTTGCACTTGGCCGCATCGCCGACCATGACAGGCACGATGTGGCTCGGGTTCGGCATGTGCGGAATGCCGCGCTGATCGAGCAGCGCCCTCAGCTTGCGGACCCGATCCTGGTGGCGTGCGCGCTCGAACGGGCTGACCTTCAGATGCTGGATCGAGGCAACCGCACCGGCAGCAAGCGCCGGCGGCAGCGCCGTCGTGAAGATGAAACCAGAGGCAAACGAGCGGATGAAGTCGCACAGCGCCGTCGAGGCGGCGATGTAGCCGCCCATGACGCCGAATGCCTTGCCGAGCGTGCCTTCGATGACCGTCAGGCGGTCCATCAGGCCCTCGCGCTCGGCAATGCCGCCGCCGCGCGGTCCATACATGCCGACGGCATGCACTTCGTCGAGATAGGTCATCGCGCCGTATTTGTCGGCAAGATCGCAGATCTCCTTGAGCGGGGCGATGTCGCCATCCATCGAATAGACCGATTCGAAGGCGATCAGCTTCGGCGCCTTCGGATCTGCGGCGGCCAGCTTGGCTTCGAGATCATGGATGTCGTTGTGCTTCCAGATCACCTTGTCGCACTTGGCGTAGCGAATGCCTTCGATCATCGAGGCATGGTTCAAGGCGTCGGAGAAGATGATCAGGCCGGGGATCTTGGCGCCGAGCGTGCCGAGCGCCGCCCAGTTGGAGACATAGCCCGAGGTGAAGATCAGCGCCGCTTCCTTGCCATGCAGGTCGGCCAGTTCGTGCTCGAGCAGAACGTGGTAGTGGGTGGTGCCAGAGATATTCCGGGTGCCTCCCGCACCCGCGCCACAGTGATCGATGGCATTCTTCATCGCCTCGATCACCTTCGGGTTCTGGCCCATGCCGAGATAGTCGTTGGAGCACCAGACCGTGACTTCCTTCGGGCCGTCCGCCGTGTGTCGCGTGGCGCGCGGAAAGCTGCCGCGGTGACGCTCAAGATCGGCAAAAACGCGATAGCGACCTTCGCTGTGAAGGCCATCCAGCTCGCTTTTGAAAAACGCCTCGAAATCCATGTCATGCTCCTTGATTCTGCAAGCAGCGATACACCGGCTCCCGAGCCCCGTATTTGATCTCCGTCAAGTTGCTGAACATCTCGCAGGCTCCGTGAGGAAGCACGGCAAAATTTGGAACGCGCCATGCTGTCGCGCCTTTTGTGCTGCCGGCCAGGCTTCGTGCAATCGGGGCGCTGAAGCGGTCTTCAAATATTTTCGATCACTCCGGGTCGCTTCGAGATGTTTGACCAGGATCAATTATCGAGGCGCAATCAGGCGCTATGGCTCGTGGCATGAGTTCATATTCAAACGTCGCAAAATACGTCAAAGGCCTCGCGCAGCCCACCCGGTTCGTCGAGATGTCAGATCGGGCAATCCCCGTTCTATCGGCACTGACGATGCTGTTCTTTCTGATTGGCCTTTACCTCGCCTTCAGTTCCGATGTGGACTACCAGCAAGGCGCGACTGTCAGAATAATGTATGTTCACGTTCCTGCGGCGTGGATGGCGATGCTGTGCTACACGGTCATGACGCTGAACGCCGTTGGATCGCTGGTCTGGCGACACCCTTTGGCAGACGTTTCAGCCCGCGTGGCAGCGCCTCTCGGCGCCGCGTTCACTTTCGTGTCCCTTGTCACTGGCGCGATCTGGGGTAAGCCGATGTGGGGGACCTGGTGGGTCTGGGACGCTCGGCTGACGTCCATGTTCGTGCTGTTCATCATGTACCTTGGTATACTGGCGATCAATCGCGCCGTTGACGAGCCGACGCGGGCTGCCCGCGTCTCCGCGGTTCTCATCATCGTCGGGTTCGTGAACATTCCGATCATCAAATTCTCGGTCGAGTGGTGGAACACACTCCACCAGCCCGCAAGTGTCCTGAGATTTGACGGGCCCGCTCTCGACATCGAATTTCTGCGACCGCTGCTGATCATGGGCCTCGCTTTTACCGCGCTCTTTGCGACGCTTTACGTCGCATCGATACGAAACGAGATCTGGCGAAGAAAGTTGATCTCTCATTACAGGCTCGCAGCAAGGGCCGCGTCACAAAGGGATAGTTGAGATGACGCATCAGGAGTATGTTTTCGCCGCTTACGCGCTGGCCTTCTCGGTGATGTTTGCGATGGCGGCGAAGGTTTGGATTACCAGCCGAAGCTACCGCCGACAGGTCGAGGCGCTCGCGGTCGTGCGTCGCCGGTCAAATCGCGAAGAACGCTAGGATGCGGAGTTACCTCGTAGCGGCAATCCCGCTCGTCGCATTCCTCGGAATCGCAAGTGCTGTGGGCAACGTGCTGTACCGGGAATCGGCCGACGGATACACTCCTTCTACACTCCCCTCCTCCCTTATCGGCCAACCACATCCACATGTGGATCTTCCGCCGCTCGCCGGTTCATCAACGCCAGGACTGGCGGACGCCGGCATCCGGGGGCGGGTGACCGTCGTCAACATCTTCGCCTCATGGTGCATTCCATGCCGTCAGGAGCACCCGGTCCTGATGGAACTCGCCAAAGACACCCGCATCACCGTCGTTGCGATCAACTACAAGGACGCTCCCGAAAAGGCGTTGCCATTTCTACGCGAGAACGGGAATCCTTTCGCCGCAATCGGGATCGATGCAAGAGGCAGGGCTTCGATCGACTGGGGCGTTTATGGTGTTCCGGAGACATTCGTCATCAACCGGGATGGACGCATCGTGGCCAAGCACGTTGGTCCACTCGACGCAGCTGCGCTTGCCAAAGATATTCGCCCGTTCTTGGACCAGGCCCTCGCGGACGGGTGACGTTCATCTTGACTTGCGACTCGCCTGGCCGATGTCCGATCTGTGGCCGCCACCCGAGCGCCAATCGGAACTTGCCATCTTTGACATCGGTCAAAGATTTCGTTCCGGTGCTGTCCTATATTGCTGTCGCGGGTCGGGCGATGCCCGTGTCAATGCTGGGAACTTGACAGAGGCTTGTTCGATTTCGGGGCGCGAAGCGAACAAGCCTCCTCGTCCCAACGGCTCCAGTAGAGGTGCCCTTCGCGACCGCTTCTCAAGTTCATGTTTGCGAAACCAACCGACTGGTTGCTACTGAAGATCGATGTTAGCCCGAGGCAATGTCGGAGCGGTCTGCACTGTCGGGCGTGATGACATGCAGTCGGTCGCGATAGCCGCCGATTCCCAAGCTTTCGACAAGCGTGCGCACTGCCGTTCGCTTCAGATCCGATTCCAGGTGGCCGTCCAGGGTCACTTCGCCGTTCTTGACAGAGACTTGCACCCTTTGCGGCGTCAAACCGAGGTCGGACCTCAGACGCGTACGTACCGCCAGACGAATACTCTCATCCTCCCGAGGAAGTGTGGTCGGCGGCGCGTCGAGAATGATTGCCAGAATGTCGCGCCGGCTCACGATACCGACAAGTCGCCCGTTCTCAACGATGGGTAACCGCTTGATTCGGTGGGCCTGCAGGCTATCGGCGATGTCTGACACCTCGCTCTCCGGCAATGCGACAATGACGTCGGGAGACATGACATCTGCCACGGACCAGCCATGAGTGCGAATGTAGCGCTCAAGGTCAAGTTCCGAGGTGACTTCGGACACGCGAGATGACCGCAGCGAAACCCGGATTTCCCGCCGGAGGAGAAGATCGCCTTCCGTCAGCATACCACAAACGCGTCCCTCGTCGCTGACGACTGGCAGGCCGCTGATGTTGTTTTGAAGCATGACAGCGACTGCATGCCGCACACTAGCCGCCGGGCTGATTGAAACCACGTTGGTGGTCATTATGTCCTTGGCCTGCATCTCATGCCTCGCTCTTCCGGAATGCTGCTGGCACGACGGTAGAATGAGCAAAGCAGTTCAACATTGATCTCAGTCAAAGACCATCGCCATGCATAAGTCGGTCGAGTTTTTTCTCTTCCTCTTCGCTGAGGCGACTGCCGGTCGGCACCTCCACGCGACGCCGCGCGAAGACGATCAGCGACAGCCCGCCTGCGACGACGAGCAGGAGCGGCGCGCCCCACAAAAGGATCGTCTTCGTCTCGAAGCGCGGCTTCAACAGCACGAACTCGCCGTAGCGCGAGACGATGTAGTTCATCACCTGCTCGTTCGTATCGCCATCGGTCAGCCGCTCGCGCACCAGGAGGCGCAGGTCCTTCGCAAGCTCGGCATTGGAATCGTCGATCGACTGGTTCTGGCAGACCATGCAGCGCAGTTCGGCGGAGATCGCCCGGGCGCGCGCCTCGAGCGCCGGATCGGCAAGAACCTCGTCCGGATTGACGGCAAAGGCCGGCGCGGCCGACAGAACTATCGCTATCACCAGGAGCAGACGCCTCATCATTCGGCCGGCTCCATGGCAGGACGCAGCGGCTTTGCCCTGCGGTTCGGCGCCCCGACACGCAGGCGCCGGTCGCTCAGCGACACGAAGCCGCCGATCGCCATGATCACCGCGCCACCCCAGATGCAGAGAATGAAGGGCTTCCACCAGATGCGTACGACCATGCCCCCGTCGTTCGTCGGATCGCCGAGCGACACATAGAGCTGGCTCAGCCCGAACGTCACGATGCCGGCTTCCGTCGTCGGCATCTGCCGCGCCGTGTAGATCCGCTTGGACGACCAGACATCGGCAACCTCGACGCCGCCGCGGCCGATGGTGAAGTGACCGCGCTCTTCGCTGTAGTTCGGTCCGGTCGCCGGCTTCATGCCGTCGAACCGCACGGCGTAGCCGCCGGCTTCGACCGTCTGGCCGGGCTTCATCTCGATGACATGCTCGGTTTCGAAGGTGGTCACCGCGACGATGCCAAGGACGGCAACGCCAAGCCCGGCATGCGCGAGCGCCGTGCCGAAGGCCGAGCGCGGCAGGCCGGCAAGGCGTCTCCAGGCGACCGAGGCCGCGACCTTGCCGACGCCGGCGCGATACCACAGATCGGCGATCGCGCCGAAGATCAGGAACAGCGCCGCAGCTAGGCCAAGCACGGCAAGCACGGGACCGCCGTGCTGGACATAGAAGAAGACCACCGCAACAACAAACGCCAGAATCGCGACCAGATAGAGCCGCTGCAGAACAGCGAGCAGATCGCCGCGCTTCCAGGCCAGCAGCGGGCCAAAGGGAACGATGACCAGCAGCGGCGCCATCAGCAGGCCGAAGGTCATGTTGAAGAAGGGCGGCCCGACCGAGATCTTGTCGCCGGTCAGCGTCTCCAAAAGCAGCGGATAGAGCGTGCCTGTCAGCACCGTGCCGCAGGCGACGGTGAGGATCAGGTTGTTGAGGACAAGCGCCCCTTCGCGCGAGATCGGCGCAAACAAGCCGCCGGCCGACAGCTGCGGCGCGCGGAAGGCAAAGAGCGACAGCGACCCGCCGATGAAGATCAGCAGAATGAACAGGACGAAGACGCCGCGGGTCGGATCGCTGGCAAAGGCGTGCACCGAGGTCAGGACCCCCGAGCGCACGAGGAACGTGCCCATCAGCGACAGCGAGAAGGTCAGGATGGCAAGCAGCACCGTCCAGATCTTCAGCGCCTCGCGCTTTTCCATGACGAGCGCCGAATGCAGCAGCGCGGTCCCGGCAAGCCAGGGCATGAAGGAGGCATTCTCGACCGGATCCCAGAACCACCAGCCACCCCAGCCGAGCTCGTAATAGGCCCAGTAGGAGCCCATGGCGATGCCGAGCGTCAGGAACGTCCAGGCAGCCAGCGTCCAGGGCCGCACCCAGCGCGCCCAGGCGGCATCGATGCGGCCTTCGAGAAGGGCAGCCACGGCAAAGGAGAAACAGACGGAGAAGCCGACATAGCCGAGGTAGAGCAGCGGCGGGTGGATCGCCAGACCGACGTCCTGCAGCACCGGGTTGAGGTCCTTCCCCTCGGCCGGGGCCGGATCCAGTCGCATGAAGGGGTTGGAGGTCAGCAGGATGAACAGGATGAAGGCGACCGATATCCAGGCCTGCACGGCGAGCACGTTTGCCCGCAGCGTATCGGGCAAATTCCGTCCGAAGACCGCGACCAGGGCGCTGAACAGCACCAGGATCAGCAGCCAGAGCATCATCGAGCCCTCGTGATTGCCCCAGACGCCTGACAACTTGAACAGCAGCGGCACAAGCGAATGGGAGTTCTCCCAGACGTTGGCGACAGAGAAGTCGGAGACGACGTGGGCGTAGGTCAGGACTCCGAAGGAGAACGCCACCAGCGCGAACATCGCCAGCGACCCGACAGAGGCCAGATCCATCATCGCACGGTCGAGGCGCCTTGCACCGATCACCGGCACGATGGAAACCACGAGCGCCGTCGCCAGCGCCAGGATCAGGGCATAGTGGCCGATCTCGATGATCATTGCGGTTCTCCCGCGTGTTGCCACAGCCCTTGCTCTTTCAACTTGTCGGCAACTTCCTTCGGCATATATTTCTCGTCGTGCTTGGCCAGTACCGTATCGGCGACGAATTCATGGCTCGCCCCTTCGAACCGGCCTTCGGTCACCACGCCCTGCCCCTCCCGGAACAGATCTGGGAGAATGCCGGCGTACGTGACGCTGACGCTCTCTCCGCTGGGGTCGGTGACCGCGAATCGAACTGTCGATCCTTTCCCGCGCACGATACTGCCCTCGCCCACCAGGCCACCGAGACGTATACGGGTTTCCGGTGCCACCGGCGTTTTCGCCAGATCGGAAGGCATGTAGAAATAGGCCACCGACTGGCTGAAGGCGAACATGACGAGAAGCACCGCCGCAATGATGAAGCTCATGCCGCCGCCGATCACCGCCAGGCGCTTTTGCTTGCGTGTCATTCCGTCATTCCCTCTCAATGCCAAGTTCGCGCGCCAGTGCGACCAGTTGCTTTCCCTGTTCGCCCGTCGCAGGGAAGACCGCGAGCCCGCGCTGCAACGCCTCGACCGCGCGTGTTCTTTCGTTCAGCACGGCATAAGAACGCACAAGCCGCATGAAGCCGTCGAAATTGTTGGGCTCAGCCCGAAGCCTGCTATCAAGGCTTTCGACCATCGCCTGTATCGTGTGCTGCGGCTCTGCCGCATCAGGGCTCTGTGTGGTCGAAAGGCCGCGCTCGCCTTTTGGTCGGTCCGACCCCTTTCTCCCTGTGGCGGCAATAGGGCCTCCATTCTTGGCAATGTGCTCGTTGACGAGCGGCAGCCAGGGGGCATCTGCCGGAGAACTCCTGGCTATCGCCTCGAAAGCACTCCTTGCTTCAGCCTGACTGCCAGCCTGCTCCTGGCCGAGTGCCAGATAGAATTTTGCGCGTGGATTGTCAGGTTCAATAGCCAGTATCTGCAAGAGGACCGCATGAAGGTCCTCGGCAACCGCCCCGCCAGACTGCGTTATCAACGCCGCCGCCAGTCCCTCGAGCCTCGAAACCTGCGGTCCGAGGAGACGAAGCGCGTTCCGGTAAGCTCGCTCCGAATCGGCTGCACGGCCCATTCGGAGATAGACAGGTGCTATAACGTCCCATCCGCGGCCGTCATTCGGGCTGCGAGAAAGATGGTCTTCGGTCTTCCTTACAAGAATTGCAAAATCCTGTCCTGGATCTGCCAGCCTTGCTTGCAGGGGGCGTGAGGGCATGTCAGGTGATCCAAGGGAGACGTACAGTCCGACACTCAGCAAGGGAAGAAATGCGACGACGACAGGACGGAGCCAGTAACCGGGCCGTTTTACCGATAAACGGCGTTCTGGCGCTTCGCTCTCCTTGAAAAGGCGCCGCGCTGTCTCTGCCCGGGCCAACTCGTATTCAGTTGGCAGAATGTCTCCGGATGCAAGCTCGTTTTCGAGTTCCAGAAGCTGCTTTCGGTAGAGGTTGTCGGCTCTCCTTGCTTGTATCGGCCGAGCGCGCCCCGAAGAAAGTGGATGCAGCAGTATGGCTGTTGTTGCGGTCGTCATCACCGCGAAGAGGATCCAGATAGTCATTTTTCCTGACGCCGTTGCTGGTCGGAAAATAGCCAAACCCGCAAGGCACACATTGACGAAGATCAAATACTGGAAGAGTAGCTTGGCCGCCCCGTAAACACATAACCCACGCCGCGTACGGATTGTATGAGCTCCGGGCTCTTGGGATCTGTCTCGATCTTCTTGCGAAGCCGGACGATCTGGGCGTCGATCGCCCGGTCGAAGGCCTCGAGATTCCGGTTTCGGGTCAGGTCCATGAGCTTGTCCCGCGACAGCACACGACCCCGGTTGCGGACAAACACGAGCAACATGTCGAACTCGCCGGTGGTCAGGGACACGTCGGCGCCGAGGGGAGAGGTGAGCCGCCTTCGCGAGACGTCGAGCCTCCAGCCTTCGAACTCCAGGCTTTCCTCGTCGAGGGCGCCGGACTTGGAAGGCAGGCCCGAGGAGGTGCGTCTTCTCAGCACGGTCCTAAGCCTCGCAAGAAGCTCTCTGAGATGGAAGGGCTTGGCAATGTAATCGTCGGCGCCGACCTCAAGTCCAACCACCTTGTCGGTGACATCGTCCTGCCCGGTCAGCATCAGGACCGGCACGTCAGAGGTGCCACGAAGCTCACGCAGCAGTTCGAGACCGTTCTCTCCGTTCGGCAGTACCAGGTCGAGGAATATGGCCGCGTAGGATTCCCTTGCCAATTCGGAGCGCATGGCTGTGCCGTTACCGACGGCCGTCACGCGGAATCCGTTGTCCTCAAAATAGCGAACTAGCATCTGTCTTATGCGCGCGTCATCGTCGACGACCAGAATACGGTCAGCGTCCATCTGTGCCTTGTGCCCTGCTGTCATCCTTCCATCCAGATAACGTAGGATGAGGGACAATGCCACCGGTTCGCAGGCAGTTGATGCCGGTTGCGCTTTCCTGTCCGCAAAAACATCTGGCTATACGCCTCATCGAAATCAGATAGCCCGAAAAGGGTCGACCTGGATGATTTGCGTAGATGGAGCCCTCTCGCAACAGCGCCCCGGGAACCGCAACCAAAAGTCCCTTGGATATCGAATGGGCGGGGAGCGTCTGGGTAGAATTTGGTCCAAGCAGTTTCGAGTATAATTTCGTCCGTTACTCCCTCAATGAACAGGACTGGTCCGGTCGTATTCTTTAATACATGGGTGATGTCGAGCTGAGCTTTTCCTCTGTGAACGTTATCAGCCCGGCAGATAGTGACCTTATCAGTTCGCCTCTGTCTTTTCCCCGTTGAACTCGAGCATGCGGATGTTGCTCGCCACCTTCGTCTCGACCGTAAGCGCGTTATGGCATGTGATAAGGATGTGCTTGGTGCGAGTGCCATCATCAGAGATGGCGTGCGTCTGTCCGAGAAAATCGGATTGCCACTCAGGATGAAGGAAGGCGTCTGGCTCATCCATGAGCGTGATGCAATTGCGGCTCCTGAAGAGCTCGGAGATTGCAAACGGATAGACGGACTGAAATTGGCCATCACTGAAAGCCCGCGATGATACTCATGTGTTCGCCGCCAGTCAGAGTGGGATCGAAATGTCCTCAATCATTCCCAACGCCCACAGGGCATTGAAAAGGCAGAAAACCTCATCCTGAGTGTCCGCGGAGAATGTGTTCCTGAACTTCGCTATATCGATCTCGATGCGATAAGTATCGCTGTCCCGTCTGTAATGGGAGCTAGGTGGAGGCCCGTTCTTCGAAGCCAGCTTCTCGGCAGGCCGTATCACCTGCCCGCTTTGCGGCCGCCCATTCCGGCACTCAAGCAAGTATGGCCGCCACTGGAACTGCTCTCATAGTAGAACGGCTCCTCGACGATGAAGCGCGATGTCCGAGCCTGGATATCGCCGGCCGAGAAAGCGCGGCTCCTGCTGAAGCGACGCGTGACGAGAGTCACCTCCCGAGGATACGAACCGCTGATTGCCGCAGCATGCGATCCATCTACAGGAGAACGTTAACGATACTCTCATTGGTAGTTCTACGGATATGAAACCTGGAACTCCTTCGACACTATTCAAATGGTAAGGACGCGACGTGAGCAAGTGGTGACGTCGGTAAAGAATATCATCAGAATAAGCCTCTACGTCCTCGCATTCCATTTGCAACGCAGTTTGGAGTGAAAAGATGTACGTCAGAATTGTAAGTCTCGCGCTACAAGTTTTCTGGACTGTCTCATTCACGGTCCTTGCTTGTATTGCGCTGCAATACATCGGAATGAACGTCAACGTGATCGCAATATCAATCGTAGTCGCACTTGCTGTCCTGCTCTATGGCCCCGTCGCGAGATTCTTCAATCAGTAGAAAAATGAGAGGAAGAGACAATGCAGCATGCGCTTTCGACAGACATCACTGTAGATGACGACTTCCAGCCGCTTTCGGATGAGATGCTTGATGTCGTTTACGGCGGAGGCAGAATTGGCGACGCCGCCAAAGGCGCCGCTATCGGCGGCTTTTCCGGCGCGATCGGGGGAGCGGCTGGCGCTGCGTCCGTCGGGGGAAGTATCAGCCACGGGGCGATAGCTGGTGGTGTCGGAGGCGCCATTGCGGGTGGAATACGGGGTGGGCTGAGTGGCGGTGGCGGCAAAAAATAGCGCCGCTCCCAAAATAGCTGACGCTGAGCACTGGGGGGACGCGTCCCCTCCCAGTGCAAACTAGCGTTAGTGGGACTGGTTCTTTTCCTAGGCCGCCGGAAGCGCGATTGCAGAAGAACGATTCAGAGCAAAGCCCAGCGGATCGTGACCCACCCAATGTGTTCCGCGATGAGGTGTTTGTCAGCCAGCGCGACGGCCTTAAAGGCGAGGTACAATTAGCAATCCCGCTTTCTTTCACGCTGTTGGGCGCTGTGCTGTTTTCGACCATTCTAACGGCGGCAGTGTTTGTTACCATGGCGACCTATTCACGGATCGAGGTTGTTGAAGGGTGGGTTGTGCCTCAAGCGGGCCTGATCCGGATACAGGCGCGGCATGGAGGAATTGTCGAAAGCCTCAGCATCGACGATGGGACCGATGTCGATGCCGGTTCAAAGGTTGCGATGATGAAGGTGACGTCATCTTTTCAGTCAAACGATGTTGGCCGAATGCTTTGGCGCAGCGCGGGCGTTGAAATCGACTCTAACCGAGAGCAAGAGAGACTTTCACTTGAAAAGCTCAGAACAGAACAGTCCCGTCTATCGGGACAGATTGGGGTCCTGGAGTCAGCACTGGAGGTGGCAAAACAACACGAGCAGACGATAATGCGGCGGGTTGCCCTTCTCGAAACCCGAGCAGCTAGAACCGCTCAACTCGTTCTGAAGGGCGCGATAACAGCGACAGATGGAGAAAAGGCGCAGCTCGAACTCCTGATCGCTCAGCAGGATCTCTCCGAAGCCCAAGGAACCAATTTGGATCTCGAAAGTCGGATAACGGACGTCAGAGCGAATTTGGACGGCCTGCCATTCGAGATAAAGGCGTCAGCGGCGAAAGCGCGCGCGATCGACGCCGAATTGGAGCAAAAGCAACTTAAGACGGCGTTGTTGAATTCTTACGAAGTCACCGCGCCTGTTAGCGGCCAAGTTGTCGCCGTCCCGGTGATGGTTGGACAGGACGTGGCGGCCGGAGCGACGCTTGCTGTCATCGCCCCCGCAGGTAGCGCGCTGGAAGTTGAATTATATTTTCCATCCCGCGCCGCGGGTTTTGTGGTGGCCGGGCAGGAAGTTCGCGTACGATACCAGGCGTTTCCCTATCAAAAATTTGGGACAGCCAAGGCAACGGTCCGATCCGTATCGCGAACGATACTCGCACCCGGCGAAATTTCTACACCCGGCGTCACGCCGAAGGAGCCGGCCTTTCGAGTAAGAGCCACCTTGGCCGGCACCCAAATCCGGGCTTATGGGCATCAGATTCAGATCCGTCCGGGAATGCTTCTGTCCGCAGACCTGGTCATTGAGCGACGAACTCTTTTCGAGTGGCTGCTCGATCCCATATATGCCGTGAGACGGCTACAATGAACCGTCTATTGCCTCGACTTCCCGACCGCTTGCCGATCGTTCAGACCGCAGAACAAGCTGAGTGTGGTTTGGCATGTGTCGCGATGATCTGCCGGTATTACGGTCATGGCATGGATCTAAACGGCTTTCGTCAGCGGTTCGAGGTTTCTCAGAACGGGATGACCCTAAGGACCTTGATGCACATCACCAGCCAGATGCATCTCGCCCCAAGGGCTTTCCGGACAGAAATCCACACCCTGTCCAGGGTCAAATTGCCCGCGATCCTCCATTGGGACCTCAATCACTTTGTTGTCCTGAAACGGATCGGCCGAAGAAGAGCAGTCGTCCACGATCCCGCTTTCGGGATACGGACATTGTCGAGAGACGCCCTCTCTGACCATTTCACTGGCGTTGTGCTTGAGCTCACCCCAAGCGCCGATTTCTCCAGGATAGCCGCACTTTCCCCTCTCAAGCCATCGCATCTCTGGTCCAAGATAACAGGCGTTTGGCCTGTCGCCCTACAGGTGTTGGCGCTTTCTGCCACTCTCCAGGTGGCAGCGTTCGCTATCCCTTTTCAGATCCAATTGGTCATCGACCAAGCAGTAGAGCAAGGTGACCTCGATTTCCTCGCCGTGGTGGCAGTGGGTTTCGCCCTTCTGGTCGTCGTTTACGCTCTGACCGAGGCCCTACGCAATTGGAGCCTGCACGTATTAGCAGCCACTGTTCTCTATCAGATCGTCGGTAACATATTTCGGCACCTCCTCCGCTTACCTGCCTCGTTCTTCGAGAAGCGTCATATCGGAGATATCTTGTCCCGAATGGGCTCGACCAAGTCTATACAGGAAGCCTTGACACACGGAATGGTCGGCGTGGCGATCGATGGCACGATGGCGATTGTTGCCGCCATAATATTGCTTGCCTATTCAACGCAACTCGCTGTTGTAGTGTTGTTTTCACTGTTGATTTATCTGTTTGTCACAGCTTTTTTCTATCCCCTTATGAAAGAGAGATCTAACGAGCAACTCATTAGCTCCGCGGTAGAACAGTCCTATCTGATGGAGACTGTGCGCGGCGCCACTACCATCAAGGTCCTTGGCGGTGAGATAGATCGCGAGGCCAACTGGCGGAACCGTTACGCCGAAGCGATCAATACCGCATTGCGATTTGACCGCCTCGAGGTCGTCCTCAAAGCAATTCAATCAGCCATTATCGGCCTGCAGAGCGTCGCTGTTGTCTATGTCGGCGCTCGGCTAATACTCACCGGTAGTGGCTTCTCGATCGGCATGCTAATGGCCTTTCTCTCATTCCGGCAAACCTTCAGCGACAGGATTGCCTCGCTCGTCGGTGAGATCGTTCAGTTCAGGCTTCTGAAAGTGCATCTGGACCGCTTGGCTGACATCGTCACAACCCCTACGGAAGTGGCAGACGAGCTGGGAGTTTCCTACGACAAGACGATTGGCACACTTGAAATGGTGAACGTGTCCTTTCGTTATGCCTCGGCTGAACCACTTATTCTGGACAGCGTAAACTTCAAAATCGAGCCCGGAGAATTCGTGGCGATCACGGGTCCGTCAGGGGGCGGCAAAACCACCCTGTTCAAAGTTCTCCTGGGCTTGCACTATCCCGTCTCCGGCAAAGTGCTCGTCAATGGAAGTCCAGTATCTCCGCAACATTGGCAATTATACCGGCGCCAGATTGGCGCAGTCATGCAAGACGATCGCCTTTTGTCCGGCTCTATTGCCGACAACATCGCGTTCTTTCAAGCTGATCTTAGTATGGATCGTGTTATCGAAGCAGCTAGGGCGGCGAGAGTTCATGACGATATAATTCGCATGCCTATGCAATATCGATCACTTATAGGGGATATGGGGTCCTCGCTCTCGGGAGGACAACGTCAACGCGTGCTGTTGGCGCGGGCTTTGTACCGGCAGCCGCAGCTTCTTCTGTTGGACGAAGGTACGGCAAATCTGGATGAACGAGCAGAAGAAGCCATAGCGGATATTTTGTCGGAGATGACCATCACCCGCATTGTGATTGCGCATAGGCCAGCACTGATGAATCGCGCTACAACGCTGATCGAAGTCAATAATGGCCAGATAACGGTAGTGCCCAGGGACATCAAAAAATCCTGCAAAAGATTTGACTGAGCGATAGAATTTGGAGTTGCCATGAATATTGACTACTCCTGCCTTGCAAACGGCCTTCAAGTTGTCTCGATCGCGTTCAGGGATTTTGAAAGCGCCGTGGTCGCAATTATGATCCGGGCTGGTTCCAGGGTGGATGGAGCCGCTCACGGAACCGCCCATTTTCTCGAACACATGGCATTCAAGGGCACGCGGCACCACGCGTCCGATGAGATTACACAGCGGATTGAAAGCCTCGGGGCGACAATCAACGCGGTTACGGGCAAGGACTACACGCTCTATTATGTTGAGGGGCTGAAGGAAATGCTTCCTGAAGCGGTCGCGATCCTGACAGAGGTAGTGATATCCCCTCGACTCGACCCCGAGGATATGGATGTCGAGAGACAGATCATTCTACAAGAAATTCTGCAAGCCCAGGATGATGCCGCGGTCAGCGCGCTGGCGGGGTTGGCACAGAGGGCCTATCCCGATCAGAGCCTCGGAAAATCAGTTCTGGGCACCCCAGAGACAGTGGCACGGCTAAGCCGAGCAGATCTGATGGATTTCGTCATCGAGAACTATCAGCCTGAAAACATGATACTGATAGCGGCTGGCGGCATATCCCACCACGATTTGGTTGTGCTTGCCAACCGGTTTCTGGATCCTATGCTGGTCTCCAGCCGAACGCGCAAAGAAGCACCCAAGGCGGCCTACTCAGGCGGACTTTTTTTACAGACCCGATCGGAGTTAAGTCAGTCTATCGTAGCCTGCGCATTTCCAACGGCATGGGCAGGTGACCGTCATCGCTACGCGGTTCAAGTCCTTGCGGAGGCATTGGGAACGGGAATGTCGTCCCCCTTGTTCAGATCAATCCGGCGGGACCACGGTCTGGCGTATGAGGTCGGAGCGTGGTCAGAACACGGTTCCGACTTCGGTCTATTCGGCATGTATGCGGCGACATCGGCAACTCATGTTGAAGATGCCCTCCGGCTGATGGGCATTGAACTTTCGAAGATGGCAGCGGCGGACAATGACGAGGCCGTACATCGTGGAAGAAACAAATGCCTCGTCAACCTGGTCCGCGCCCGGGAAACACCGTTTGACGCGGCCCGCATGGTAGGCACGTCTATGCTGTCATTTGGTACGATCGTATCCCCGGAAGATGAGATCAATCGAATTCGAAGCGTCACGACGCGAGATGTGAGGGAGGCCGCATCGACACTGATTGATATGGCGAAACCCACAATCGCTGTTGTCGGTCAACCAGAGCCCATTGACTACGAAGAGGTGATGCTGACCGCAATCAGGTCGGTGCTCGGGAGCACGTCCTCCGATCGGTAAATTGGCTATGGGGTGACGGTTGGCGACCACAGGTCGGCCGGATTGATATCGCGTGCCTTGCGGGTCAGCAGGAAGTGCTGGCCGAATTCGTCCTTGGGATCAGGCCGGGAGCATCGGAGGGTACGGGACGACGGACAAGCAAGACGTCATTGTTCGATCGGCTGATGACGGAGCTCGCAACCGTCAGGAGCGGCGTCGCCGCCGCTGGTGCGCAACGCGGCCTGGTCGTCCGAGAGGTTGTAGAGCGCCTGCAAGACCCGGATCTTGAACATCAGCACCGCCGGAAACGGCGGACGTCCGCCCTTCGATCCGTCTGATCGCTTCAATGCCTTCGCCAACGGATTTTCGAATAAAGCCTAGGGTGGCTTGCGCAATAGCGGTCAACCAACGGTGTCGATCGTTGCTTACATCACGACGAAATCCGCATGCGTCAGCGCCGGCCCGGTTCCGAGGGCCGCGAACTGGAGTTCGATGCGAAAAACCGTGAAGGTCGATTGCCGTGACCTCGACCGGAAGATTCGCCCCTTCCCCCTCGGATCAATAAGATAGTCAGTTGAATTCGCAATACCGATGAAGACGCAGCGCTTTGGCTGCTAAATTTCGTTTCACAAGCAGGGCCGGAGTTTGCGACTGACTGGAAAGGAAGCTTTGATGCGTTCAAGTCCACAATATCAGACCTTAGTCCGAAACAGATCGGACTCGGGTCTGATGGCTTCAGGACCTTTGTCCACTATCCAAGCCCGCCCTGTCCCGCATAACTTGTGCCGTCCAAAACTCACCGGACACCGGGATGCTCCGGCACGCCCCCTCGCGTGAAAACCCCTCGGAGCTTCCGGAACCGGCCCAATTTTCTACGCCGCCCGCGAGATTGTTAATTGGATATTCAGCATGACCACTCGCAGGTTTAGCGCATTCGCAGCACTCGCTGTAAGTCCATGGCGGTTGAGTCTTCAAGCAAACATCGGTCGAGAGCAAGTGAACACACCTTTTGATGAAACCTCGCTCGGAAGGGAGTTCGACCTTTTCGCAACTGAATTGACCAAGCTGCCAACGTCGCCGGAGATCACCGCATTGGAGCTTCGTTTTGCTCTCCTGCGAGAAGCCGTGGCAATCCGCCTCGCGGGACCGAGCCGAATAACTGTTGAGTTGCCGTCGTCGCTATTCGACGCCTAGGATCGAAACCGGATCGCGTTCTGTGTACGGATGATGATCGCCAGACAAAAGCCCCGCTCGTAAGAGGCGGGGCCAATTTGGGCGACATTTGGAAAGGTGGACAACGAACTTAAGCGATCGAGTTCCATGCCTTTTCACGGTTTCGAGCTATCGGCCTCGTCGTCGGCGAGCACTCGCCATGCTGCACCTTGTAAATCGTCATACTGGCCGCTCTTCAGCGACCAGAGAAAAGCCGCGAGGCCGATGCCCCCCATGAAGAGGGCAATCGGTATGAGGTAGATGAGCATGTTCATGCCGTCTTTGTCTCCTTGACGAGCGCAACTGGCTCCCTTGAAAGCCGCGATAAGGGACGGGTTCCAAAGGCAGTGAGACGGAGAGCGTTTGTCACGACGATGATGGAAGAGGTGGACATGGCAACCGCGGCAATCAGGGGCGTGGCGAGACCAGCTATGGCAATCGGAACCGCCAGCACGTTATAGCCGATCGCCAGGGCGAAATTCTGCCTAATCAATGCCGCCGATTGTCGTGCGATCTGGATAGCCTCGGTAACTGCATCGAGGCGTTCGGTAAAGAACACGAGATCAGCGGCTTGGCGCCCGATATCAGAGGCCGAAGCCGGCGCCATGGAAACATGCGCAGCGGCAAGCGCCGGCGCGTCGTTGATACCATCCCCGACCATAAAGACCCGTCGTCCACTTTCGTTCAGGGTCTCGCATTCGTCGACTTTCTGCTTTGGCGACAAGGCGCCGACTGCACGACGAACGCCAAGCTTGGCCGCCGTAGCGTCGACGACAGACTGACGATCACCCGAGAAGATGAATGTTTCAAAACGTCCTTCATCAAGTCTGGCGATCGTCTCTTCCGCGCCCGGCCGCACCACGTCTTCGAAGAAGAAGCGAGCTTTCACGACGCCGTCGCTCGTAAGGACAACCTCCGAAAGGGGACTATCGGGCGAGGCCGAATTTGAGGTTTGCGCACAGGCGAAGGCAGCACTACCCAGACGGTAGTGCCCGTCTCCGTGACGTGCTTCCAGACCGCCGCCCGGGATCTCGCTCACGCGATCGAACGGCATGGGAGCTATCGGGGTGCCGCGGGCAAGGGCTTGAGAGAGCGGGTGCCTGGAGTGGAGTGCCATCCCCGCCGCGAGCGCGACGTCGGCGTCGCCGTCCGCCACGGTTTTCACAAGGCGCGGGGTTCCGAGCGTCAGTGTTCCTGTCTTGTCGAACGCAACCGTGTCAATCTCGGCCAGACGTTCCAGCGCCGAGCCATCCTTCACCATTATTCCCTTCCGGAACAATTCTCCTGCCGCAACAACCTGTACGACAGGGACAGCAAGGCCGAGTGCGCAGGGGCAAGTGATGATAAGAACGGCCACCGCCACAAGCATGGCCTGCTTCCAGTCTCCGCCCAGGAACCCCCAGGCGAGAAATGAGACGAGGGCAAGCAGATGCACTACAGGCGAGTACAAGGCTGCAGCACGATCAGCGATGCGTCGGTAACGCGCGCGTCCTCCTTCGGCAGCTTCCATCAGGTTGATGATCTCCGCAAGCAACGAATCCCTGGCGAGCTTCGTTGCCCGAACCACCAGCGAGCCGGTCAGGTTCATCGCTCCCGAACTTACGGCTGCGCCTTCTGAAACCGCTACCGGATTGCTTTCGCCGGTGACGATCGAAAGATCCAGGTCGCTCTCCCCCTTGGAGACGAGACCATCGACCGGAATACGGTCGCCGGCAGCAACGGCGACTTCGTCGCCAACTGAAATGTCTTCGATCGCGACGTAGCGACGCGAGCCGTCGGGGGACACCACGAGAGCGCCACGCGGAGAGATTCTCGCGAGGCTGTTGATCGCGGCCCTCGCCTTCTCTCGCATGATGTGGTCAAGCGTCCTGCCGATAAGAAGGAAAAAGAGCAGCGAGACTGTCGCGTCGAACCAGGCGTGCTCGCCGTGGTGCATCGTCTCCCACAGGGAGACGGCATAAGACAGCGTCACCGCGAGCGAGATCGGAACGTCCATGTTCGTGCGGCCGTGCCGCAGTGCGTTCCATGCCGACTGGAAGAAGAAGCGACCTGCGTATACCAGCGCCGGTGCTGCGATCATCGCGGAAATCCAATGGAACATGTCGCGGGTGGCGGCATCTGCTCCTGACCAAACCGACACCGAAAGCAGCATGATGTTTGCGGCCGCGAATCCTGCGACGCCAACCGCCAGAAGAAGCTGGTTCCTGGTCTTGTCGTTTTCCGCTGCAACGGGCGCGAACAGATGAGCTCGGTAGCCCACCGAATTTACAGCGTTGATGATTTCCGCAGGGTCCGTCGGGCGCCCCTCAACCTGGTCGGCATATACGCAACTGACGCGACGGGATGTTAGATTTACTCTCGCCTTGCGAACGAAGGGCAGTTTTGCAAGTGCCCTTTCAATCGTCGCGATGCAGGCTCCGCAGTGAGCATCCGGGACGCTGAGATCGAGCTGGAAGAGACCGGAACCGAGTGGGTGACTGGCAAGGGTAACTTCCTCGGAACTGAAGGATGTCGCACTCATTGCCAGCACGCCGTCGGCGTCCATTGTGCAGCAGGTCATTGGCCGAACCCCGCAGTATCAAAACGAACGGCCTCGTGCATGACGACGGCATCGCCTCGGCGCGAAATCAATTCGACGATCCAGTCGCCAGAAGGCACGTGACGGCTTGTCGTGAAGCTGCCTTCGCCAGCCTTTTCGAGCGAGATATTGAAATCCTCGTGATCGCCCACGGGGCGCTTGAAGTTGGCGACAACTATATCCGCCGCAACCGGCGACCCGTCACGGTTCTTGAGGTTGTAGTGGAACACTCCATGCGACATCGAGATGCTGCCGGAGATCCCGGTAGCCGCCAGCGCCTTTATTGCGGCCGCCTTCTTGTTGAATTCCTGGCTGGCCACATAGGTGTTTTCCACGACGAGACCGCTCCAGCTGGACGAGGCCAACCACGCCATGGTCACGTTCACCCCGATCACGACGCCGAAGAATGCAGACGTGACGAACAACATGTGGCGGCCAGTGAAGCCATGGGTGCGAGCAGTCATCTGTTCTCTCCTGGTGCGTTGAACGCCGCGCGGTAGGTCGCGCGATCGGAATGGCCTTCGTCCTCGATCGAGAACAGAAACTCGTTGAGGGCGGCGCCGGTCTGCTTTCGGGTTACGAAGACCTTGAGCGCGGTGACCGCGTCAGGCGCAGCAGCTATGGTGAAGTTGCGGGCCTCCGTTTTGCTCAGTTCCGGAATGCGCATCGTCGCACCTTCCAGACCCGAGATGGAGAGGTCGATCTTCCTCGGAGCGGGAACCATGTTGAGAATTCGAAGCGTGTAGCCGTTGCGAATGGAGCCGTCGCTCTCGAGGACATACTGCGGATTGCGATCGTGGACGACGTTGAGCTCGAGGCGTTCACGCATCGACAAGTGGATCAGCATGGCCAGGCCGATCGAGGCCCAGACGACGGCGTAGAATAGCACCCGGGGCCGAGCGATGGCCCGCCAGTTGAAGTGGCGGATCCCGGCGATGAAGGTTCCATCAACATTGCGCACCTTCGCCGGCTGGACGGGCGCCCTGCCACCATCAGTGGCGATGGCCATGTTGCTCGCATATTCACTGAGCGTCGCATAGGCGATCAGCCCGCGCGGCTTTCCGATCTTGTCCATGACGCTGTCGCAGGCATCGATGCAGAGCGCGCAGGTGATACATTCCATCTGCTGCCCATCGCGGATGTCTATTCCCATCGGGCATACGGCCACACAGGCGTTGCAATCGACACAGTCGCCAACCGCCTGACCCGCCGCCTGGGCCTTCTTGGCGTGGCGCGACCGTTGTTCGCCGCGCCAGTCATTGTAGGTGACGACAAGGGAATTCTCGTCCAGCATGGCCCCTTGGATACGCGGCCACGGGCACATGTAGGTACAGACCTGCTCTCGCATGAGCCCGCCGAGAACATACGTCGTGAAGGTGAGTGTGGCGACAGTGGCATATGCGACGATGGGCGCCGTGCCGGAAAACAGTGAGACGGCGAGCGACGGAGCATCAGCAAAATAGAAAATCCAGGCGCCGCCTGTCGCAATGCCGATCAAGAGCCAGACCGTGTGTTTCAGGATGCGCTTGCGCATCTTGCCGAGCGTCCAGGGACCGGCGTCCAGCTTCATTCGCGCGTTGCGATCGCCTTCGATCGCCCGCTCGACAACAAGGAAAAGGTCTACCCAGACGGTTTGAGGACAGGCGTATCCGCACCAGGCGCGGCCAATGGCAGACGTAACCAGGAACAACCCGAAACCTGCCATCACCAGCAGACCGGCGACGTAGTAGAATTCCTGTGGCCAGATCTCGATGAAGAAAAAGAAGAAACGCCGCGACGAGAGGTCAATCAGGATGGCCTGATCGGGCGCGTAAGGGCCACGGTCCCACCTGATCCAGGGAGACACATAGTAGATGCCGAGGGTAACCAGCATCACGAGCCATTTGAACCTGCGGAAGCGACCTTCCGCCCGCTTGGGAAATATCTTTTTTCGCGGTGCATAAAGCGGCTGGCGATTGCGGCGTGCATTGACCGGCTCGGCATTGACGCGTTCGACGTTGTCTGGATCTGGCGCGGTGTAGAGGTTCATTGGGCTCGTCCGAATTTCACCCGGCCGTTTTCCCATCTTGCCGTTCCCGGTTCCTTGACGCAGATCAATAATCCGGGCGCTTCCCGAAAAAGGGAGGGCCACGCCCTGAAGAGATGGCGTGGCCCGGAGGGATCGCGGAAGGAGGTCCGCGATGTGACCTCCACTAGACACAGCAAACATAGCAGAGCTCGGCCCTGCTCTGTTTGAGCCAGGTCAAACGATCCGCGATCTTGCTGCCATTAGGGGCCACCGCCACCAGGCAAGCCTCGGCCGCGAGACAAAAAAAGAGGCCGCACCTTCAAAGGTACGGCCGGAGTTTACTGGGGCGGGATGTGCGCATTTACATCCCGCTGGACAGTAGTGCTTCTAACGGCTGGTCGGCTTCTGGTCCTTGAGGCAGATCAAACTGACGATCGAATTGCCAATTTTTTGCGCATCCTCCTGTTCGCTTGCAGGATTCGTCGTCTTGCTGGTGCGTGCGGAGACACGGGAATGGATCACCGCGCGAGGGGTACCATAAAGGCCAAGCAATGGATTGTGGTCGTGCGTCGTCATTGTGATCTCCTCTACTGACCGCCGCCCAGCGAATGGACGAATACCGTGAGTTCCTTGACCGCAGTGTCGCCCAGTCGGCCCGCCCATGCCGGCATCACGCCGTGCCTGGGTGCCATAACCTGACGGACGATGGCATCTTCGCCACTTCCTTTGAGCCAGATCGCGTCCGCGAGATTCGGGGCTCCCATCTCAAGTTTGCCCTTGGCATCTTCCCCGTGACATGCAGCACAATTATCGAGGAAGATCTGCTTGCCAGCCTCCGCACCGGACGCGTCGGAAGGCGTGTTCGTCAGGCTCCATACATAGGCCGCAACCTGCTTGGTCTGTACGGGATCCAGCATGTCACGGAATGCCGGCATTTCGGACACATGGGTGTCGGCGTCCGCTTCGTAGCGCACGCCATGGGCGATGGTTGCCTGAATTGAATCGAGGTCTCCGCCCCAGAGCCAGTCGTCGTCGTTGAGGTTGGGAAATCCCGGTCCGCCGCTTGCGCCGGATCCATGGCAGGGAGCACAGTTGACCTTGAATGCCGAGGCGCCGCCCGCGATCGCGAATTCGCGAAGCGAAGGATCGGCATCGATCTCCTGGACCGTCTTTGCCGCGATCATGTCGTGGAACTTCGTCTGCGCGACCTTTGCCTGATTGAGATCCTGCTGAAGCTCCGCGCGGCTGGAAAATCCCAGATAGCCTTTCGTCGCCGAGGTGATCATCGGAATGGCAGGATAGGCGACAGCGTATGCGACCGCCCACAGGATCGTGACATAGAATGTCCACACCCACCATCTCGGCATCGGATTGTTGAGTTCGCGGATGCCGTCCCATTCGTGTCCGGTCGTTTCGACGCCACTGATTTCATCAATATGTTTTTCCGACATCTCAATCGTCCTTTAGGGGAATGCTGGCAGCATCCTTCGCAGTCCGGCCGCTGCCAGGACGAAGGGTGAAGATCACGGCCCCAACGAAGAACGCTGCCATCGCCAGGAGGCCCCAACTGTCGGCGAAGTGCCGCATAGCGGTATAGGTTTCCATCAGTTCACCTCATCGATAACCGGTGGCGTCGTCGTAGGTCGAGAAGTCGACGAGCGTGCCAAGCATCTGCAGATAAGCCACAAGGGCGTCCATTTCGGTAAGCTTCGACGGATCACCGTCGAAGTCGCCAACCTTCGCCTTCGGATATCTTTCGAGGAGTGCCGTGGTATCGCCGTTCGGGTCGGCCTGGACTTTCATGTCGGCTTCGGCGTTGGCGAGCATGTCCTGCGTGTAGGGTACGCCGACATCCTCGTTTGCCTTGAGGTCCATGCCGACGTCCTTCACCGTGACCTCCTGCTCCTTCAGGAAGGAGTAGCTCGGCATGATCGATTCCGGCACGACCGCTCGCGGATTTGCGAGGTGCTGGACGTGCCATTCGTTCGAATAGCGGCCGCCAACACGGGCAAGGTCCGGACCGGTGCGCTTCGAGCCCCACTGGAACGGGTGGTCGTACATGGATTCCGCAGCGAGCGAATAGTGGCCATATCGTTCGACTTCGTCGCGGAATGGCCGGATCATCTGGCTGTGGCAAAGGTAGCAGCCTTCGCGGATGTAGATGTTGCGACCCGCAAGCTCGAGCGGTGTGTAGGGGCGCATCCCTTCAACCTTCTCGATTGTGTTCTGCAGGTAAAACAGTGGTGCGATCTCGACGATGCCGCCGATGCTGACCACGAGGAGCGAGCCGACGAGAAGAAGCGTCGCGTTCTTCTCGAGGATCTGATGTTTGTCCAGTATCGATGCCATGTTTCACCTCACTCGGCAGGCTGTGCCTGGGGCACGTAGGCGGTGGGAATTGCTGCTTCGTTTCGCAGGTGGCCGCGGATGGTCATGTAGATATTCCAGGCCATCACCAGACCGCCAGCCAGATAGAGAGCACCTCCGGCGACACGCAGGACATAGTAGGGGAACATCGCTGCGACGGTTTCGGCGAACGAATACACCAGGAAGCCCTGCGAATTGTACTCACGCCACATCAGACCCTGCTGGATGCCGGCGACCCAAAGGACGGCCGCGTAGACGACAATGCCAAGGGTCGCGAGCCAGAAGTGCCAGTTGACCATGCGCAGGCTGTAAAGCCGCTCGCGGCCCCAGAGCTTTGGCGTCAGATAGTAGACCGCGCCGAACGTGATCATCCCAACCCATCCAAGCGCGCCCGAATGGACGTGACCGATGGTCCATTCCGTGTAGTGGCTGAGCGAATTGACTGTCTTCACCGACATCATCGGCCCCTCGAAGGTCGACATGCCATAGAAGGCGATTGCAACGATCATCATGCGGATGATCGGATCTGTCCGGATCTTGTCCCAAGCGCCCGACAGGGTCATGAGGCCGTTGATCATGCCGCCCCAGGAAGGCATCCAGAGCATGACCGAAAACACCATGCCGAGTGTCTGTGCCCAGTCGGGAAGTGCCGTGTAGTGCAGGTGATGCGGTCCAGCCCAGATGTACATGAAGATCAGGGCCCAGAAGTGGATGATCGACAAGCGATACGAATAGATCGGACGATTTGCCTGCTTTGGAACAAAGTAATACATCATCCCGAGGAAGCCGGCGGTAAGGAAGAAGCCCACGGCGTTGTGTCCGTACCACCACTGGGTCAGTGCGTCCTGCACGCCTGAGAACGCGGAATAGCTCTTCGAGCCGAGGAACGACGCCGGAACAGCGAGGTTGTTCACGACGTGGAGCATCGCGATCGTCACGATAAAGCCGAGATAGAACCAGTTCGCCACATAGATATGTGGTTCCTTGCGCCTCAGGATCGTCCCCAGGTAAACCACGAGATACGCCACCCAGACGATCGTCAGCCAGATGTCCACATACCATTCCGGTTCTGCGTATTCGCGTGCCTGGGTGATGCCCAGGACGTATCCGGTCGCGGCCATGACGATGAAGAGCTGGTAGCCCCAGAAGACGAACCAGGGCAGGCTTCCTCCGAAGAGCCGCGCCTGACAGGTGCGCTGAACAACATAGAACGACGTCATGATGAGGGCGTTACCGCCGAACGCGAAAATGACCGCCGACGTGTGTACAGGACGAAGCCGCCCGAAGTTCAGATACGGCGCGATGTTCAGATCCGGGAACGCCAATTGCGCGGCGACAACGACGCCGACGAGAAAACCGACCACTCCCCAGAAGACAGTGGCGATAAGCCCATACCGGATGACCTCGTCGAAATAGCCCGAGGTGTCCGGCTTGGCAATTCGTGCCGCAGGAGAGAAGTCGATCCTCCTGATCAGGAGCACGGTGCCCGCCAATAAGCAGAAGGACAGAATGCTCATATGGACAGCAAAAAGATGGTCATGCGCGAATGCGGCGGCCAGCAGTGCCAGAAATGCTGCAACCGCGACCGCCATCGTTTCCGTAGAGTAGTTCATGGTGTCGTCCCCAGTGCGCAGACGACCGCTCCGCGACCGCCTTTCTCGTACTTTCGGGAACGACTGTCATGGCGGGGACCCATGCTCCTTGATCTATGTCAACGAAGCACGACTTTGCTGCCGGCCAGGCGCTGCTGTTACAGACTGTTACAAAGTCGCACCAACTCTCACAGTCCGATCATTTCCGTGTGACAGGACCAACGTCTTATGCCCTCACATCAACGAGGGGCACGAACATGCTGATGCAGGGCAACACCGCTTTCGAAAACGTAGAGGCCACCAGCAAGTTGAGCTGCGACCAGCCGCTGGCATCGGTATTTCAGATGTCGGCCACCGAGACGGTCGAGGCTGGCGAGGCGATCTGCTGGGAGGGAGATGCCGCCAAGCACCTCTTCCAGATTGTGGAAGGCGTGGTCCGGCTCCACCGGATTATTGGTGAAGGCCGCCGGGTCATTACAGCATTCCAGTTCGCTGGCGACGTGGTCGGCGCTTTCCTGCAAGGCGACCTCCTGTTCACCGCCGAGGCTGTTACAGACTGTAAGATCCGTCGGGTTTCGCGCAAAACCTTCCACGATGAGGTTTCGCGCTCGGACGCCTTGAGACCAGCCTACATCAACCTGCTCTGCAAGGAGACGGCTGCCGCCCACGACCAGATGGTGCTTCTCTCCAAGAAGAACGCCGAGGAGCGCCTTTGCAGCTTCATCTTGAAGCTGGCGTTACGCAGCGAGTCGCAACTCAAGAAGGGTCTCCTGCGCCTCCCCATGAACCGGCAGGACATCGCCGACTATCTCGGCCTCACGATCGAAACCGTCTCGCGGACCATCTCCAAGCTCGCCGCCAAGAATATCGTCATCCCGGAAGGCAGGCATGACCTCAGGATCGTCAGTCAATCCCGCCTCGCCCAGCTGTCGGGCAATTCTGATGATTTTTCGGAGAAGACCTGTCATAGGGGTAGCGTTCATTGATGTCTTGAAAGAGCCGACATGCCCCATCGATTGATAGCGCCACGCACCGCATCGCCCCACGAGCTGGATGCGCTCGTGCACGTGCTGGACGGGGCCGACATCATCGTGCATCGACTTGAAGGTACGATCACCCACTGGTCGATCGGCTGCGAAAGCATGTACGGATGGGCGCGGGAGGAAGCCGTCGGAGAAAGTGTCGACGAGCTGCTCGACACCCGGTTCCCTGAACCCGTGGATGATATAAGGACGCATCTGAAGTCGCGCGGTTTCTGGCAAGGCGAGGTCGTTCACCGCCACAAGAGCGGCTATTACATCAACGTCGCGACCCGCTGCGTCCTGGTCAACCTGCCCGACGGCGAACCGGCGGTCATCCAGGCCAACAGCGACGTGAGCGCGCTGCGCAAGGCCGAAGAGGTCGTGCGATCGCGAGAGGCCCACCTGACTTCGATCCTGGATACCGTTCCCGATGCAATGATCGTCATCGACCAGAAGGGTATCGTTCTTTCATTCAGCAAGGCCGCTGAAACGTTGTTCGGAATGGCCGCGGAGGATATCTGCGGTCGCAATGTCAGCAATCTCATGCCAAACCCCTATCGTGACGCACATGACGGCTACATCGACCGATATCTCCACACCGGCGAGAAGCGCATCATTGGTTACGGACGGGTCGTCACCGGCCGGCGCGCTGACGGCTCGCAGTTTCCCATGGAGCTTCATGTCGGGGAAGCGACCGCCGATGGCGAGCGCATCTTCACAGGTTTCGTGCGCGATCTGACCAGCCGCTTCAAGATCGAGGAAGATCTACGCCAGGCGCAGAAGATGGAAGCCGTTGGTCAGTTGACCGGAGGTCTCGCACACGACTTCAACAACCTTCTGACCGTCATCAGTGGAAATCTGGAAATGATCGAGGACAAGCTGCCGCCCGGGCCGCTCCGCGACATTCTGCGCGAGGCGCAGGATGCGGCGGCCGACGGCGCCAAGCTGACCGGGCAGTTGCTGGCGTTTGGCAGACGCCAGCCCCTCAGCCCCAAACAGGCAGACCTCGGCCAACTCGTCACCGGCTTCTCTGATCTCCTTCGCAGAACGTTGGGCGAAAACATCAAGCTGTCCACGGTCCTCTCGGGATCCGACTTCAATGTGCTGGTCGACAGCTCCCAGCTTCAGAACGCCATCCTCAACATCGCCCTGAATGCGCGGGACGCAATGCCCAAGGGCGGAAGCCTGACAACAGAAATCTCGCGCACTCACCTGGATGCCGACTATGCGAAGATGTATCCGGAGGTGCGAAGCGGCAATTTCGTGCTCATCGCCATGACCGACACGGGTGACGGCATGACGGATGACGTGAAGAAACGGGCCATCGAACCGTTCTTCACCACCAAGGAGGTGGGCTCCGGAACAGGCCTTGGACTGAGCATGGTCTACGGCTTCGTCAAACAGTCCGGCGGGCATCTTCAGATTTACAGCGAGGTCGGACGGGGCACCACGATCCGGATCTACCTGCCCGCAATCAGCGGCGCCAGGCCGGACGCCGGAAGCCAGGATCGGGGCACGGTCGAAAGCGCCCTGCCCCGCGGAACCGAGCGGATCCTGGTCGTCGAAGACGATTCGCGGGTGAGACGGGTGGCGTTGGCGAGGCTTGCCGACATGGGGTACCAGGTGCTCGAAGCCGAGAACGGACGCCGCGCGCTTGAACTGCTCTATGAGAACGATGACGTCGCGCTGCTGTTCACGGACATCGTGATGCCAGGTGGGATGACCGGAGACGAGCTCGCCAGAGAGGTTCGCGACCTCAGGCCCGACATCGCCATTCTTTTCACATCCGGGTACTCGGAGCCGGCACTGGCGACGAACGAAGTCATTCCCGGCGCTGAGTGGCTGCGCAAACCGTACACGGCCCGCGATCTCGCCTTCAAGGTTCGAGACATGCTCGATAAGGCTCAGCAGCAGAGCCTATCGTAGCCAGTTTTCACACTATTAGCCGAATCTGTCGTCTTGCCTCGAGAGGGCTGGAAGACTGGCCTTCCTCAGGCGTCGAGCCGGCGGGTTGGCCGACGGGCAGGCGAGTGATGTGGCCTCAATGAATTGCTCCGATATCGTGATCTCGAACGAAGTGAACGCGACCAAGGCGGTCGTCGAGCACGAGACCCGCCCTTCCAGTCTCTTCGTCTTATCACCGGTCGACTGCGCGGTTCATCATCGGTGCGAATATGCAATCGATGTTGCCCAAATTTGACGAGCGTCAAAGAAGGCAGCAACCGCATGCCCTAGAACCGTTCCCGAGGCCAACGTTTCGGCCCCGTAAAATAGGAGATAAGCAATGCGTTTGAAATTCGGCCTGATCGCTGCGACGGTAGCCCTTGTCGCCTCGGCAGCACCGCTCATGGCAGCAGAGCATCAGGTGCAAATGCTCAACAAGGGCACCGACGGCGCAATGGTATTCGAACCGGGCTTCATCAAGATCGCTCCCGGCGACACCGTCACCTTCGTGCCCACCGACAAGAGCCACAATGTCGAGACGTTCAAGGGTCTCATTCCTGATGGCGCGGCTGAGTTCAAATCCAAGGCGAACGAACAGTTTCAGACCAAGTTCGACGTTCCGGGCGCTTACGTTATCAAGTGCACGCCGCACGCCGGCATGGGCATGGTGGCACTGATCCAGGTCGGCGACAAGCCGGCAAACCTGGACGCGATCAAGACCGCGAAGGTACCGAACATGGTACGCAAGCGTCTCGATGCCGACCTCGCGCAAGTTACCCAATAACCCCGAATCTGCAGGGACTGGCGCACTGCGCCAGTCCGCGCAGGGAGACCACTTTCATGATCAAACAGGTAGCAGCAACCCTCCTACTGAGTGTCTTCGCGGTGGGCGCGGCACACGCACATGCAACGCTTGAGCAGGCTCAAGGCATCTCTGGCAAAGCCTACAAGGCAGTGGTCCGGATTGGCCACGGTTGCGAGGGAAAGCCCACCCTCAAGGTTCGCGTAAAAGTCCCCGAGGGGTTGCTGTCAGCCAAGCCGATGCCGAAGGCGGGCTGGACCGTCGAGAAGATAAAGGGAAGCTACGAAAAGAGCTATGATCTGTACGGCAAGCCGGTGAAGGAAGGTCTCACCGAGATCATCTGGAGCGGTGGAAATCTCGCCGACGACGAATATGACGAGTTCGTGTTCCGCGGGACGGTGGCCAAGGAACTGCCGCTCGGCACACGGGTCTACGTCCCGATCGTGCAGGAATGCACAGACGGAGCGTCCGAACGCTGGATCGAGATTCCCGCGGCGGGCAAGTCGTCCGACGACTACGAGAAGCCGGCTCCCTATTTCGACGTTGTGGAACAGCCGCGCTCCTGATCCAAGGTGATCGCCCATGTGGCTTAGAAATCGCAACTGGGCGACACGTCTATCATTCAAAAATGCGGCTTGCGCACTGCTTGTGGCAGGCATGGGCTTTCTTTCGCCTTCCGGCGCATATGCCCATGCCGTCTTGTTGAACGCCTCACCTGCCAATGACGCTGTCGTGGAAGCAGCGCCAGCCAATATCCAGCTTCGGTTCAGCGAACCGGTCAGCGTTGTCCGGGCAAGCATCAGGATCGGCGAAGGAAACTCGATCGACCTTCCCGCAACATCAGGCTCCGAAGTCGACCTGGCGATCCCGCGGTCGATCTCGAGCGGCACCGCCATTGTCAGTTATCGCGTGGTTTCCGAGGATGGACATCCGGTCGGGGGCTCGATCGTATTTCACGTCGGCGCACCATCAGCCATTTCCGCACCGGCTGTTGCCGATACCTCCGTACTGCTACAGGGTGCGATATGGTCGATACACACAGTCTCGATTCTATACCTCGCCGTCCTGATCGGCGGAACGCTCTTCACTCGATGGCTTTATCCGGCGATGTCGCTCACAAGGCGACCTGATCTTGTCATCGTTCTGGGCGTCCTTCTCTTCTCGTCGGGTGTCTATCTGCAGGGGTTGGACGAAATGGGCCTCGGCCTGGCGTTCGCCGGCCTGGAGCCGCTGCTTGTCGCCTCCAGGAGCGGCGCTGCGATCGCCGCAGGCATGGCGTTAGTGGCGGTTCTTCTTGTTTCGATACCCGTCTGTCGAGCCAGCCCTGCCTACCTTTCGCTTGCGGTTCTTGCGATGGGTTCGGCCTCCGTGTCCTTCGCCTTCACAGGTCATTGCAACGTCGTAGCGACACCCTGGCTCGCCCGGGCATGCATTGTTCTTCATGGCGCGACGCTGCTTTTCTGGATCGGTAGCCTGCCTCCCCTTTGGCGGTTAAGTCGAACGGGGCCCACGGATCCGCTTGCGGGTTTCTCGCGTGTCATTCCACTGCCGTTCTTCGTGCTGTTGATGGCAGGCGCGGCGCTCGCGTGGCTTGAGCTGCCCGGTGTCCAGACCATTCCGCTGTCGCTTTACGGCCGGCTGCTCGTGCTGAAGGTGGCCCTGGTTGGAATTCTCTGCGCTCTCGCAATATACAATCGATTCTGGCTGACGAGGCCCGCTGCTGCAGGAGATCAGGCTGCTCGCCGAAAGCTCCGCCGATCAATCGCCGCTGAAGTTGCGCTTGCTGTTGCAATCGTAGCCACGGCGTCACTCTGGCGCTTCGCCGGGCCGGATCAACTGCAATATGCCGCAAGGCCGCAGGCTTTCTCCATTCATCTTCATTCCGGTGAAGTCATGGCTCAGCTGAAACTTGTGCCCGACCTGGCCGCAGGCACGGCGAAGGCGGAGGTTGACTTCCTGACTCCGGACTTCGATCCGATCGATCCGCAGGGCGCAACGCTGCGTGCGTGGAATCCAGACGCCGGCGTGGAGCCGATCAAGTATGACCTCAGGAAATCGTCCAAAGGTGGATGGGAGGCAAGCGGCCTGCCAACATTCGATCCGACCGGTTGGAAGGTCGACATCGAAGTGCTGATCGACGACTTCACCATGAAGCACCTTGAAGGCGAGCTGCGGCCGTAGCCGGGCCGTCACTGCAAAAGTATCGAACTAGCGGATCATCCGGAAAGTGTGCATGCCAATGCGACCGCTTTCGAGGCATTCTTTCCTGTGCCATTTGAATCGCTAATTGGATTGTCGCTCAGGGTCTGATCAAACGCTCTCGCCCGGCCGCGCGCGCGGGCAGGCCCCGGCCGCGACGACGTCCAGACCGACTTAGATAGAAAACGCCTGCCGCTACGGGTGGACCCGCCGTAAAGCTGGATACGTCGAAGGTTTTCGATTGCAGCGAGACAGAATGAGCAGCGGCAGTCAGTAAGAACGTCGCTGGCGCCGATACTCAGCCTTGTTACTCCAACGGTCGTCAGCATTTCCGTGCGCGGAAAGTCAAATGATGAGCAGGATGACACCCTTATCGGACGAACTTGACAGGCCTCGGCTTCACAAGCGAGAAAATCGACAAAAGGTAGACTTTTGGAGCCTGTCGTGTCCCTGAACATCAAAAACCCGGCCACCGTCGCGCTTGCCGACGAGCTTGCCCGCCGCCAGGGTATCAGCAAGACCGCCGCCATTCATCAGGCCCTCAGCGAACGCCTGCATCGCCTGGGCTACGGCGATGGTACCCAGCAACGTCTCCTTGACGAACTGCGCCGGATCCGCGAAAGAGTGGCGCAATTGCCGGAACTGGACAATCGCAACGACGAGGAGATCGTCGGCTTTGACGAGCACGGAATTCCGAACTGATGGATCGACACGAACTTTCGGAACTGCTCGGCTGCGAGCAGCGCGTCGCCTACGAAGTGTTGCGAATAACCCTGCACACGGTGCGTGACAGGCTTTCGGTGGATGACAATGCCAAGGTTGGCAACGATCTGCACCGCTGCTTTGCGGCCTCTACTTGGAGGCATGGGACCCGATGAAAACCCACGGGCATTATGCCTTCGCGATCTAGCGACTCCTACTCGCGGCCTTGCCACTTACCGCTGCGTCAGACAGAGACGTGTTCGCGAAGATCATGACATTGTTCGAAACCCGACGCGGTCACAAGAAATCGACCAATCTCGCCCTTGCGCTAAAGCTTTGCGCCACGTCTGCCCAAAACAGTGATCCTCCCTGCGCTGTTCCTCAGGGCGAGCCAATTTGTCGCGGCAGTCCTGAAGGGAAATCGGCGTGGGCGTGTTGGCCATTGAAGCGCCAATCGCTGTCGGGATCTCCGCCGGAAGGTCTATTCGTCCTTTTCGTCCTCGACGCCTTTCTTGAAGGCGCGAATGCCCTGCGCCACGTCTCCCATCAGTTCCGGGATCTTTCCACGGCCAAATAGAAGCAGCACGATTGCAAGCACTATGAGCCAGTGCCACGCGCTGAAGGAACCCATCATTAAACTCCTGCCGCCGCATTCTTGTTCGGGAGGCTTCCGTGCGGCTTCGAAAGCTGCATCACTCTATCGACTGCCTGCAGCGCATCGTTGGTCTTGAGCAAAGAGAAGCGCTTTGGAACGATGCTGCCAGAGCCCTCAGTGTTCCTTGTTTGCGTAGACGGAGCGCTTGGTCAGGTAGATCAGTCCGGAGAAGATGACCAGGAAGACCATGACCATGAAACCGGTGCGCTTGCGCTCCTCGAGATGCGGCTCGGCGGCCCACATCAGGAAGGAGGAGACGTCCTTGGCGTACTGGTCGACCGTCGCCGGCGATCCGTCGTCATAGGTGACCTGGCCGTCGGAGAGCGGCTTTGGCATGGCGAGAGCAGCAGCACCGGCGAAGTACGGGTTGTAGTGCGTGCCCTCGGCCACCTGGACGCCGGCCGGCGGCTGCTGGTCGTAGCCGGTCAGCAGCGAGTAGATGTAGTCCGGACCGCCTTCCTGATAGCCGCCGACGAACGGGATCATGTCGATCAGGAACTGCGGGAAGCCGCGCTCGATGCCGCGCGCCTTGGCGATCAGCGAGAAGTCCGGCGGCGCCGCACCATTGTTGGCGGCAGCCGCCGCCTCGTGGTTCGGGAACGGCGACGGGAAATAGTCCGACGGAATGGCCTTGCGGGTGAACATGTCACCGCTGGCATTCGGGCCGTCCTGAACCTCGTAGTTGGCGGCCAAGGCCTTCACCTGTGCGTCCGAGTAGCCGAGAGCTCCGAGCGTGCGGAACGGCACGAGGCTCATCGAGTGACAGGCGGCGCAGACTTCCGTGTAGACCTTCAGGCCGCGCTGCAGCTGGCCCTTGTCGTAATGGCCGAGCGGGCCGGCAAAGGTCCAGTGCTCATGCTTCGGATGCATGAGCGGATAGTGCGGCGTTGCGCCTTCGGCATGCTCTGCCGGCGCAGCCCCGTTCGGGGTGGCTTCCTCGGCGAGTGCCGCGCCGCTCAAACCAGCGACGACGGCCAGCGACAGGAGGCTGGTAACAAGCTTGTTCATGTGTCTCTTCCCTTCCTGTCGCACGCTCAGGCCTTGACCGGCTCGGCGGCCGCCACCTTGTTGCGCTTTTCCAGAACCGCTTCCGTAATCGAGTTGGGCAAGCGGCGCGGCGTCTCGACGAGGCCGAGAACCGGCATGATCACCAGGAAGAAGGCGAAGTAGAAGAGAGTGCCAAGCTGCGACATGATCACGTAGGTGCCTTCGGCAGGACGCGAGCCGAGCCAGCCGAGGACGATGGCATTGGCGACGAACAGCCAGAAGAACAGCTTGTACCAAGGGCGATAAGCCGCCGAACGCACCTTCGAGGTATCGAGCCAGGGCACGAAGAACAGCACGATGATGGCGCCGAACATGACGAGGACGCCGGCCAGCTTCGAGTCGATCGGTCCGATGTTGAAGGTGATCGAGCGCAGCATCGCGTAGAACGGCAGGAAGTACCATTCCGGAACGATATGGGCCGGCGTCTTCAACGGGTCAGCCGGGATGTAGTTGTCCGGATGGCCGAGGAAGTTCGGCATGTAGAAGACGAAGTAGGCGTAGACCAGCAGGAAGATCGAAACGCCAAGCGCATCCTTCAGCGTCGCGTAGGGCGTGAAGCGAACCGTGTCGGTCTTGGTCTTGACCTCGACGCCGGTCGGATTCGTCTGGCCGACGACATGCAGCGCCCAGATGTGCAGGACGACGACGCCGGCAATGACGAAGGGCAGCAGGTAGTGCAGCGAGAAGAAGCGGTTCAGCGTCGGGTTGTCGACGGCAAAGCCGCCGAGCAGGAACTGCTGGATCCACTCGCCGACCAGCGGGAATGCCGAGAAGAAGCCGGTGATGACGGTCGCGCCCCAGAAGGACATCTGGCCCCAGGGCAGAACGTAGCCCATGAAGCCGGTCGCCATCATCAGCAGGTAGATGAGGACGCCGAGGATCCAGAGGATCTCGCGCGGCGCCTTGTAGGAGCCGTAGTAGAGACCAC
Source organism: Rhizobium sp. RHZ02 (assembly GCF_014851575.1). Lineage (NCBI taxonomy): Bacteria > Pseudomonadati > Pseudomonadota > Alphaproteobacteria > Hyphomicrobiales > Rhizobiaceae > Rhizobium > Rhizobium sp. RHZ02. Next base: position 626,913 of record NZ_JACUZX010000001.1, read on the forward strand.
GGGCAATATGCAGATAGACGGCAACGAAGAAGAACGACGCGCCGTTGGCGTGCATATAGCGCAGCAGCCAGCCGTGGTTGACGTCACGCATGATCTTTTCGACGGAGTTGAAGGCAACCGTCGTTTCCGCCGCATAGTGCATGGCCAGCACGACGCCGGTCAGGATCTGCACGACGAGCATGACCGCCAGCATGGCGCCGAAGGTGT